>CAIYVZ010000033.1 GCA_903929755.1 uncultured Acidobacteriia bacterium
ACGCTTCGTTCGCAAACCACCACAACCGCTGCCAGCCCCTCAGGAGGTCTGGATCAATAAACCACTACAAGTACCCTCAGAGATTAAAACTCAGTAATCTATGCTTCCTGGTGTCTCAAAAGTGTTGACATGCACCGGGTGGAAATCGCGGGCCAGCGCTGGCTTCTGCCCCGGCATGCCTCGTCCACCATGGGAAACACCGAGATCCTGACGAATAACGAAGTGGAGTTCAGCAACTACCGCAAATTTGCGGCGGACTCCACCGTCACTTTCGCCGAACCGGAGAGCGAAACTCCGTAACTACTTCACGGCTACCGTGACAGTAGCCTGACTGGACGCTCCAGCCGTCGTCACCACCACCGGCACGGTCCCCGATACTGTCAGCGGCAGCCGGATATTCAGCTGCACCACGCCCGCCACAATCCCGCCCGCATTCCCCGCATACAGAACTTCCGCAGGCTCCCCGTTTACCGTGACGGTGGTATCGGCAACCAGCGAAGTGGCAGCAGCAGTAATCGTGCCGTCGCCTACCGAGCCTTTTACCCTGCCTCCGCCCGTGCCGTAAAGGACAACGATGTCGCCCGCACTGGCTGGGTTGTTCTCGCCGTTCAGCGAATAGTCCGCATTCAGAATTGCCCCCGGGCCGCTCCCACTTGAATCCGCTGAGAACAGCCCCGGCGCAGCCTCCACCAGGGGCAAGGTCGTTTCCGCCGACGTCTTGCCGTTGTAGATCACCTTCACCTTCACGTCGGAGGCACCAGCCACCGCATACGGCACAATCGCCGTCACAATGGAGGAGGAGGCATAAAATACCGGCCCCGGAATTCCATTGAACAGCACCTGGGTTCCCGCCATGGCCACGCCCATCACCCCACCAGCCGGAACGCTGTTCATCGCAATTTCAGCGGGCCCAAGATCTACACCCTGAATCGCCAGCATCTCTCCCGGCGCAACACCACCCTGCGCGTAGCTGGCCACATTCGAGATCGACGTCACCAAAGGCATCGACGAGACCGGACCACTCACCACCGCCCCGAACACCACCAACTGGTTCGAAGCCGATGGAACAAACACTTTGCCATCGGCTGCCGTTGGGTTCACAAACTTCACGTACCCGCCCACCGCATCGCCGTCGGCCATATCGCTGTTCCAAATCTCACTCAGACCATCAGCGTTGTACGCATGCAGAACAGCGTGCGAGGGCAAAGGATAGCTCGCTGGAGCCAGCACCCATAAGACGCCGGTACCGGAATTCACCCCGTTTGCCGAAAGCGTCATCCCCTGGTAAGGGACGTTGAAACCGTTCATGCTGCGGGCCACAGGAGCACTGCTGATCTTGCCGCCTGTAATCCGGTAAGCCGTCACCGGCGAATTCACTATATGGCTGTACACCAGGGCTCCGTCAGGGCGGTTCCAAAGCGCCAGATTGAAGACTCCAAAGTTGCCCGTATCCACACGGCTCACGATGCCCGAATCGTTCACGCTGCCTTTGCCCAGGCTCGTGCGATCCAGCAGATACAGAACCCCTTGCTTGCCACCCGTCACCAGGAAATTGGTCCCGTCTATCAGAATCGCCCCGCAGGACCCCAGGTCTGTATCCGAGTCATTCAGATCCTGAAAATTGTAGGGCGCAAACCAGTCCCGCACCCGCAGCCGCCCCGAGTCCAGACGCAGAACATTGTCGGAATAGTTCGAGGTCTCGTCCGTGGTGCCGTTGCTCGTCACCGCATAAATATTGCCACTGTCATCGGCAGTCAGGCCTCGCCCCGACTGCCAAATCGCTCCCGCCGCGCCGTTCGGACTCGCATTGAAGACCGCCAGTTGCGTCTGTACGTTGCGCGCGCTGTAAGCCATAATCCAGCCGTGGTAGGGCGCCGCATCGGCATGCGACCCAAATGCCACGTAAACCGCGCCGTCCGTCAGCAGCAACGCCGGGCGCTGCAGGTGCATATCGGGGATGAAGGCAACCGCCCCCCTCACGCTCCCGTCGCCCGCGCCCGCTACCGAAGCCGCAATCAAGGTCGGCGCCCCAAACTTCTCCAGCCCCGTAGCGAAATCGAGGGCATGCAGCCGATAGAGGTACTTACTCTTCTCCCAGGTCGCCGCCACTGCATAGATGGTCCCCGTACTGCCGTCAATCACCGGCGTGGACAGAATGCCGTTCTCCGGCATAATGTCCTGATACGTCCCCCAGTCGGAATCGTAAGTCGAAGTCGGTACCGACGGTCCCAGGTTCACATTCCACAACGGCACACCCGCCGTATCGGCATCAAAAGCGTATACCGTGTTGTGCATGGTGGCTACATAAACCACGTTATGCGTTCCCTTGCCCGGTATCGCCACCCCCTGCACATAAAGTGGCTGTGCGTAAATCTGACCATCCACGGTCACAGAAAATTTCTTCCCGAAACTCCCAGGTTTTACGGTCGCGGGAGACAAAACGGTTTCGTGCACATTCGCGTTCGTCCGCGAGTTCCCGTAGCCTCCCGTCAGTACATTGGTCTGTGCCGGAGCCAGGCCCGCCACCAATAAATAAAAGGCTGCTGCGATCGATGTGCGCGTATCTTGAGAAGCCGCCATCAAACCGTCCTCCCTTTTCCAAACTCTCCAAACCCCATTGACGGAAAAAAGTCTCTGTTAGCCTAACAGATTATTGGAGTGTACTTTAAGCACACTTTTTATTGTCCGCCTCCACACTTACTGTGTGGTGCGTGACGGGGGTGAATTTCAGGTCTAACGAATGTTAATGGGGGCCAGAATGGTAGTGGATGACAGGGCAACAATCCGCCACGCGCCCGCCTCGAGTCTCATGGAAACAGAAATACGTTCCCTGCGACGCTCGGTCGGTCCGTCATCCGCTTGCGATTTAATCTGCAGGTACCAATCGGTGTCCAACACCCTATCAGCATCTTTTGCGGTTTCCTGCAGTACTTCAATGGAACAAAGTACGTCCGCCTGGGAAACAAGCGCCTGGACCGAGGCGTCCAGTGCTCCGTAACCCTTCAAGTCCGGGTCAAACGCCGCCATGGCAGCCAGACCGTCACCCTTACTCAGCGCCGAGGCAAACCTCGCCAGCGCGGCATACGGAGTATCCTCCACCATCCCGAAGGCAGCCTGCGGCAGGAACGCCACAAGCGCCATCAGGGTGGCAAAGAAGAACCTTTTAGGTCCGGTACGCAGCATTGATGTGGACGTAGTCCTCGGTCAGATCGCAGGTCCAGAAAGTCGCCGAACCCTTGCCTTTACCGGTAATCCGGAACACGATGGAAACGTCCGTGTCATCCAGTCTCTGCTTCATATCCAGTTCATCAAACGGGCAAGCCAGACCATTGCGGCAGACACGAATGTCCTGCAGTGTGATATCCACCGTGTTCTGGTCGAAGTTCACACCCGAATTGCCGGCAGCGGAGATAATCCGGCCCCAGTTCGGATCCGAACCCGCGATCGCCGTCTTCACCAGCGGTGAATTCGAGATCGAGCGTGCAATGGAAGCCGCCGAAGAATCGCTCATCGCGCCGTGTACTTCCACCGAAACCAGCTTCCGGGCGCCTTCGCCGTCGCGGACAATCTGCCGGGCCATCGACTGCAGAGTCTCCGTCAGAGACTCCTCGAAAATGCTCATTTCCTTCGGATCGGGCCGCACGCCGGAAGCGCCGTTCGCCATCACCACCAGCGTGTCGTTCGTGGAAGTATCGCCATCCACCGAGATTCGGTTGTAGCTGACTTCGGTCGCCCGCACCAGCATCCGGCGCAGCAACGTTTGCGGAATTACCGCGTCCGTCATCACAAAGCCCAGCGTGGTCGCCATCCGGGGATGGATCATCCCGGAACCCTTCGTCACACCCGCCACCCGCACCAGACCGCGGCGCAGCGTTACTTCGCGCGACGCGCCTTTCGCCTGCAGATCCGTGGTCAGAATCGCTCTGGCTACATCCGGAAGCCCGCCCTCGTTGAGCGACTCCACCAGTTCCTCAAGCTTATTGAGGATCAGATCTTCGTCCAACTCCACCCCGATAACGCCGGTGGAAGCGGGTAGAACCTGCGTCGGTTGCAGCTTCAGTAATTTAGCCAGCGCCTTGGTGGTATTGGCTGCAACGCGGTCGCCGTTGCGCGTCGCGCAGTTGGCGTTGCCAGCGTTCACCAGAATCGCACCGCAGACTCCTTTTGAGAGCCGCATGTTGGCACGCGCCAGTTTCACCGGCGCGGCCTGCACTTTGTTCGTCGTGAATACGGCCGCGGCTGCTGCCGGTACCGCCGAGACGATCAGGGCAAGGTCATCCTTCTGCTGTTTGCGAATGCCCGCGTATGCCGAGGCGTATTTAAATCCCAGGGGTAAATCGAAAGGTCTCATTTTTCCAAATCTTCAGTGCGGCGTTTAGCCGCCTAACTGCTCCGCGTCCACTAACCGGCTTCCATTGGCGAATACATCTGCCGCCATTCTCTTCCGGCCTTCTGCCTGAACTTCCAGTAATTCCAAAGCCACGCCATCCCCGCCAACGGCAAACACTCCATGTTCACGTATTAGCGAGCCGGGCGCAAGGTCCCATCGGCGGTCCGTCATCCGTGCACGCCAAACCTGCATGGTCTGTCCCCGGAAAACCGTATAGGCTCCCGGCCACGGCAACAGACCCCGAACTTGATTATGTATTTCTTTTGCCGACATGCGCCAGTCGATCCGGCCGTCTTCTTTTTTCAGGATCGGAGCCCAGGTCGCGCGCGCGTTGTCCTGCGGAATCCTTTTCGCCGTTCCGTCGGCCAACCCTGCCAACGTCTTCACCAGCAGATCAGCTCCGGCCACCGCAAGCCGCAGACTCAGTTCCAGCGCCGTTTCTTCCGGTCCAATCTCCGTCTCCCACGTATCCACCACGTCGCCGGTATCGAGCCCCGCGTCAATGCACATGGTGGTAACGCCCGTCTTTGCGTAGCCCCGGGCCACCGCCCATTGAATTGGCGCGGCACCCCTAAGCTCCGGCAGCACAGAAGCGTGGACGTTCACAATCCCGAGCGGCGCAATGTCGATCACACTTTGAGGAATAATTTGCCCGTAGCCTACCACCACCATCACATCGGGCGCAAGGGTACCCAGGTACGCAACCGCCTCCGGCCTGCGGATGCGCTCCGGCTGGTAAACCGGAATCCCATGGCGCAACGCCGCCGCCTTCACGGGAGACGGGATCATTTCCTGCTTCCGGCCCTGCGGACGATCCGGCTGCGTCACCACTGCGGTAACTTCAATTCCGGCTTCCAGCATCCGTTCCAGCGTCGCGACGGCAAATTCCGGCGTTCCCAGAAAAACTGCTTTCAACTGGCTACTCCCACTCGCCCGCCTTCTGCAGCTTCCGGATCTTGCGCTTAATCAGATCCCGCTTCAGTGCGCTCAAATGGCTCAGGAATAAAACCCCGTTCAGGTGGTCAATTTCGTGCATCATCGCCCGAGCCAGTAACTCTTCCCCGGTAATCTCGAACCACGCCCCCGCTACATCCTGCGCCCGTACCGTGGCAATTCGCGGACGCCGAACCGGTTCCCGGAAACCTGGAATACTCAGGCAACCTTCTTCACCGGTCTGCTTGCCCTCGGTATACGTCACCTGCGGGTTAATCAGGACAATTTGCTCGGGCTCTTCATCTTCGTCGCCCCCGGTGATGTCAATCACCGTCACTCGCTTCGATACATTAATCTGCGGCGCCGCCAGCCCCACACCGTGCGCCTTGTACATGGTGTCGAACATGTCCGTAACCAATTGATGCAATTCGGGCGTATCGAACTCCGTTACGGGTTCGGCCACCTGTTCCAGCACCGGGTTATTCAAATAGCGGACTACTTTTCGGACCATGGCTTCCTCAGAACCTGAATTAGAACCTTCTAACCTGCTCGGTATACCCGTCGAAGTTGCGCTTCGCCTCGGTCAGCGAATCGCCGCCGAACTTCTCCAGCATCGCGCCTGCCAGCACTATCGCCACCATCGCTTCGCCGATGACACCAGCCGCCGGCACCACACACACGTCGGAACGCTCGTAGGCCGCTTTCGCGGTCTCACGCGTCTCCAGATCCACCGATTCAAGCGGCCGGCGCAGCGTCGAAATCGGTTTCAGGAAGCCCCGAACCCGTAGTTCCTCGCCATTTGTCATGCCGCCTTCAATACCACCAGCCCGATTCGCGCCGCGGAAGAACCGCCGTTCGTCGTTCTTGTAATGGATGGTGTCCTGCACTTTGGAGCCGAAACTGCGCGCCCCATCTTCGGCAAACCCCACTTCAACACCCTTCACAGCCTGCATCGAGACAATCGCCTGCGCCAGTTTACCGTCCAGACGGGAATCCCAGGTAGCGTGCGAACCCAGCCCAACGGGCAGACCCTTCGCCACTACTTCGAAGATGCCTCCCACCGTGTCACCGGTTCGATAGGCTTCATCCACCACAGCTTTCATCTCAACTTCAACTTCAGAATCCACACAGCCCAGCAGAACTTCACGCTTCTTGCTCAGTTCCACAAGCTCTTCCCAGGTCGCGATTCGGTCCAGGCTCTTCCGGCCCACCGCAATTACGTGACTCAGAATTTCGATGCCGAAATTGGCCAGATACTGCTTCGCAATCGCGCCCACGGCAACTCGCGCCGTCGTTTCCCGGGCACTGGCACGCTCCAGAATGTAACGTGCATCGGGGAAGTCATATTTAATGGCCCCGGCCAGATCAGCGTGTCCGGGGCGGGGTCGGCTGACCTTCTTGTGAAGGGTCAGATCGCCGCCTTCGACAGGCAGAATCTCCGTCCAGTTCCTCCAGTCGGCGTTGGGAATAATCATGGCGACAGGCGCGCCAATGGTTTTCCCGTGGCGGACGCCTGCGACGACCGAAACCTTATCGGTTTCGATCTTCATGCGCCCACCGCGCCCAAAACCCTGCTGCCTGCGCCACAGTTCGTGATTTATCGCGTCGATGGCGATTGGTATGCCGGAAGGTAGCCCCGTCAGGGTCGCGACGAGACACTCGCCGTGGGACTCTCCCGCCGTTTCAAAGCGGAACATTTTTATTAGAGAGGGATGTGTATCCGAACTTCTATATTGACAGAAATCGGGACTTTACGCCACTGTCAACGGGTTGACGTGTACCTTTCGCCCCTTACCGTGAACGATTTGAAGCACTTAGCCCCCAAGAGGCGAGGCACTTGCCAATTGCCTCTCTGGCCTCAAAGCCCCTCGCTACACAGCAACGTACCCCCCGTCCCCCCCGCATTGCGTTTCTTTTGCTCAACCCAGGCTCCTGCCTGAACTTAAGATCAGCCTCTAACCAGCGTCCGGCTCACTCCGCAGGCCATACTTCTCCATCCGGTAGATCAGCGTCCGCCGGCTAACGTCCAGATACCGGGCAGCCTGACTCTGGTTACCGTGGAATTTCTCCAGTGCGCGAAACAGCAACTCGCGCTCCACACCCTCCAGACTGATCCCTTCCTCAGGCAACTCCAGTCGAAATCCACCTGCCGTGGCCGAAGCTGCCGGAGCCGTCCGCATCTCCGAAGGCAAATCCGCCTCGGTCAGCTCCCCGCCCGACGACAGCACCACCATCCGCTCAATCACGTTCTCAAGTTCCCGGATATTTCCTGGCCACCGATATTGCGTGAGCGCGGACTTTACCCCGCTGCCCAGGCGCAGCCCCTGAATACCGTGTTTGGCAATCAGCTTGGCAAACAGATGTTGCACCAGTTCCGGAATATCGTCGCGGCGCTCCCGCAGCGGCGGCAATTCCAGGGGGACCACCGCCAGCCGGTAATACAGGTCCTCCCGAAAGGTTCCGTCTTCCACCATCGCCTGCAGATTCCGGTGCGTGGCCGCCACCACACGCACATTCACTGTCACCACGCCGGTGGCCCCAATCTTTTCAATCTCGCCGTTCTGCAGCAACCGCAGCATTTTCGCCTGGGTTTCGGCAGGCAGTTCGCCTACTTCATCCAGAAACAACGTGCCGCCATCGGCCATCTCCACCTTGCCCGCCTTGGCTATATTGGCGCCGGTGAACGCTCCCCGCTGGAAACCAAACAGTTCGGATTCAATCAAGTCCTTCGGAATCGCACCACAATTGATCGTCACAAAGGAACGATTCCGACGTCGGCTGTTATGGTGAATGGCCCGCGCCAGCAGTTCCTTCCCCGTGCCTGTTTCACCCCGGATCAGTACGGTGGAATCATGCTGGGCAACTCGCGAAGCCATTTCCAGAACCCGCAGCAGAGACTTGGCGTGGCCCACCATGTTTTCGAAACCATACTTCTGATCGAGCGCCGCCCGAAGGTTCCGAACTTCTTCCAGCAGCGACTGCCGCTCCATTGCGCGATGCACCGCCACCATCAGCGCTTCGTAGTCAATCGGCTTCGTCACATAGTCGTAAGCCCCGGCCTTCATCGCCTCCACAGCGGTTTCAACACTGCCAAAAGCAGTGATGATGATCACCGTCGTGTCGCCGTGGTGTTCCCGAATTTCGCGCAGCAACCCCAGACCACCTTCGCCCGGCATGCGCAGATCGGTGATTACCAGCTTCGGGTTCTGCGACACCAGAATATCGGTCGCCTCCGCCGCGCTGGCCGCTGCCGCCACGCGGTAACCCTCGGCCTCCAGTTGCATTTTCAGCACCCGGCGGACGCTCGCATCGTCATCCACAACTACAATCATGTTCGAATTCACGCTTGCGCTTCTCTCCGCAGGGGCAGTTCCACGCGAAACGTCATACCGCGATCCCTGTTAACTTCCGCCGCCAGGGTCCCGCCCAGTTGACGCACAATGTTGGCGGCAATCGACAGGCCCAGCCCGCTGCCCTTTTCCCTTGTTGTAAAAAACGGCTCAAATATTTTGTCTTGATGCGCCGGTGGAATACCCGGGCCGTCATCCACCACACATATGGCTACTCGGTTGCCCATAACCCCAGCTGTCATCCGCACCACCCCCCCGGGGGCGGATGCCTCCACCGCGTTCAGTACCAGATTCAGCAGAACCTGTTTTAATTGCTCGGGATCGGACTCAACTTCCGGAATTTCCGGAGCCACTGACGCTTCCACAACATTTTTCATGGCCAACGGAGATTGCGCCACCAGCAGACGCACGGAATCGATCACCGTTTCAATATCGATGGGCTGAAAACGCGGTGTTCGGGGCCGGGCAAACTCCAGAAAACCCGTCAAAAGCTTGTTCAGGCGCTGGCTCTCCACTTCGATAATCTCCAGGCAATCGGTGAAGTTCTCGCCAGTCACTTTACCCCGCTTCAGCAACGTGGCGGCCCCGGAAATGCCTTCCAGTGGATTGCGTATCTCATGCGCCAGGCTCGCTGCCAACTGGCCCACCGCATAAAGCCGCTCAGACCGCCGCAGTTTCTCCACGTTGGCCTGCAACTCCCCATATGCCTTCGTCAATTCGATGGTTGCCGCTTCCAGTTCCCAGGCCCGCCGCTTCTCCCTGTCTGCCAGAATCCCGGCAATGATCCCCGCAACGCCAAAAATCGTCAGCTCCACCACCTGATCCAGCGCATTATCCGGGGAAACACGGTGGCTGACCAGAATGTACGGTGCCTGCGCGATCGCCACCGCCGCGGTCGCAAACGCGGCACCCCTCCAGCCTGCCAAAACTGCGGCCATCAGCAGCGGAATGAAGTTCAAATGGTGGAGAGAATTCTCAACCTCCACATCGGCTGGGGGGACAATCCACATCAGCCCGGACAACACCACTACAACGGCGGCGATTGCCGTAAACCTGGATTCCCGGATGATCTTTGTTAGATGCACGCTGGTATTTTCACTGCAACTCGGATTCCAACCATAAGTTATTGGATTCACTGGCCACGGTGTCCCATATGGTACAGCCAGCCTCGGATTCGATGTCCCATTTGGGACAATACTCCCGGTGCGGCCGTCTGAAATCAACAGCTTGCAGATGGCAGCTGAACTGCTTTCTCCTGAGCGTGCAGCATCGAAGCCTGGTCTCAATCCTCCTCGCGACCAGTGCCTGGGCCCAATCATCACCCCTTACCCTGGCCCGGGCCCTGGAACTCGCGCAGACAAATAATCCTCAACTCGCCGTGGCCTCCGCCATCGGCGATGGTGCCCGAGCTGCCATCACAACGGCAAAGGCACGGCCGAATCCCGAGTTGAACTACCTCGCTGGCCGGCAGTCTATTACCCAGAACAGCGCCATCCCCGGAGCCTTGCAGCACTGGGGAGTTTCCCAGTTGCTTGAGCTTCCGGCGGTCCGCCAGTCGCGGCTTGCGGTGGCCGAGGCGGGCCGCCAAAGCACGGACTTCCTGCTGTCCGAAACCCGTCTGGCGCTCCGGGGGGCAGTAAAACAGGCTTTCTATCAGGCGCTTCGACGCCGGCAGGAAATCACCCTCGCCGAAGATAACCGGCGCATCGTGGATGATTTCGAACGTCGCATCCGCATTCAGGTAGAGGTCGGCGAAGCGGCTCGTCTGGAACTCATCCGCGCCGAAACCGAGGTCAATACCGCCAGCGCCCAACTGCGCAGTGCGCAACTTCGGTACACCACGGCCATCGCGCAGTTGCGCGCGCTGCTTGGAGTCCGCGCCGATGAAGATTTGAATCTGCAGGGTGCTCTCGACCCCGCGCTCGACCTGCCGCCCTTTGCAGAACTTCGCGTTGCCGCCATTTCATCTCATCCCTCGCTCGGCCGGCTCCGGGCCGAGGTCCTGCGCGCCCGCGCTGCTCTCCGTAACGAAGAAACCCTCCGCAAGCCCCAGCCAACACTCCTGGCCGAGTATGAACGCCAGCCAGACATCAACTACTTCCGCCTGGGCATTAGTATCCCCATCCCCCTTCTGAACAAGCGGCAGGGCCCCATCGCTGAAGCCGCCGCCGGTATCGCCCAGGCCACCGCCTCCACCAGTTCCCTCGAATTGCAGCTCGCTTCGCAACTGGAGCGGGCTTACGGCGAATACCAGGTTGCCGGCCAACAAGTCCATGCCTATGAGGACGGCAGTCTGAAGGAGGCCGAAGCAGCCTTGTCCGCCGCCCAGACCGCCTATCGCCTCGGCGAACGGGGCATCCTCGAGGTTCTTGACGCACAGCGTGTCCTGCGCAGCGTCCGCTACGACTATCTGAATGCGCAGTTCGACCGACAGTCGGCGCGCGTGGAACTGGAGCAACTACGTGGTTCTGATTTCTAAAGCGCGGCTCATCAGCCGCTTTTCCCCTCTGTTGCTGGCTCTGTACCTGTTGAACTGCAACCAAGGTCCGGCCACCCCGCCGAAAACCGCCGAAACGGTGCCCCGACCAGCCAATAACCCCAGGGAGATCACGATCTCTCCCGAGATCGCCCGGCAGATCCGTGTCGGAGCAGCGACGTGGAAGGATGTGGTCGGCAGCTTTCGCGTCCCGGGCCGCGTAGAGGCGGATGAACGCCGTATTACCCGCGTCAGCGCCCCGGTCGGTGGCAGAGTAGCCGAGCTTTTATTCCAGCCCGGCGAAACCGTGAAGAAGGGGCAGATCCTCGCTGTCCTGCGCAGTGCGGAACTCTCTGAGGCGCAAAGTCAGTTACTGAAGGCCCTCACCCAGCAACAGTACGGGCAGCGAGCAGTCGGCCGGGCTCAGCAATTGCTCGATGCCGGCGTAATTGGCTCAGCCGAACTCCAGCGCCGCCAGACCGAGCTAACCCAGACCAATGGAGAAATCTCCGGCTTTCAGGATCACCTCAAGTTGCTCGGTATGACCGATCAGGCAATCAGAACTCTGGAAACAACCCGCACCCTGAACGCTCAAATTTCCGTGCTTGCCAGCGAGGAAGGCACCGTTATGGAGCGTAAGGTGACGCCGGGGCAGATTGTGCAGTCGGCCGACACTTTGTTCGTTCTCGCCGATTTATCGTCGGTCTGGATCATCGCCGATGTTCCGGAACAGGCCACCGCTGGTCTTGCCGTGGGTAAGACAGCCGAGGCTGAGGTGGCCGCCTACCCAGGCAAGCTGATTCGGGGCAGAATCTCATTCGTTAGCGCCCTGGTGAATCCGGAAACCCGCACGGTACAGGCTCGCATGGATGTTGGCAACGCTGACCGCCGGTATAAGCCGGCCATGTTGGCCAACATGGTCCTGAAAGAGGGGGCCAAAGCCCAGAGACTTGTACCGGGTACCGCACTCGTGAGGGAAGACGACAAGGATTTTGTGCTGGCCGAGGTTCGGCCAGGAACGTTCGCGCTGCGTGCCGTCACCCTTGAGGGCGAATTCGATACCTGGCGTGTTCTGACGGGCGGTCTGCAGGATGGCGAGAAGATCATCCTCGACGGCGCGTTCCATGTGAATAATGAGCGGAAGCGCACCGCGCTGCTGGGGAGCCAGTAACCATGCTGAGCGCCCTTGTTGAAAGCGCCCTGAAACACCGGGTGGTCGTGATCGTCACCGCGGCCATCGCGCTGGGCTTCGGTGCGGACGCCACCCGCAAACTTTCGGTGGACGCCTTCCCTGACGTTACCAATGTTCAGGTGCAGGTAGCCACGGAGGTCCCCGGTCGGTCGCCCGACGAAGTGGAACGTATCGTGACCATCCCGGTCGAGATCGGCATGACGGGACTGCCCGGTATGACGGAGATGCGGTCGCAAAACGAACCAGGGTTATCAATCGTGACCCTGGTGTTCGAGGACAGCACCCCGGTTTACTTCGCCCGCCAGTTGGTGGCGGAGCGTCTGGGTGACGTAAAGAGCCGCCTCCCGGAAGGCATCCTGCCCACGCTGGGCCCCGTCTCCACGGCGCTCAGCGAGGTCTACCAGTACACCCTGGATAATCCGTCGGATGGCCAGAAGGCGCTCACGAAGGCCGAACTGGTACAACGCCGGACTGCGCAGGACTGGGTGGCACGGCCCCTGCTCCGCTCCATTTCCGGGGTCGCGGAAATCAACTCCACCGGCGGCTACGTGAAGCAATACCAGGTTCTGGTGGACCCCTACAAGCTCAATTCCTACGGCCTGAGCATTCATGAGGTCCGCGCCGCGCTGGCCCGCAACAACGCGAATTCCAGCGGCGGCATTCTGCCCCAGGGCCCCCAGGTCTACCTGGTTCGCGGCCTGGGCCTCATAAAAACGATTGACGACGTCGGTTCCGTGGTCCTGAAAGAAAAAGGGGGCACTCCGGTGTATATCCGCGATGTGGGCGAGGTGAAACTGGGCGAGGAAGTTCGCTACGGGGCCATGCTCAAGGGCGGCTATACCGAATCCGTGGGCGGCATCGTCATGATGACCGCAAGCGGCAACGCCAAGGAAATCGTCTCCCGGATCAAGGCTCGCGTTGAGGAGGTCAATTCGAAGAACATGCTGCCGGACGGCCTGAAAATCGTGCCTTACTATGACCGCAGCGTGCTTGTGGATGCCGCCGTACATACCGTCACGAAGGTCCTGGGCGAGGGTATCTTGCTTGTTGTCATCGTGCTGTTCCTGTTCCTGGGCGACCTGCGTTCCAGCATCATCGTCATCGCCACTCTGGTCCTGACGCCGGCGCTGACCTTCCTGGTCATGAACCACTACGGTCTCTCGGCGAACCTGATGTCTTTGGGCGGGCTTGCCATCGCCATCGGCCTCATGGTGGACGGCTCCGTGGTGGTGGTGGAAAATGTCTTCTCGCAACTCGGGCATCATCCCGGGCAAAGCCGCCTGAAGACGGTCCACAACGCCGTCATGGAAGTAGGTACGCCGGTCATTTTCGGTATCTGCATCATCATCCTGGTCTTCCTGCCCCTGATGACGCTGCAGGGGATGGAGGGCAAAATGTTTGCGCCCCTCGCCTTCACCATCGCCATTGCCCTGGCCATTTCGCTGGTCCTCTCGCTGACCATTTCGCCGGTGCTTTCTTACATGTTGCTGAAGGGCGGGAACGAACACGACACGCTCTTTGTACGGCTCATGAAGCGGCCCTATGTCGCCATGCTGACGTGGGCCACCCGTAACGAGTTCAAGACCGTGGGCCTCGCCGTCATTGCGTTCGCGGCCTGCATGTCGCTCTTTCCCTACCTGGGGACTTCCTTCATTCCGGAACTCAAAGAAGGCACCATCTCCCCCAACGCTGACCGCGTACCCGACATCTCCCTCGATGAATCGATCCTGATGGAGATGGAGGCCATCAAGAGAGTGCAGAGCGTTAAGGGGGTGACGAACGTGGTATCCCGCCTTGGTCGCGGGGAGTCTCCCGTGGATCCCGCGGGCTATAACGAGTCCGATCTGATGGCCCAACTGGCCCCCGTGGAGGAACGCCCCGGCCGGACGCAGGAGATGATCGCCAATGAGATCCGCGAAAAACTGTCGGGGTTACCCGGCGTCAACCTTGTGATGGCGCAGCCCATTTCCGATCGCGTTGACGAAATGGTTACCGGAGTTCGTGCCGATATTGCGGTCAAAATCTTCGGGGACGACCTCGAGACGCTGCGGGCACGAGCCGACGATGTAGCCAAAGTGGCGGCGTCAGTTCGTGGCACGGCGGACATTAAGGTGGATCGCGTCACCGGTCAGCAGAACCTGAACGTGGTGATCGATCGCCAGGCGATTGCTCGCTATGGCCTGAGCGTAGCCGATGTAAACGATGTGATCGAAGCCGCCGTCGCCGGGCGGGCCGCGACGGAAATCTACGAGGGAGAACGTCGCTTCCAGGCAGTGGTCCGCTACCCCGAGGAATTCCGCAACAACCTCACGAAGATCCGGAACATCATGATTACCGGCGCAAACGGCGCGCAGGTGGCACTGGGGAATTTGGCCCGGATCGAACTATTGGAGGGCGCGTCGCAGATCAAGCGGGAAATGGGAAAACGCCGGATTGTGATCGGCGTGAACGTGAAGGACCGCGATTTGGGGGGCTTTGTGGCTGAACTTCGTGAGAAGGTGACCAGACAGGTAAACCTGCCTCCCGGCTATTACTACGAGTGGGGCGGGCAGTTCGAGAATATGGAGCGGGCGCGGGCCCACCTTACGGTGATTGTACCGATTACCATTGGGGCCATTTTCTTTCTCCTGTTCCTCCTGTTCGGCTCGCTGCGGTTCGCAACCCTGATTATTTTGGTGTTACCGTTTGCCTCCATGGGCGGGGTGGCGGCGCTGTATTACAGCGGGGAGTACCTTTCCGTGCCTGCGTCGGTTGGGTTTATCGCGCTGTGGGGTATCGCCGTTCTGAATGGCGTGGTGCTGGTCTCCTGCATCCGCGGTTTGCGGGCGAAGGGCATGGCGCAGGCAGAGGCGGTGCTGGAAGGAGCGAAGGCCCGGTTCCGGCCGGTCATGATGACGGCGACAGTGGCGGCGCTGGGGCTGATTCCCTTCCTGTTTGCGACGGGGCCTGGATCGGAGGTCCAGCGCCCCCTCGCAGTGGGTGTTATCGGAGGTCTGGTCACTTCCACGCTGTTGACGCTCATTATGTTGCCCGCACTCTACCGGGTATTCGAAGGAAAGGAAAAAGCGCACGAGTTACCCGCCATTTAGTGCTAGAATCATAGTTTCGCCTAAACACCAATGTTACTTAGTATCAAGGAGATGGAGGTCCGCAAAATTGCCTTTGCGGAGACCTGGCAGCCCTCGGAATTCGACTTTACGGATTCCGGTGTCAGCCAGCTGGCCCCCCTGTCGGCTGAAGGCGAAGCGGAACTCTTCCCCAATACTGGTGGCGAGTTGCGGATTCAGGGGCGGGTCAAATCGGTTCTCTCCACCGAATGCGACCGTTGCCTGGCGCCGACCACTTACACAGTGGATGCCCCCTTCGACCTGTTTTATAAGCCAGCGACTGAGCTGGCGCAGTTGCAGGACGAGGTTGCGCTGGATGACGGGGAAGCGCAGATTGGTTTTTATGAATTGCCGGGCCTGGAACTGGAAGATATTCTCCGGGAACAGGTCCTGTTGCAGATCCCGATGCAGAGGTTGTGCCGTAAGGATTGTAAAGGAATTTGCCCGGTATGTGGCGCCAATCGCAATGAGGTTTCCTGCCATTGCGAGTCGCATCCGGGTGACGACAGATGGGCCGGGCTTGCTGACTTGCAAATCGGGTCCATCCACATTGACCGTGTAGACTAGGTAAAAGACAGAAATGCCGAATCCGAAAAGAAGACACTCGAACGCGCGTACACAGACTCGCCGCGCCCATGATGCGCTGAGCAAGCCGTCGCACGCAGAATGCCCCAACTGCCACGAACCCAAGATTCCTCATCGGGTTTGCCCCAGCTGCGGCCAGTACAAAGGCCGTGAAGTGATTGAAACCGCAGCGGAATAGTTGCCGAACAATCCATCTCAGCGCATGGTAACCATTGCCGTAGACGCGATGGGGGGCGATAAAGCCCCGGTCCCCGAAGTTGAGGGCGCAATCCACGCAGCAAAACAATATGGCCACCGCGTCATTCTTGTAGGCGACCGGCAGACCATTCAGGAACATCTGGATGGTCATGCTACGGCGCGTAAACTGCCTATCGAGATCCATCACACCAGTGAGCGGATCACGATGCACGACCACGCGGCGAAAGCGGCTCGCACCAAGAAAGACAGTTCGATGCACATCTGTGCCCGGCTGGTGGCCGATGGCAAAGCCGACGGGTATGTTTCCGCCGGCAACACTGGCGCGTGCATGGCCATTGCCAAGATGGTGCTGGGCAAAGTTCCGGGCGTTGACCGTCCGGCGCTTTCCGGTGTCTTCCCTACCCTGAAGGGCTCGCCCGTGGTGGTAGTGGATGTGGGTGCCAACGTGGACTGCGAACCGAAGATGTTGGCGCAGTTCGCACTGATGGGCGAGATATACAGCAGGCTGGTGCTGAAGGTGAAAAGCCCTCGCGTCGGCCTTCTTTCCATTGGTGAAGAGGAACACAAGGGTAACTCCCTGACCAAAGAAACCACCCCCTTGCTGAAGGAACTGGATTTCAACTTCATTGGCAACGTGGAAGGCCGGGATCTGTTTTCCGGCGGGGTCGACGTAGTTGTTTGCGACGGCTTTGTGGGCAACGTGGCGCTCAAAGTGAGCGAGGGCCTTGTGGAGTTGATCCGCAACCTGCTGAAGGAATCGCTGGCGGCCACGCTTTCGAGTAAGATCGGCTACGTCCTTTCGCGCTCGGCGTACAAAGACTTCAAGAAGCGGCTGGATTACTCCGAGATTGGGGGCGCGCCACTGCTGGGCTTGAAGGGCGTTTGTATTATCTGCCATGGCCGCTCGGATTCGAACGCAATTAAGAATGCGATCCGGTCGGCTGCGGAATTTGCATCCAGCCATATCAATCAGCGCATCAAAGAAGAACTCGCCCTTATCAAAACGGGCCTGGCCAAAACGGGCTGAGGTGTTCTGATGCGTTACGTTTTTCTGATTGCCGCCCTCGCTGCATCCGCCGCAGGGCAAACTGAGCAGTTTAACCATGTAAAGTGGACGGCATCGGCTGAACAGGCCACCGTTATTGCCGGCGGTTCGGTAATCGTCAAACTTGATGCCGAGATTGACCCCGAGTGGCACATGTACTCGCTGTCTACGCCGCCTGGCCCTATCCCCACAACCATTCAGGCGCTGGAACCGGCAGTCGGGAAGCTCACGATTTATGAGCCGAAGCCGCTGCGGAAGTTTGACGCGAACTTCAATGAAGATACAGAAACGTTTGAGGGTCATCAGACTTTTTACGCGAAGCTGGAACTGAAGAGGGATCTGGCGGCGGGGGCATTGACGGTTACGCTGGAGCCCCGGTATCAGACCTGCAGTGGCACTTCGTGCATTCCTCCCCGTACCCGGCAACTGCCGATATCTTTGACTGTTGCGGCGAGCGGCCCGGCGCAGCCTGCGATTCCTGCGGGCGTGACGGAAGTGAAACCGCGAAGTTCTGCTCCTGCCGGAACGAGTGCCCCGACTGAGTCTGATCTGATTCCCTTCCTTGGGCTGGCTTTTGGGTTTGGCCTGGCCTCCGTTTTCACTCCCTGTGTCTTCCCGATGATCCCGATTACGATGTCGTATTTCGTGGGCCAGAAGGGCGGTTTCGGACAAGCAGTCACGTTCTGCCTGGGGATTATTGTGCTGTTCACGGGGCTGGGGTTGCTGGCGACCGCGGTACTGGGGCCGGCGGGCGTGAACCATATCGGCTCGAATGTTTGGGTCAATGCATTCATTTCGCTTGTGTTCCTGGTGTTCGGCCTGAGCCTGCTGGGTGCATATGAAATTACGCTGCCTTCCGGTTTGCTGACCAGGCTGAACCAGGCGTCCGGACAGGGCGGATTCATCGGGACCATGCTGATGGGGCTGACATTTGCATTGGCCTCTTTCGCCTGCGTGGGACCGTTTATGGGCACTTTGCTGGCAGCTTCGGTGACGGGCGATAAGTTGCGTCCGGTGTTGGGGATGCTGGTTTTCTCCGGTGGGTTATCCACTCCGTTTTTCCTGCTGGCGCTGTTCCCGAAGTGGCTGAAGAAGCTGCCGCGGTCGGGCGAATGGATGTCGCGGGTGAAGGTGGTGATGGGCTTCCTGGTGTTTGCGGCGATGCTCAAGTACCTCCACAACGTGGATGACGTGATGCGTACGGGTTTCCTGACACGGGAGCGGTTTCTGGCTGGTTGGGTAGTGCTGGCCGTGATGATGGGCGCATATTTACTGGGCTTCGTAAAGTTGCCCGGGTTTTCAGCCGATGAAGAGCTGGGAGCTGGAAGATTGGTCTTCGGTATGGCAGCTATCGCGATGGGTCTGAGCTTTGTGCCGGGCATGTTCGGCGCACGGCTGGGCGATATTGAGGCGTATATTCCGCCTCCGGTGGCGAGTTCCGTTTTTGGTGGTAGCGGGCAGCAGGACCAGTTGGTGTGGCTGGAGAACGACCTGGAAGGGGCTTTCGCGAAAGCCAAGGCAGAGAACAAGAAGGTACTGGTCGACTTCACGGGCGATGCCTGCACGAACTGTAAGTGGATGAAGGCGAACATGTTCACGCGGCCGGAAGTGGCTAGTGTGGCGAAGAACCTGGTGCTGGTGGAACTGTATACGGATCGGTCTGATCCGGTGTCGCAGGGTTTCCAGAACATGGAAGCTAAAGAGTTCAACACGGTCGCTATTCCTTTCTATGTTTTGTATGACCCGAATCGGGCGGTGCTGGCGACCTTTCCGGATCGCACGGACAGCTCTGAGAAGTATCTGGCGTTTCTGAATACGGCGGCTCCGGGGAGCACTGCTGCTCCGGCGACAGCAGCTTCGACCGTGGAGTTCACACCGTTCAAGACGCTGGACGGCGCTCCGCTATCCCCCGCCTTATGGAAGGGGAAGGTTGTGGTGCTGAACTACTGGGCTACGTGGTGCGTTCCCTGCCGGGCGGAAGTTCCGGAGTTCAATAAACTGGCGGCCGAGCTGGGTCCGAAGGGCGTCGAGATGGTGGGTATCTCGATGGACGAGGACGGCGCGGAGTTGGTGAAGGGCTTCCTGAAACAGAACCCGATGAAGTACACGGTCGGGATGGGGACGGGGTCCCCGAGTTCCCTGCCGATTACTGTGGTGCTGGATAAGGCCGGTAGTCAAGTACAGCGAATTGAAGGCCTGATTAAGCCTGAAGAGCTTCGGGCCGTGGTGCTAAAAGCCCTGGGTAGTTAGTTCGCCTCAATGTGTATACTTTAGTCAAAGGATACACCTCCTGTGCGAACTAACATCGAGATCGACGACAAATTGATGGCCGATACTTTGCGTATAACAGGCCTCAAGTCCAAGCGGGAAGTGGTAGATACCGCATTGCGAACGCTCTTCCGGCTACGCCTCCAGGGTGAACTGCGCTCCCTTCGAGGAAAGATGGACTGGGTAGGCGATCTCGACGAAATGAGGCGTGACAAGTGATCCTGGTCGATTCCAGTGTCTGGATTGACTTTTTCAGAGGGAAGGAAACGACCCAAACGATACGACTGGAAGCGCTGCTGGACACACAAGAGTTGGCGGTTGGCGACTTGATTTTGGCGGAGGTCCTTCAGGGATTCAGCGATGAAGGTGACTTCACAAAGGCACAATTCATTATGACGACTATGGATGTTGTCGAGTTGGTCGGCGAGGAGATCGCGCTTCAGGCTGCGCAGAACTACCGCTTCCTTCGTTCTCGCGGGATCACCATTCGCAAAACCATCGATACAATCATCGCCACGAAGTGTATTGCGGAAGGCCTCGTTTTGCTGCACTCGAACCGGGATTTTGAGCCGTTTGTTACGCATCTGGGCCTTCAGGTTGTGGTGTGACGGCCTGATTCAGTAATCGGGAGAGAATGACTCGGGCCACGGCCTTGCCCTTCTCTCCAATTTCACCTACGGGACCGACGCAGGCGGGGCAGCCCTGGTCGCATTCGCAGGTGTCGATCATTTCCAGCGTTTGGGTGAAGAGTTTCCGGCTGAGGCGGTGCAGGGGTGCGCTTAGGCCGATGCCTCCGGCGTAGCTGTCGTACAGATAGAGATTGGGCTCCCAGGCAGTGAGGCTTCCCGCGATGTCTTCGGTGAGGGCGACTCCGAGATCCCGGGGGTCGCACATGAGCAACAATGACGCGATGGTGCGGAGAGCGTTGCCTAAGCCGGTGAGGCCGTTCTGGCGTTCGGTGGGCGTATACTCGTCCAAACCAGCTAAGAATGGGGCTCCGAAATGCAGCCAGAAGGCGCTGGTGTGCATTTCCTGCTCGGGCATAGACAAGTTCCCTGCCCCGACATTCTCGCCCGTGTAAAACTTTATCTTTTTGAAGCCGACGATCTGACGATTGACCCGAACGTCACCGTGGAGCGTATCGACGTCGGGAAGTGTTTGCTCCTTCGCGTATTCGCGGAGGGCTTTGACTTGCGTGTAGTCGATGGCGTCGGTGTAATAGTCGCAGTCTACACGTTTGACGTAGGCTTTGCGCTCTTTGTAGTCGAAGCGCTCGACGTGGAATTGCTTCGCTTCGTGGAGGTAGATGGCCTTTTCGTGGAGCGTGGTGAGGGCTGCGGTGAAGGAGACTTCGCCGATGATCTTGGCCTCTGTAGTGGTGTCGATGACGACGAAGTTATCGCTGGAGACGCTGCGCAGGCTGATGGAATCGGCGGGGTAGGAATCTGAGGTCCAATGCCAGGCTCCGCCGGAGTTGTGGATCATGTCGGACTGGGACAGGTAGTTGCACATGTCGCCGATGGCATGGGGTCCGAAGAGTTCGCCGTCACGAAGGGGGAGTTCGAAGACGGCGCACTTGAGGTGGTTGAGCAGGAGTTCGAGGTTATCGGGGTTGACGAAGGCGTTTTCGGGCGACTGGCCGAAGAGGTATTCGGGGTGCTCGACAATGTACTGATCGACCGGGGCAGAAGAAGCGACGAAGATGGCGAGGGACGTGGAGTGGCGGCGTCCGGCGCGTCCGGCGCGCTGCCAGGTGGAGGCGATGGTGCCGGGGTAACCGGCCATAACGACGGCGTCGAGCGATCCGACGTCGATGCCGAGTTCGAGAGCGTTGGTGGCGACGACGGCGCGGATGTTGCCAGAGCGGAGGCGTTTTTCGATTTCACGGCGCTCGCGGGGGAGGTAGCCGCCACGGTAGCCGCGGACGGAATCGGTGGGGAGGCGGCCTTTATCGCAGGCGTCTTTGAGGTAGGTGAGCAGGACTTCGGTGGCGAGGCGGTTGTTGGTGAAGACGAGGGTTTGCTGGCCCTGGTCGAGAAGGTCGAGGGCGAGGCGGCGGGATTCGTTGAGGTAGCTGCGGCGGATGCCGAGCTGGCGGTTGACGATGGGCGGATTGTAGGAAACGAAGATCTTTTCGCCGGCGGGAGCTCCGTTTTTGTCGATGAGTTCGAAGGGCTGTTCGACCAGAGTTTCGGCCAGGTTTTGGGGGTTGGCGATGGTGGCGGAGCAAGCGATGAAGACGGGGCTGGAGCCGTAGAATTCGCAGAGGCGGCGGAGGATATTGCCGAAGTGGGAGCCGTAAACGCCGCGGTAATAGTGAAGCTCATCGATGACGATGTATTTCAGGTTTTCGAAGAGCTTGGCCCACTTGGTGTGGTGGGGGAGGATTCCGGCATGGAGCATGTCGGGGTTGGAGAGGACGACGTTGGCGCGCTGGCGAATGGCGCGGCGGGCATCGGACGGGGTGTCGCCATCGTAGGTGAAGACGCAGAGGTCGGAACCCATGTCCTCAATGAGGGAGTGCAGTTCTTCGAGCTGGTCTTCGGCGAGGGCCTTGGTGGGAAAGAGGTAGAGGGCGCGGGCGCCGGGGTCTTTCGTGAGGGCGTGGAGGATGGGGAGGTTGTAGCAGAGGGTCTTGCCGGAGGCGGTGGGGGTGACAACGACGACGTTCTTGCCTTCGGTGACGGCGTTCCAGGAGTCGGCCTGGTGGGAGTAGAGGCGCTGGATGCCGCGCGCGATGAGGACGTCGCGGAGCTTGGGCGTGAGGGTTTCGGGGAAGTCCGCGAAGACAGCCTGACGGGGCGGGGTGCGGCGGATGGCGCGGATGGGCGATTCGGGGCTGGCGGCGGCCATGGCCTCGAATTTGTGGACCAGGGGCGCGAGGTCGCTGGCTTTTTTTGAAGCGGGATGCTGTCCCGCAGGGGCCGGAGGGAGTTCCGGGAACATGAGTGAGAGTGACTCGGACATTCGCCTTTTCTTTGCCTTCTTAGTTTACACTTTTGGTGTCTGGTTTGGGATGCGTGGTCAGGTTGGACGTGCGTCAGGCGGCCTTCGGGAAGGTGAGGAGGGCGAAGGGGGGCTGTTTGGTGCGATTCCAGTTTTGCGATTTGTACCAGCGGGCTTCGGCGAGGGTCTGGTGCCAGGCCATTTCCTGGAAGAGGGTTTGGATGGAAAAAACGAACCCATTGACCTGAATACTGTCCTCCGTGATGGGTTCGGCTGGTTGTTTGGAGAGTTCGTTGGCGAGGAAGAGTTCGGCTTCTTCGCGGGCGGCGGCTTCGGCGGCGTGGCGTTTGGTTTGGAGTTCGGTTAGGTCCTGACGATTTTGGCGGATGATGCGGTGGAGGCGGATCTCGTAGAGCGCCATGTTGGCGAAGGCTTTGTTGTCAGAACGCCAGGCCTGGGCGTGGCTGACGGCGGTTTCGGTTTCTGCGGAGTCGGCGCCGATTGCGCCCGAGTTTTCGTGATGGGCGAGGCCCATGGTGTTGAATTCGATGCCTTTGGCTCGGTTCATGCGCCAGTGGTCCTGCGCGATGGAGACGGCGAGTTGCTCTTCGCAGGGGCCGACGGGTTTGAGGTCGCTGAAGAGGCGGGTTTCGAATGTGAGGTAGGCCTGGCGATCGTCATCGTCCATGACGTAGAACTGGCCGGTGAGACCATGGCGGCGCGCGTTGTAGCGGGCTTTGGCTTTACCTTCCTCGGTGCGGGGACCGGTGGATTGCATGGAGTTTGCGATGTTCGCGAGGAGCTGTGAGTGAGTCGGCATTGTTTCCTTTTCTGCTTGAGAGATAGCAGCGGGGGGAAACAGTTCAGCGCTGGGTTTTGGTTAAGTATTTGATACGGCGGGAAATATAGTTTGAAAAATCCCGGCAATGGAAAAATGGCTGGCTCGCTGGAGAGGCTGGGTCAGCACTCGCCGGGGAATTCGGTTTGGAGGCGGGCAACGAGGTCCGGCATGTTGATGGAACGCCAGCATTCCACGGCTTCGGCTAAGAGATGGCGCCGGGTTTGGGGATCGTTTTCCAGCTGTGCAAGTCGCCGGAGAGTCCAGCCTATGGAATACGGTTCGGGGATTTGGCGATACAGCGCGAGAGCCTGGGTGAATTTCGAGAGGGCGGCCTCTTTGTTGGAGAGCGCCAGTGCGAGATCGCCGCGGCTTCTGATGCAGTGGGCCTGGCCGAGGAAATCGCCGACGGTTTCGTAGAGGGGGAGCGCCTTTTGGTAGGCGGCGCGGGCGGCGTCGTGGTCGGAGCGAGCGAGGGCGATATCGCCGAGCCTTTGGATGCAGTTGGCCTGGCCGAGGAGATCGCCGACGGTTTCGTAGAGGGGGAGCGCCTTTTGGTAGGCGGCGCGGGCGGCGTCGTGGTCGGAGCGAGCGAGGGCGATATCACCGAGGCCTTGGATGCAGTTGGCCTGGCCCTGGAGAGAACCGACCTTTTCGTAGAGTGGGAGAGCTTCTTGGAAGGCGTCGCGGGCAGCATCGTGGTCGGAGCGACGAAGGGAGATCTCGCCGAGGCTTTGGATGCAGTTTGCCTGGCCGAGGAGAGAACCGACCTTTTCGTAGAGGGGGAGAGCTTGTTGGTAAGCGGCGCGAGCGGCGTCGTGGTCGGAGCGACCAAAGGCGATACCGCCGAGGCTATAGACGCAGTTGGCCTGACCCTGGAGATCGCCGACTTTTTCGTAGAGGGGGAGAGCTTGTTGGCAGGCGGCGCGGGCGGCGTCGTGGTCGGAGTGAGCCAGGGCGATATCGCCGAGGCTATAGACGCAGTTGGCCTGACCCCGGAGATCGCCGACTTTTTCGTAGAGGGGGAGAGCTTGTTGGTAAGCGGCGCGGGCGGCGTCGTGGTCGGATCGGCGAAGGGCGATATCGCCGACTATTAGAATGCAATTGGCCTGACCGAGGCGGTTTCCTGCTATCTCATAGTCACGGGAAGCCTCCTTAAGGAGATGCAGCGCTCGATCGTATTCAGCAATTCGACTGTGACAGAGGGCCAGTTGAAAACGGCAGTCCGCCAGATCAACCGGCGGGGCGCTAAACCGGACTCGCAAGTCGAGGGCTTCCGTTAAGTTCTTAATTGCAGTTTGCCATTGGTACCGGGCGGCGAAGGCGAGGCCAGCCCTGTAGAGATATCGGGCGAGGGTGAGTTCCTTGCCGGGCTGGGAGCGGAGCTTGTCCGCTTCCCGGATCGCGAGGTAGGGGTCGGGGCCGGAGGTTATTGGGGCTTGAGAGGTGATCTGCTCGGGTCTGGCTGCGGTCGCAGGCATTGGCTCGATGCGGGTGACGGTGGACCGGATGGACCAAAGGTCGGGCGCGGCCTCGCGAAGGGTCTGCTGGAGCCACGGTGCCCCCACAAAGACGAGAGGCACAGAAATGCTCCGGGTTAGCTGGTTGCGGAAGTGATTGAGGCGGGCGGCGGCTTCGAACCAGGCGTCCGCGCACTTGCGATAGTCCGGATTATCCTCGGAGACGGCACGGCTGACCCAGACGGCCCCGACCTCGACCGAGGGCAGGAGATTTACCAGTTGTCCGGGGATTTCAGAGAGACCGGCATCGTCGGCAGGACTGAGGTCGAGGAGGGTGCGGTTTTCGGTCTGGAGATGGCGGCGGAGAGCCTCGCGACAAACTGCGGAACCCTCCTCGGAAGGAACGAGCAACAGGACAAAGGCAAAGCCATTGTTCAGTTCGAAGAGACGCTCGACACCCTGCCATGCTTCGGATTGGTTCAGGTTCCAGGAAGCGGGAGTCACGAGACTGTGGAGGCGCGGTTGGCGGCCACGATGCGGGTTACTTCATCCCTGAGGAGGGGATGAATGTCGTACCATTCCTCGCCATTTCGGAGAAATAAGACCACGTGGGAATCGAGGAATTTCGTGAGGCGGTTGACCTCAGAGGCGCTGTCGCTGGTGAGGGGGCTGGCTCGTTCGAGAGCGATCCGGTCCAACCAGACAGCATCTTCCACCGCGATGGGGAGAAAACTGGAGCGGACGTCGAGGATGGCGCGATCGAGTGTTCTCTCGTCGGCAGGCAGAGTTTGCGTCTTTTCGATGACACTGCGAATGAGGCGCAGGAGGTCACGAAAATGGCCGCCGCTCAGCATGATGAGGTCCTCGAGTTTCTGCTGGTAGTCGGGACCAAGTAGCCGCACTGCGCCGCCGGGCTCCAGGCGCTTGTGAACGAACTCGCGAAGCACCCGGATGCCATCGTCGCATTTATCGCGCTTACCGTCGTTCTTCCAGGTACGAATGCAGGGAATAACGGTCATATTGACGCCCTTGAGGACGAACTTCAACCAGGGCGGTACCGTGTAAACCATGTGGAGCCAGGGGATGGAGAGCATGCGGACGTGGTTGGAGAACAAGGACTCGACGCTCTGGATGACGGCTTGTTCGGCGGACAGGGAGGCCCGAATCTGTTCGAGGGAATCGAAGATGAAGACAACCTCTTTGCCGTCATGATCCCGCTGGATTGCTTTGTAGCCATCCTCAAAGAAGGCCAGCACGTCGTCCTGCAGGGAGCCGACACGGTCGGCGAGAGCTGTGGCCAGGCGCTGACGAAAGGAGGGGGTGCTGCGAAGT
Organism: uncultured Acidobacteriia bacterium; assembly: GCA_903929755.1. Taxonomy (GTDB): domain Bacteria; phylum Acidobacteriota; class Terriglobia; order Bryobacterales; family Bryobacteraceae; genus BOG-234. Next base: position 26,121 of record CAIYVZ010000033.1, read on the forward strand.
TCGAGCTTAAGCCCCAGGCCAGCGCTTATGGGATCGATAGCGGATTTTACGGATATTTCGTTCAGTTCTACGTTGGTATTTTTCAGGTAGTTGTAGAGGCGGGTCCAGTAGGATTCACTGCCGATGTTGATGCCCTGCTCCTCGAGGGCTTCACTGAAAGCGCCGGCGAGAACGATGAGGAGATCAGAGATCTGGATGGGCAGCGCGGGATTGATGTAGTCGAGAGCATCGGCATAAAGGACGAAGTAGCCTTCATCCAGGAGACGCTTGCGGAGGCGGCGAAGCTCTGTGGTTTTTCCCGAACCACTGAAGCCGGAAAAGAACAGGGTACTTTCCCTATCGGAGAGCTGGATCTTGCTGAAGATCTCGCTGGTGGGGTCGTCGCAGCCGGGCCGGTCGTAGACGCTCTCATAGCGAGGATCGCCTGGGTCGAGAGGCTCTTCGGGCTTCAGCCGATTGTAGATCAGCTTCAGGAAGCTCTTGTCGTCGCTCGTGAGGGCCATGGCGAATACAAGTATAACGGCAGACTATTTGGCGGGATAGTGGTGGAAGACGGTGGACTTGCCGGCGGCGTCGAAGAGGAGGACGTCCCAGGCGTCGGAGTGTTCCATGTCCATGCCGGGGGAGCTGGCGGGCATGCCGGGGGCGGCGAGGCCTTTGGCTTTGGGCTTTTCCTTTAAGAGTCGCTGGATGTCGGCGGAGGGGACGTGACCTTCGATTGCATAACCTTCCACCATGGCGGTGTGGCAGGACTGGAGGGCGTCGGGGACGCCGTACTTTTTGCGAACCGGGGTGGTATCGGGGACGTCGTTCACCGTGACCTGGAAGCCGTTGGCCTTGAGGTGCTTGACCCAACCGCCGCAGCAACCGCAGGAGGGGGTCTTAAAGACCTGAATGGCGGGGCCTGCGGCGCTCAGACGCAGAGCGGCGGCGAAGGGAGCAAGGGCGACGGACTTGAGGAAGAGCTTCCGGTTCATTGCTTCATTCTGGCATGACAGGCAGATTTTTGCCTGGATTGATGAGGTCAGAACCGGAGGACGGCCATGGCCCCGTCGGTCTTGAGAGTGTCGCCTGTGGCGTTTTGGACGGAGGTGGGGACTTCGGGGCGGTTGACGATGGCTACGGATTTCACGAAGCCGGTGAAGACGAGGTCGGTGACGACTTTGGCTCGTTCTTTGTCGATTTCGGAGTCGACTTTGTGGATGAAGGTACGGTCTTTTTCGGAGAATTCGATGCCGGTGTCGTGGGTGGAGGAGCAGACCCAGACGGGTTGGCCCTGGAAGGTATCCGGACGCCTGAAGATCCTTAAATGATGGCGGGAGGCGAAGGTGTTGTTGCCCTTTTGCCAGGCCATGGCGGGGGCCTGATTTTCGAGGAGCAGGATGGACATGGGGCCTTCTTTATAGCCACGGTCCTCGATCATGGCGCGGGCGGTTTCGAGCTTGGATTTCGCGCTCAGGGCGGCGGGTTCGGTCCAGCCGGCTTTGGTAAAAGCGGCGCGGATCTGGTCTTCGGCACCGATGAACATGAGGTTAGTCATGTCGCTGGGCTTCGGCGGTTTGGCGGCGACGGTTCGAAAGGGCTGGGAGGTGACGAGCGCGGCGAGAGAGGCGTCGTTGGGGAATTGGGTGAGGGCGGCTTCCACGCCTTTGGTGACGCCGGTCCAGTTGAGGGGCTGGGTGAGTTTCAGGGTAAACTCGACGCCTGGTTCGTAGTCGATATTGGCGTTGACGTCCTGAATTTTGAGGGCTTGTTTAGCCTGCTGGAGGATACCGGCGAAACCGGCGAACTTCTCGTTGGCTCCGAGTTTGGCGAGGCCTTCGTTGAGGCGGCCACCGTAGGACTGGGCAGAGTCGATACCGATGATGACGGCTTTATCGTCGAGAGTCTCGCGGGCGTTTTCGAGGGCGGCGAGAGTGGCCTGGAGGGGAATGGTGACCTTGCCGTCAGAAAGGGTGGTGAAGCTGAGTTCGAGGAGCGCTTTGGCGTTGGCATCGGCGGCGCGGGCCTGTTTGACGGTTCCGTTGACGATGAGGCCGGTGGGCAGGGCGACGGTTCCATTCAGGATTACGGGGGCGACGAGGGTGGCTTTGAAGGTCTGGGGTGTGGCGACTTCGCTGGCCACTTTGTCGTTGAGACGGAGGGTTAGTTCGGTACCGGCAGGGATTTGGGCGGCGAAGAGGGGGGCGGCCCAGATGGCGATGAGGGCGGCGACTTTCATTTCCTTAATTCGATGACGGGGCCGGTTCTGTCTTCTATACGAAGGGAAATGCCGCGGCGTTTCGTCCAGGCGTCTTCGGAAACGTCGAAGCGGATGCCAACCATACGGTCGGTGGCCTTGTGGCCGGCGAGCGTGTCGCGGGCTTTGAGGGGCGGGTTGAATTTCTCGCCGATGTTGGGGTAGTTGCGGAAGAAGTTGTCGAGGTCGGCGACTGCGATGACGGAACCGGCGAGGGTGGAGCCGTCGGAAGCGGTCATGTCGGCTTCAACGCCGCGGACGACCATTTCGACGTCGGCATCGTTTTGGAGGCTGAAGTCGATGACGGCGATCATCTCGTTGTCATCGACCTTTTCGGCGCGGATCTTGCCGATTTTTCCGGTGGGTTCGAGGTGGTTGCCTTTGGTTTCGACGAAGCCACGCCAGACGACGAAGACGATGATGAGGGCGGCGAGGGCGAAGCCGATTTTGAAGGGATTCGACATTTAGAGCTGGCCGACGAGGTGCATGATGGTCTTCATGGCGGTGTGGGCGTTCTCAATAAGATTGGGGCCGCCGGTGTGGGTTTCGAGGCCGATTTGGCCGGAGTAGCCGTCTTTTTGCATGGCTTTGAGGATGGACAGCCAGTCGATGTGTTCTTCGCCTTCCATTAGATTTTTGGCTTTGAACTGGGCGTTGAGGAGACGGTTTTTGGGGAGGACTTTGTAGCCGTCGGGCCAGGAGACTTCGTTGAGGTATTTGGCGTTGCCGGGGTCCCAGTTGAAGCCGACGGTTTTGGAGGGGATGAGGTCCATGATGGCCCGGGTTTCGGCGGAGGTGCCGATGTTCTGGGAGTATTCATTCTCGATGAGGAGGTGGACTTTGCCCTTTTCGGCGATGGGGATCAGCTCTTCCATGGTTTGGCGGATGAGTTGGAAGGTGGTCTCGGGCTGGGCGACGCGTTCCCCGGTGAAGATACGGATTTTGTTGGTACCGAGGATGTTGGCGGCTCGGACGGCGGTTTCGACATCGGCTTTGCGATTGTCCCAACGCTTCATTTCGGCGGCGGCGCGGGCGGCGGTTTGTTCAGGTGTTTCTTTGAGGGCTGCGGGGCGGGGTTTGGCGGGGATGGTGCCGGGCCAGGTGAACTTCAGGAGGCTGGTATTGAGGAACGATACTTTGAGCTTATTGGAGGCCAGTTCGGCGGCGAGGGCTTTGATTTCAGGTTCCGGGAGGAAGGTGATTTCTTTTTTGGTTTCAGGGACGTTGCGCAGTTCGACCCACTGGAGGCCATATTCGTGGGCGAAGGCGATGGCGTCGGCCTGGGTGCGGCCGATCTCGTCGGTGATGGCGGAAACATTGGCCTTGGTTAAGCCACGGAAGGCACTCAACGGCCCTGCGGCTAACGCGGCGGCCGAAGCGGCGAGCAGATCACGACGAGAGAGTGAGAAGTTGGAAGCCATTATTGCGATGATAGCCGACCTTGGGGAGGAGCCGGAGACCTCGCCCTATTTGGCCGCATCCGGCTCCAATTGGAGGGTACAGACTTGCCCCCTGGGCGGGCCCCTTGCGGGTTCATCGAAGCCTCGCGGGAATGCCCTGCGCCGCGTACGGCGCAACCGGGGTTGGAGCGACGCAGCGCAGGGACCCGACGAAAATCTAAGCGAGCAACCGCTCAGCGTCCAAAACGGCAGCCGAGCCGTGAATGACCGAAGCAATCCGAATGGCCGCCAGAATGGTCTCTTCTGTGACACCCTTCTGCCGCAAAACACCTTCATGCGAGGCCACGCAAGCGCCACAGCCATTAATGGCCGAGACCGCGGTGCACCACAACTCGAAGTCCACCGGATCCGACCCGTGCGAGCGAATGACCTGCATCCGCAGCCGCGCCGGAATCTGACTGTACTTCTCATTGCCGCTCAAATGCTGAAAGCGGTAATAGATGTTATTCATGCCCATTACGGCAGCAGCGCCCTTGGCGGCATGCATGGCTTCGGGACTCAGGTGCAGCGCCGCTTCGGCCAGAATCGCCTTGAGTAAACGAGGTTCGCGGGTGGCGATGGCCGAAGCCACCGCCGTTCCCCACGTCTGCTGGGCTGTGAGTTCGGCCTGTTTCAGGACGTTCTGCAGATTCAGCTTCAGATCGCGTGCGTAATCAGGAAAGAGAGGGTAAAGGTCTTCCATCAGACTTTCCCGCCTCAGACTTTCAGAACGTCGTCGCCCTTGTTCCAGTTGCAGGGGCAAAGTTCATCGGTCTGCAGAGCGTCCAGAACGCGCAGAACTTCCTGCGGATTGCGGCCGACGGAGAGATCATTGACGGACACGAAGCGGATCACGCCTTCGGTGTCCACCACGAACGTGGCGCGCTGCGCCACACCGGCGTTGGGGTCGAGAATACCGAGCGCCTTGCAGAGTTCCTGCTTCACATCGGCCAGCATGGGGAACGGCAGATCGTGCAGGTCGGCGTGATGGGTGCGCCAGGCGTGGTGAACGAATTCGGAATCCGTGCTGCCGCCCAGAAGCTGCGCGTCACGATCGGCGAATTCGCCATTTAGCTTGCCGAAAGCGGCAATTTCCGTGGGGCAAACGAAGGTAAAATCCTTCGGCCAGAAGAAGTAGACCTTCCACTTACCAGCGAAGCTCTGGTTGGTGATCTGCGTAAAGGCGTTCTTCATGTCCAGCGACACGGTCGCGGTCACGTTAAAATCGGGGAATTTCTGTCCTACTCCAAGCATCTGTTTGGTCTCCTGTGTTTGTTTATAAAGCACGTCAATGGCGGCCATCAGGACAGTGTCCTTTTCGGTTAAACCATTTACGGAATGCGTGTAACTTGTAACTTCAACCCGGCCCCACTGCAGCACGAGGTCGGGATGATGCGCCTGACTTTCGGCCACTGCCGCAATGCGGTTGACAAAGTCCAGGCCACTTAAGAAATCGGGAAAGAGATACGTCTTTTTTAAGCTGTCTACTGACATATGATGCACTTCCCTCTCAGAATCGCTTCGAACGCGCGGAAGTTTTTTTTCTTCATTTCCGGCGGCAGATCGAACCACTCCACGTCTTCCACTGACCCGCAAAGGTCGCAGATGAAATGGTGGTGTTTCTCGAGATTGGCGTCGTACCTGGCCGCTTTTCCGTCCAGCATCATCTCGATCACCAGCCCGGCTTCCACGAGGGCGTGGAGGGTGTTGTAAACCGTCGCGCGCGAGGTCATGGCATTGTCTTTGTTGACCGCCGCGCAGAGTTCTTCCACCGTGGCATGGTCGCGCCGCAACAGCAGATGCTCCAGCACAAAAAAACGCTGGGGAGTCCGCCGGACACCGGTCCGCCGGAAGGCCTCTTCGATCATCTGCGCCGCTTCCAGTGTCGTCATGAATATTGGATTACTATCCAAGCTTAGAACTGATTCTAATATAGCAGATACAGCCGGTTGCCTGCACGCTCGGAAATAAATTTCATATTCCAGCGTTCGGGGTCCTTCCGGATATCCGGGGCAAGCCAGTTGCCATCATCAATCAGAAAATAGCGGATGCCGTGGCGGAGAACTTCCCGGGTCGCATCTTTCCGGAGATCGGCTGGTTGCGGTTCGTCGCTTTGGGTCAGCTTTGCTTCGAACGGCTTACAGGCGACGCCAACACAGTGTTCCAGGTGGACCCGAATCTGGCTCTGGTCGTGTGAAGAGAACATTTCCACCCGGTCGATGACGGTGCCCGGAGGAAACTCGGCGTCCACATACATGCCGGGATGAATCGGCTCCCAGCTCTTCCACCGGGTAGTGAGATTTCCATCCACCACCAGGCCGATGTCCCAGGGGAAAGGCTTTGCGTTGAGCTTCGCGGCCTTCACTTCGAGGTCGCCAGAGAAGAACTTCAACTCTCCGATGCTCCAGTTGTCACTCGGATTGGTCGCGGTCTGGGCGAGCCGCAACCGCCCGAGGATGCGAGGCGGGAAGGTGTACCTGTTCTTCCAGGTGGGCATGGTGCCGGCATCGGTAGCGGTGGTGAGCACTTCCTGCAGCAGGTCGCCTTCAGCGGACTGGTAAGTCACCATAACGTCGGATTTCGAATAGCCGTCGGCCATCGGGGAGGTGCTGAGAACCTTCTTACCCAGCGGCACTTCCGCATCGATCATTTGAGAGGTGACCCACGGAATGGAGTGCGTGGCGAGGAACGTGTGTTCGGGGATCTTCCGCAGGGCCACTTGCCAAAGGGCATTGGTGATCCGGACATTGCCGCCGACCTCGTACTTCGCGGTCATTTTGGGCCACGCCAGAACTGCGGCACACCCGATGACCACCGGCAGAACCCAGCGGACCCGCACCATGACCAGCGCCATGGCCAGGGCGGTAAAGGGCAGCATGGGCAACAGGAAGCGAGCGGCAATGTTCTGGGGATACGGGATGAGGAAGATCAGGGCTGGCAGCAAGACGCGCCGACCGTCACGCCACTTCAGTGCGATCAGACCCAGGGGGGCCAGCAGGAACCAGGGCCCCAACTGCCCGCCCAACCGCCCGGACACGGTCACCATCCAGAAGAGTGGCCGGAGATCTTCAATGTCGTAGCGGCGGAACCACATTCTGGTGAAGTCCTCAAAAGCCACGTGGACATACTGATTGGGGAACAGCCGGTTGGCGAAGGGCGAGAGCGGATTATCCACATAGATCCAGTTCTTGACGAGCCATGGCAGCGCGATTAAAGCCGCCGCGCCGCAAGCGAGGAGCAGGGCCTTCGGACGCCGCTTCCAGAGCAGAATCAGGATCACATACAGCATGGCGGGAAAACCTGTGTACTTGATGGCGAAGCAGAATCCGCCGGCCAGGCCGATGGCCACAGGGAGCCACCGGTTGGCTGCGGAATCGGGATCTTCACGCCAGATCTCGGTCAAATAGAAGGCCGCGAACCCGGCGGTGACCAGCCCGATATCGTTGTAAGCGGTGGACCCGGCCCACCCGGCCAGAGGAGACAGAAATACCAGTAAAGCGGCACCCGCGCCCGCCGCCTCCTGCCCGATGCGCCGCCCGTAGCTGAAGATCAGGAACGGCAACGCGAGCAGGAAACAGCACTCCACGGTGGCCGCCGCTGATTGACGCCCGAACGAGAATGCGTCTAAAAACAGCATCTCCATGGCCAGCGGCATATTGGCATAAAAAGTGGTTGTCCGCGGATAAAAACCGCGTTCGCGGAAGAAGCGATAGACCAGCCCCAGGTGGTAAGTCTGCCCGTCCGGACTATACTCCGGGCCCATGGCGTTGATCAGGTAAACGTAGGCGTAAACCGCAAAAACCAACAGCCACCAAAGGTTGGGCCGAACCCACTGTGACTTGCCCCCGAAGCGGTAGTTCAGAAGCAGAGCCACTGCGCCCAGAACCACAAACGAGGCGGTCCAGACCAGCCCTGTTGCGCACAGCCCGAAGATCAGCAAACTGAGCAGCGCGGCGCCGGTGACGCCAGCGAGCAGGTCATGCTCCAAAGGCTGCAGCCGGAGCCGAAGACGCTCAAACGCCAGCCTCCCGATCGCCCACGCCGTGGCTATAGTGAACCCGGCGCCGAACAGGATCGAAATGGCGTGCTTCATTTGGGTCAGGCCGGTTCCTGTTGGGTCATGCAATGGAGCGTTCCCAGGCCCCAAACAAGCTCTACGCAGTTGATGCCCACCACGGATCTATCGGGGAAGCATTCGGCCAAAATATTCAGCGCGATCCGGTCATTCGGGTCATTAAACACGGGCACCAGGACGGTCTTGTTGGCGATATAGAAGTTGGCATAGCTGGCCGGCAAGCGAACCCCGTCGAATACCACCGGAGCCGGACAGGGCAGCGTTTTCACGCGAACCGGGAAGGCCTTGAGGATGTCGAGATTCTCGCGGAGCGGCGCATAATTGTCGTCAGAAGGATCGGCCTCGGAAACCACGACCACGGTGTCCCGGTCAGTGAACCGCGCCAGGTCATCCACATGCCCGTGCGTATCGTCGCCGGCAATGCCGTTCTTCAGCCAGAGAACCTTCTTAATGCCCAGGTACTTCGCCATCTGGGCCTCAAGCGCCTCTCGTGGCATCCCTGGATTCCGGGCCTGAATGGGACTCAGCAGACACTCTTCGGTAGTGAGGAGCAACCCGGCGCCGTTCACATCCACCGAACCACCTTCGAGCACAATGGGAGGTGCGAACTTCGGCACCCCGGCTAACGTCGCCACGGTATGGCCGGCCGCGTCATCCAGAAGATGGTTGGCGTACTTGGCCCACCCGTTGAAGCGCCACTTCACTGCAGCCTTTTCGCCGGCAGCATTCTTCACGAACAGGGGCGCGAAATCCCGAGTCCAGACGCGGTCCGTTTCTACGGTGTAGAAATCGACCGCTGCCAGCACTGAGCCATTCCGCTCGAGAATCTGCCGAGCCGATTCGCGGGCATCCTCATCCTTCACGAGGATGCGAACCCGTTCCACCTGGCTGAGTTTTCGCACGATTTCGCCATAAACCCAGGGAATGGGCTCAAAACGATCCGGCCAGTCTTCCTGATTGTGGGGCCAGGCGAGCCAGGTGGCCAGATGCGGTTCCCACTCCGCGGGCATCCGGTAACTCACTTGAGGAACCTGTTCACGATGGGGCCGTAGGCATCGATCCGGCGGTCTCGCAGGAAAGGCCAGTTGCGGCGGATCTCTTCCACCTTGGAAACGCTGCAATCGTGGAGCAGAATCTCTTCTTGCGAATGCGAGGCATAGTGCGAAACGCGCCCCATCGGATCGGCAATGAACGAACCGCCCCAGAACTCAATCTCAGCGGGAGGGTTGCCTTCCATGCCGACTCGGTTGACGGCGGCCACATAGACGCCGCTGGCGATCGCATGAGCCCGCATGGCGGTGACCCAGGCGTCATACTGGGCCGCGCCCCACTCAGCTTTCTCGGGTGGCTGCCAGCCAATGGCGGTTGGATAAAACAGAATTGTCGCGCCGGCCAGGGCTGCGAGGCGAGCGGCTTCGGGATACCACTGATCCCAACAAACCAGCGCCGCAATGCGCCCAAACTTCGTGTCGAAGGCCTGGAACCCGGTGTCGCCCGGCGTGAAGTAGAACTTCTCGTGGAAGAGAGGATCTTCCGGGATATGCATCTTGCGGTAGAGGCCCGCCTGTGAGCCATCTGCGTCGATAATCACCGCGGTGTTGTGATACAGCCCCGGCGCACGTTTCTCGAACAAAGACGCCACAATCACGATCCCCAACTCTGCCGCCAGTTCAGACAGGGCGACGGTGGAAGGGCCGGGAATGGTCTCGGCAAGATCGAAATTGGAGTGAAGCTCACCCTGCCTGCAGAAGTACTCGGAACGGAAGAGTTCCTGCAGGCACACAATCTGCGCGCCTTGTTGCGCGGCTTCGCGCGTCCTTTGAATGGCTTTATCGAGATTTGCCTGCGTGTCGCCTGTGCAGGACATCTGGACCAGCCCGATGCGAAAATTGTCCGGAGTCACCTGAACCATTCTACGAGGTGGGCGGACTTGCCATAATGACAAATTGGCGCTCCGTTCCCTCATCATCTGCCACGCCCCCGCCGACGCCGCTCTGGCCGGAGAACTGGCCAACTTCCTGAGTGCGAATCTCTCAGTCGAGATCTCGTTCGATACGCAAATGCCGCTGCTGGGCGCAGTGGAGCGAGCTATCTCCGCGCCGTTTGCCCTCGCCCTGTTCTCCCCCGCGTCGGTGCCCGAAACCTGGAAGCGCGCCGAGTGGGAACCGGGCTTTTTGCAGGCACCCGAAGAGTTTGGCAGCCACCTCGGTTTCGCGCTTCTGGCCGACTGCAAGTTCCCTGAGATCCTGCGGCGCGAACGTTTCTTTGATTTCACGGCAGGCTTCCTGGAACCCGCACGGCTGATGAAACAGTGGCTGTTCCGGCCAACGGACCTCCCTCGGCGAATCTTCGGCCACGGGGAGCTACGGGCGCAACTGTCGGACCGGCCGGGCACGCTGCGCGATCTTGATTCCGCGGCGCCCTTCCTGACCGAATGCACCCTCGACTTTGAACACATTTGCCGGGTGGATGCCAGGGGCCGAACGGCGGCCGGAATTCTGGGTGAAACAGGCTCTGTGTTGGGGCACTCTTTACCTGAAAAAACTGAACGGAATCGGGAGCTTCTGGTGGAATATCTGGCCGAACAGCGAGCGCTGCTGATCTACGATAATATGCCCCCCGAGTACGACGAGCTGGTGGCGTTCGGAGGTCTGGCAACCGTGATCACGACCACAGGCCCGTCGCCGGTGGTTTCGGTGCCGGATATGGCCACGCTCCCGGACCGTCTGGAAAAAAGCCTGCGTGCAGGCTGGGAAGTCTGCGAATTCCTGAGCCCGCTACAGCGCTACGCCGAGAAAATTGAAGTCCTTCGCATGATGCTGGAAGTGGCCACCCGCAAGGGCCTGAGCGACTGGTCCATTCGGCATGAATTGTCGTTTCTGACGGACGATTCGGCCGGCGACGGACGAATTCTGCGAACCGCACCGACCGACGCCGGGCAGCTGAGCCTTTTTTCCGAGTAAGCTTCCTTATATGCCTGTATCTTTACAAAATTCTTCCGTGTTGGTGATTGGCGCTTCGAGCGGTATGGGGCGTGAAATCGCGCTGCAGTTTGCCCGGTTGGGGGCGAACGTGACGGCTGTGGCCCGGCGTATGGACCGACTGCGGGAGATGGAGGCCGAAGTGGGGCAGATTGTGGAGGGCGACGCGAAAGACGCGGGGTCCATGGAGCGGGCTGCCGCACTGGCTGCCGAGAGGTTCGGGGGGGTGGATATCCTGGTGTACGCGACGGGCGATAACATTCCGGACCGTTCGATGTCGCGGCTGACGACCGAGATTTGGGACCACATGATTCAGGTGAATCTGAGTGGGGCTTACTACGCCAGCCGGGCGGTGCTGCCGGGGATGCGGGCGCGGAAGGCCGGGTTGCTGATCTATATTTCGTCGAAGTCGGCGGTAATTCCGGATGAATCGGGGGCGTCGTATCAGGCGGCCAAGACGGGGCTGCGGGGGCTGGCGCAGGCGATCCGGGTGGAAGAGAAAGACAACGGGATTCGGACGTGCGTGGTTTATCCAGGCCTGACGGATACGGAGATTATTCTGAAGCGTCCGGTGAAGACGCCGGAAGAGACGATAGCGAAGGCGCTGCAGGTCTCGGATGTGGCGGAACTGGTTGTGGCGATTGCCACGCTGCCGGCGCGGACGTGGGTGCCGGAAGTACATCTATTCCCGGCCGGGTTGTAGCGGTTCTGTCATAACTGTAGCGGTTCTGTCATAATAACCACGGCTGTTATGGTTCAAATCGGAGAGTCTGTTTCGACGCTCGCGAATCCGCTGGAGCACTTGCTCGCCTGCCATCGCAGGATTGAGCAGAGGCTCAACACCTTTGTGAAGGCTGGGGCGGAACTGGAAGCGCGTCCCGAACAGGCGCTGGCCGCCATCGCTTCTGCGATGCGCTTTATGGACAGCAATGGTGCCCGGCACACGGAAGACGAGGAACAGAGTGTCTTTCCGCGGTTGAAACCGCACCTGACCGCGCAGGAACTGGCGTTTGTGGAGGGTCTGGAGGCCGAGCACGTGGAGGCGGAAGGCATCTACGTTGCCATGAAGGCTGCGGTGCATGGTTTGCCTGCCTCGAAGGCTGCCTATCTGAAGCTGGCGGAGCGCCTGGAGACTATTTACCGGAAGCATATTCAGGCTGAGGACGAGATTCTGCTGGCGCTGGCCCGGCGGGATTTGGAGGCTCCGGAAATTGTAGCGATTTCCGGGGAGATGCGGGCGCGGCGCGAGGTGCCCTGCTGATGGCGTTTCGTCTTACCAGAAGTGAAACAGTTGGGGCCGCAATTCAGAGAGTCCTGGGCGAGGAACTGACGTCGGCGAGGGCCAGCTTGCGGGAGGCTGCGGATGCCCCGGCGGCAAGTCCGGGTCACGACGCGGGGATTCATGAGGCGCGGAAGTCGATTAAGAAGCTGCGGGCGATGATGCGGCTGCTGGAGCCTCGTTTTGAGCAGCTGGCTCGGGATGAACGTGCGGTTTTGGGCGAGGCCGGACGATCGCTCTCGGGGGCTCGGGATGCCGCGGCGGTGGTTGAGATCCTGGATGTACTTGCCGGGCAGACGACTTCGCGGACGGCGCTGCGGAGCCTGACGGCGTTGCGGCGACGGATTGTGGTGCGGCAGGCGGAGCTGATCGACGTGGAACCGGCTTTGAAGACTCTGGCGGAAGTTTCGGCCCGGCTTTCCGAATGGCCCTCTTTGCCGGATAGCTTTTGGGGGATCGGCGATGGTTTGCAGGCGACTTACCGGCGGGGACGGAAGGCGCTGGCGGCGGTTGCGGCGAACCCGGCGGCGGAGACCTTCCATGCGCTGCGGAAGCGCGTGAAGGAACACTGGTATCAGGTGCGGCTGTTGGAAGGTGCCTGGACGGAGGCTGAACCTCGCGAGAAAGAGCTGCGGGAGTTGCAGGAGTGTCTGGGGCATGAGCACGATCTGACGGTGCTGGAACAAAGTGCCACGCTGGTCCCGACGCTGCAGGCGGTGGTGGCGCGGGCGCGGCGGGAGTACCGGTCCGAGGCGGTGGCGATAGCGGTGGTGCTGTTCGCGGAGAAGTCCCGGGCGCATACGGAGCGGGTGCAAGGGCACTGGCAAGAGTGGCGCGAGCATCGCCCTATGTCGGGCCGGCATGTGGCGGACAAGGCTCCTGCCAACGCGCAGACACGGCACCGCAGACAGGTTGCATGACGGCTCTGGTGGCGCATGGCGGGGGGCCGACGGCTGTCCTGAATGCGAGTCTGGCGGGGTTGGTTGGGGGATGCCGGGGCAGGTTTCAGAAGCTGGTGGCGTCGGAGTTTGGATTTGATGGTGTGCTGGCGGGCAAGCTGACAGACCTGTTTGAGATTCCTTCGGAACAGTGGGATTCGATTCGTTTGTCACCCGGCTCGGTGATTGGTTCGTCGCGCGGGAAGTATGACCTGGACGCGGTAGCCGAGGCTTTGTGCGGGGCCGGGATAGATACCGTGTTCCTTACGGGCGGCAACGGGACGATGCGGACTGCGCTGGAATTATCCCGGCGGGGCGTTCGGGTAGTGGGGATTCCGAAGACCATTGACAACGACCTGGCGGTGACGCATCATTCGCCAGGGTATGCGTCCACGGCGTATTTCTTTGCCTGCGCCGCCCGGGATATTGGCATGGATGTGGCGGCGCTGCCCTCGCCGATTTGTGTGCTGGAGACTTTGGGGCGGAATACGGGCTGGATTACGGCGGCGACGGCGCTGGCCCGGCGGGATGAGGGGGATGCGCCCCATGTGGTGCTGCTGCCGGAAGTTCGGCGGAGTCTGGACGAGATTGCGGGTGAAGTGGAGCAGGTTTACCGGCGGTTGGGCCGGGTGGTGATTGCGGTTTGTGAGGGGCAACTGGATGAACGCGGGTTGCCGTTCGGGGCGGACGTGGATCGGCCGGAGGTGGCGCGCTACCGGCTGGCTTCGAATCTGGGACATACGCTGGCGCAGGCGTTGAGCGCGAAACTGGGGCTTCGGGCGAGGGCGGAGCGGCCTGGGTTGTTGGGGCGGGCGTGCGGGGTTTATGCCCGGCCTCGGGATTTGGCGGAGGCGTTTGCGTGTGGTGAAGCGGCGGCTCGGGCTGCGGGTGGGGTGATGATGGCGCTGGATGCGGAGGGCGGCACGTTTGCAGTTCCGCTGGCAGATGTGGCTGGGGTTGAACGTGGAATGCCTGCGGAGTTCATTGCGGACGCAGGGGGATTTCGGCGGTATCTGGAACCGTTGACGGGGCCGGTTGAGCCGTGGACCAGGTTTCGATATTAGACAAACCTGCCCCCCGGGTATTGCCACTGGTTGGCTATGTTGATCCCTGGCGGACGCCGGTGGCTGCTTCAATTCGAAACGGAGCGCCCTGCCGAGTTGGCCGAGCACGATGACGTGTTTCTTCGTTGCAAGATACTGCTCACATTGACCGGGGTACCCCCACCTCCGAGTCGTGTCCGTGATCGTTTATCGAGCCGCCTTGCCGAACAACCGGCGTGACTTCGCCGAGCTTCGCAACGCCGGGTTATGCCCCGCTCATTACTCAGGTCCTTGTTTACTGAGCGAAGCGATCTGTGCGCGCAAAACCGGGGCGTGATCCACGGCCGTTTGCCAGACCAGTGGCCAATAGATGCCAAAGTACTCATGCACCAGAATGTTCCTTAAACCTACGATATCCTGCCAAGGTACCGAAGCATCGCGAGCCTTGACTTCGGGACTCAGCCTCGCGACCGCTTCTCCAATAGTCGTGAGCCGTTGGGCAACCGCATAGCAAAGTGTGTCGTCGGCCACGAATTCGGCTTCCGTCATGCGCGATACCGCTCTGGCAATCCAGTCGAGAGCTTCCAGAATGTCGTTCAGGCGTTGATCGTCACGCCGCATAGATCAGTAGCGCTTCGGAAACCACGCCGGCCCGGATCAGCGGTTTTAGTGCGGGTTTAACGGCGAGGTCCACGCGACGTCCGAGCAGCGCAGCAAGCTCACGCGTCATCGCCGAGACACCAAGCAGACCCGGGCGCGCACCGGGCAGGAAATCGACAAGAAGATCGTAGTCACTGTCCGGCCTCATTTCACCCCGCGCCGCGGAACCGAAAAGCGACAACTCCTTCACTTGGTGAAGGCGGCAGATATCGGCAATAGCACTCTCGGGCAACTCAATTCCGGTAGCGAAGGTCATGGCGACAACTCCCGGTCACTATTATCCGATAGCCGGGTGGCGATTTGACTCCTGCCGCGACAGAACGCGGTCAGTGGGAGTCGATTGGAGATGATCACGGGCACAGCCGGACTACGGCTTTTCGGTTTCGAAGGTGATGCTGGTGTCGGCTCCGAACTTGCGGTAGTTGCGGAAGTCGATGACGTTGCGGGTGCAGTCGCTGGAGCCGCGAGTGCAACTGAGGGTTTCGGAGTGCGTGGGGAGCAGGAACTTCTGGTCGCCGACGAGGACGAAATCGTATTCCACGGCGGACTCGACGGTATCGAGAGGAAAGGCTCCGGGCATCTGTTTCGACGCCATTTCGATACGGAGGACGCGGTTGGTCTGCTTATCCACCCAGATGGCGCCGGAGTAGGAGGGCTTGTAGGTTTGGGAAGCGGCGATGATGTTCCAGTTGGAGTTCTGCTGTTCCACGGTGTAGTCGTAACGCCAGGCCTGACGGCTGCCGATGGTGCTGGTACGTTTGCCGTGGAAGTCGGCGTCGGTGCCGGGGGAGAGCAGGTTGAGCAGGATGGTGGAGAATTCGCCGGTTGACCAGGAGCCGGATTTTTCCACGTCCTTCGTCGGCTTGCCGTTGACCTGGATATTTTTGTAGGATTCGTGGCCGTTTTCGCTCACCACGTCGGCGGTGACGACGTCGAGGGCCTGCCAGGAGGTTTTGTTACCCCGTGAAGTTTCGGTCTGGTAGCGGGTGGTGAACTGCTTGACGATGTAGTTGGGGAGGGTGTCGGCCCACTGCCAGGCGGCTTCGCGGGCAGCGTTGATAATGGGGTCACCGCTGGGCTGGCCCTGCATGGTGGCGCGGGCGTCACTGAGGCGCGGGGAGTCATCCAGGCTGCGGGCGGAGGGTGCCTCAATGACGGGTGGGGGGGCGTTACGCACGACGCCGTTTACTTCTTCTGACTTAATGGACGGGCGGGCGGAGGCAAGGGTGGCCGTGTCCGGCGGGAGAGTTGCGTCTCTGCGGGTGGCCGGATTGGCTCCGGCTCCGCGGCGGAGGACAGGGGGGCCAGGATCGTCGGCGTTGCGAGGGGCGGGGCGCAGGGTTTCTTCGGGAGCGTCGGCGCGGCGGGTGGTGACGACAGGATCGCCATCAACGGGTCGGGTGGCGGTGACTCGGCGGGAGGGTGCGGGCGCGGGTGTGTCGTCCGCGGAGGGTGCAGAGGAGGCCGGGGCCGGGTTGCGGCGGAGACGGGGACGATCGGGATCTTCGGCTGGGGCGTCGTCACCAGAAACGGAGGCGCGGGCAGGCGCGTCGGAGGCGCCGGAACTGGTGGGGGCGCGCTTGAGTTTGGGGCGGTCGGGATCGTTGTTGGGCTGGGTATCGACTGAGATATTGCCGGCGGCGCCCTTGCTGTTGAGGGTGACGCGCTGGGCGTGGAGCATGTTCTGGTTGTCGCGGGTGGCGTCGATGGAGACCTCGTCGCCGGAGTCGAAGTCGCCAAATTTGGCGGTATCGCCGGCCTTGCCGAAGTATTTGGTGGTGCGGTCGAGCATGACGACAATGTTGCGGCGGTCGCCGGGGTCGAGCACGATTTGCGTGGTGGAAATGCGCTGGATGCTGCCGGTGACGTTCTCGGCAGGGCCGTTGTTGGTGCGGCGATTGCGGCCGGGGAAAGGCAGACCGATACCACCGCCCTGACCGCCAGGGTAGCCTCCGCCGGGATAGCCACCGCCCTGGCCGCCAGGAAAGGGCGAGCCGAACTGGGCTGCGGCAGGGAAATCCAGGAGTCCAAAAGCGAGGAGGACGGCAGATAAGATGCGTTTCGACATCAGAGATTTGGACGAACGCTCGCGCAGCCCGGTTACAAAGACCATAACTGGACTTTAGCTGGAGTGGCGGTCCG
Source organism: uncultured Acidobacteriia bacterium (assembly GCA_903929755.1). GTDB lineage: Bacteria > Acidobacteriota > Terriglobia > Bryobacterales > Bryobacteraceae > BOG-234. The sequence continues at coordinate 42,917 of CAIYVZ010000033.1, forward strand.
GGTCAATGCCTGCGTGCAGTGCCTCAGCGCGGGCGAAGGCGCGGTCCACGTTGGGGAGGATATTTTCCTCGCCGATTTCATGCGCCACTTCGGCCTGGGTGAGCATGCGACCGGGCTGGTCGCGGGCCCCGCAGAGGATGAGGGTGCGACCGGAATCGCGGAGGCGTTTGGCGAAGGTCTCGATTGCGTAAACGCCGGTGGCGTCGAGGGCGGTCATGTTGCGAAGACGGAGGACGACGATTTGCGGGAATTCGTCCAGCTTTTCGGTGGCTTCGATGAGTTTTTCGGTGGTGCCGAAGAGAAACGGGCCATGGATGCGGAGGATGCTCATCCAGGAAGGCAGGTCGCGGCCCTGGAGGGAGTGGGCTTCGCTGTCGTCAATATAAGCCTGGGTGACGGGGACGACGCTGGTGGTCTCGGCGACGCGGGCGATGTAGAGCAGCGCGGCGAGGCCCATGCCGACTTCGACGGCGACGGTGAGGTCGGCGAACACGGTAAGGGCGAAGGTGACGGCCCAGACGGCGATGTCAGTTTTGGAAAGCCGGAGGATCTGGGGGATTTCCTTCCACTCGCCCATGTTGTAAGCGACGACGAAGAGAACTCCGGCGAGGGTGGCGAGGGGGATGAATTTGGCGATGGGCGCGGCGATGAGCAGGATGAGCAGGAGGGTAACGGCGTGGACTATGCCGGAGACGGGGCTGACGGCGCCGGAACGGATGTTAGTGGCGGTGCGGGCGATGGCTCCGGTGGCGGGGATACCGCCGAAGAGGGAGGAGGCGATGTTGGCGATGCCCTGGGCGGTGAGTTCGACGGCGGAGTTGTGGCGGTCGCCCGACATGGAGTCGGCGACGACGGCGGAGAGGAGGCTCTCGATGGCGGCGAGCATGGCGACGGTGAACGCGGCGGGGATGAGGGGGGCCATGTGGCTGAAGTTGATGGCTGGCCAGGCGAAGTGGGGCATGCCGCGGGGGATGCCTCCGAATTTCGAGCCAATAGTTTCGATGGGGAGCGTGAGGGCGAGGGCGGCGGCGGTAGTAAGAATGAGGGCGATGATGGAGCCGGGGACTCGTTTGGTGACCCTGGGAGTAAGGAGAATAATGGCGAGGGTGATGAGGCCGAGGGCTATGGCGGCTGGGTTGAGGGTAGTGAAGTGCTCTGCGAGCGCCAGCATCTTCGGAAGAAATTCGCTGGGAACTGTGTCCATGCGAAGGCCCAGGAAGTCGCGGATCTGGGTGGAGGCGATGAGCAGGGCGATGCCGTTGGTGAAGCCGATGGTGACAGGACGAGGGATGAAGCGGACGGTGGCGCCGAGGCCGGTGATCCCCATGAGGATGAGGATGACGCCGGCCATGAGGGTGACGAGGGTGAGGCCGGAGAGGCCGAATTTGGCGACGATGCCGGAGACGATGACGACGAAAGCTCCGGTGGGGCCGCCGATTTGGGTTTTCGAACCACCGAGCGCGGAGATGATGAAGCCGGCGACGACGGCGGTGTAAATGCCGGCTTGCGGGGTGACGCCGGAGGAGATACCGAAGGCCATCGCCAGGGGGAGGGCGACGATGCCGACCGTGAGGCCCGAGATGAGGTCCGCGAGGAACTTCTGCGAGTTGTAGTCGCGCAGGGTGAGGAGGAGTTTTGGGGACCAGGTATCGGGTAGCATCTTCTTGGTTAGGGGTTGGGGGCTTTACCTTTCAGTTCGGCCTGTAGTTGCAGGAATGCGGAGTCTTCGAAGGTGAGCTTGATGCGTTCGCGGTTTTCGAGGCGGGTGTTGCCGGGCCGGTAGGTCTCGCCTTTGATGCAGCGACCAAGGAATGTGGTGGCTTCATCGTCGTTAGAAGCGCGGTCGAGAACGGCGCGAAATTTATTGGCGGCTTCGGAGAATTTGCCCTGTTTCCAAAGGACATAGCCGGAGTTAAACCAGTAGTCGGGGTCGGCCTGGTCGCCTTCGAGGGCGAGGGCGAAGTTTTTGAGGGCACCTTCGTAGTCGTTGCGGCGGGTGAGGGCGGCTCCGAGGTTGTTGTAGACCTCATCGAGAGGGATTTCGGCGGCAACCATTTGAAATTGTTTCGCGGCGGCTTCGAAGTCGGACATATTGAAGCGGCAGATACCGAGGAGGAAGGAGGCCTCCATAAAGAAGGAGTCGGCGCGGGTGACTTTGGCAAGCCAGGGGGCGGCGGCGCGGTAGTCTTTGCGGGTGAAGGCCATGCGGCCCAACTGGAAGCCGGGGGCGGTGAAGTGATCGTCGAGATGGGCGGCCTGGGTGAAAAGGCGGGTTTTCTGGTCGGGATTGCGAGCGGAAAGGGCGCGGACGTAGCTCTCCATGGCATCCACCTTAATGGGGGGATGGTCGCGGAGGAAGACGGTTTCCGAGCGAGCCATTTCGTGCTGGGGGGCGAGCATGCGGACGAGGTACCAGGCGATGCGGGTTTCGAGGAGGGAGAGGTCGCGGAGGGCACCGGTTTGCTCGAACTGGGCGGTTTCGCGAAGTTTGGCGAGGTCGATGACGTGGACGGTGATGCGGAGGTTGGAGTCGAGGGTGGTGTTGGAGAACTCGGGGCCTTCGACGCGGTAATCGCCGAAAACGACCTGGCCGGCGTCGAGCGATTCACCGATGCGGAGGACGGTGGCGCGGGTGAGGACGGCGCCGGAGCGGACGGAGAGGCGGCGGTAGACTTCCTCGCGATCGTCGCGGGAGAGGGCGAGGACGCCGGCGGCGTGGAGGGCTTCGCGGAGGGTTTCGGCAGTGCTTTCGCCGATCCAGTTGAGCTGGGGGGCGCGGGCTTCGTTGAGGTTGGCGAGGGGGAGGAAGGCGACGGTGGTGGCGGCGTGGAGGGGGCCAGTGAGGAGGAGGAAGACTATGGTGGAAAGAACTTTCACGCTGATTTCAGGGTATCGCACAGATTCCCTGAGCGTATCAGTTGGTGAAAAAGCGCCAGAGCCGAAGAAGTCGGTATCTGCTGCCCAGCCGAGGCAAATTGAGGGCGCGCACAAGGACAGCAAGGGACTTGATGGGCGCTACGACGAGCTGGAAAGCGGCAGGGTTCAACTGATCCCCGGTGATGAAGTATTCGCGCGGCTCCGCGCCAAGAGCGCCGCTCGCCGTGGCCAGCGCTTTTAATTCCAGCGCTATTAATTAATGACGAGAGGGTATGGTTTTCACCCGGAAGCTGAAATGCGGGATAAAAATCCGTTGTGGGTGGTCGCGGTCATGCACGGACGCCGGAGCCTGCGCGTGATGGCCGCGAGCCTCCGAGAACGAGAGTAAGCCCCCCGGCCCGAGTTTCTCTGCGGAGCGAAGCGCAACCTAAATTTCCCGACTGAGTTCTCGGGGAGGCTTGTGCGGCCAGGATCAAGTGCAGGTGCACCCGTCGCCAGTGTCCGCGTGTTGGTGGTTACAGGCTGGCGGCTGAGGGGTGGGGCGGGGCGAGCAAGAGGGCCCGCGTGAAGAACTGGTTAAGCGGCACGCAGGACTTCGCGGGCGACGCGGATAATCGCGACCAGGCTGAGGTGAACATCTTCAGTTGTGGTGCGCCAGGAGGAGACGCTGATGCGCATGGCGGTGCGCCCCTGCCAGACAGTTCGGCCGCACCAGCAGGTACCGTCGGCCAAAACTCCGCGGACGACTGCCTCGTTGGCTTCATCTGCGCCAAAGGAGACGACAACCTGATTGAGGACGACTTCATTCAGGATGTGAAAGCCGGCGGCCACCAGACCGTCAGCAAACAGGCGCGCCGCCGCACAGTTGCGCTCCACCATGGCCGCGACACCGGAACGGCCCAGAGACTTCAGCGCGGCCCAGATATCCACGCCCCGCGCGCGGCGTGAAAGCTCCGGGGTGTAGTTGGAAGGTTCGCGATTGTCCCCCTGGGGAAGGTAAGCGGCGCTAATGCTCATGGCAGCCCTTAAGGCCGACTCATCGCGAACAAAGGCCAGGCCGGAATCGTAGGGAACGTTCAGCCATTTGTGCGCATCGGTTGCCCACGAATCCGCGGCGGCAAACGCCCGCACCAGATGCGCTAACTGCGGACTGGCAGCAGCCCACAGCCCGAAGGCACCATCCACGTGAACCCAGGCCCCCGCCTTTCGGGCCAGGGGGATAATCTCTGCGGCAGGGTCGAACGCTCCGGAATTCACATTGCCCGCCTGGAGACAAACGATGGCGGGACCCTGAATGACAGGAAAGCAAGCGGCACGCATCCGGCCTTCCGCGTCCACGGGAACGCGGATGACGCGCTCGCGGCCCAGCCCCAGCATCCCGAGAGCCTTAAAAACGGACGGGTGCGCTTCTTGCCCGGTGACCACGGTAATCGCCGGGGCCCCAAACAGACCGTCGGCCTCAACATTCCAGTTCACCCGGCGCAAGACCGCATTTCTGGCGGCAGCCAGGGCAGTGAAGTTCGCCATGGTGGCACCGGTGACAAAGCTTCCGGCACAATCGAGGGGCAACCCCAGCAGGTCCAGCAGCCAGCCAAGGGAGACGTCTTCGAGTTCGCAAGCTACGGGCGAGGCAAGATGCAGGCCTGGATTTTGGTCCCATGCCGTGGCCAGCCAGTTGGCCGCGAGCGACGCGGGCAGGGCCCCCCCGATGACGAAGCCAAAAAACCGGGGACCCGCCATGGCAGTGGTAGCCGGACTGCCCACTTCGTCCAGCATTTGTAACACAGCTTCTGGCTCTGCGGGGCCGGAAGGCATCAGTTCCCGGAACACAGAAAGGGCGGAGACGGCCTCCGCGTTCGGATTGGCGCGGCGAGTCTGAATACCCGTCAGATATGCGCTTGCGCGTCTGGCAGTATCGGCAAGAAGCTGGTCCATTCCTCCAGAATACCTGCTCCCGCCACGGGACTGCTGGCGTTGCGTGTGTAACGGTACGTAAGTTTCTACTAACAGTACTGCAGGACACGTAACGTTCCGGGTCACTGTGGAAATTTAACTAATTTTGCATTAAAATAGTATTTTCGAAGCCCCAAAATGGGGGCCCTCAATGGCCGTGGTAGCCAGACTGCCCACTTCGTCCAGCATTTGAAACACAACTTTTGGCTCTGTGGGACCGGAAGGCATCGGTTCCCGGAACGCAGAGAGCGCGGAGACGACCGCAGCGTTCGGGTTGGCGCGGCTAGTCTGAATTCCCGTCAAACGGCGTTAGGTACAGATTACCGCGGAAAGAAGGCGGCGGAATAGCTGGTAAAAGTACTAGGTCTTTGTAATGAGAATCACTGCAGAAAATAACATGCGCTTGCGGGTCTGGCCGTAAGGGCAAAAAGCTGGTCCATTCCGCCAGAATACGTACCCCCGCCACGGGATCGCCGGCCCGCAGGTGGTAATGGTACCTAAATTGCTCTAACTAGTACTACAGAACACGCACTATTCCCGATCACAGTAGAAATTTTGACTAACTTTACATTAAACTTACACACAGACAAGTTACAAGCCGATTCAAAGTGGAAGAGAGTTTTCCAATTGGGAGGCGTGGAGGAGTATATGAGATTGCCAGAGACGCAACCCGGAGCACCCGCGATGCCGCTTGAGGACCCGCTGGCGTACTTGCCGGTATCCACAATAGGTGAGTTTCGCAAGGGAGAGGTAATCTATGGGCCGGGTTCACCGCCGGCGGGGATCTATGTCGTGTTGGCCGGACATGTAAAGGTCTGCCGAGAAGCGGAAGATGGCCAGCAGGTGGTGGTGGACGTTTATCAGAGTGACGAGTTCTTTGGCGAGTCGGCGCTGCTGGGGACTCCCCCGACAGAACTGGCGGCGGCGCTGGACAGCGTTCGTGTTATGTCCTGGAAGACCAAGGACATTCAAGAACTGAGCCTGCGGCGTCCGGAGCTCTGCTTCGCGCTGCTGCAGTTGTCCGTGGCTCGGTCGGTTGAGTTTGGAAACCGGATCCAGAGCTTTTCGCTGGAGAATATTGAGCGGCGCCTGGCACGAGCGCTGCTGCGTTTGTCGGATCGGCTTGGCGCCCCGACTGACAACGAAGGGAGACAAATGATCTCGCTTACTCACGAATTCATCGCTCAGTACGTGGGCACCTCTCGTGAGATTGTGACGCACTACATGAACACCCTGCGCCGCAAACGCTGCCTGGATTACTCGCGCAAGAACATTGTGGTGTACGAGAAAAGCCTGAACGATGTTATGACTCGGGGCGGTATCGACGCCTAGGGCTGTGGCCTCGTGGTTTCGTTCTTTTACGGTAGGGCAGAATGGCATCCGGCGGCGGGTTCGCAACCTGTCTCGCGGGTGGGCCAACGTTGAAGATGCCGATTGCCAATCGGCCGCGGATTACCAATCCGCCGCACATAGCCCGGGGGATCTGTGCGGTATCGACGCCCAGGGCGCGAAGCTATTTTTTAACGGGGGGACTGCTTTTCGGCGCGGTTCCCTTGCGAACCTGCTCAAAATACTGCTGGACGTAGGGCTGGAGTGAGACAGGAATTTCATCGCGGCTCACATCACTGTCGGCTTCGCCATGGGTGGACTTTGCGGTGGAGTAAGCCGTCCGCAACTGCTGGTTGCCCGACTGCACTTCTATGGAAGTCTCGCCGGTGACACTCTGCGCCCGTTTCCCGATGATCTCGCTAATCTTGCCCATGGCTTTCAGTTGCTCGGCCGCGTGCATGTCCTTCGCGCCATCCTGACTACCGACACCGCTGCCGGATTGGGCCGACTGCTGCGAGTTTTTTGACCCGGCCTTGCCTTCTGCCTGCTGGCCGTCCTGCGAGTCCGAGTTCTGGTCGCCGCTCTGCGCATCGGCCTGTTGCTGTTGACCCTTTTGCTCCTGACCCTTGCCGGAGCTGCCCTTCTCACCCTGCTTATCGGCTTTGGCGGACTGCTGGTTGTCGGCCTTGTCATTCCCCTGATTCTGCTTGCCGGCTTTGTTCATCAGGTCTTTGACGGCGTCTTTGAGCTTAGAAAGCATGCTCTGGTTATTGTCGCCATTGGAGTTCTTGCCGGCTTTATCGCCAGCCTTACTTTCCTTGCCGCCCTGCTGGCCCTCGTTTTCCTGTTCACCAGCGTCGGATTTCTTGTCGTCCATGGGGTCGCCGCCGGGTGGGGGCTGAGCGCCGGCCTTGCCATCCTCTGACTTCCCGCCTTGCTGGCCTTTTTCGCCCTTCTCACCGGCGGCCGGGGCGTTGCCCAGAGCGTCCTGCATGGCTTTATCGAGGATGGCTTCGGGATCATCCTTGCCATCCGGATTGAGCGGAATCCCCAGTTTCGCCAACAGGGACTCAGCGCTTTCCAGCTTCTGGCGCTGGTTCGCATCCCCGTAACCCTTTTTCTTTGCAATCGGCTTTGCGGCCTGGTCTTCGAAAAGAACTTCGGTGATGGGTCGCCCCAGATCCAGGCCATGTCCGCCGGCGAAGCGGAGACCGATCAGGAGGGAGGCAAATACAGCAAGGGCGGCCATGGCATAAAGAGCCGGGGGCCGGGTGAAGGGGACGGCGTCTTCGAGGACGACCCGCGTGGCCACTTGCTCGGCCTGGGTGCGTTGGACGTGCACGAAAGCGCTGTCGGCTTTGGCGGCAGAGAAATAGAGAGCAGTGGAGAGCGCATCGTTCAGACCTGCGCTGGAATCCAGCTTTAAAGCTGCCGCGTAGGGTGTAGGAGTTGCCTTGAAAAGCCGATAGACACCCAGCCCCATGCCAACGGCAGCAAACAACGCGAGTGTCCACCACTCCAGAAACCGGGTCCCCACAACCAGGATCAGGGCGAGGCCGCCGGAGGTTACAGCAGCCGCGAAGGCCGTCTGGGTAAGCGTTTCGTTGAGAAGCAGCCGGCGACGGGCGCGATGTATAAGGTCTTCGACCATTTTGAGGGAGGTATCCTGCTCCATTATCCCCTACGGCGCACCCGAACGGTTACGGCGCGCCCGAACGGTCCAGTACCTGGCCCCAAAAAAAAAGAGAAACTATTTCCGTGCTTCGCGCACTTATATAGTAGAAGCACTCGTAACGAACAATAGGGATGACAATGCTGGAACATGATCTTAGTGCAAGCTTGGATGCTCTCCGCAGTGAAGCACTCCTGGCCGGGGCCCTCGATCCGATGACCCTCAGATTTTCAATCGTTGAGTATGACAAGTGGAGCGGGGAGCGGCTGAGCATCCCTGGGGACAACCTGGGCTTTCAGGAGGCGGTGGTACGGACTGCCGGCTTGATAGAGAGCCACAGCGACTCACACTTTTGCCTGCAGCCTGTCGGCTTTGTTCAATAGGCGCTTCGGTGCGTAGAAGTTCCGGAGGGTTACTGGACCGACGCTAACGCATGGGAATCGTCGGCATGATACGAACTGCGCACCAGCGGTCCGGCCTCAACGTGGGCGAAACCGAGTTGCCTGCCAAAGTCCCGAAGTTCTGCGAATTCGGCGGGGGTCACATAGCGAATGATTGGCAGATGTTTAGGCGAAGGGCGCAGGTATTGGCCCAGCGTGAGGATATCCACGCGATGCCTCCGCAAATCCGTCATTACTTCGCGAACTTCGTCCATCGCTTCGCCCAAGCCCAACATGAGGCCCGACTTCACCGGAGTGGCGGGCGCAAGCTCCTTGGCGTACTGAAGCATAGCGAGCGAACGCTCGTACCTGGCGCCTAAACGAACCTGCCGGTACAACCGCGGCACGGTCTCGGTGTTGTGATTCAGGACGTCCGGCTGTGCGTCCATAACAATCTTCATGGCGTCGCGATTCCCCTGAAAATCTGGCACCAGAACCTCGACCCTGCAGCCGGGGACACGACGACGGATGGCCGCAATCGTCATGGCGAACAATTCGGCGCCGCCATCTTTACGGTCGTCACGGTTCACACTGGTAACGACTGCATAGCTCAGGCCCAGGCGAAACACCGCCTCGCCGACTCGCTCCGGCTCGTCATATTCAACCGGCAGGGGGGCACCTTTTTGCACGGCACAGAAGCCGCAGCGGCGGGTACAAACGTTGCCCAGAATCATGAACGTGGCGGTTCGGCGGTTCCAGCACTCGCCCACATTGGGACAGGCGGCACTTTCACAGACGGTGTGAAGCTTCAGGTCCGTGATCATTTGCTTGAGTTCGCGGTAATTCTCGCCGACGGGTGCCGGGGCACGCAGCCAGTTCGGCCGCGATGGCGCGCGGAGGCCGCCCTTATCACCCGCGATGTTGACCAGATCCACTAAGTACAGTTTACGATCTGTGTTACGCTTGGCAGAAAATATGGGCTTTCGCGCTTTCAGTACGCCCCTGCTTCTGCTTTGGCTGGCCGCCGTTCCGCCACTGCATGCGGCGGAGGACCCGCTGGGCGCCACCGTGTTCCGGCAGAACTGCGCGGTGTGCCATGAGACGGCGCAACCGGGAGGGCGGATGCCGGATATGGCGAGCCTAAAACGGCGCACTTCCGCTGAAATTCTGCAAGCCCTGGAAACCGGCATCATGCAGTCGCAAGGTGGAAATCTGACCAGCACGGAGCGAGCCGCGGTGGCCGCCTGGCTTGGAGTGGCCCCTGCGCGGCCAGACGCAGCCTCTGCAAACTATTGCGCCAATGAGCCCCCATGGGAGCCAAAGGACGCAGACGCGCGGTGGGACAGTTGGGGTGGTGGCCCCGAAAACCTCCGCTTTCAGAAAAACGGAGGCCTGGCAACAGCCGACATCCCGAGCCTGAAGCTCCGCTGGGCGTTTGCCATACCGAATGCCGCATCCATGCGCTCCCAGCCAGCGGTAATGGGGGGACGCATCTTTATAGGGGGGCAGGACGGAAGTATTTATGCGCTCAGCGCCGCGAAGGGGTGCACGCATTGGGCCGGGAAACTCCGCAGTCAGGTCCGCTCCGGACTTGCCATGGCACAACTCCGGAACAGAACGCTCATCCTGGCAGGTGATGTTACGGGCCGCGTTACCGCGCTTGATGCCGCTACCGGCGCCGAGGTCTGGAGTACGCAGGTGGAGGGCAATCCGTTCGCCATGGTCACCTCGACGCCGCTGGTTTATGAAGGCCGCGTCTACGTTGGCGTCTCCTCGCGGGAGGAACCGGAAGCCGCCAGACCCAACTACATTTGCTGCACGTTTCGGGGGAGCGTGGCCGCCCTGAACGCAGCCGACGGAACGATTATCTGGAAAACCTGGACCACGCCGGAGCCACCGAGGCCCCGGGCAAAATCGAGGAGCGGGCAGGACGTGCTGGGGCCTTCGGGGGCCGGAGTCTGGGCAACGCCAACGCTGGACGTGGAACGGAATCTTCTGTACATCACCACGGGAGACAACTACTCGGACCCGACCACGGACACCAGCGACGCCCTACTGGCCCTGGAGCCAAAGGATGGGCACATCGTCTGGTCAAAGCAGTTCACAAAAGGAGATGCCTTCAACACGACTTGCGTCGCTCCGGTAAAAACGAATTGCCCGGATTCAGCCGGTCCCGACCATGACTTCGGAGCCTCTGCCATCCTGGTGAAACTTAGTTCAGGGCGAGGTGTGTTGCTTCTGGGGCAAAAATCCGGGGTCCTGCACGCCGTGGATCCGGACAAGAAGGGCGAACTGTTGTGGGAAGAACATGTTGGCAAAGGTGGACCGCTGGGGGGCATTCAGTGGGGTCCGGCGAGCGACGGCGCGAAGATCTATGTAGCACTTTCCGACATGACAGTGCCGGGGGCAACCGGAGGCCTGTTCGCGTTCCAGGTGGCGAACGGAGAACGCGTCTGGCGAACACCAAACAACTTCTGCAGCGGGAAACCGATGTGTCGGCCAGCTCAGTCCGGGGCGGTTACCGCCGTGCCGGGCGCCGTTTTCTCGGGTTCGCTGGACGGACACCTGCGCGCCTACTCTGCCGCGACGGGCCAGGTCATCTGGGACTACGACGCCGATCATGAATTTCGAACCGTAAATGGCGTGAAAGGTACGGGCGGATCTTTCGATGCAGGCGGCCCGGTGGTGGCCGGAGGCATGTTGTTCACGGGCTCGGGGTACGGCGCGTTCGGGGGAATTCCGGGGAATGTGCTGCTGGCTTTCGGGCCGGAATAGACCCAAATGGCTTTGACATTTCTCCACCGTGCAGAACCGCATTCGGGCCGGATCGCCATCTTTCCCGGAGCCTGGAATCCGCCTACCATCGCGCACCTCGCCATTGCACACGCGGCCCTGCACTGGGCCGACGAAGTGATCTGGATACTCCCGAAGACGTTTCCACACAAGAGTTTTGAAGGCGCGTCGTTTGAACTGCGTATGGAGCTGCTCCGGCAACTGGCCGCGTCAGACCGAGCCTTCTCAGCCGCCGTTTCCGAGACCAATCTGCACATCGAGATGGCCCGCGAAACGGCAGAGACCTGTGGTTTTCAGGTTGAAGTGGGAGTGATCTGCGGCAGAGACGCGGTGGAGCGGATCGCGAACTGGAATTACGGTCGCCCGGGAGTATTCGAAGAAATGCTGGCGAAACACCCGTTGCTGGTGGCGGCACGGGGGGGCGAGTTCACGCCGCCCCCCCATCTTGCGGACCGCATCATCCCCCTGCCCCTGATCCAGGCGTTTGACGACGTCTCCTCTTCCGAAATCCGACGACGGGCCGCCAGCCACCAACCCTGGCAGCATCTGGTACCAGAAGCCATTCAGCAGTTACTGGCTTCCACTGACCCCTATAATGAGACTTCCCTCCCGGGATAACAAATGTTTACCTTAGGCGATCTTTGGAAGGCAGGGTGGCCAGCCCTTGCTGCGATTTTGGCGATTACTGCCCTCTATTGGTCAGGAAAGATCATGCTTTGCCGCCCTGCTGGCGTTGCAATACCCCGGTGCTCCCGGCAAAACGCAAATCCAGGCTCTTCGGCTTCCTGCCGATCGTTAAGTGTGATCGCTGCGGCGCGTGGCGCGGTTACATCTTCGGGTAAACGGTCGCCCGGCGCGACGGTATCATGAACGTGTGTCCTTCCCCCCCCCTGCTCCCCTGGGCCCAGGCCCGCGAAACCGAACTGATCGCTTTCATCCGCGAACTGGTGGTTTGCGAATCCCCCAGCGATTCTGCGGCAGGCCTGCGACGCTTCATGGAACTCTTCGCCGACAGCCTGGGAGCCGACGCCAAATGCCGCCGCGTGGACACCCATCTGCTGTGCGAATTCAAGCTCCCGGGGCGCAAGAAAGACGGGCAAGTCCTGGCGCTCGGGCACGGCGACACGGTCTGGCCCGACGGCACGCTCCGGAGCATGCCGTTTCGCCAGGAAAGCGGCCGGCTGTGGGGCCCCGGCGTCCTGGACATGAAGGGGGGCCTTGCCATGTTCGTTTTCGCGATGCGAGCGCTCCGTGAACACAATATTCCAGTCCCGCATCGCGTGGTAATGCTGATCAATTCCGACGAAGAGACCGGGAGCCGGACGTCGCGCGCACTGACCGAAAAGCAGGCGCTCCGCAGCAAAGCCGTACTCGTCCTTGAGCCGGGCACAGGCCTCGAAGGCAAGCTGAAGACGGCCCGCAAAGGGATCGGCGACTATCGCCTGCGAGTAAAAGGTATCGCGTCGCATTCCGGCGTCGATTTCGAAAAAGGCGCCAGCGCTGTGCTGGAACTCGCCCGCCAACTGGAACGCATTGCCGCCTTTACCGACCTGAAACGGGGCATCACCGTGAACCCCGGTACGATCTCCGGCGGCACCCGCTCCAACGTGATCGCTGAGGCCGCCGAGACGCATATCGACGCCAGAACGCCCCGCATTGCCGACGCCGCCCGGCTCGACAAGCGCTTCCGCAGTTTGAAACCGATTGATAAGCGCTGTACGCTGGAAATTTCCGGGGGCATCAATCGCCCGCCTATGGAACGCAGCGCCGGCGTGGTGAAACTGCTGCGTCTCGCCCAGCAGGCGGGCCGCGAAATCGGTATCAACGTGGAGGAATCGGCCACCGGCGGCGGGTCTGACGGAAACTTCACCGCCGCGCTGGGAATCCCGACTTTAGATGGATTGGGCGCGGTGGGCGAAGGCGCGCATGCCTCGCATGAAAGCCTGTTAACGGCGCGTCTCGCAGATCGGGTTGTGCTGCTGGCGCTGCTGGCATCCCGTATCCCCTAACGGCTACAATCAAACTCCATGGATCGCCGAAACTTTATCCGCAACGTCGCCGCTACAGTCCCGGCCGCCAGCCTCTCGCTTGAAGCTGCAGCGCCCAAAGAAACCGCCTCCGTGAAGTTTTCGGTGGAAGGCTACACCTGCATCACCTGCGCAGTGGGCCTGGAAACGCTGCTGAAGCTGGAAAAAGGCGTGGTCCGCGCCTCGGCCAGTTATCCGGGAAAATCGGCGGAAGTTGGCTATGACGGCCGTTTGACCGGCGAGAAGGCCCTGGTGGACTTCATCAGGGAGTGCGGCTTCCAGGCGCGGAAAGTGTAAGAGCCGCGGGGGCGTCGCCACAACGTGTGAGACGATACCCCTATATGCCGACTGTAGCCGCGAAGACTTTTCGCAGCGCCCGAACCGGGAACTTTAATGAATCCGTCATCCGCGAGATGAGCCGGCTGGCTGTGGCCCATGGCGCCGTGAACCTTGCCCAGGGATTTCCGGATTTCGCCGCTCCAGTCAACCTGAAACAGGCGGCAGTGGACGCGATCAACGCCGATCACAACCAGTACCCGATCACCTGGGGCACCAAGCCCTTTCGCGACGCCATTGCGCGCAAATATGCCCGCACGTATGGCATTGAAGTGGATCCGCAGACCGAGATTACCGTCTGCTGCGGCGCTACCGAGGGGATGATCGCTTCGTTGCTCGCCATCTGCGATCCGGGCGATGAAGTGGTGGTATTCGAACCGTTTTACGAGAATTACCACCCCGACACGCTGCTCTGCGGCGCCACGCGGAAGCTGGTCACGCTGCATGCGCCGGACTGGATGTTCGACCCGGCTGAACTGCGCGCGGCGTTCTCCGCCCGCACGAAGGCGATTATCATTAACACGCCGAACAACCCTACCGGCAAGGTGTTCACGCGCGAAGAACTCACGTTTATTGCCGAACTTTGCCAGGAATTCGATGCGCTCGCCATCACGGATGAAATCTACGAACACATCACGTTCGATGGCGAACAGCACATCCCGATCATGACGCTGCCGGGCATGCGCGACCGGACCGTGCTGATCAACAGCATGAGCAAGACCTTTTCGGTCACCGGGTGGCGGGTCGGCTGGGTTCTGGCTTCGCCCGATCTCACCAATACGATCCGGAAAGTTCACGACTTCCTGACCGTGGGCGCGGCCACGCCGCTGCAGATGGCAGGCGTGATGGCGCTGGAGCAGCACGATGCATACTTTCAGGGCCTGTCCGCCGAATATTCGGGCCGTCGCGAGGCCGCCATCTCCATGCTGGAAGGCGCGGGCTTCCGTTGCTTTAATCCCCACGGCGCTTATTACGTGATGACTGACATCTCCGCGTTCGGCGCGAAGAACGACGTGGCGTTTGCGAAGTACCTGGTGGAAAATATCGGCGTGGCGGCGGTCCCCGGCTCCAGCTTCTACTCGCGGCCGGAGCTCGGCGCCAACCAGCTTCGCTTCTGTTTCTGCAAGAAGTACGAAACGCTCCAGGCGGCCGGCGAGAAACTCGCCAAGCTCGGGCGCGGTTAGAAATGGACCCGGCCTCCAGACGCGACCTGGGTAAGTACGCCTCGCTCGCGATGTTGCTGCCGGTCTCCACTTTCGTGGGCTGGGCGATGGGTTACGGCATCGATTATTTGTTCCATACCGTTTGGATCCGTTGGGTTTTCATGGGGTTAGGCACGGTATCCGGTTTCATTTCCCTGATTCGGGAACTGGACAACGAGAGATAGCCCTGATGGCGGAATTCGACTACAACCGGGCTATTTCCCGCCTGCCGCGCTGGCTGCTGGCGCTGGCCACCGTGGGGACCATCTACACTTTGGTGCGATATGGCGTCTCCCATGCGGGTGGTTTTCTGCTTGGCGCCATTGCCGCCTGGGTGAATTTGAAGCTGGTGGAACGGGCTGCGCGAAGGGTTACAACTCTCAGCGGCGAAGGCGAAGAACCGCCCGCCCGCCGGGGTGCCGGAGGGCTCTTCATCCAGTTCTCAGGATTGATCTTAGGGGTGTTTGTTATAATGCAAGTTTCGGGGTTTAGCACTCTGGCGGCGTTTGCGGGATTCTTTGTTTGCCCCGCAGCTGCGCTGCTCGAAATCGTCTACGAGTTGCTGACCCTGAAGCGCTGACTACTTCTATAAACAATGACTCACGAAACCTGGCTCGCGCAGTTCTTCAACACTCACTTCGCCGGCGTCGCCAATACAATCCTCGGGCTGTTCCACATGACAGCCGCCGATCCCAAAGAACCCTGGGCCGACCACATGGTGATGCAGCTCCTGGTCGCCGTGATTATGGTGCTGTTGCTCGCGGTCCTCAAGGGCCGCCTGTCAGTTACCAAACCGGGCACCATGCAGCACCTTTTCGAACTGATCCACGGCTTTATTGGTGAGACGTCGAGCGAACAGGTTGGCCATGACGGGCCGAAGCACGTTCTGCTGTTCGAAACCATGTTCATCTTCCTGCTGCTGGCGAATCTGATCGGCCTCATCCCCGGCTTCATGAGCCCCACGCAGGCCATTTATGTGCCGCTCGGCTGCGCTCTGGTTGCGTTCGGTTATTACAACTACGTTGGCCTGAAGAAGGATGCGGGACATTACCTGAAGCACTTCCTGGGCCCCATTCCGGCGCTGGCCCCGCTGATGATCCCCATCGAAATCATCAGCCACATTGCACGCCCGCTTTCTCTCACCATCCGTCTGTTCGCCAACATGTATGCAGGCGAGCAGGTGACGCTGGTGTTCCTGAGTCTTACTTATCTGGTGGCCCCGGTTATCTTCATGGGGCTGCACGTTTTCGTTTCGGTTCTGCAGGCTTACATCTTTGTGCTGATGACCATGATCTATGTGGCGGGCGCGGTAGCCGAAGAACACTAAAGCTTTGTCCGCGTGAGGCCTCCCGCCCCCAAGCGAGGAACGCAACCACCTCCGGTCAATGAATCCATAAAAGGAGTAACAAACAAAATGAAGTCCATCAGTTCAAAGATGTTTTTCCTCATGCTCGCCATGATGTTCCTCGCGGTCCCCATGTTCGCCGAGGGTAGCGGCAGCGCTTCCGGTGGTTCGAACCCGTGGGTTCCCGTGACGGCCGGTTTCTCCATGGCTATCGCCTCGGGCCTCTGCGCTCTGGGTCAGGGTAAGGCTGTTGCCGGTGCCGCTGAAGGTATGGCCCGCAACCCTGCAGCCGCTGGTGCCATCCGCTTCGCGCTCATCCTCGGTCTGGTGCTGATCGAATCGCTCGCTCTCTACACCTTCGCCATCATTTTCGCCAAGGTCAACTAGTTACAAAACGCAGTTCAGGGAGGGGGCCGGAGAGAAATCTCCGGCCCTTTTTTTATTGTCGGTATTCAAACCGAGGGGGCGAGGATTCGTTGCGATTCACGTGCCCACACCCAGGTGAGGCCCACCCCGATCAGGAAGAGGCCCAGGCACAAGCCATACCAAAGGCCCACTGCGCCCAGGCCGGCCGGGAAGCACCACCAGTAACCGAGCGGCAGCGCGATGACCCAGTAGCCCACCAGATTCCAGACCATGGGCGTCCGCGTGTTTCCCAGGCCCCGCAGAGCGCCGGTAGCCACCGTTTGCAGGCCGTCAAACAGCTGAAAAACAGCCGCAATCACAAACAGCACGGACACAAACGAGATCACCCGTTCGTCATGCGTGTAAACCGAAGCGATGCTGCGACCCAGGGTGAAAAACGCCACGGCAGTGCACATTTCAAACACGACGGTGAGGCCAATCGCCGTCCAGCCGGCCCGGTGAGCGCCGCGCGGGTCCCCCGCCCCAAGCGCCCGCCCCACTGAGACGGCAGCCGCAGAGGCGATCCCTAAAGGGACCATGTAAGTGACGGCAGCGGCATTCAGGGCGATCGTGTGAGAAGCCAGACTGACCGCATCGAGTTTACCGGCCACGGCGGTCGCCAGGTTGAAAATCCCCACCTCCAGCCCGATCGTGATCCCTGCGGGAAGCCCCAGCTTCAGCAGCGTCCACATGTGGCTGAAATCCGGACGCAGACCCCGCAAGACTTCCCGGTCGCGGATGCCGACGCCCACCACCATCACGCAGGCAAGATAGATCCGGGCGATGACGGTTGACAGCGCCGAACCGCGGATCCCCATCGCGGGAGCCCCCCAATGGCCGAAGATCAGCAGCCAGTTCCCCAACAGATTCACCAGATTCGCGGTTACCAGCCCAAACATAACGGGGCGAACATAGTGAATTCCCTGCAGATAACGGCGAAAGGTGGCGTAGACGAAAAGAGGCGGCAGGCTCCACAAGAGCACGCTGTTGAACTGCAGGGCACCGACAAGAACCTCAGGCCGAACCCCAATCACGCCCAACAGAGGAGCCCCCGCCGCCACCGCCAGCATCAGGAGGGGTGCCATGACGATAGCGAGCGCCATACCAGCGCGCAGCGCCTGCCGCCCGGCCTTCCAGTCCCCCGCCCCGAACGCCTGAGAGACCAGCGTATCGAGGCCGGACATGGTCCCCAGGCCAAAAATCGCGACGCCGTAGAACAGCGCCGAACCCACGCTGGTGGACCCGATCGCCAGCGCGCTGTCCGGCAGGCCGCCGACCATGATGTTGTCGACGACCGACATGGCCATCCAGCCCAGCGCGGCCAGCGCCAGCGGCACGGCAATGCGCAGCATCGTCCGAAGATCGTTGGCGATGCTGTGGTTTTTCATGCGTTACGAAGTTTGCGCAGCGGTGAGTAGCCGCTCGATGGTTTCCACGTCGTAGACGCAGCCACCCCAGGTCCCGCCACTGGCATTCTGCAGGACGGCCCAGAGCCGCGAATCGGCCGGAAGCAGCGGGTCCGGCGCGAGATCCGGCCGGGGTCCGCGTGACGCCAGAATACGATCGCCTTCTTCCACGGAACCGGTCTCCGGCCCCACCAGATTCACGCTCCCGATCAGATTATTCCGGTCAATGGTGATCTCAATCGTGTCACCTTCCAGAACCTTGCCAATTGGCCCGCCCGCCAAAGCTTCCGGCGTCACGTGCCCAATGCAGGCGCCTGTCGAAACGCCGCTGAACCGGGCATCCGTAAGCACCGCAACGTGCTTGCCAAACGACAGGTGCTTCAGCGCGGAAGTGATCTGGTAGATCTCTTCCATACCCGACCCCATCGGACCCCGACAAATGAGCACAATAATGTCACCGGACTTGATGGGTGAGGGCCCTTTGCCCTTAATGGCTTCAATCACCGCGTTCTCGGTTTGGAACACACGCGCGGGTCCCCGCTTGCGGTAGACGCCGTCGGCATCCACCACACTGGGATCAATCGCCGTGCTCTTGATCACCGAACCGCCCGGAACGATGTTGCCCAGCGGGAAGGTCACCGTGGAGGTCAGGCCGTTGGCGCGGGCCGCATCCGGGCCCATAATCACATCGGAGGGATCGATGCCGTCGCGATCCTTCAGTACCTTTCGGATCGCCGCGCGGCGTTCCGACTGCTCCCACCAATCGAGCATGGTGCCGACCGTTTCACCCGAAACCGTCATGGCAGAGGTATCCAGGAGCCCGGCTTTGCGCAGATGCAGCATCACTTCCGGCACGCCGCCCGCCATAAAGACCTGCACGGTGGGGAAGTACTTGGGACCGTTCGGCAGGGCGTCCACCAAACGCGGAATCTCACGGTTAATGCGTGTCCAGTCATCCACGGTGGGGCGACGCAAACCAGCTGCGTGCGCAATCGCCGGGATATGCAGAATCAGGTTGGTGGAACCACCAAACGCCGCATGAACGATCATGGCGTTGGCGAGCGACGCGTCGGTCAGAATCTTGCCCATCGTCAGACCCTGCGATTCGAGACGCAGCACTGCGCGAGCAGACCGACGAGCCATATCCAGCCACACCGGCTGACCGGAAGGAGCCAGCGCCGAGTGCGTCAGCGACATACCCAGAGCTTCACCCACCACCTGCGATGTGGCTGCGGTACCCAGGAACTGGCACCCGCCTCCGGGACTGGCGCAGGAGCGGCAAAGGTATTCCGCCGCATCTTCCAGCGAAATCTCTCCGTGCGAGAAGCGCGCGCCCACCGACTGCACGCGACCGGCATCTTCACCCTGCTCGGCCAGCAACGTGGTGCCACCAGGTATGAGGACGCAGGGAAGAGTCGGGGTCCCTGCCAGAGCCATCATCATGGCAGGCAGACCTTTGTCGCAAGTAGCCACGCCAATGACGCCGGAGCGAGTTGGCAGCGAGCGGATCTGGCGCCGAAAAATAATAGCCGCATCATTCCGGTACGGCAGACTGTCGTACATGCCGGGCGTACCCTGGGTCCGCCCATCGCACGGATCTGTGCAATAAGCCGCGAACGGAATCGCTTTGTGGGAAGCCAGTTCTTTGGCCGCCTCTTCCATCAGCAGCCCCACTTCCCAGTGGCCGGTGTGATAGCCAAGCGCGACAGCGGTGCCGTCGGGACGGCGAATGCCACCGTGGGTGGAGAGGATGAGAATCTCTTTGCCGCCCAGGAGGGCGGGGTTCCAGCCCATACCGGCGTTCTGCGCCCAGCCGAACAAGTCACCGGACGGTCGGTTCAGCAGCATTTCAGCGGTAATGGGAACACTACCCTGCGGCCCGGGAGCCTTCGAACGAACGTCATACACTCCAGGATCGGAGGTGAGCAGGGATTCAAGAGATGGAATCGGCATGAATAGACGATTGTATCGGCTGGCGTGGCTTCCAGCACGCCGAGGCCGCCGTTGGCTCTTAGCGAGGGACCGTAATAGATCCCATCTTGCCCTCGCGGTAGTCCTCGAATGCCTGCTGGAGTTCCGCCGCCGTGTTCATCACGAACGGGCCGTAACGGGCGACAGGTTCTTTTATCGGCTGCGCGGCCAGCAACAGGAAGTCCGTCGGCTCGGCAGCTTCAAAGGTGACACTGTTTCCGTTCGTTGCAATCTCGCCAACGTGGTACTGCGGCACGTTGCGGCCGGCCACGGAAACGGAGCCCTGGAACACGTAAACCATGGCGTTCAGGTTGGCAGGCAGCGCCTGCGTGAAGACCGCACCGGGCTGCAACCGGACATGCAGGTACTCAATCGGAATATGCGTTTCCACTGCGCCTTTTACGCCCAGGGCCGAACCCGCGATCACCTTCACGGCAGCCAGACCATCTTCGGACCTGGCCGTCGGAATATTCGCGCCGCTCAACTCCTGATAATGCGGCGCCTTCATTTTGTCGCGCGCCGGAAGGTTGACCCAGATTTGGAAACCTTCCAGAAGTCCACCGTTCTCCAGCATGCTCTTAGCGGGAGTTTCGGAGTGCACCAGGCCAGATCCGGCAGTCATCCACTGCACGTCACCGGCTTTCAAAATACCGTGGTGCCCGAAAGAGTCGCGATGCTCAAATTCGCCGGCCAGCATGTACGTCACGGTTTCAAAGCCGCGATGCGGATGGTCGGGAAAACCCTTCGCCTCACCGGGCTTCAAAGTGACGCCCCCGAAGTGATCGAACAGCAAGAACGGATCTAACAGGCCGAATTCGTGCGAAGGGAATGCCCGGCGAATGGGCACACCCTCGCCTTCCATGGCTTGGGGCGCTTCCAGGATGCGGCTGAGGGTTCTCTTGCTGTCCATATCTCTTATTTCGGCTTCTTCGTCAGGTTTTCGAACAGGAACAGGCCGCTCTTACCGCCCACCGCGAAGTCCAGATCGCCGTCGCCATCAATATCGGCAACCGGGATGCCCATACCGCCGCCGGTGCGTCCGCCGTAATCCACGGTATGTTTCACCCACTCCACCTCGCCCTTCGCGTCTGGCGGAAGATACTCGTACCAGTAGACGCCCAGAGGCTCGCGCTCACCCGGATCCTTGCCGTTATGCGCCATAAAGCGTTTCCCGGTCACCAGGTCCTGGCGTCCATCGCCGTTGAGATCCACCATGGTCATGGCGTGCGGCTGGCTCCAGCTGTCGTCGATGATGTGCTTCTTCCACTCTCCCGACGCCGTGTTTTCCTGCCAGAACACCCCGTAGTCGTGCGCCATGGAAGTGACCACGTCCATGCGACCATCCGCATTCACATCCAGCGCGTAAATGAAGCCGGTCTGGCCCAATTTCCAGTCCGAGTGGAACGTCCAGGTTCCGGTGCGGATATCGGCGGGAGCTTCGTACCAGCCATTGGGGGTCAGAATGTCATTCCGACCGTCCTTGTTGATGTCGCCCACGCCAATCCCGTGGCCCTCTGACTTGGCAGCCACCACGTGCTTCACGGTCTTGCCGTTTACCACTTCGTACCAGGCCAGCGGCGCCTGCGTGTTGCCAAACTGCGGCAGAATCTCCTGCTTCTTCCCGTCGTTATTCAGATCCACCAGGAAACAGAATTCAATGTTGAAGCCGCTGTCGATCTCGTGCCGCTTCCACTCAGCCCCGGTCGTGCCAGGATTCTCATCCCACCAAAGGCTTTTTGAAAACCAGCCGCAGCTCACGATGTCCACCTTGCCGTCAGCGTTCACGTCGAGAGGCAGATCGCTGAAATCGTCAATGTAGTTCGAGGTGAACAGCGCGGAGCGAAAATGGTGGCGCGTCCATTTTGGCGCTTCATACCAGTTCTCGCCCGACACGATATCGAGTTTTCCGTCGTGATTGATGTCGGCGAAAGCAGCGGCTTCGTTTTGCCCGCCGTCAAGCATGTGCTTCGCGAACGCGATGTCGGAATCAGGTCGGGTGGCCGCCATGGCCACCGCACCGACTGTCACTAAAATCCAGCCTTTAAAGCGCATAAGTTTGCTCCGCACCCGGCTGTTCCGGGGCATCAATCAGGTAGCCAATGCCGCGCACTGTCTGAATCAGCTTCACGGGGTAATGGTCGTCAATCTTGCTCCGCAGATGGCGAATATAGACGTCGACAATGTTTGTAAGCCCGTCATAGTCCATATCCCAGACGTGCTCCACGATCATGGTCCGGCTCAAGGGCCGACCCTTGTTCCGCATCATGTATTCCAGGATGCCGAATTCCTTGGGCGCCAGGTCAATCGTCTCGCCCACGCGGGATACCTTGCGGCGCGTGCAGTCCAGCAAGAGATCGCCCACCTGCAGGCGTTCCGGAGCTGGCTGGCCCCGCCGCAGCAGCGCCCGCACGCGGGCCAGAAGTTCGACGAAAGCAAACGGCTTGGTCAGATAATCGTCCGCGCCCTGCTCCAGACCTTTTACGCGGTCGTCCACCTGCCCGCGCGCGCTCAGAATCAGCACAGGAGGCCCCGTTCGCCGCGCCCGCACCCTCTGCAGGACTTTCAGACCGTCCATATCGGGCAGCATCAGATCCAGGATCACCAGGTCGTAATCGGTATCACTGGTGAACTGGATGGCATCTGTCCCGTTTCCGGCAACGTCGACAGCATAGCCCGCACCTTCCAGGCCACGACCCAGAAAGTCGGCAATTCGCTTTTCATCTTCAACTACGAGAATGCGCATGTTGTCATTAAGAGTAACGCAGCGGTTCAGCGTCACGTCGGGAACATTGTTGACTCTAAAGCGCCTCATAATCGCTATGCTGTGCGCGGCCCCGCTTCTGGCGCAGACCGTGAAACCGGTTCAGGCGATCCATACGAAAGCTACGAAGGATCTCTTGAAGCAAGATCCGTGGGAACTGAGGTTCTCTGACGAATTCGATGGTGGTGCGCTCGAATTCCCGAAATGGTCGCCGCACGACCCCTGGAACCACGAGCGGAATTTCGAAGTCCAGGCCTACACGCCGGAATCCATCGAACTGCGCGATGGCGTGGCCCACCTGGTCGCCCGCGTGGCCAACGCCATTTATGACGGCAAGAAGCGCGAATACACGTCGGGCATGTTGACCACCTATGGCTCCTTCGCCCAGATGTATGGTCGCTTCGAAATCCGTTGCCGATTCCCCGCGGGTAAGGGCCTGCAGCCGAAAGTCTGGCTGCTCCCCGTTCCGAACGGCGAGATCCCCGCCATCAACATTGCCGATTTCGTGGGCCGCGACCCGGGCCGGGTCCTGTTCGGAAACCTTTGGGGCGATACGAAGACTGAAAGGTCCTATTCAGGCGGTTGGCCGCTGCCCGATCTGACTTCCGAGTTCCATACCTACACAATCGACTGGGACGAAACCGGGATCGTCTGGCTGATTGACGGCAAAGAGCGCTTTCGGTCTACCACTGGTATTCCGAACCAGCCGATGTACCTGGCGATGAGCCTGGCAGTGGGAGGCGAGACCGCTAAATGGCCGGATTCAACGACTCCGTTCCCGGCGTCGTTTGATATTGATTACGTCCGCATCTACAAACGGAGATAAAAGGACCCGCGAACACGGCACAACAGCCAGAATAACCACCAGTTCCGAAAACTGTGTCAAAAGGGCGCTCGATTAGGATACGCGAAACGCGATACTCTGGAGAGAGATATGAAAGCCATTCTGGTTGCGGTAACCGTCTTGTTGCTCGCAGCCTGTACAAAACCGGTGCCGCCCGAACCTGTTGAAGAACACGCCATGCACGGCGTGGTGCTGAGACTGGATGCCGAAGCTCTCACGGCCACCGTGAAGCACGACGAGATTAAAGGCTTCATGGGCGCCATGACCATGGAGTACAGCATTCGCGACAAGGACCAGTTCGCCCAGATCAAACCAGGCGAGTGGATCAATGCCACCGTAATAGCCAAGGGTAAGGGTAAGGAATACTGGATGGATAACATTAAGCCTGCCAGGCCATAGCCACGCAAGACCCCACCCACTAAAATCAACATGAAGCCCGCCGAAGTTCACCAACAGATGCGCGAGGAGTGGAATGCGCGCGCCCGCGAGGACGCCCATTACTTTGTCGCGTTTGGCCGCCGCGACCAGGATGACGAGGAGTTCTTCTCCACCGGCTCCGGCCTGGTCGGCGAACTGGTGAAAGAACTGAAGCGACTGCCCGCCAGTACGCCCTCGGGCAAACTGCGGGCCCTCGAAATCGGCTGCGGCCCTGGTCGGCTCCTTCGCCCCATGAGCCGGTATTTCAGCGAAATCCACGGTATCGATGTGTCGGACGAGATGGTTGCGCTGGCCCGGCAGAAACTGGCCGGAATTCCCAACGCTTTTCCGCACCACGCCGGGGGCAGTGACCTGGCGCAGTTTCCCGACCAGCATTTTGGCTTTGTTTATTCCTATGCGGTGTTCCAGCACATTCCGTCCGCCGAGGTCGTTTTCTCCTATCTGAGGGAGACGCTGCGGGTTCTGGTGCCCGGAGGCATTGCACGCCTCCATATCAACGGGCTGCCGAAAACCTCGAAAACCTACACCACCTGGGAAGGCGTCCGGATCTCCGCCGCCGAGGTCCGTGCTTTCGCCCGGGAGCAGGGAGTGGAGCTGCTGGCGCTGACCGGCGCGGATACCCAATACATGTGGACCACCTGGCGGAAGCCGCTTGCCAGCCCGCCGCCTGACAACCCCACCGTTATTCGCGCTCTCACCAACGCGTTTTCAGGAGAACAGGCCGTCCCGGCAAGCGGGCGCCTCGCCTGTGCGGCGCTGTCCATTGAGAACCTGCCGGCGGGGGCCGACCTCAACACGCTTACGGTCCTGATCGATAACCAGCCCGGAGAAGTCTGCTACATCGGCCCGGAAGGCCACAATCACCTCACCCAGGTGAATGTTTTTCTGCCTGCGGGTGTAAGGACCGGCATCCTGCCTGTCCGTGCCGAACTCAGAGGCTGCGCGGTCGCGCCCGACGCGTGGGTCCGCGTGATCCCGCCTGGTCCCGCCGTCCCCCGCCTCACCGCGATTAGTGACGGGGTGAATCTGATGTCCCCGCAACACATCGACAGCGGCCTGATGAAGGCCACGCTCGAAGAAGTGGACGATATCCAGACTTTCGCCGCCACGGTGGACGGCCTGCCCGTCACCGGCATCGACACCTTCCGCACCGACCCTCTCTGTGAACGGTGGGAGGTGAACTTCGAAATCCCGAAGGAGCTTCAAGCCGGAGGACATGTGCTGGACCTGCACCTGGGCCGCCGCTTGCTTAGCCGCATGGGAATCGTGCTCGCTTCGGTGCTGCTGTCCAGCCTCCTGGTGGCGCTTTCCGCATTGGGCGCCGACACCCCGGAGACGCAACTCCGCAAGGCGCTGACCACGAAAACCGGCACCGTGACGCTGCCCGCAGGCGTGATCGAGATCTCCCGCGAGGTGGTGATCGCGGCGGACTCCCACGACCTTCTTATCCGCGCCAAAGGCAGCACGCTGAAAGCCTCAGCCGCCTTTCGGGGCCGCGCCCTGCTCGTCATCGCCGGAGGTCTGAATATCCGAGTGGAAGACCTCTCGCTTGATGGCAACCGCGACGCGGTGGGACGTATGGCTTCCCTGCCCCCTGCCGGAACCATGTTCTCGCGGGTCCTTGCCAATAACGGCATCATGGCCGAGGGGGTGACGGGGCTCGACATCGCCCGCGTAAAAGCCCGCAACATTGGCGGCTTCGCCGTGCTCGTCAACGGTGGTCTGGGCGCGAAGCTTTCTGAGATTGAAGTAACCGACAGCGGTGGCTACAACCCGCAGCACCGCAACAACGGTACCGGTGGCCTGGCCCTCGAAGAAGGTGCGGCAGATTTCGACATTCGCCGTTGCCTGATCGGTGGTATTCGCGGCTCCGCCATCACGCTGCGCAACGTGAAGCGGGGCGTTGTGCAGGAAAACGAGATGAACGTTCTGGCGCGCGACGCCATTACAGCTGACCATATCAGCAACGTCACTATCCGCAACAACCGCTCCCGCGAGGTCGGCTACCCGACTGCTGAATTCGACGGCAGCGCGGTTTGTTTCCGCCTCTCGGCCGCCACCGACAATATCCTTGAAGCCAACACGTGCACGGAGACGCTGCTCGGAGCCGTGATCCTCTCCGGCCAGCGCAACCGCATCTCAGCGAACCACTTCACGAAGCTCAACGCCGGCCACCGGGAAGTGGGAGGTATCTATCTGGAAACCGGAGCCGCTGCCAATACGCTGGAAGGTAACGACATCGAGGGGTCAGGCATGGGAAACCGCTGCGTGGCGCTCGGCCCAGGAGTTGCAGCCACGGCCAACCGCGTGGCTAAGAACGACTGTCTGGATGAGGCGTCGCTTGCTCTTTTGCGACCCTGGACACCGCGTTAACCAGTTTCCGCCACGGGATTTTGTCCCAGCTGTCCACCACCAGCATTTCCCCGTCCCGCCAACTGGAGTAGAACCAGCGGGAGACAATGGCGATCTGCTCCATCCGGATCGTCGGCTCCGGAACAGCTTCGGAAACGGAAGCTGCCATCTCGCGGAGCCGGGTATCCAGGGAAACAGCGCGGCCGTTGGGCGCCGTGAGCGGAAATGGAGTAAACCCCTGCCAGGCCCCGCCGCGCAACCAGCCCAGCATCACGCAGTCCGGGTCCGCAGAAGGCACAACCGCCACCGCGTGCAGGGAATTGATCTCTGCCGCCATCTCATCCCGGAGCCCCAGCACATCCTCAATCCGCCGGACTCTCTGGTGCTGGACGGCCGCCACCTCAAAATCCATGTCGGCGCTGGCGCGCTCCCGAGCCGCAACGGCGGGGTGCAACAGGCTCTGCCCGGCGGTTTCTAAAAACGCCGCCACCCGGCGAGACTCCTGATGATATTCTTCAACGCCCACCACCCTCTGGCAGGGGCGCAAACACTTCCCCATCTCCCCGTAAATGCAGCCCGGATGCGCTTCCGAGGGCACCAGATCATCCTCGCATCTGCGGAGCTGGAACAGATCCAGAAACTCAGATTCAAACGCTACAGCAGTGGAACGTGTTCGGAACGGCCCAAAGTAAATGGCGCGCGTGCGACCGACTCGGGGCGTCACCTGCGTCCGGGGATAGGCGTTCGAGAGCACTAACTTCACCCACGGGGGCAGCCGAAGCCGGATCTCCTTGCGGTAATCGGCACCCAGATGGGTGCGCGCCAGTTCCCACGTGAGGAATTGCGCCTCCAGTTTGGAGCCCGTGAACTGATACTCCACCTTGCCCGCGGTTTCGCGAAGATTGAGCATCCGCGAGGGTTTTCCGGCAGTCCCCAGTAAACGCAGCAGGCGCCGACGGAGGACATTGGTTCGGGCGAGCCACGGCTTCCCGCCGCCCTTGGGCCAAAGGAGGAACACGGCGGGCCGGTTCGGCAGCTCTTCCAGCGCGGCATCGCCCCGCGCCAAATCCAGTTCCAGCATCACCGAACCTGCTCCAGAATCAGCAGCGGTTTCTTTTCTGGCGCTTGCGGGTTGGCCGGATTTTGCACCACCGGCGCTACCGGTTCCGGAACCCACGGCGAGAGCTGCGGCGGCCTGGAGTCAGGTTCCAGCAACATCGCCGTTCGGTTTCCGTAATATGCCAGCAACCTTTGATTTTCCTCGTCCCCCAGGTCCCGCGCCCAAACTACCCGTTGAGCGTCGATATCGGCTCCGTTGTAGACCCACTCATCCTGAAACGGATGGGCGGGCCAGTAACGCACAAACACGACCAACCGCCCTGGAATCGCGCTGATTTCCTTGTTCACCGCCAGGCGCCGTTCGGGATTTCCATGGTTGATGGAAGTCCACACATCGTAGCCGCCCTGATCCACCAGGTGCGAAGCATACGCATACCCAAACTGAGCGATTGCCAGAACTATCAGGAACCGGACAGCGACAGCGCCGTGTTGCCGCTTCGAGATACGCTCCAAACCCTTCACCGTCATCAGCAGGAACAGGCAAACAACCCCTGCCAGGTAATGAAACTGGAACGCCGGGAAGAAATTAACGCCCAGCGCAAAGAAAATGCAGGTGGAAAGTACCCAGACCCAGCGAAACTCGCGTCGCCGAAGGACGGCAATAACGAACCCGAACAAGGCCAGATACATGGGCGGATAAAAGTAGAACCGATAGTAGCGAACCCGAAAAATAAGGCGCTGAAGAAAAGAACCCAAAGTCTCCTGCCCGGCCAGAAACCCGCTCTGCATGCGGAAATCGGCCTGCTGTTGCGGCGTGAGTTGCCGGTGGGGCACAGGGTCCGACTGAAAGGTCAAAGCGGCCGGCACTCCGTATTGATACTGGCTGAGCGCGTACGGAAGCGTAGTCCAGTGGCCCGTGACGCGCTTATTCTGCAAAGCGGTCAAACCAAGCGCCAGTAGCCCGAGCACGAGTGCGATTTGTATCGGACGAAGCGCGAACTGCGTCTTCCGAAAGGCGAACCCCAGGTAAACGCTTGCCGCGATTACCAGAAAGACGGTCTCGTAGGGTCGCGTGAGGATGTGGATCGCCAGGCCCAGGCCGAGTGTGATGCCATCACGAATTCGGCCCCGGTTCGCCAGCCGGGGCAGCGAGCCAAACACCAGACATCCCGCCGCTGCCGGCAGCGCACCGCCCCAGTAGCCGTTTGTCCACTGATTCAGCGGGCCGAACAGCATCACAGCCAGCAGGCCCCCGACTAGTGCCCAACCGGGAGTGATCCAGGCGCGAAGCATCCAGAAGGTCAAGCCGCAGAACAACCCCGTCGCCGCCAGCACACCGGCCCAGGGAGTACCGGCAAGGCTCCAGGCCAGGGCAAGCAGCAAGCCGTTACCCAGAGGGTAAATCGCGCTGTAGCTCGGCACCTGAATTACAAAGAACGTTTCAAAAAATCGCGCAAAACTATGCGGGGGATTGGCCAGACGCCAGTGACGGAGGGTGTCGGCCACCAGTAAGTGCCCGAACTCGTCGTATAGATCGGGAGTCGGAATCGGATGCCGAATAATCAGAACTATACGTACTATAACCGGAATAATGGCAAATACAGCGACGCACCATGCCGTGTGGCGCGCGACCCTGTTAAAAAAAGGGGCCAGCCACTTGCTCCATATTGAAAACAAAAGAACAAGCGTCAAAGCGAGCGCGAACTCCAGAAAGTCCGGCACACCGAAACCGACAGGGTTACGGACAGGTTCCAGTACGATCATATTTCCATATTTCTTAAAACCTGCACAAAGTCATTTACGACAAGTACCAAAATAAACTAAGATATTTAAATCGTATGCCTGATGATCAGGTTAGGATTCGGAGGAGTCTTAAATGAACGTTCGCAGTTTTCTACGCATCTCTCTTTTGGCCGTGATGGCCGCCTCGGCCTCATTCGCCGCCAACATCTCTTTCACCGGAACTTTTGGCGCGGACGATCAAGTCCAGCTTTTTGACATTGTTCTCGGGACCGCCGGCGACGTCACCTTCCAGAGTTATGGTTCCGGCGGCGGCGCTAATTACGCCGGTGCCACAATTCTCGCAGGCGGCTTTGACAGCTACTTTACATGGTACGCCGGAGACGGAACCCAGATCGGCAGCGATGATGATCACGGCTGCGGTTTGGCGAATACCACACCCAACGGATGCGCAGACGCCTTCTTCCACGGCTTCCTGGACGCCGGTAATTACGTGCTGGCTCTCACCTTGTCCGGCAATGTTCCGAATGGTGCCCTGGCCGACGGTTTCTCCGGCAGCCCGGGCTTCTCCTGCTCCGGCAGCTTCTGTGACGTCTTCGGAGTCGCCCACACGGGCAGCTGGGCTGTGGATATTCTGACGGTGGATAGCGCCTCGCCGTCCGCAGCCCCGGAACCCGCCACCTTCTTCCTGGTCCCCGCCAGCCTCGCATTGGCTGGGCTGCTGCGCCGCCGCAAAGCTTTGCTCTAACACTAAAGAACTCCACAGTTACAGGACATCCCTCATGAACACCCTACGACGTGCGTTGTTACTGGGCTTCACGCTAACCGCCGCTGGCGCTTATGCGCAAACCGTACCGCTCACCCAGGACAGTTTCATGAATCCGGGCGTCGGTACCAATTTCGGAACAGCAACCACGCTGAATGTGGGCGGAGCGGCAAACAGCCAGGCTCTGGCGCAGTTTGACCTCGGGTCCCTGCCCTCCGGCGTCACGGCCAGTCAGGTGGCGAAGGCAACTTTCGCCTTGTTCGTGAATAAGCTGGCCGCCGCCGGGACCATCAATATCTCGGTGGCCAATGGCCCGTGGTCGGAACTGACCGTTAGTGGCACGGCAGGCCCGGTGGCTGCGGCGGCGGTGGCCAGCGGCATTTCCGTTACGTCGGCAGGCAACTACATTTATGTGGACGCGACGGCGGCGGTGCAGAACTGGTTAAACGGTAGTGCGACCAACAGCGGCTTTATCATTACGCCTGCGGGCGGCGGCGTGAATGCCCTGTTTGACAGTAAGGAAAGCTCCACCACCAGTCATCCGGCGACTCTGACGATTGTGCTGACCAACTATGGCCCAACCGGGGCGACGGGGGCGACGGGTTCGAACGGAACCAACGGCTCGACTGGCGCCACTGGTGCGACGGGTGCCACAGGTGTCGGGACAACGGGGGCCACGGGTGCGACTGGAGCCACAGGTGTCGGGACAACGGGGGCCACGGGCGCTACCGGCGCCACAGGTGTCGGGACAACGGGGGCCACGGGTGCGACCGGCGCCACTGGTGTCGGGACAACGGGGGCCACGGGCGCTACTGGTGCCACAGGTGTCGGGACAACGGGGGCCACGGGCGCTACCGGTGCCACAGGTGTCGGGACAACGGGGGCCACGGGTGCTACCGGCGCCACAGGTGTCGGGACAACGGGGGCCACGGGCGCTACTGGCGCCACAGGTGTCGGGACAACGGGGGCC
>CAIYVZ010000034.1 GCA_903929755.1 uncultured Acidobacteriia bacterium
AGGTGGCGTACTCGACCAGGAGTTCGTCCTTGTTGCGGCTGAGGATGATGCCGATGGGCGGGTTGTCGCCTTCGATGTTTTCCTCGTTGGGGAAGTAGCCGAGGTAGAGGTTCATCTGGCCGATGTCGTGGTGCTGCACCTCGCCCAGCTTGAGGTCGATGAGCACGAAGCAGCGCAGGATGCGGTGGTAGAAGACCAGATCCACTCTGTAATGGGTGTTGTTGAGGCTCACCCGGTATTGCCTGCCGACGAAGGTGAAGCCTTTGCCGAGTTCCAGCAGGAAGGGCTGGAGGTGGTCGCAGAGTCGGGTCTCCAGGTCCGTTTCCGAGACCTGGTATGGTTCCGGGATTTTCAGGAATTCGAAGACGTAAGGGTCGCGCAGAAGGTCGGTGGGATGTTCGACCACCTGGCAGTGGGCCGCCAGCTTGAGGATGCGGGCCTTGTCTTTCGACGCAGCCAGGCGTAAGAACAGAGAGGACGTCTTCTGGCGTTTGAGTTCGGGCACCGACCACTTTTCGGCAATTGCCTGCTTTTCGTAGAACCCGCGCTCGAGGTCGTCGTCGAGCTTGAGGAGTTCGAAATAGTGTGACCATGTCAATAAGTGAGAAGGCTTCTCACTTATTGGGTAGCGAAGGTAGAACAGCCGCATGTATATGAGATTGCTGCGACTGAAGCCCTTGCCGTGGAGGCGTCCGAGGTCGGTTGAAAGTTGGTTGAGGAGCGCTTTGCCGTATTCGGCACGGAGATTTCCGCCCTGCTCGAACTCTACGATATGCCGCCCGACCTGCCAGTAGGTTTCGACGAGCTGGGTGTTGACGGTCTGGACGGCCCGAACCCTGCCGTGGGTGTAGGTGTCGGAAATCTGGTCCAGCAGGTGCCGGTAGGCGTCGGCTTGCAGTTCACCGGGTCGACGGGCAGCCCGCCAGACACGCGTATCCGGGGCCGGTTTTCCACGTTCCCCCGCAACCGGACAAAGTCCGGCCGAATGTTCTCCACGCGCCCCACAGCTGATTCTGGTTTACCAGCGCGGGCAGGGAAGATGCCTCGCTGGCGGGCGCGAGGAAATCGGCTAACTGAAATCCTGTCAATCGCATGGAGGGAAGACAATATCTCGAAATCGCTCGTGCCCGCCGCCGGGCGACGTACGCAACGCTGTTCCCACTTTTTCCCCCGACAATTCAGTTGGGCACCTCATGAAACGACAAAATGGTATTGCCTGTGGGAAATGCCATGCTAAGTGGTATGACGCTGCGAATGGACAAAGCTGGCCGGGTGGTCCTCCCCAAACCGCTTCGGGACCGTCTCGGTCTCCACGAAGGCAGCGCCCTCGAATTGAGAGAGGCCCCGGACGGTCTTTTCCTCAAGGCCGAAGTCCAGCGCTCCCCTCTTGTCCGTAGTGGCCGCTTCCTCGTTCACACCGGAGATCTCCCTCGGGGCTACGATATCCTGCGCGCTCTCGACGACGAACGCGAAGATCGCGACCGCAAGTTAGCAGGTTTCTGAACGCCGCATGAACTGGTACTTCGACACTTCTGTCCTGATCGCTGCTGCGGTCGCGAAACACCCCCATCACGTCCCGGCCGCCGCAATGCTTGAGGAACTCGCCATCGGTCCGCACCAGGGCTTTCTCAGCACCCACGGTTTGGCCGAAGTCTACTCCGTCCTCACCCGACTCCCTCTTACTCCCCGCATCCACCCCAGTGAAGCCCATCGCATCATCGAAGATCAAATCCTCCCCCTCTTCGAACTCGTCACGCTGGACGCGGAGCAATACAAACGCGTCGTCCGCCGGGCTGCGACCGAGGGCTGGATCGGTGGACGCATTCATGACGCCGTCCAGCTCCAGTGCGCCGTTCAGACCAACTGCGACCGCGTGTACACCTTCAATCTCGTCGACTTCCGAGCCCTCGCTCCACCGGAACTCACCTCCAGAATCGTTTCGCCGTAAACCGTCTGTTTGAGGGAGCGCAACTCCGCGCTGCCCCCGCCCACGCGCATGCTGGACCGCCGCACTGTGTGTTTGCCGGGATCGATGCGTGAGATGATCTTACCGAGGTCTTACTATGGAAACCACGCGGCTCTCCACGCGGGGGGGCGGCAGCGACATGAAAGCGGTCGATACTAATATCCTGGTGCGGGTGCTGACGGCGGATGATGCCCGGGCAGTTGGCGGCGGCGCAGGCGGTTTTCCGGGTACGTCCTGCACACTTTTCAAAAGAAAACTCAGGCCACTGCGAAAAAAGATATCGACACAGCCAAAAGTCGCTTTGCACAATTATCGAGAGCTGAGAAATGAACAAGCTGGCAACCTATGCCAGTGTTTGGGATGCCGTGGCGGACACGCCCGGACAGGCGGCGAACCTGCGGGCGAGGGCCGAACTGATGCAGCAGGTCGCGAGGTTTATAAATGAGCAGGACTGGACACAGGCACAGGCTGCCGGTCACTGCGGGGTGACGCAACCGCGAATCAACGATTTGCTCCGTGGCCGGGTTTCGCGCTTTTCCCTGGATGCTTTGGTGAATATTTCCACGGCGCTGGGACGACGGGTGCGGATGGAGCTGGAGGCCGCCTGAACGGCGGGCCCCATCAAGGCTGCTGCTTCCGGCCCCCTGCCTTGTACGGAATGAAGACCGGGGGGCTCAATTGTACAAAGACTTCAAGGACGTGTTGTCGTGCTTCAACGCCCGCGGCGTTAAGTGCCGCCCTAACGGGAAGCTGCGCTGTTGGCGCAACTACACTTCAGGGGCCGAATCGTTTTCGGCGTCCAGCAGGCTTTCCAGTTCCGGCAGGACCAGCAGGTCTTTGGGGCGCCCGGCGGCGCGTTTGGCTTTGATCAGGCTGGGCAGGTCGAGCGTCCATACCTCTCGGTCGAAGGCTGGCAGCCGCACACAGCCTGCTTTGAGTTCATCCCACCCTCCGAGTCCCGCGACTTCGGCGAGGAGGTCGATTCGGCCGAGATCCGTGTCCAGAGTGAAGACGGTACCGCTGTGGAGGGTCCGTTCATCCCAAACGAAAGGGAGTTCGGGTGGGAAGTTCGCGGGCCGGGGATGGTAAGGCGCCAGCGCCAGAGCCAGCCGCCGAAGATTGGACGGGGTGCGGGAGTAGCACAGGTCGAGATCGTTGGTGAGGTGCGCACTGCCGTGCATTATGGCCGACCATCCGCCGATGATGGCGAACTCGACCTCGGCGTCGGTTAGGATCTGAACGGCCTGAACGAAATTCATCATTTCCGGCGTCGCGCGATGCCGCGCAGTTTTTCGGCGGCGATGCAGGCGGCATGCATTTGGCTTACTCGCTCGGCGGGGGTGAGGCGGAGATTCGCGATCAGAAGGTTGAGGTCGATGCCGAAATCCCGGGCTGCGGCGATCCGGCTGCCGGGCAAGGGATGGCGAAGCCGCTCGATACTTCTCTCCAGTCGATCCACACTCCTATTTTAGCGCTTCGTCCCTGGGGGGGGGGCGGAGTCGAAAGTGGCGGCGCGGGTGATGACTGGCGTGGCGTGCTGACGGGTGCGGTGGTTCGCCAGCGGTCGTTCGCGGGAATCGGTTTGCCTTGCGAGCATGAGCTCCAGCTACTCAGTACCGTGCAGCGGTCCAGCATGCGCATGCAGGGATCTCTCAAGGACGCGAGTGTCCGAGATGAGTCCGCGACGTCCATTGCCCATCGACAGACGCGGAGAGTGCGTTGCGTCGAGGATCAAGCCCAGTCCTCAGCTTCGAGTTGGCCGAATTCTCCATGGAGCAGCTTGTTTATTCCGTACCGTTTCCTTGTGGAGACCCGCCAGTTCGCCGGCGCATTCCAGCCAGGGCCTGTCCGGGCGCTGGTGGCCAGGTGTCAGCTTCTCCGGGACCTCCAGCTTTATGTCCCCATGGTTTGGCGGACTTCAGCGTGCTGGGCGCGGTTGCTGGCCCTCCTGAAATATCGCCGAGTCGCGATCAGACACTTACGACGGTGGCCTCGCGGCCAGACGCCGCAATCAGGCGTTCGATATCGCTGGTGTCACCCGTCAGGATTGCGGCGCGATTGCGCAATGCGACTACCACCAGCGCCGGAACCAGCGGAATGAGTCCAAGCTCCAGACGCGCCTTGTGCTCCGCCCACGCCCGCCGTACATTTCTGTCTGCCGCTACAAGAACGGCGGCATCATATACGAAGTTATTCACGTCCGTTGAACGACGGGCTGCGCGAGTTGTTCCCGCACATTCTGCCGAGCCTCGTCCATTTCCTGTTGGGTCAAAGGCCCGTGCTGTTGTTCCCACATGGCGACGGCATCAAGGTCAAGTCGCCGCCTCAGCGCTTCACGGGTAGCCATCGTCATCCAAGCCGAGACGCTAACACCGTCACGACTGGCTGCCGCGAGTATATGGCTGTGGATTTCCGGGGTTACAGTGATGGCGAGCTTGGGTGAAGGGTCGCCGCGTGGCATTTCGCTAAGTATCCTACCGCAGGAGGATACCGCGTTCGCGCTGAAGCTAAGGCAGGGCGGAAAGGCTTCTTAGGCAATATCCTGAGGGGCTGCACCCGCCTGTCGATAGGTCCCGGACCTGGGCACATTGGGTGGGTGTTCCCGGTTTACTACTGAAGTAAACGGGAGCGTGACTTCCAATAGCCCGGGCGGCGCCGGGCGTGGGCTACTGCCATGATTTCCAGAACGGGTCCGCGTTCGCGAAAGATGACCGAGTACGGAAACCGCCTCAGGACGTAGCGGCGATGTTCCGAATCGATCATGGGCCAAAGTGTGGGGCCGACGGTGATCCATTTCATGGCTGCTGCCAGTTCTTCTCGGAAGCGGGTGGCTATGGCGAGGTTTCGTCGGGCATACCATTCCACGGCGGCGAGAGCCTCGGCTTCGGCCTCGGGATGGAACGCTAAAGGCCTATCGCCCACGCGTCAGGATGGCTCGAAGTTTGGCATCCACTTCGGCCCACGGGACAGCGCTGACTGCACCGCTGTTTAACTCCGCGGCCCGGCGCTGGACTTCATTCAGCCAGGCGGGCTCGACCGCTTCTTCTGTGTCGGGGTCCAGGCTATTGAGCAGGGCTCCGGCTAACGAAGCGCGAACATCATCCGGGAGGGCGAGTGCCTCTTCAATTACGCTGGCGGCGTCACGAACCATGACCAGATTATACCGTTTTCCTGAAATCCGGTCTTGCCGCTTTCCGTATATGGTAGCTACCAGGTACGGCGGTTTAGTCCGGGGACGGACTCGAAGGTGGGCGTCGCGGGTGAGTTCCAGCCGAATCGCTGGGTAGTAGCGGGTAGTTTCGACTGGCGTCGGGGATTTAAGTCCCGTCCTCGCCTTCGAGTTGGCCGAATTCTCCATGGAGCAGCTTGTTGATTCGTACCGTTTCCTTATGGAGATGCGCCAGTTCGCCGGCGCATTCCAGCCAGGGCCTGTCCGGGCGCAGATGGCCAGGGTTCAGCTTCTCCGGACTCTCCACCTTCGTCTTCATGATTCTATGTTCCGATGCCCCACAATATTCCCATTCTCGAGACCGAACGTCTGCGTTTACGTCCCCACGGTGTTTCGGGCTTCCGTGAGCTTGCGGCGATGTGGGCGGATTCGGCGGTGACTCGTTATATTGGCGGGCGGCCTCTTTCTTCGGAAGACTGCTGGGCTCGGTTGCTGCGCTATGCGGGGCACTGGCAATTGCTCGGCTTTGGCTACTGGGTTGTGGCTCGGCATGCTCAGGGCCAGGGGTACGCTACAGAAGCCGGTCGCGCGGCGCTTGATTGGGGTGATGGGCACTTCGGGCCGCGCGATAGCTCTTGATGAAAACGCGCACAACGGCTCGCCGGCCTGTGCGCTTTTGTCTGATTCACCCCGACAACAGCGCTTCGATTCGGGTGGCTTTGAAGGGCGGGTACCGCCAGCTACAGCGGTCCACTTACAAGGGGCAGCCCACGGTCATCTTTGTTCGTTGAGCTGCGTTCGCTGAGCTATTTCTTTGGATCGACGAGCGCCCCGTAGACCGGGCCTCGGCTGCGGAAGGCCATGGGCGGCTGGCCGTTGCCGTACATGCGCTGCGTCATCCCGATGAAGATCAGGTCGTTGGCGGGATCGATCCAGAACCAGGTGTCGGCGGCTCCTTCCCAGTAATAGGTTCCCTTGCCAACCACTTCATCGGCGGTCTGCGGGTCGGTGAAAACGGCAAAGTCGTAGCCCCAGCCATGTCCGGGGCGCATTGTGTTTTTGCCGATGGAGAATTCGCCGGTCAGGAGTCGCGGGGCGAGATGGTTGGCCGTCATCAGGTCCACTGTGGCGGGGGCGAGGATTCTGGCACCGTCGAGGGTGCCGTGGTTGAGGAGCATCTGGGCAAAGCGTGCGTAGTCGCGCGCGGTTCCAACGAGGCCGCCACCTCCGGAGGGGGCTCCGGGCTGGCTGGCGTAGTCGGGCTGGGCGCTCTTGGATGGGGGTGAGGTGACAAGTTCGCCGTTCGGGCCCCCGGAATAGAGGGCGGCAAATCGCGACCGCTTCTGTTGGGGAACGAAGAAGCCGGTATCGGGCATCTTGAGGGGATGGAAGATGCGCTGGTCCATGAAATCGGGCAGGGACTTGCCGGTCAGCTTTTCCACGATGTAGCCCTGAATGTCCATGGAGACGCTGTAGACCCATTTTGTGCCGGGCTGGTAGAGCAGCGGGATGGTGGCGAGTCGGCGCATCATGTCGTGGAGGTCGGGAGCGCCGAGGACAGCGCCGCTCGTGTAGAGTTTGTCGACAGGGGAATCGCCGAACAGACCGTAAGTGAAGCCGGCGGTGTGGGTCATCAGCTCGGCCATGGTGGGGGCATGGGCGGGGGCTTCGGTGATGATTTTGCCTGTGGCGTCGACGCCTTTGAAGACTTTGAGGTTGGCGAATTCCGGGATGAACTTTGAGATCGGGTCGGTGGGGTGCCACTTGCCTTCTTCGTAGAGGATCATCATGGCAACACCGGTGACGGGCTTGGTCATGGAATAGATGCGAAAGATGGTGTCGGTCGTCATCGGCCTGCCGGAGGCCAGGTCGCTGACGCCGTAAGCGCGCTCATCCACTACGGCGCCATGCCGCATCAGGAGGGTAACGATGCCCGGGAGGGCTTTGTCATCGATTTCGCGCTGCATGGCCGCATGCAGGTTTTTGAGACGGGGGGAAGAGAAACCCAGCGATTCGGGCTTCGGCGCCGCCACTTGGGCAACTGCGACGGACGGCGCACAGACCAGAGCGAGAAAGATAAGCGAGGAGAGAAGGCGGCGCATAAACATAAAGGTGTAGTCTACACGGAAGACGTAAACGCTAAATCACGCTCGGCCTGCGGATGTTATAGGATATTCATCAACAGGTCTGACAAGTATGTCAAAACTCACAACGCTTCCAATCCTCTTCCTCTCGCTCTGTCTCACCGCCTTTGGCCAGGTTACCTCTTCGGAACTCTCGGGTTCGGTTGTAGACCCCTCAGGCGCCGCTCTGGTGAACGCCAAGGTGGTTGCCACCAACGCCGGTACCGGGTTGATCCACCAGACTGTCACCAACGGGACTGGCAACTACTTGATTCCTCTTCTGCAGCCGGGCGACTATACGATCTCCGCGGAAGCTCCGGGCTTCAAAAAAACCACCCAAAAGGGCCTTACCCTCCAAATCAACCAGCAAGCCTCGATTGACTTCAAACTGGAAGTCGGGCAGGTCTCCGATGCCGTGGAAGTGACCGCACAGGCCGCTCAGCTGGAATCCGAATCTTCCTCACTCGGCACCGTGGTGACTGAGAAACTGGTGAACCAACTCCCGCTGAACGGTCGCAACTTCGTCCAACTGGCGACGCTCAGCCCTGGGGTGACCGGGGTGGGCTTCGGGGCCAGCGGCACCATTATGAGCGGCAGTCGCCCGGATGACCGCCGCCCCGGGACCGAGATTTTTTCCAACGGCAACCGGGAAGGCTCCAACAACTTCCTGTTCGACGGCATCGACGACAACGAACGTCTGACCTTGTCGATCGTGCTGCGCCCGGCAGTGGAAGGCGTGCGGGAATTCAAGATCCAGACCAACCTCTACTCCGCGGACGTGGGCCGAAACTCGGGCGCGGTGATTGACGTGATCACCAAATCCGGGACCAACTCGCTTCACGGGTCTGTGTTCGAATTCCTCCGCAACTCGGCCATGGATGCGCGCAATTTCTTCAGCCCCAAAGGGACGGCGTTTCCCTCCTTCCGCCTGAACCAGTTTGGCGGCTCCCTCGGCGGTCCGGTGGTTCTGCCGAAGCTCTATAACGGCAAGAATAAGACCTTCTTCTTTGTTGACTATGAGGGGTACCGCCGGGACTCCCAGCAGCTTCTGCTGGGGAACATTCCCACTGTTAAAATGCGCACGGGTGACTTTACGGAGACGGCCAACGTCTACGACCCCCTGACGACGCGCGCCTCCGGCTCCGGCTTCACGCGTGACCAGTTCCCGGGCAACATTATCCCCCCGAACCGCTTCGATCCGATCGCACTCAAGATGGTCCGCGCGTACCCGACGCCCACGGCAACGGGCCGTTTCAACAACTACCTTGCGAACCTGGTCCAGAAGCAGGAATGGAATCAGGGCGACGCGCGGGTGGATCACCAGATCACGCCGAAGGACAATATTTTCGCCCGCTGGTCCATTCAGAACACGGAAACGCGAGTGCCTTCCAGTTATCCCTCCACCACCATTCCCGGGATCGCTGGTCCCGTGAATCTGGGTGACGAAGGTTCCTTTGCGGGATCTTCTTTCTCGCCTGACCAGCATGCTGTGTTCAGCTATGCGAAGGTTTTCACGCCCCGGCTGGTGAACGAGTACCGCATGGGTTTCAGCCGTTTTCGCCTGGACTACACGGCCGATCAGTTCCAGCCCGGCGCGGGTCTGGGCAACCAGCTGGGGGTGCCCAATGCGAACGTGACCCCGAACGAGCAGAACCTGCCCATTTTCTCGCCCGCCAGCTACATTGGCATTGGCCAGACGAGGTCCCTGCCGATCTTCCGCCGCGAGAATATGTTTCAGTACGTGGATAACGTGACGTACAACGTAGGTGGCCATACGCTGAAGGCCGGTGTCGATTTCCGCCGCCGCCAGCTCACTATTTACCAGACCAACCAGGGCAACGGCCGGTTTAACTTCTCCACGGGGCTTACCGACTCCCGGGCCGGCTCCGGCGGCGACAGCATGGCCAGCTTCATCCTTGGCTACGGCACCTCCATCGTCCACGACTATACGCTGAACTGGCCCGGTGAGCGTGGCTACGAACTCGGGCTCTACTTCGCGGACGACTGGCGGGTGAACGGGAAACTGACCATCAACCTTGGCCTGCGCTGGGATTATTTCAGTCCCTTCAGTGAAGTTGCCAACCGCTGGGCGAACTTCAACATGACCACGGCGAAGATCGATATCGCCGGGCAGAACGGCGTTGACAAGTACGCCGGCGTTCTGCCCTACGAGAAGAACTTTGGCCCCCGGCTTGGCTTCGCGTACCAGCTAAAAGCCCACACGGTGGTGCGGGGCGGCTTTGGCTTCTTCTACAACCCGACCGGCAGTGAAGGCGGCAGCCTGCGGCTGTTCCGCCAGTTGCCCTTTGGCTCGACCGTGACGGTAGCGCCCGGCGACATCAACGTTGGACCTAAGGTCAGTGACGGTTTTGCGCCGCTGATTCCGGTTGATTACAACCTGGCGAAGAATCCCTTTGGCGCGGTGGTCGCGGTGGATCCCCACTTCCGCCCGTCTTATGCGGAGCAGTTCAACCTGACGCTGGAACACGAGATCGCGCCGGCGGCGCTGATGATCAAGACGGCGGTGGTGGGGAACCTGGGTCGTCATCTGTACAACACGTACAACGCGAACCAGCCGATCCCCGGAGCTGCTGCCACCAACACGCGGCGTCCTTTGTATGGGGTCGCGCCGCTGGTGACGGATGTTAGCTACTTTGCCACCAACGGCCTGAGCAACTACTATGCTTTTCAGCTGACTGTGGATAAGCGCATCAGCAAGGGGCTGAGTGGACTTCTGGGTTACACCTGGTCGCACGCCATTGACGACACACCGCTGGAGTTTGGTGGCGGGCCGGCGGGTCCGCTCCCGCAGGACCCCCGCTATCGCAACATTGACCGGGCCAACTCCATCACCGATCTTCGCCACCGGCTCACGGCCAGCTATCTTTACGAACTCCCCTTTGGCAAAGGCAAGCAGTTCCTGAACATGGGTGGCATTGCCAATCAAATCATCGGAGGCTGGCAGACGAACGGCATCCTCGCGATCCAAAGCGGTCAGCCGTTCTCGCCGGTGCTGAACACATCGACCACGAATGGCACGTCCAGCCGACCCAACGTAATCGGGACCCCGACGTACCCGAAGACGCTGCAACGCTGGTTCGACCCGAGCGTCTTCGTGTCCCCGGCGGCGTATACGTATGGCAATGCGGGACGCGACACGCTGGTGGGACCGGGCCGCTGGAACTGGGACATGTCACTGTTCAAGAGCTTCGTAATCCGGGATCAGACCCGGATTGAGTTCCGGGCCGAAGGCTTTAACGTGTTCAACCACCCCCAATTTGGCTTGCCAAACCCCAATATTGGCAATGCCCAGGTGGGCGTGATTACCAGCACGGTGGGGAACCCCCGGCAGCTCCAGCTGGGCCTGCGCTTCCAGTTCTGAGGGAAGGGGGTACGCCCTTGAAATGCCGGTGACGCTGCCCAGTTGGTGGAGCGTCACCGGCATTTTGCGTCGCTGGCCTTCTCCATTTTCGAGTGACGTTTCGAGTTGCGAACGAGGACTAAACTTATGTGCACGTCGCCGTCTCTGTCTACAGGGTTCGCCCCGTTACTTTTCCTGTGGATGCTGCCGGTCGGGCTGCTGGCTCAGAGTCCAACTTCCGGCCCCGTTGTGGTGCCCGGCATCTACGCCAGGCATGAGGCCGTGGCCGCCGCGCTGGCAAAGGGCGGGCCGTTGATTGACAATCCGAACACTCCGGCGGCGATAAAAGTCTCAGGCTCTCACCGTGACAAAACCGGCGTCGTGGAAGTGCACGAAAAGCAGACCGACATCTTTTACATCTCCGATGGCGAGGCGACACTCATCGCCGGTGGAACCAGAGTAAAGGCAAAGAACCCTTCCGTGGCCAATCCGTATGACATTGAGGACGGGAAAAGCTTTCATCTGACCAGGGGCGACATTGTGGTGATTCCCGCAGGTACGCCGCACTGGTTTCGCGAGGTTCCGAAATCAATCAGTTACCACCTGGTTAAGCTGAATACTCCGCCGGGGGGGACCGG
Organism: uncultured Acidobacteriia bacterium; assembly: GCA_903929755.1. Classification (GTDB taxonomy): domain Bacteria; phylum Acidobacteriota; class Terriglobia; order Bryobacterales; family Bryobacteraceae; genus BOG-234. Next base: position 11,258 of record CAIYVZ010000034.1, read on the forward strand.
CACGACCGTTACCTACGTTGATCATGACAAGGTGGCAGCCGCGCTGAGCAGTAAGGGCGAGATTTTCTCCGCTCCGAAATTGCGACTGTCCGGGGGGTATCGTACAGGCCCGGATCAGCCTGCAACTTACAATTCCGACCCGGAAGTCCACCCGACCTCCATCGACATTTTCTACTGCATTGACGGCGCCGTTACCGTGGTCACCGGCGGCCAGGTTGTGGGCATGAAGGAGAGCGGGCGTGGGCGCATGGTGGGCGCGAGAGTTGAGCAGGGGCGGGCCGACCACATGACGAAAGGCGACTGGCTGCTGGTGCCTGCGGGAACGCCCCATTGGCATACCGAATACCCGAAGCCTTTCGGCTTTTACCGCTACTTATTGGTCAAAGTGGAGGAGTAGATTGCGTTGTGGGGCCCGGGCCGTTTGTTTACGGGCGTGCGTTGGGCGGGGGGAGTTGCGGTTCCCAGCCCGGGGTGCCTTCTTCCCACTGGTTGTCGGTGAGTTGCTCGACATGGGTTCCGTCGAAGCGCATCACGAAGATCTCTCCGTAGGGCTGGGGCGCGTCGGTGTAGGCGATTTCGTCCTTGAAGCCCATGCGGGAACTGGCGAAGGCGATGAGTTCGCCATCGAAGGACCAGGACATGTGGGCGTCGTTGCCCTTGCCGTTGGTGAGGCGTTTCAGCGAGGTTCCGTCGGGTTTGATGGTGAAGATGTCGTAGGCTCCGTCGATCTGGCGGGCGAACATGATCAGGTCTCCGCGGGGGGACCACAACGGGAAATTATCGTAGTCCGAGGTGAGCTTCGTGACGGCTTTGATCTGGAGGTTCATGATGCGGAGACCCATTGTTGACGCTGGGCCATCCTTGCCAAAAGTACGGAAGACGAGGCGGGTTCCGTCGGGGGAGTATGAGGGGAAGGCGTTGTTGTCGGGGCCGGAGGTTAACTCCTCAAAGCCGGTTCCGTCCGCGTTGATGATGGCGAGCTGGGCTCCGCCTTCAATGCGGTCGCCGGGCTTGTGGAATTCGGAACGGAAGCCGTCGAAGAACGCCGCGTAGGTGCCCAGGGAGAAGACCACTTTATCGGCGCGGGGCGACCAGCCGCCGACAAACGCGTTGCGGGTCTTGTCCTTATAGAGAACTTCAGATTTTCCAGTTTCCGGGGTATTCACTTTCAGAACTGCCAGCTTGGAACCGGGGACCGCGCCCATGGTCAGGTATTGTTTGCCGGAAGGGTTGAAGGCGGGCAGGATGCCGGAGATGTTCAGCTGGTAGTTCGGATTCCGGCTGATCATCTTTACTGACGGTGGCAGCGTGGTGGGTTTGCGGCGGCTGAAGACGACACGTTTTCCGTCGGGTGACCAGGCGGCGGCGCGGATGGCTCCGATTGGGCCCCGGCTGCCTTTGCTGTCGTAAAGGCCGGTGTAGTAAACGCCGCTGTCGTCGACGCCCTTGCGGATGTAACCGACGTTGTTGCCGGGGAGCGGTGAGGGATTTATTTTGACGCCGGGGTCGGCGGGGAGCTGAGTAAGCGCGCCGGTGGTGATGTCGATGGAGACGAGGCGGGACTGGCTGCCGGGTTCGGGGGCATTGCGGCGGACCTGCATGGTTTCCTGCGCGGTGGAACAGTAGGCGAGGACGTGCTGGTTGTCGGGGAGCCATTTCGGGCTGCCGCAGAAACCGCCGGCGCTGGTGACCTTCTTCAGCCCGGAACCGTTGGGGTGGATGAGGTAGATTTCGGTGAGTTGCTGGCGTTCCCAGCGGCCTTCGGCGAAGGGGGGCGTGATGCCGTGACCGGAGGCGAAGGCGATCCATTTGCCGTCGGGCGACCAGGCGGGGCGGAAGTCGCCGCCGGGCCCGGTGGTGAGGGCTTTGGCGCGTTTGGTGGTGAGGTCGAGGGTCCAGAGATTTGCGTAGCCGGTGCCGCGGGTGCTGACGAAGACGAGCTGTTTGCCATCGGGGGAGAAGGCGGCCTGATCTTCGTAGGCGGGGTCGGAGGTGAGCTGGGTGAGGTTTGTGCCGTCGGGGTTGACGCGGTAGAGGTCGCCGGAACCGTTGCGGTCGGAGGTGAAGACGAGGGAGTGGCCATCGGGGGCCCAGACGGCGTCGTAGTCGTCCTGGGGCGCGGCTAAGAGGGGGTGCTCGTCGGTGCCGTCGGCGGCGGCAATGAAGAGTTGCATGGTGCCAGGGACGATGCCGCCTGCCCGGGCAAAGGACAGTTTGCGGGGTGGCTGCGCGGCACACAAAAGGGCGAGGGCGGCGACGGCAAGCGTCAGGATTCGCATGCGGGCCAGTATAGCGCTTTGCAGGCCTCTTCTATGCCGTTGTTTCTGAATGTTTAAGTCCGGTTTTGTGGACAACTAAACGGGAGGTACGACTTTGCGCGAAATCGTCAAGTGAAGCGAGCTCGACTCCGCGGGCGGCAGGTTCGCAGGGGGTTGATTCGCGGCAGCTTGAGTGCCTGGCCGTGTCATTTTGTGGCTGTGCCTGATTCCGGGCTGGATTCCAGGCTGGATTCCAGGCTAATGAGAAGCTCGTCGAGTTCATCCAGTTGTTCGGGTAACCCGCCGGTTGATCCGGCGGCGACGGCGGCGTCAAGCGCTTCCTTCGAGGGATAGAGATCGTGCACGACCAACAACGTCTTGCCATCGTTTTCATCGAAGGTGACCGTAGTGACAGTGGTGCCCGCATCACCTTCGTCGTTGGTCCAAACGAGGCGCGAGTGCGGGGTCACTTCGAGGTAGGTGCCGAAGAACTCCATGGTCGAGCCCTGGTGGCTAAAAACCAAACGGTACCCGCCTCCAACACGAACATCCATGTCGCAGGAGAGCAGGGTCAGGCCAAACGATTTTGGTACCCACCACCGGCTGAATAGTTCTGCCCTGGTCCAGGCCTGGAACACGAGGCGCGCGGGACCGTTGACAGTTCGTGTGACAACGAGTTCGCGCTCGGACTTTCGTTCCACCGCAGTGGGGTTCTTCCTGGGGGTTATCTCACTTGCGTTTCTTTCGTCCATTTGCTTTCTCCTTCCGTTTCAAGTCCTCGACAACGTTGTCTAACTCGTGGAAGCGGGTGCTCCAGAGCTGGCGGTACTTTTCGATCCATGCAGCCTCTTCCTGCAGGCCGCGGAGGCCGAGCCTGCAGGTCCGCACGCGCCCGACCTTCTCCGTGGTGACGAGCCCGGCCCGCTCGAGGACGCCTACGTGTTTCTTCATGCCGGTGAGGGTCATGTGGAACCTCTCGGCAAGGGCCGTGATGGAAGCGTCGGCACGCCCGAGTTGCTCCAAAACGCCGCGCCGGGTGGCGTCAGCGAGCGCGCCGAACGAGGCATCGAAGGGGGCCGGATAACACTGAACCATAAGGTTCAGTATAAGGCATGAAGTGACGGCATGCAAGGGGAGGCTGAGCGCGCGCAGCGTTGCCGGATATCCACCGAAACCAAGTGGGGCTGAAGAAAAAAGGCACAAGGCCCGGGTGCGAGTTGCTTTGACGGCCTCAGCGACCGGCGGGCAAGCCAACGACGATGAGAACCGTGTAGTCCTGCTTGCGGCAGCCGTTCACGACGGGCATGTCCGCGCCTGGAGTCACCGGAAAACCCGTGGTCCGAACGTTCGAGGGCGAGCACGAGTTGTTATCCGTCCCCGGCCTGTAGCGGGCGGAGCGGCACCCGAGATGGGTGACATCGTAGAGGGTCGCGCCGCCTGAGAGTTCCCACCGCTGATTGCCGGCCTTGTCCTTGGGCTGAATTGTCAACACGGCCGTCACCTCGCGGTCGCCGGTGACGAGGTATTTGCCAGCGGGCAGCGGAAAGGTCGGCTTCTCCATGATCAGGCCGTGTTCCTCGAGCCACCAGTCCTTATCGTCGAATTTCCACTGTGACGGCGCCACGCCGGACGCCTTTAATTCCGGGTAGCGGTCCAGCTTGCAACCGCGCGGGCCCGGGTCCTGGCTCCAGAGGCCCCAGGCTTGCGCGCCGTTGCCGGAGGGGGCCCCGGGGTCTCCCAGCGCGGCGATGTACTGCGGCTCGATGCGCTTGAACTTCGAGAAGTCTGTGTCTGCCGCGTGAACCGGCTGGAGCAGGCCGGCCGCCAACAGGAGGGAAGCCAACGTGACGGAAGTTAGCGTGACAGAAGCCATGGACGGTACGAGGTGGCGGACATTCATTGCGATTGCTCCAGTTGGACGATCTGATGCCATCCTACACCCATTCCCACCCCGGAGCGCGCACTCCGGAAGCGTGCGGCCCGCAGCTGGCCTCCGCGTGGCTGGAAGGGACGCGGGCGTGTCACGAAGCAAGGTGGATCTCCACCTCGGCACGGCCTCCGGACTCCTCTTGCCGTCGAGGGCGAGCTTCCTTCAGGCACACTACCAACGCCTCCCTTGTGCCCGGACTCTTGTCCCAGGTCCCCGGCGTCTGCTCTGGTCTCCGCGCTGGCAGTTTGAGATGCCGCGCGGAAACTCCGGAACCCGGGAAACGTGGGCATTGCTGGCTGGAGGGCCTGATACCATCGCCTGATGATTTCCCTTGCCGTTTTTGCGCTGCTGCTCCAGGCTCCGGCCAGCCCGCCGACAAAGCCGTCCACGCTCCTGACCAAAGATTTACCCGGCATTGCGGGTAAAGAGGGCACCATGCTCACCGTGGAGTACGCCCCCGGCGCCTCTTCACCTGCCCATGCTCACCACGCCTCCACCTTTGTCTACGTCCTTGAAGGCCATGTTGTCATGCAGGTGAAAGGTGGCAAAGAAATAACGCTCGGCCCCGGCGAAACCTTCTACGAGAACCCGGACGATATCCACACCGTGGGCCGCAACGCAAGCAAGACCGAATCAGCGAAGATCCTCGTTTTTATGGTGAAAGAAAAAGGCGCACCGGTTTCTACGCCTGCTGCGAAGTAACCTGGCCAGAGCAGTTCAGGGTTGCTGGTGTGATGCCGGGGAATTCGGCAGACGCTGGAGTTCGGATTCGAGGCTGGTTCGCGGAAACTTTATGGCGACCTTCTGCTTCAGGTCATCCTGGCGACGCGCCAGAAATACCTCTCCCATGCCAGCCAGCTGCGATTCGTGTTGCCGGTATACTTTGGAACGATGAAGATGGTGCGCGGCTGGGGGCTGATATTGTGCGCGGGCGCTGCGATGGCGCAAGGCCAGAGCGGGGGGATTCCCGACCTCCGGATGGGGCGGCAGTTCTATCTGGGGCATTGCGCCCAGTGCCACGGGCCGGAGGGTGAGGGCGGCCGGGGTGTGAATCTGACCACGGGGCAGTACCGTTTGAGCCGGACGGATGACGACCTGCTGCGGGTGATTCAGGGGGGCGTGCCGGGGACGGAGATGCCGCCCTCGCGGCTGCCGGTTTCGGATATTCGTCGGGTGGTGGAGTATGTGCGGAGTCTGGGCGCGGCCGGGGCGCAGGAGAAAGCGGCGGGTGATGCGGCGGCGGGCGCGGTGGTCTACGGGCGTCTGGGGTGTAGCGGGTGTCATGTGGTGGCGGGGAAGGGCGGGAGCCTGGGGCCGTCGCTGGACAGCATCGGGCTGCGGCGGTCACTGAAGTTTCTGCGGGAGTCGCTGGTGACGCCGGAGGCGTTCGTGGCGAAGGCGTATGTGGGGGCGTCGGCGGTGACCAGGACGGGGGAGCGGGTGACGGGGGTGCGGCTGAATGAGGACGACTATTCGCTGCAGATTCGCGATGCCAGGGAGAAGGTCCATTCGTTTTCTAAGGCGAAGCTGGAGACATTCCGGCGGCTGGATTCCTCTTTGATGCCGGCGTACGGCAAGCTGCCGGCGGTGGACCTGGAGAACCTGATTGCGTATTTGAGTTCTCTTCGGGCGGCGGGTGAATAAGGTGAAAAAGTCAATGAAGATCCTGAGTTTTCTGGCTGCCTGCGGGATGGTACTGCAGGCGCAGGTTCCGTTTGAGCGCCTGGTGGGTGCGGACAGCGAGCCGCAGAACTGGCTGACGTATTCGGGTAACTTTGCGGGACACCAGCACAGCGGGCTGAAACAGATTAATCCGGCGACGGTGTCGAAGCTGCAGCCGAAGTGGATGTATCAGATGCGGACGACACACAAGGGTGAATCGACGCCGCTGGTGGTGGACGGGGTGATGTATGTGACGCGGTCGCCGAACGATGTGATTGCGCTGGATGCGGCGACGGGGCGGAAGCTGTGGGAGTTCGATTACAAGCTGCCGGCGAAGGTGATTGTGTGCTGCGGGCAGGTGAACCGGGGTCTGGCGATTCTGGGGGGCCACGTGTTTATGTCGACGGTGGATGCGTGGGTGCTGGCGCTGGATGCGCGGTCGGGGCGGTTGCTGTGGAAGACGCAGATGGCGAATTATCTGGATGGGTACGGCTCGACTTCGGCTCCGATTGTGGCGCGGGATAAGTTGATTGTGGGGATGGCCGGGGGCGAGTACGGGGCGCGTGGCTTTATTGACGGGTATGACGTGGCGACGGGGAAGAGGGCGTGGCGTTTCTATACGACGGCCGGGCCGGACGATCCGAACGCGGCGAGCTGGGCGGGCGATTCCTGGAAGACGGGCGGGGCAACCACCTGGACGACGGGCGCGTATGATCCGGAACTGAACCTGGTTTACTGGGGGACGGGGAATCCGGGGCCGGATTACAACGGGGATGTGCGGAAGGGCGACAATCTGTACTCCGATTCCGTGGTGGCGCTGGATGCGGCGACGGGGAAGCGGAAGTGGCACTTTCAGTTCACGCCCCATGACATGCATGACTGGGATTCGAACCAGACTCCGGTGTTGTTTAATGCGGAGTTTCGGGGGCGGCAGCGGAAGCTGCTGATGCAGGCGAACCGGAACGCGTTCTTCTATCTGCTGGACCGGGAGACGGGCGAGTTTTTGCTGGCGCGTCCTTATGAGAAGCAGACGTGGGCGAAGGAGATTGATGAGCAGGGGCGACCGGTGCGGCTGCCGGGGACGTTGCCGACGGAGGCGGGTGTCGCGGTGTGGCCGGCGGCGACGGGGGGGACGAACTGGTATTCGCCGAGTTACAGTCCCGAGCAGAAGCTATTGTATGTAGCGACGCGCGAGGAGGGTGAAGTTTTCTATCGGGCGGCCGCGCCGTATTCACCGGGTAATTACTTTTTGGGGGGCGAACACAAGCCGGTGCCGGGCGAGTTTCCGACGGGGGCGATTCGGGCGATTTCACCTTTGACGGGCGAGATTGTGTGGACGCACAAGCTGCTGACGCCTCCCTGGGCGGGAGTCATGGCGACGGCGGGTGGCCTGGTGTTTGGCGGCACGAACGAGGGGAATTTCTTCGCTTTGGATGGGGCGACGGGTAAGGATTTGTGGCACTTCCCGACGGGGGACAAGATTACTGCCAACCCGATCTCGTATGGAGTGGACGGGAAGCAGTACGTGGCGATTGTGGCGGGGGATGTGTTGATTAGTTTTGGGCTGGAGCAATAATCGGGGCGGCGTGTTGATTTGACCGGACAGCTCACCTGTTCACGACACATCGCAAGGCGGGCTATTCCGGCCACGCAACGGATCGTGATATCTTAGAAACCGCGTCTGGATTCGGGCCGCACTGTTTGCACAGAGCGGAAGGAAGATTCCCGCCAGACAAGCGTATCCAGTTGTTGTGAAGTCACACTTTCGTTCAATTAATGAGGTCCGTTCCGTTGAAGAATCGTTCAAAACTGCTCCTGTTCCCGGCTATGCTGGGCCTGTTGCTCTCAATGCCAGGCGTGCTTTCCGCCCAAAGTGGCGCGGCCACCATCCAGGGCACGGTAGAGGACACCTCCTCTTCCGCTATTCCCGGCGCGGTCATCAAGACCGTCAACACGGCCACCGGCGTTGCCATTGAAAGCACCGCCAACACCTCCGGCTTCTACGCCATCAAGGGCCTGGGCGCCGGCAACTATACGGTTAGCTTCAGTGCGCGTGGCATGAAGAACTCTGAGACCAGTCTGACTCTCCAGAACGGTCAGGTTTTGATCCTGAACCGGCAGATGACGATTGGTGAGGTTTCGGAAAAAGTCACAGTGACCGCTGAAACCATTCAGCTGGCTACCTATGACAGTGGTACGGTCAATACCCAGCTCGACGCCGCCCGTATCGAGCAACTGCCGCAGAACGGCAGAAGCGTGCTCGGTCTGGCGCAGAACACCGTTCCCGGCCTGGAAGCCGGTGGCACCCGCGCCAACGGCCTGATGGGCGAGGCGATGGAATATTCGCAGGATGGCGCCCCCATGACCAACCGCAACTTCGGCAGCGCCGGCAACACGGCGCAGTCCACGCTGCCCGATCCCGACGCGGTACAGGAAGTGCGTTTCGAAACGCTGAACTCCAGTGCCCAGTTCGCGACGCCGGCCACGGTGATCCTGACAACGAAGTCTGGTTCGAACCAGATCCACGGATCCGTCTTTGAAACATCCCGCAACAACTACTTCGGCATCGCCCGTGCGCGGCAGGATCCTGCCAACCTGGTGGCTCCCCAGTTGATCCGCAACGAATTCGGTGGTTCGGTCGGCGGGCCTATTACCATCCCGAAGCTCTATGACGGTAAGAACAGGACCTTCTTCTTCTTCGCCTATGAACGCTTCTCACTCCGCCGGGCAAGCCAGCAGCTGATGTCTGTTCCCACTTCTGCCATGCGCAACGGCGATTTCAGCGGCCTGGTAAACAGCGCGGGTATCCTGCAGCAGCTGTACGACCCCAATTCCACCCAGAGCGCGGCTCTGGGATACGCACGCACCCCGTTCCCGAGCAATCAGATCCCGATCTCGCGGATGAGCCCCCTGGCGAAGACCCTTTACGCGGCGACGCCGTTGCCCACCTCGGCTGACAACCCGATGGTGAACGTCAACCTGACGGGCCCGAATCCAACGCAGCAGACGGTACCGAACTACACGACCCGTCTCGATCATGTTTTCGACGAAAAGAACCGTGTCTATTTCCGCTTCACCGATATCCGCCAGACCCAGCAGGCTCTGCGGAACTATCCGTCCAACTCGCCGGCCAACATTGAAACTTCGGAACTGAAGGCTGGTTCCACCGGATACCAGCAGATCCCGGTACAAACCATTTCGGGCGCCATTGGCTACTCCAAGACGTTCTCCCCCACCTTCTTCTCCGAGACCATCGCCAGCATGCAGTGGCAGCGCATGTATGTGCAGGGTAATGAAGCTTCACTGGGCAACTTCGAGAAGCAGCTTGGGCTGCCCAACAACTTTGGCAACGTCGGCTTCCCCGATATCGGCGCCAACCTCTTCATGCCGTACGGCGGTTCGCAGTGGTACTACGGTATGAGTCAGCGTGTTTCCACGATCGACGAGAACCTGAACAAGATCTGGGGAAAACACCAGCTGGCGTTCGGCTTCCGTTTCCGTCACGAACACTTCGCCTACCTCTCGGATCGCTCACCCGACCAGATCGCATTCACCAACCTGGCCACGGCGGTCTATGACCCCACAACCGGGGCGAACTACGGCGCCCGTCCGAACACCGGCAACCAGAATGCGGACTTCTTTCTGGGCGCGGCGTCCAGCTACAGCCAGCGCCTGAACGCGCCTTTCAACATCAGTTCACTGCGCGAGTACGATTCTTACGCCCAGGACAACTGGCGCGTTTCTTCGCGTCTGACGCTGAACTTCGGACTTCGCTGGGAAGCGCACAATGCGCCCCTCGCCTCCAACGATTACATGGTGGCCTTTGACGCGAAGAACAAGGCTCTGGCTTTCCCGCAGGACCTGAGCTACTACGTAAAGGCTGGCCTGACAACGGAATCGCTTCTCACCAACCTGCGGAATCTGGGAGTGAAGTTTGAAACCCTCAAAGAGGGTGGCATGCCGGAGCACGGCTTTAGCGCCGCAAACTGGAATTTCCTGCCTCGGATCGGTTTTGCCTACTCTCCCGGTTTCGGCCGGAACGGGACGGTGATTCGCGGTGGTTATGGCGAATACGTCTACCCTGTGCCGGTCCGGAACTCGATTCGTTACCTGACCTCCAGCTATCCCTTCACGGCAGCTTATTCGCAGAGCTACACTTCGGCCGCCCAGGCTCCTGACGGACTGCCGAATTATCTGCTGCGTGCGCCCCAGTCCATCGTGGCCGGGCGTAATTCGGCCAACGTTGTGGATACGCAGTCGACGACAGCTCTGCTGCCCGGAATCGGCACCGGCACGGTTATCAGTGCCGACTATCCGCCCGCCCGTGTGCAGGAGGCGAACTTCACCATCGAGCAGCCTTTCAAGGACGGCTCGGTGTTACGCGCCTCTTATGTCTTCACCCACGGCGAGCACCTGGACCAGAACTTCCAGTTCAACGACGCCCCGTCCACCTACGTGTGGCAGGCAAACACCGGGACGACTCCGCCGACCGGAACCTTCGCCGGCGTTGCAACCCGGCCCTACGACAACCGGACCTGGGGCGGTATCACCCAGTCCACCAAGTTGGGCTTCTCAAACGACGCGGCACTGCAGGTGAACTACCAGCGCCCCTACCGGAAGGGCTACGGCTACCAGGCCTTCTATGTCCTCTCCAAGGCCTACCGCGTTGGCGGGAACACGTTCCGCGACAACATCGTCTATCCCGCCTCACTGTACGCTCCCGGCGTGATCCCGAAGGGTATGGATGTCGGCACCCCGCTCAACCCCAGCCGTGAATTCAACCGCTGGCAGAACTACCGCCTCGACACGGCCATTCCCATGCACCGCCTGACGTTCAACGGGCTGGTGGATGTGCCGTTCGGCAAAGACCGCCGCTTCCTGAAGAACTCCAACCGCTTCGTCGACGCCCTTTTGGGTGGTTACCAGGTCGCTTTCGTCGGGACCATGGTGTCGCAGTCCTTCCAGGTGGGCACGGGCAACTGGGGTGCCACGAACCCGATCACGGTTTACAAGGACAGCGTTCCGGTCACCGACTGCCGTTCCGGTGTCTGCCGTCCCTCGTACATGTGGTTTAACGGGTATCTGGCTCCCACGGTCATCAATGCCGCTTCTCGTGGCGTTCAGGGCGTGCCGGCTGGCTACCAGCCTTATCTCGCCCCCATCAACAACACTCCTGGAACTGCGAACTTCGGCAACAACAACGTCCTGCAGACACTGAACAACGGCCAGACGGTTAACACCGCCTTCTCGCCGGGTCCTCTGGGTGCCCAACCCTTCAATGCGATGGTCCTGCAGGGCCCCCGCAACTTCCAGGCTGACATCTCGATCTACAAGGAGTTCCGAATCAACGAACGATACAAACTCCGTGTGAACGTAGACGCCTTCAACGCCTTCAACATCCAGGGCTTTGTTAATCCCAACGCAACGGACGGAATCCAGTCCCTGCAGACGTCCTACTGGACGCCTCGCCAGGTTCAGTTCTCTGGCCGTCTGTCGTTCTAACTGGGCACACGGTCGAACTGATTAACGACCGCTAAACTCCCGCAGCAAAAGCGCCGCCTCCTCACGGAAGGCGGCGTTTTTGCGTGCAGCCGGTTTTGTGAGAAACGGCAGCGCCGCGGGTGTGAGTACCGCGGACCAGAATGCGACAATCACTGAAAGCCTCCTTTTTACGCGCAGCGGGCTCTGCTCCTTCCGCGGGCAACACTTTCTCTGACCGCCGCCATTCCAGCATGCGGCAGAGTCTTCGCTTGACTTCCCGCCGCACCCTCGTTATTATCCTGGCAGCGATTTTTCTCAACGCCCGGCCCTGCTGCCGATGCGTTTTCTCTCAGGCTCCTGGTAAGCAGCCGTTGCCTTCTGCGTCGCAAGTCTCCCGGCGCATTCCCCTCCCACCTTTGATCAACAGGAGTGTTCACTCCGGAGATATTATCCATGTCATTGACGCTTAAGACTCAGGAATCCCTGCTGGAACGGGGATATTCGCGCCGGCAGATCAGCCGGATTTCATTGGGAGTTGCCGCCGCAGTGCCGTTTTTCAGCGAGTTTGCGCAGGCGCAGCAGGTGGCCCGGGCGGTTGGGCCTGCCGGGATGCGAGGGCCTCGCCCGTTTGACCCGGACGCTGTGGTGATCTCGTCGAACGAGAACCCGATGGGGCCTTGTAAAGAAGGCATTGAGGCGATGGCCCGGGTTGGGCCTTTGGGCTGGCGGTATCGGCCGCAGGGCGAGAACCTGGAGTTCGAATCGCTGCTGGCGAGCACGGAAAATCTGAAGCAGAATTACGCGGCAGGGTATCCGGGATCGAGCATTCCGCTCGCGAGTTGCGTGCCGGCGTTTACGTCGCCCACGCGGAGCTGGGTGATGGCGAGCCCGGGATATGGCAGCGGCGCAGGCCGGTTTGTGGGCAACAAGGTGATAAAGGTTCCGCTGCGGGCGGATTATTCGCACGACGTGGAAGCGATGATTAAAGCCGATCCGAAGGCGGGCGCTTATTACATCTGCAATCCGAACAACCCGACGGGCACGCTGACGCCGCGCAAGGATCTGGAATATATTCTGGCGAACAAGGCGAAGGACGCGGTGCTGATTGTGGATGAAGCGTATGTTCATTTTGCCGGGCCGGAGAATTATTCCACTGAGCTGGTGAAGCAGGATAAGGACGTGGTAGTGCTGCGGACGTTCTCGAAGATCTACGGGATGGCGGGACTTCGGGCTGGGGCGGCTTATGGACGTCCGGATCTGCTGGCGAAGATTGCGGACTATGGACGAGGCGGGAATCTGCCGGTGACGGCTACGGCGTGCGCGGCGGCGAGCATGAAGGTGGCCGGGCTGATGAAAGATCGCCTGGCGATTAATAAGAAGAACCGCGAGTATACGTATGAGCACCTGGATAAGATCGGCGCGAGCTATATTCCATCGACCTCGAACTTCTTCATGATGTCAGTGAAGGGCTTCACCGGGGCACAGATTGGGACGGCGATGGCGGCGAAGAAAATTATGCTGGCGGGGAACCGGTGGCCGGAATGGCCGCAGCACATTCGCGTGACGGTGGGGACTTATGAGGAGATGACGAAGTTCAACGCGGCGATTGCCCAGGTGGTGAAGGACGGTCCGGCGAAGGGATAAGGGCCTGGGTCGGTTTGAAACAGAGGGAGGTGGCCTTCGGGCTGCCTCCCTTTTCCGGTTTTGTGGGCGAGCCAGTTTCGCGATTGCATCCACGTGGATACCCGCGCAGTCGACGAGCGGGAACTCGCTGGTCTCTTCCTTGAAGGCGAGGGCGAGATCGGTGCCTCCGAGCATGATGGCTTCGGCCCCCTGTTCCTGGATTAGCCTTTCGCAGGCGGTGTCGAAGATGCGGCGCTGCGCCTGGGTGACGGTGCCGGCGGTCGCCATGGAGCTGTACGCGTTGTGAACGTCGTCGAGTTCGGAGCCAGCCGGCGGGAGGACGGTGGCACTGGTGATGCCTCCGTAGAACCGCGTCTCCATCACGGTGCGGGTGCCGAGAATACCAAGGCGTTTGAGGCCACGGGATTCGACAGCGCGTGTGACTTCGGTGAGCAGATTGACGACGGGCAGGGGCGATTCCGCCTCGAAGGCTTTGATGCAGAAGTGTCCGGCGATGGAGGTGACGACGACGCAATCGGCGCTGGCGGAAACCAGGCGTTTTGTGAGGCGGGAGTAGATGGCGACCTGCGCTTCCTGATCGTTGCTGGTCAGATTACGGAGGAGCGTTGGCGTGTCGGCATGGACGATGGTCAGTTCGAGGGACGCCTGGCGGGCGGCGAAGGTGGCGATGAGCCGCCGGTAATAGAAATCGGTTGCGGCGGGGCCGATGCCCCCGATGAGACCTATGTGCATTTCGTGGGGCATTACTTAAGCTAAAAGAGCAACGCCGCTGCCGGACTGTTGAGTCCGGCAGCGGCGCCTGAGTGAGTTGGGCCAGCCTGCCGGTTAGAAGGTTAGCTTGAGCGCAAGTTGCATCACGCGGGGCGTGAAGCCAAGGTTCGTAGCAGTGATCTGGCCGAAGGCGGCTGCGCGTGTGGGGACGCCCGAGGGCTGCCGCGAAACGGTCCACGACGAGATCACGTTGTTCGGCAAGGCGAAGTTCGGGGTGTTCGAGATGTTGTAAGCCTCGGCACGGAACGACAACTTCGCTTTCTCTGTCACGGTGAAGTCCTTGAAGATGGAGAAATCGACCGATCTCCAGTGAGGACCATAGCACTGCCGGGCGCCCTCGTTGCCGGGGTTGCCGATAGGCTGCTGTTGCCACGCATTGAGATTGATCCAGTTACTGATGGATGGACTATCGACGGTGCACTTCTGACCGGCAATCTGGTTGGGCCGGTCCTGCGTGGTGTTGGGCAGGTTGATCAGATTCTGGCCGTCAAATACGGTGAACGGTTCACCCGACTGCCAGAACGTGATGGTGTTAACCTGCCAGCCCGCCAGCAGCTGCTTCTTCAAGCCATCTGCGCTCTTGCCGAACGGAAGTTCGTAGTTCACGCGGAAGTTGATCTTGTGCTTGAAGCCAATACCGGAATTGCCCCAGTCGTACTGGCGATTGTTGGAGAGGGTATTGTTCTGCTCACCGTTATCCACCAGATGGGTCAGGTTGCGGGCGAAGGCGTAGTTGGCATTTACTGTCAACCCCTTCGAGTAACGACGCTCAAAAACAAACTGAGCGGCATGATAGGCGCTTCCGGCACCGGTGGTGTGGAGGGTAATTCCCTGCACATTGGGCAAGGTGGCCGACCGGATGAAAGGCGGCTGAACGGCCGTCCCTGTGGGAACGGGAGTGTTCACCGTTTGTGCCCATTGCAGGTGGCGGCCCAGCATGCCAACGTACGACATGGTGAACACGTTGTCCCCGAACTGCTTCTGGGCCGTCAGGTTCCACTGCATGATTTCGGCGGCCGGGTAGTGGTTGGCATGGGAAACGAGGCCGGTCTGGAGCCCGGCGCGAACGGAACCGAGGATTTCCGCGATGTTGGGAATCTGGATGGGCGGCGGACCATCCTTCAGCTTGCCAATGCCCGCGGGGCAGGCGATGCCGCCGACGACGGCCGGCTGGCAGGTGAAATTCACGGTCACGAAGGGCGGGTTGGAAAGGTTGAGGGACCCTGCGGCATAATCCTGAGCAAAGTAGCTCATCCCGGCACCGCCACGGATCACCATACCTTTTCCTGCGTTATAGGCGAAGCCCAGGCGGGGCGCAAACTGTTTCCAGTTGGGTTCCACACACGCAGCCTGGCCGATGCAGAAGGTATTGGTGTCGAGCTGATAGTTGGAACGCTGATTGACTGCGCTCTGGAGCTGCCCGATGTGATCCCAGCGGAGCCCGAGGTTCAGGGTTAGTTTGCGGGTGGCATGCCAGTCGTCCTGTACGAAGGCGTGGGGTTCAGCCGTCCGGTAGTACTGGTGATAAAGGGTCAGCTGGCGGGTGATGGTGGTGGGAACACCCTGCAGGAAGTTTGCCAGGCTGTTGGGCGGGGCGCCGGCAGTGCTGCCGGACCAGGTGAACTGGCCTGTCCCGTTCGGGACCTGGTAGTAATTGAGCTGACGGCGGATCATGCCGCCGCCAAACTTAATGTTGTGAGTACCCCTCGTCCAGGTGAGGGTGCCTTCTTCCTGGAAGACGTTGTTCACGTCATAGATCGGCACGGAAGTGCAATCGCCGAGGGAGTTGCAGCTTCCC
Organism: uncultured Acidobacteriia bacterium; assembly: GCA_903929755.1. GTDB lineage: Bacteria > Acidobacteriota > Terriglobia > Bryobacterales > Bryobacteraceae > BOG-234. The sequence goes on from CAIYVZ010000034.1 coordinate 26,802, forward strand.
TGCCCGGTATACCCGTTGATGGAGACGTTCAGCAGACCGGAAACATCTTTGTTGACGTTGGCGCCGGGGATGCCGAACTTGTCGGACAGGTTGGTGCCCTGATTGGCGGAAAGCGTTGCGATATTTAGCCGGGTGAAGCTGGCTTTCACTTCTAAAACGACGGTCGGGCTGAACACGTGAACGTGGTCGAGCATGTAAGACTGCGCATCGCCGGTGGAATTTCCAGGATAGATACCGTTGCCCGGATTGATGCCATTCACCTTGGGGTAGAGGGTCGGGTAGACCGTGGTGGTGGGATTGTAGCTGACACGCCCGAAGGAGCTGTCTTTGTCGGACCACCGGTGATCAATACGGGCGTCGATGGTGCGGGCGTAGTACTGATTATTGACGTTGCCGGTGTAGTTGGCGGTGGCAGGCGCGCCAGGAATATTGGCGGCCGGCAACAGCGCGAGATATTTCACCGCGACAGGGTCGAGGAGCGATTGAGGAACTACCGGGCCGCCGACGTCGGAGAAATCGCCGGGGTGTGCCAGTTGATAAGCGGTGGGGGCGGCGAGGAGACCGGTATTCTTACCCTGAATCTGGCGGAGTTCTTCCCAATCGGCGAAGAAGAAGGTCTTGTCTTTCTTAATACGGCCACCGACGCTGCCGCCGTACTGGTTCTGGCGGAACTCGGGGCGACCGATGCCGCCCGCGTTCCCGAAGAAGTCGTTCGCGTTGAGTTTGTCGTTGCGGAAGTATTCGTAAATACCGCCGTGGTACGCATTGCCCCCCGACTTGGTAATCAGGTTGACGACTGCGCCGCCGGCTCGTCCCACTTCGGCAGGGAAAGCGTTGGTGTCCACTTTCACTTCCTGGATGGAGTCAATGGAGGGCCGGATGAGAATGGAGAATTGTTCGCGCTCGTTGTTGTCCATCCCATCGACCAGGTGGTTGTTGAACGTTTCGTTCATGCCGTTGGCGACGACCCCGGCGGTCTGCCGGCGTTCGTCGGGGCGGGTGCCGCCGATGATGGAGTTCGACGGAGCCGCGGCAGCGCCCACTGTGGTGGTGACGAGGTTCACGAAGTTACGTCCGTTCAGCGGCAAGTCCTGCACGGCCTGGGCGGAGACGGTGTCGCGGAGCGTGGAGCTGTCGGTTTGGAGGGCGGGCGCGGCGGCGGAAACTTCCACGCTTTGCGTAGTGTCACCGACTTGCAACTGGGCGTCAATACGGGCCCGGTCACCGGCGACGAGCGTCACGGAGGAAATGAACCGTTTGAAGCTCGGGGCCTCGATGGTGACGGAGTAGCTGCCGGAGGGCAGCAGATTGACGACATAATCGCCTGAGCCTGCCGTTTGCACGGTACGGGTGTCCCCGGTACCTTTGTTGACGATGGTTACCTTGGCGTTTGGCATGACGGCACCGGCTGTATCGGTGACGGTGCCGAGAATATCCGCCGTATTGAGCTGAGCGGATAGGGAATAAGTGAAAACAAGAAGCCAGAGCGTGAGCGCAGTGGCTGTTCTTAAGAAATTCATAGAGTACCCTTTCTGAAGCGGTTGAAATGTCTTTTGAGACAACGTAGTCAAGATAGTAGTCTTGTGCAATATCAGCGTCAAGGGGGGCAGGCGTGTTGTGCAGGAATGATGGAGCGACAACCCCTACGGCATCACCACAGGATGCGCGACTGAACAATGCCGCGCGACTGAACAATGCCGCGCGACTGAACAATGCCGCGTGACTGAACAATGCCGCGTGACTGAACAATGACGCGTGACTGAACAATGCCGCGCGACTGAACAATGCCGCGTGACTGAACAATGCCGCGTGACTGAACCGAGCAAAAACTGCGAATGACAGTTTTCATCCATCTTGGGCCCCGATTCTTGTTTTTTCGAACAATCAACGACTTCTGCGGGGAATGACGCATGCCTGTCGCAAGTCTGTCGCTAGTTGTGTCGCAAGTTTGTCGCTAGTTTTGGGAGCTGCCCGAGGCCCTGTAAACCAGACGGTTCGTGGCACCGGTTGCTTCGAGTAGACCGGCATCGACAAGTTCTCGCAGATCGCGTTGCAGCGAGCGCCGGTGCACTCCCGGGCATCGGGCTTCGAAATCCTGCATCTGAAATGTCGAGCCCTGCCGGGCCAGTTCCAGCGTCACGATTTGCCGGGCCGACAGATTATGTATAAAACTACCTCTCCACTTGTCACCCATTGAGTTGCTGATGGCGAGCACAGGCAATCGCGCCGGTTGGCCTTAGGCCAGATAGTCTTTCAACGTCTGCTTCACGGTGTCTCGGACCTGGCAGGCGATCTCAACGGCGCGCGTTTCTTCTCCGGGAAGGAGTTCCGGTGTGTCCCCGGGATACCTGCCTTCGGCCCCGAAGGGCGTGAGCAATGTTGAATCCTGCAGCGCTTCGGCGGTCATAGGTGCGCACTCCGCAACCAGATTGAGCACCTTTCCCAAATAATGAGTCTTCGGGAAGTAGACCTGATGCCGAACGAGAATCGCCTTCAGGTATTTTTCGACTGCCTGTTGCGCGTGAAAGGCAATGACGGATGGTAAGCGGGTCGCATCCTTCAAAAGAATCCCGGCTGCGGCAAGATCCTGTTCCGCTTTCCCAATCCATTGCCGGACCAGTTCACGCCGGACCTCGTCACCTCGTCAGGCAGCTTCATAGAGCACTCGTCCGTACCTGTGCGCGGGATAGGCAATGCCGCCAATAATGTTTTTTGTTTCTTCAAAACGTTCCGATGCGATCACGATCACATCGAGGGGATAGCCAATGTCCCCCAGTGCATGTCGGATCCTGATGCTTTCGACACGGGTATTGTCCGGCTTGGGTTCCACGACCAAAAGGTCGATATCGCTGTCGCGTGTCATCTGCCCGGTAGCGGCGGAGCCGAATAGAATGACGCGATCCGGTTCGGCAACGGTAAGGATGCGGCGAACGATTTCCTGCGTCAGCGTCTCGTCAAGGGCCATCAGCTTCCATGATATGCGATAAGGAGAACGAGAGACTGCAGATGGCTGCTGCCGCAAGGCGTTTGGCGCAGTTGTATTGCCGAACCAGGAAGGCAGAGGCCTTTACTCTTCCACAAGGTGTGCCCGACTATGACCGGGTGAATGCCTGCGCGGAACTTGCGGACAAGAAAAATGCCGTTCAGTCACCATGGGGTTTCTTGGTGCTAACTCCGCGCGTTGATTAATATCAGGATCATGACTGCCACCAGCGGCGGTTTCTTAACAACTGCCAGCGTCGCTGTTTCTGCATATTCAGGGCCTTGTGGCGAGACGGGGAATCAACGATGCAGATGAGGCTGCCCTGTAACAGCAGTGTCGGGCTGGTGCCGGCAAGCTTGCTGCCTGGTTCCGGCACAAGGGCTCAAAACGGAGGGATTACTGCTGGCTCCGACGCAGAGTTCGAATCCACGTTGGGGTCGAACAAACAGAGGCACAAACCCCCGGAAAACGCTCAAGGATTTCCAATGACATCAGGGAGATAGCAGTGAGTTCGAGACTTGATGACTGGCTCCCCATCGTGGCTTCGAACAGGGCGGCGGGATTTCTGCGAGAGTGGTTATTGGAACACAATTCTCAAACAAACGCTCCCGAGCTGGTGACGATCCGGCAGTTCGGCGATATTGCGGAGGCGCTGCTGGCGCAGGGGTGCCTGGAGGCTGCCGGGATCGAGTGTTTTCTGGCGGATCTGAACATCGCCAGAGTGGACTGGCCGCTTTCGCGGGGGATCCGGTTACAGGTGGCTCCGGGTGATGCCGCGGATGCGGTTGAGGTGATGGATCAACCTCCCCTGGAGGAAGCGCCCGAGTAGGGAGCGGAGCCTGGCCACGGCGCGGTCTCACCGGAGGGGGGCGGAGGACATAGCCACTATTATTGACTGGTCAATAAAAATGACTATACTGAGGCAATGATGGAGATCAGCGCGTCGAAGTTCAAAGAACAGTGTCTTTCACTGCTCGACCACCTGGGGCCTGACGGCATCGTCGTGACGAAACATGGAAAGGCTGTCGCCCTGTTGACTCCCATAAACTCCGGCTGTGCGGCGCTGATCGGCAGCATGAAAGGTAAGGTGCAGGTGTCGGGTGACGTCTTCACTACAGGAAGCAAATGGAATGCTGAATCTTGATACGCATATCCTGCTGTTCGCCCTGGACGGTTCGCTGACGCCCGGCGAACGAAAACTACTCGCCGCGGAACAGTGGGGCATCTCGGCCATCGTGCTGTGGGAGGTGGCGAAGCTGGCGCAACTCGGCAGGATTGGGATTGACGTCCGCGCACCCGAATTCAAGCGGATACTTTCCCGGGTACATGTGTGGCCGGTCGATCTGGCAGTCTGCGCAAAGTCCGCTGAACTGGATTTCAGCAGCGATCCCGCCGACGAACTGATTGCGGCGACCAGTATCATCCACGGGGTTCCCCTGGTGACGCGGGACAAGAAAATCAAGAGATCGAAGATCGTGCCTTTCGCCCGATCCTGACAGGTTACTTGTACTCTTCGAGCGGCGGGCAACTGCAGACCAGGTTGCGGTCTCCATATGCGTTGTCGATGCGGCCCACGGGACACCAGTATTTGTCCATCTTCGCTGACCCCGCAGGGAAGCATCCTTCTTCCTTCGGGTACGGGCGGGTCCAGGCTTCCACCAGGTCGTAGACGGTGTGGGGCGCGTGGCGCAGCGGGGAATCGGCGATGGGGAAGCGACCATTTTCCACGTCGGTGATTTCCTTACGGATGGAAATCATGGCGTCACAGAAGCGGTCGAGTTCGGCCTTCGATTCGGATTCGGTGGGCTCGATCATGAGCGTTCCGGGGACCGGGAAACTCATAGTCGGCGCGTGGAAGCCGTAGTCGATCAGGCGCTTGGCGATGTCATCCACAGTGACGCCGGAGATGTCCTTCAGGCCCCGGGGGTCGATGATGCACTCGTGCGCGATACGGCCATTGTCGTTCTTGTAGAGCAGCGGGAAAGAAGAATCGAGGCGGGTGGCGATGTAGTTCGCAGACAGGATGGCGACTTCGGTGGCCTTTTTCAGGCCTTCGCCACCCATCATCAGGATGTACATGTACGAGATGGGCAGGATGGAGGCGGACCCGAACGGCGCAGCTGAAACGTGCTGCGGCAGGAAGGGGGCCAGGTGACTACGGACGCCGATGGGGCCCATCCCAGGGCCGCCGCCGCCGTGGGGGATGCAGAAGGTCTTGTGCAGGTTGAGGTGCGAGACATCGGCGCCATACTTGCCGGGTTGCGACAGGCCGACCTGGGCGTTCAGGTTCGCGCCGTCAAGGTAAACCTGGCCACCGTACTGGTGGATGGTGCTGCAGATTTCGCTGATCTCGTTTTCGAAAACGCCGTGGGTGGAGGGGTAGGTGACCATCAGCGCGGCGAGTTTATCGGCATGTTGCGCGGCTTTGGCTTTCAGATCGGCCAGGTCAACGTTGCCTTTGGCATCGCAGGCGACCACCACCACGTCCATACCGACCATGTGCGCGGAGGCGGGGTTGGTGCCGTGGGCTGACGACGGGATCAGGCAGAGGTTGCGGTGGCCTTCGTTGCGGCTCCGGTGGTAAGCGCGGATGGCGAGGAGGCCGGCGTATTCACCCTGCGCGCCGGAATTGGGCTGCAGCAGGATGGCGTCGTAGCCGGTGATCTGGCAAAGCTTCTGTTCCAGGTCCTGAAACATGGCCTGGTAGCCGGCGGCCTGGTCTTTGGGCGCGAACGGGTGCAGGTTGCCGAATTCCGGCCAGGTAACGGGCAGCATTTCCGACGTTGCGTTGAGCTTCATGGTGCAGGAGCCGAGCGGAATCATGGCGCGGTCGAGCGCGAGGTCGCGGTCACTCAGCTTGCGCATGTAGCGCAGCATTTCGGTTTCGGAGCGGTACTTGTGGAAGACGGCGTGGGTGAGGAAGGCGGAGGTTCGGGCGAGGCCTGCGGGAAGGGCGGGGGCCTCTGCTTCGGGCGTGGTGGTGGTGGCTCCGAAGGCTTGCAGGATGGCTTCCACGGTTTGTGGCGTGGTGGTTTCGTCGAGTGAGATGCCGAGGGTTTCGGCGTCGGTGTCCCCGGCGAAGATGCGGAAGTTGAGCTTTGCGGAATCGGCGCGGGCAAGGATGGCGGCCCGTTGGGTGCCCGCATTGACCGTCAGGGTATCGAAGAATGCCGAGTTGCGGAGCGTGAAGCCGAGTGCCTGAAGGCCGACGGCAAGGGTCGCGGTGCGGCGGCGGATCTGCTGCGCGATGTAAACCAGGCCTTCAGGGCCGTGGTACACGGCGTACATGGAGGCCATGACGGCCAGCAGGACCTGGGCGGTGCAGATGTTGGAGGTCGCCTTTTCACGGCGGATGTGCTGTTCGCGGGTTTGGAGCGCGAGGCGGTAGGCGGGCTTGCCTTTGGAGTCGATGGAGACGCCGACGAGGCGGCCGGGGAGGGACCTTTTATACGCATCCTTTACCGCCAGGTACGCGGCGTGGGGGCCACCGTAGCCCATGGGGACTCCGAAGCGCTGGGCGGAACCAAGGGCGATATCGGTGCCGAGTTCGCCGGGAGGCGTGAGAAGGGTGAGGGCGAGGGGGTCGGCGGCCAGAATTGCCAGGCCGCCTTTAGCCTGAATCCACTGGATGGCGGCGCGGAAGTCGCGGATTTCACCAAAGGTGTCGGGGTATTGGAACAGAGCTCCGAAGAAATCGCCTTCGGGGAGGGTGTCGCCGACGACGACGGTCCAGCCGAGGGGCTCGGCACGGGTTTCAATGACGGCGAGGGTTTGCGGGTGAATTGCGCTATCGACGAAAAAGCGGGTGGACTTGGATTTGGCGGAGCGCTGGGCGACGGCCATGGCTTCGGCGGCGGCGGTGCCTTCGTCGAGCATGGAGGCGTTGGCGACGTCGAGACCGGTCAGGTCGCAGATCATCGTCTGGTAATTGATCAGGGCTTCGAGGCGGCCCTGGCTGATTTCGGGCTGGTAGGGAGTGTAAGCGGTGTACCAAGCGGGGCTTTCGAGGATATTGCGCTGGATGACGCCGGGGACAAGGGTGCCGTAGTAACCCTGGCCGATGAGCGAAGTGCGGACTTCATTGCGGGCAGCGATGCCGCGCAGGAAATCGAGGGCTTCCACTTCGGACAGGGCCGAGCCGGTGTCGAGGGGTAACTTCTGCCGGATGGAGGCGGGCAGGGTCTGGCTCATCAGGTCTTCCAGGGATTGAGCTCCCACCACCTGGAGCATGGCTTCGATGTCTGAGGGTGAAGGCCCGATGTGGCGGCGTTCAAATGTGGTGGCGGCTTCAGCAGCGCGGGCGGAGGACATGACGAACCTTTCGCCCCATCTGTCGCTTGTGCCTGAGAACGTTATTCCGTCGGCGAGCGAACCTTGCGGCTCGCTACTCTCCAGATGTTGATGTGTGACGGTCCTTTTGCCTGAGAGTTTCCGGGGCGGTTGCTCCTTCGGCGCCAGCGATGAGGCTGGTCTCTCCCGTCTGTTTCAGGATATCGCGGCGGGTTGGGTGAACTTGCCCGGCGGTCCACCTGTCCGCCAGGCGAGCCGCCCCAAACGAAGCCGAGTCTTCTGACCAAAACTATTTTTTGTGGGCTTCGATGTAGTCGAGGGCGAATTTCTTCAGGCCCGGGCTGGCCAGGCCGAGTTGCGCGGCTTCATCGGTGGCACGGTCCAGTTCCCACTTATCGATGAGGACGCGCTTAATCAGCCACATGGTTGCGGCGCGACCTCCCGTGGCGCAGTGGATGAAGGCGGGCTGGTTGCCGGCGGTCCGGATGATCTGGAGAAAGTGATCGGCAACGGCGGGGTCCGGGGCGGCTCCGGCAAAGGGGAGGTGGACGAAGGTGATGCCGACCTCCCTGGCGGCTGCGGCTTCCGCGTCAATTTCGGCGCCGGGTTCGGTGGCCACGCGGAGATTGATGATGGAGGCGAAGCCCATCTTCTGAATCCCGGCGATGGATGTGGGTTTGATGGCTCCGGTGCAGGCGACGGTAGATTCCACCTGGGCGAAGTTGGTGATACCTTCTACGGTGGGTTTTGTCACCTGCGCCATACCCGCGGTTATGCAGAATACCGCGACAGCAAGACTCAGAAGTACTTGTTTCATCAATGCACCTTACTCTTTTGAGAGTAACTCTTTTGAGCGTAAAGCTTCCGCTGGTCCGGCCGGAGGCGGTGTTTGGTGTCGAGACTCGACACCGCAGGTGGGGGCCATTCAGGTGGCCACCCCGAAACGGGGCAGGATCCAGCGCTGCAGGGCGAACCAAGCGGCGAAGAAGAGAGCTATTTCTAACCAGTCAGGCATCGTTTCTCCTTGTTATTGTCCCTTGTGACTGCTTCTGATGATGCTCCGCATCTTCCAATGGATCCACGCGAAACGCCAAATCTGCCGGGGGGAGGCAGGTGCGGCGGAACCGGGGCCCCTTGTTGCGTTGGGTCGCATAGAGCCGGGCAACTCGATTCCTTTCTTTGTGGCCAGAACTACTGCGGTAAAGCCGGTTGGCGGATGTAGTCCGCGGGGATTTCACCGGTGAGGGTTTTGAGCCAGGCGACGATTTGGGTTACCTGCTGGTCATCGAGTTTGCGGTCGAGCTGGTATTCGCCCATCAGGCGGACGGCTTCGTCGAGCGTCGCGACTTTTCCGGTGTGAAAGTACGGGCCGGTCTTTTCCACGTTGCGCAGCGAGGGAACCTTGAAGACCAGACGGTCGGCCGTGTTGCCAGTGACGCCCATGCGACCGGTATCGGTGGCGACGGGCCATGTCTTCTTCGCCCCCAGTTTCTGAAACGCCTGGCCTCCGATATAAGGGCCGTTGTGGCAACTCATGCAACCTGCCTGCATGAACTGGTGGTGCCCGGCCATCTCATCGGAGGTGATCGCGCCCTGGTCGCCGCTCATAAAGCGGTCCCAGCGGGAGGGTGTGACGAGTTTGCGTTCAAAGGCTCCGATGGCCCGGGCCATGTTGTTAAAGGTGACGGGCTCGGCGGAATCGGGGAACGCCTCGTGAAAGGCGTTGCGATAGCCGGGAATGGCGCGGAGCGTGGCGACGACTTCCGCCTCGGAACTCATGGCCATCTCCACGGGATTCATGACGGGGCCTTTGGCCTGCTCCTCCACGTTCGGGGCGCGACCGTCCCAGAACTGGACGAAATGTCCGGCAGCGTTATAGACGGTGGGGGAATTTCGGCCACCGAGCTGGCCTTTATCACCGCTGGAGACCGGCTTGCCATCCACGCCGTAGTTGGCCAGGTTATGGCAGGAATTGCAGGAAACGTCGTGGTTCCGGGAAAGGCGGGCATCGTAGAAGAGCATGCGGCCCAGATTGATTTTGGCGGGGGTGAGCGGGTTTGACTCCGACGTGATGGCGTCGGGGAGCTTCATTGAGCCCATCATGCCCATCATGCCGCGACCTTGCTGCGCCGGAGCACTCACCACAATTGCCAGACCGAGTACCAAAGTGTTTGAAAAACGATGATTGCCGTACATATTCACCTACCTCATAGTCTGAGATGCAATCGCAGGGCCACGGTGACGTATTATCCTGGGCTCCAGGGTTATTCGTAGTGCAGCGCTTCAATAGGGTCAAGATAGGCGGCTTTGCGTGCCGGGTAGTAGCCAAAGAAGACTCCGACTAAGGCCGAGAACATAAAAGCGAGCAGCACGGAGAACACACTTACTTTGGTAGTCCATTCCGCGAAGTATGAGATAAGAGCAGAGGCCGCCAGGCCGACGACTATTCCGATAATTCCTCCCAGCAGCGAGAGGGTTACGGCTTCTACCAGGAACTGTGACAAGATGTCTTGGGTTCTGGCGCCGACGGCCTGCCGGAGGCCGATTTCGCGCGTTCTTTCAGTGACCGAAACCAGCATGATGTTCATGATGCCGATGCCGCCGACGATCAGCGACACGGAAGCGATGGCGCCCAGCAGAATCGACATCACCTGCGCCGAGGTTTCCTGGGCGGCGAACACTTCCGTCAGGTTGCGAACGGTGAAGTCGTCCTCATGCTCGGGCTGAATGCGGTGGCGCTCGCGCAGCAGGGTAGTCATTTCGGAGAGTGCCTGGTCCATCTGATCCGGGCTGCCTGCCTGCACCATTAAGGTGCCGACAGACTTCGCATTCGCGCGGTTACGGCCAATCACCTTCTGGCGCGCGGAAGAAATGGGCAGGAGGATGACATCGTCCTGGTCCTGTCCGGTCGGCGACTGACCTTTGGGGGTCAGCACGCCGGAGACGGTGAAGGGTACGTTCTTGACGATGATGACCTGGCCGGTAGGCTCCGCACCGCCGAAGAGATTCTGCGCGACGGTTTCCCCCAGGACCGCGACTTTGGCACCGGCGTCCACATCCTGGTCGGTAAAGAACTGGCCCGATTTCATGGTGAGGTCGCGAATGATCGTGTAAGCGGGCGTGACTCCCTGGGCGCTGGTAGCCCAGTTGGCGCTGCCAAAAACGATCTGCACGCCGCCGCGAAGGGTGGGCGCGACCGCCGCGACGGCGGGGCACTCCGCAGCGATGGCTTTGGCGTCATCTTCCGTGAGAGTGGAGACGCCGCCCGAGCCGAGCCGGACACCATTGGTGCTGATGCTGCCGGGCAGGACGATGATGAGGTTGCTGCCGATGCTTTGAATCTGGTCCTGGATGCGGGCCGTGGCGCCTGATCCGACGCCGACCATAGCGATAACCGCAGCGACTCCAATGATGATGCCGAGCATGGTGAGGGCGGAGCGAGCCCGGTTCACGCGCAGGGCGCGGAGGGCGATCCGCAGGCTGGAGAGCAGTTTATTCATTGGCGGACCTCGACTTCTTTCGTGGCAGCAGGGAGTTCCTGTGGCAGGGCGGCACGGTCGGTTTGGGCATCGTGCGGGGCCACGATGACCTGGTTCGATTCGATACGACCGTCTTTCAGGTTGATCTTCCGGTTCGCGTAACTGGCCATGTTGGCGTCGTGGGTTACCAGCAGAATCGTGATGCCGTCGTCGCGATTCAGACGCTGAAAGATGGCCATAATTTCGAGTGAAGTCCGGGAGTCGAGGGCTCCGGTGGGCTCATCGGCCAGGATGATCTTCGGGCTGTTAACCATGGCGCGGGCGATGGCGACGCGCTGTTGCTGCCCCCCGGAGAGCTGGCTGGGCTGGTGCTGGCCACGGTCGCCGAGGCCCACGGTCTGCAGCGCTTTGAGCGCTTTCTCACGCCGCTCCCTGGCGGGTAAGTCGGTGTAGAGCAGGGGGAGTTCCACGTTTTCCAGAGCCGAGGTCCGGGCGAGAAGATTGAATTGCTGAAAAACGAACCCAATCTTCTTATTACGGATTTCGGCGAGCTGGTCGCGGGTGAGGTCGCCGATACCGGCCCCATCGAGTTTATAAGTGCCGGAGGTGGGCTTGTCGAGGCAGCCGAGAATATTCATGAGCGTCGATTTTCCGGAGCCCGAAGGCCCCATGATGGCGACGAAATCGCCGCGCTCGATCCGGAAGGTGATGCCCTTCAGGACGTGGACGGGAATTTCACCCAGCTGGAAGTCGCGAACGAGGTCGGTGGTTTCGATGACGTCCGGCATGACGCTAGAAGCCGGGTCCCCGGCCCTGGGTGGGAGTTCTGGCGGCCGGCGTCGCGGTTTTGGCCAGAACACTGAGGATGACCCGGGTTCCGGGCTGCAGGTCACCGGAGGTTATCTCAGTGAAATTGCCATCGGTTTCGCCGGTGGTGACGGCGATCCTTTGCGGTTCGCCTTTGGCGTTCGGTATCCAGACGGCCTGTTCGCGTCCAGCCGCTTTGGGTACCGTCGCCGGGCGGTAGCGGAGGGCGGCATTGGGAATTCTGAGAACACCGGTGCGCTGGGTGACGAGGATTTTCACGTTGGCGGTCATGCCGGGGAAGAGCCTGAGATCGGGGTTGGAAGCGGCGATGACGACATCGTAGGAGATGACGTTTTGGACGTTTATAGGCGCCAGCCGGATTTCGGTGACAATCCCTTTAAAGATCTGCCCCGGGTAGGCGTCCACCGTGAAGGTGCCGGGTTGGCCTACGCGGGCGCGGCCCACGTCGGCTTCGGCAACGTTGGTGTCAATCTGCATACGGGTCAGGTCCTGCGCGATCTCAAAGAGCGTGGGGGTGGCGAGACTGGCGGCGACGGTCTGGCCGACATCGATCTTACGGGCGACGACAACGCCGTCTACGGGGGCCTTAATCCAGGTATGGTCGAGATCAATTTGCGTGGTGCGGAGCGCGGCCTCGAACTGCCTCACCTGCGCCAGGCTGGTGGCGAGTTGAGTCCGGGCGGAAACGAGTTCGGCTTCGGCGACGCGGATATTTTCCTCGGCAGCGCGGCGCTGGGCGCTGGCCGCCTGCTGATCGGCGGATGCGGTATTTGACGCAGTTCTGGCGGTATCCAGATCTTCTGCAGAGAGGATGCCCTCTTTGGCGAGTTGGGTCCGGCGGCCAAGTTTCGTGACGGCATCCGTGGCTGTTGCCTCGCTTTTGGCAACGTTGGCGCTGGCCGCTGCGAGCGTGGCGTGGCTGGCCTGTATGGCAGCCTGCGCTTTGTTGATCCCGGCTTCGGAGTTGGCGACTGCTGCTTTGGCTGCGTCGAGGCTGGCCTGGCTTTGGTCGACACGGGCCTGGAGGGCCGCCGGATCAATGCGGGCGATGATTTGGCCCTTAGTGACCTTGGTATTGAAATCGGCGTAGAGGCTCTGGATTGTTCCGGAGATCTGAGAGCCAACCTGAACGGTGACAACCGCGTTGGGGGTCCCGGTGGCGGAGATGGTTACGTTGATGTCGCCGTGGTCCGCGGCGACGGTGCGGTATTCAACTTTTGTGCCCGCGCCGAGGAAATACCACGTTCCCAGCCCTGCTGCGGCGCAGGCCGCTATGGCGGTGAGGGTGAGGGTCTTCCGTTGCATGTTCGGACTTGGTGGGTGCACGTTGGAGGCCAGAGTCAAGGCTCGCGGCAGGGTGACCCTGGTCTGGTGCGCAGGTCCTCGAGACGTATCGCGGGTAAGAAAGCGGCTGCCTGAACGCTTGGTTGCAGGCCTGGATGAGGCATTTACCCAATGCGTCCGGCGATTGGGCGTGGAGCGGCAGGGCCGGATCTCGGGGCAGCGCGGCGAAATACGGTCACCCGCTTGCGCGTTGGTCAGAATGGCGGAGTTTGGTGAACCGCGGCTGGAATGTGGGCTGTTTGGGGCCTTGGTATCCCGCGTGCATACAGTGCGGCGAATAGCCATGAATCAGGACACAGTGCACGAACTACACCGGGAGGCCGCCCGGCAACACGAACTGGCCGCACATTCGCACCGCACAGCCTCCGAGCATAACGAAAAAGGCGATCATGAAACGGCCTTCTGGCATGCGGAGCGCGCTTTGGAGTACGCCAGCCGCGCTTACCAGGTGGCCCAGGACGCCCACAATAAATCGGGGCAGATCAGAACTCTATAAGGCTGCCTGTGGGTGCACCGGGGCAGTCCGCAGAGATCCCCCGGTGCGGGTTGTTTCACGCCGCGGAGCAGATAATCTGAAACGATTTACGTACCATTACCACTAAACTGGTGGGCCTTGCGTGCGCAACGTCTGCCGTCCACGTCGTGTTCCAGGCTGGATGGTTCCAGGGAGCGGAACCAGAACAGTGAGAGGACCACGTATGTCACACCGAAAGAACGCACTATTTACTTTGATGGCAGTCTGCGGAGTTGGAGGCGCATTGGGCCTTGCGTCACAGAACCCGACCTCGTTGCCGAACCTTTTCCCGTTTATGAACGATTCCGGGATTTTGGAGACACGGAATACTCCGGGCACAGCGCTTGACCTGACGGGGCCGTTCTTCCAGTCTCTTGGCACCAACGGCCGGACCTGTGAGACTTGCCATCGTGCGGCACAGGGCTGGGGCGTTTCTGCTAATGAGGTGAAGCAGCGATTTGAACAGACGCAGGGCCTGGATCCGATTTTTCGAACGAATGATGGGTCGAATTGCAATCACGATATCGACACATCCTCCGTGGGTGGAAGGCGGAAGGCTTACAGTCTGCTGACGGACAAGGGCCTGATTCGGGTCACCGTGGATGTTCCGGTCACCGCCGAATTTAACGTCATTGGCGTTCTGAATCCGTATGGCTGTAATGAACCCGTGACCCTGTCGATGTACCGCCGTCCGTTGCCCACAACGAATTTGCGCTTTCTGAGCACCCTGATGCGGGATGGCCGCGAGTCCTCCCCTCAGACCGGCACGCAGAAGATCACTTTTGCTACGAATCCGGCTGATTTGGTGGCCGATCTGGCACATCAGGCGGTGGACGCGACGAACGGCCATGCGCAGGGGACCGTTCCGTTGACGCCCGCGCAGCAGCAGGCGATTGTGGATTTTGAACTCTCGCTTTCCACGGCGCAGGCGGTGGATTTCAAAGCAGGTCCGCTGAATGCAAATGGCGCGACAGGTGGTCCCGTAGCGTTATCCACGGTGACGACGTCGGCGTTCTTTGTAGGGATGAACGATCCGCTGGGCGGCAATCCGCATGGCACGCCGTTCACTCCCGCGATCTTCGACCTGTTTTCCGCATGGACCGCGACTCCCGTGGCAGGCCGCGGCCGCGACGATGACGGCGAGAATCGCGGACCGGTTGACGACAGTCCGGCGGCACGGCGAGCCAGCATCGCCCGTGGTCAGGCTCTGTTCAACTCGAAGGCTATTCAGATCACGGGCGTTGCCGGACTGAATGACGACCTGAACCGTGTCACCATTCCGGGTACCTGCGGCACTTGTCATGATTCTCCCAACGTGGGGAATCACTCGGTTTCGGCACCCCTGAATATTGGCGTCAGCGACGCTTCCAGCCCGTTGAACCTGAAATATTTGCCGGTGATTAAGCTGCGGAACAAGGTGACGGGCCAGATTCAGGTGACCAGCGATCCGGGTCGAGCCATGATTACGGGCCTGTGGAAGGATGTGGGACGCTTTAAGGGGCCGATTCTGCGGGGTCTGGCGAGTCGTGCGCCGTATTTCCACAACGGGTCGGCAGACACGCTGGAAGCCGTAATCGACTTCTACAATGCGCGGTTCGCGGTTGGCATTACGCCTCAGGAGAAGAAGGACCTGGTGGCTTTCCTGAAAGCGCTGTAGAAACCCGGCTATGGGGGGCAGGCTGAGGGAAACGCCGCAGCCTGCCCTTTTTATTTGGGGGCAGCCTTCATCACTTCGGCACTCAGCAGCCTGAGTTCGGCACCGGAGAGGCTGGAAACGCTTGCCAGCAGCAAGAGATTTGTCCGCTGGCTACAATCACAGTTATGCGGGTGTCCAGGGTAACGGTTCTGTTGTGGGCAATCGCCGCGCCGTTATTTGCGCGGCAGCCGGTTCACGCAAGACACGCCATGGTGGTGACGCGGGAAACGCATGCCACCGAAGTCGGGGTGCAGGTTCTGCAGGCTGGCGGAAATGCTGTTGATGCGGCAGTTGCCGTGGGGTTCGCGCTGGCGGTGACGCATCCTTCGGCCGGGAATCTGGGGGGCGGCGGCTTCATGCTGCTCCGGATGGCGGACGGGACTTCCACTTTCATTGATTTCCGCGAGAGAGCGCCGCTTTCGGCCTCCCGCAATATGTATATGGATCAGGCGACGGGCCAGGCGACGAAGGATTCGCAACTTGGCTACCGCGCTTCCGGCGTTCCGGGTACGGTTCGGGGGCTGGAGTACGCTCACGCGAAGTACGGCAAAGCGCCGTGGAAGGCTTTGGTCCAGCCGGCGGTTTCACTGGCGGCAGATGGCTTCCCGGTTCCGTGGGGTGTGGCCCAAACTCTTCAGAGCAAAAACATCAGCGAAAAGCTGGCGCAGTTTCCCGACTCAAAGCGCATCTTTCTGAAAGACGGGGCCTTCTACGAGTTCGGCGAGACGCTGAAACAGCCGGAACTGGCGGCGACGCTGGGCCGCATCCGCGACCACGGTGCGAAAGACTTCTACGAGGGCGAGACGGCACATTTGCTGGCCGCCGATATGGCTGCCCACGGCGGCGAAATCACGCTGGAAGACCTGCAGCTTTATAAAGTGATCGAACGCAAGGCGCTGGAAGGTACTTACAAAGGCTACGGGGTTATTACCGCGCCGCCGCCCAGTTCGGGTGGCATTGGCTTGCTGCAGATGCTGGGGATGCTGTCGCTGACCGACTATTCGAAGACAGGCGTGGGGTCTGCCGCTTCCCTGCATTACGAAGTGGAGGCGATGCGCCGCTTTTTTGCAGACCGTTCGGAGTTCCTGGGCGATGCCGATTTCGTTAAGGTTCCGGTGAAGGGCCTGCTGAATGCGGATTACATCCGAAAAAGGGCGGAGTCGATTCAGGCGGGGAAGGCCACGCCGAGTTCTGACATCAGGCAGGGAGATGTGGCCCCGTACGAGAGCCTGGAAACCACACATTATTCGATTGTGGATGAAGCCGGCAATGCGGTTTCGGTGACGTACACGCTGAATGGCAGCTATGGGTCGGGGGTGACTGCCACCGGACTGGGCTTCCTGCTGAACAATGAGATGGACGATTTTGCGGCCGATCCGGGGAAGCCGAATCTGTACGGTTTGTTGCAGGGGGAAGCGAATGCGATCGCCCCGCGCAAGACACCTCTGTCCGCCATGACGCCGACGATTGTGACGAAGGATGGCAAGCTTTACATGGTGGTGGGGTCACCCGGTGGCCCGACGATTATTACCGCCGTAATGGAGGTGATTCTCAACGTCATCGATTTCGGGATGAATATGCAGCAGGCGGTGGATCAGCCGCGCGTCCACCACCAGTGGATGCCCGATTCCATTTCCGCTGAAAACACAATTTCCCCCGATACGATTGCCCTTTTGCAGCAGTTCGGCCACACTGTGAAGACGACGAATTCTATCGCGGAAGTTGCCGCGATCCGGGTTTTTGGCGAGTGGCTGGAAGGCGCGCCGGACGGACGCACGGAAGCAACGGCAAAAGGCTATTAACATCAACATGCAGAGAATTATTTCGTCGCACCTGGCTGTGGGTAACCGGCTGACAACTTCCTGGTTAGGGAAGGTGGAGCGCGCAGGTTTTCCCGCTGTGGAAATCTTCTGCGCCAGGCAGCATTTTGACTACCGGGACACGCTGCAGGTAGCGGATCTGGGGCACTGGTTCCGCGATTCCGAGCTGAAGCTCCACGCCCTGCATTCACCCATGTTTACGGATGAGGTGTGGGGGCGGTCCGGGCCGCAGACGCATATCAATATCACGGAGAGGGCCAAAGCGGAGCGAATTCAGTGGGTGGATGAGATTAAGCGGGCTCTGGAAGTGGCCGAAACGATTCCGTATCAGTATCTGATCCAGCACCTGGGCGTGACCGGCCAGGAATTCTCGGAATACGCCATTGACGCGGCGTTCAACTCGCTGGAAGAACTGCACATTTTTGCGCGCCAGCGCGGTGTGGAGATTCTGCTGGAAAACACGCCAAACGACCTTTCCAGCGCCGAACGCCTGCAACTGTTCAACAGCATGACCCATCTGAAGCTGAATTACTGCTTTGATGCGGGCCACGCGAATCTGGGGGCCGGCGTTGAGCACGAATTCGAAATCATGGCGAGCCGCATCCGCTCGCTGCATCTGCATGGCAATAACGGCCAAGAGGATTCGCACCTGTTTCCTTTTGCCGAAGGTGACAATCTGGACTGGGCGGGAACGATGAAACTTTTGCGGTCCAGGCCTGGCCAATATCCCCTCCTGCTCGAACTGAGAGACCCGGGGACCCACTCCAACCCGCTGGACGAAGCGAAACGCGTCTGCGGCCAGCTTGAAGAAATATAGACCAAAACTATGACGACACGGATCACCATCAGCCAGGCTGCCGCCTTCACCGGACAACGTGTGGAGATTCCCGGCTGGCTTTACAACCTTCGGAAATCGGGAAAGATCGTTTTCCCCATCCTGCGTGACGGCACCGGCCTGATGCAGTGCGTGGCGATGAAGAATAACCTCCCGGAAGAGGTTTTCGAGAGCCTGAAGCACCTGACGCAGGAATCTTCGCTCATTGTTACGGGGGTGATCCGGGCTGAGGCGCGCGCGGCGAGCGGGTACGAAATGGATGTGGATGGTGTGCAGATCTTCCAGAAGGTTTCCGAAGAAGATCCGTATCCCATTACGCCAAAGGAGCATGGCATCGATTTCCTGATGGATCGCCGCCACCTTTGGCTGCGGTCCCAGCGGCAGCACGCGATTATTCGGGTGCGCCACGAGATTATCAAGGCGACCCGCGACTACTTCGATAACAACGGTTTCACGCTGGTGGATACGCCGATTTTCACGCCGGCGGCCTGCGAAGGCACCACCACGTTGTTCGAGTGCAACTACTTTGATGACGAAAAAGCGTACCTGACGCAGTCCGGGCAGCTTTACAACGAAGCCAATGCGATGGCCTTCGGCAAAGTGTACTGCTTTGGGCCGACGTTCCGAGCGGAGAAATCCAAGACGCGCCGCCATCTGACGGAATTCTGGATGGTGGAGCCTGAAATGGCCTGGGCGGATCTGGAAGACGTGAAGCGGGTGGCGGAGGAGTTCGTCATTTACGTGGTGGGCCGTGTTCTGGATAAGCGGCGCGAAGAACTGAAAGTTCTGGAACGCGATACGTCGAAACTGGAACTGGTGCAGGGGCCCTTCGTCCGGATGAGCTATACGGATGCGGTGAAGAATCTGCAGGAACACGGCTCCAGCATTGAATGGGGCAGCGATTTTGGCGGCGGCGATGAGACCATCCTGACGCAGCAGTTTGACAGGCCCATGTTGGTGGACCGGTTCCCGACCGCGATTAAGGCGTTCTATATGCAGCCGGATCCGGAGCGTCCTGAAGTAGCGATGGGCGTGGATGTTCTGGCGCCCGAGGGCTATGGCGAAATTATCGGTGGCGGGCAGCGTATTCATGATCCGGAACTACTGTTGCGCCGGATTCAAGAGCATGAACTGCCAAAGGAAGCGTTCGACTGGTACCTGGATCTCCGCAAGTACGGGACCGTACCGCATGGTGGCTTCGGGATGGGGATTGAGCGCTGCGTCGCGTGGATCTGCGGCCTGGAGCATGTTCGCGAAACGATCGCCTTCCCCCGGATGCTGTACCGCCTGAGACCTTAAATGAGCAAGCTTAACGTAGTAGTTTTGTATGGTGGCCGTTCCGGCGAGCACGAGATCTCGCTGCGTTCGGCCGAGGCCGTGATCGCCGCCATGAATCCCGATAAGTATCAGGTTTCGCGATATTTTATCGACCTGGAAGGCCAATGGGAGCCGGGGCCAATTCTGCCGGTACCAGGCGCCCATCCGGATATAGATGTTGTCTTCCCTGTCCTTCACGGCACTTTTGGCGAAGATGGCACGGTCCAGGGCCTGCTGGAGTTGGCCGACCTGCCCTATGTGGGCGCCAATGTTCTGGCGTCCGCCGTGTCCATGGACAAGGACATTATGAAACGGGTGTGCCGGGACAGGGGGCTGCCGGTGGTGGACTACGTGGTGCTTTCCCGCGACGATATCGACGCGGCCGCGGTTGCGGCGCAGTTGCCGTTCCCGATGTTCGTGAAGCCTGCCAATCTGGGGTCTTCTGTCGGGATCTCCAAGGCGCACGATCTGGCTGAACTGGAGGCCGCGCTGAAGCTGGCGGCTGAATTCGACCGGAAAATCATTGTGGAACGGGGGGTGGAAGGTCGGGAATTCGAATGCGGTGTGCTTGGAAATGAACACCCAGCCGCTTCTATACCGTGTGAAATTCTGCCCTCAAAAGAGTTTTACGACTACGAAGATAAATATTTATTGAATCTGGCTAAAGTGGAACTTCCGGCGAAACTCTCGGAAGAGGACACTGCGGAGATGCGGCGACTAGCCGTGGCTTGTTACGAAGCTGTCGGCTGCGAAGGTATGGGGCGGGTGGATTTTCTGCGGGAGGCTTCCACGGGGAAGCTGTTCATTAATGAAATCAACACGATACCGGGTTTCACCTCGATCAGTATGTACCCCAGGATGTGGGAGTATACCGGGATTCCCTACCGGGATCTGATTGACCATTTAATTGAACTGGCGCTGGAACGCCATGCACAAAAGAAGGCGACCCGATTCGCCCGTCAAGTGTAATTCAGCGAAAACCCATCTTGCTATAGCCCTGCTGGTGTCCCACAATTAGTACTTTGGGTCTTCGCATTCCAAACCGGGTTTTGTATGGCGCAACGTTTGCGCTTCTGCTGGCGCTAGGGGCGATCGCAGCCCTGCGGCTGCTGGAACTCGAGCGGAGTTTGGGCGATACTTCCCAAGGGCTGTTGGTCTCGGGCCGGATCGGTCATTTGAATGGCCTGGTGGGGCGGACGAGCTCTGAATCGGAAAGTCTGGTAAGAAAATACGACCCTCAGCTTGCAGAGGAGTTTTCAGCCGACCTGCTCCGGGTGCAGCGCGCCGTGCGGGAGGTGGAGCCGCAGTTCCGCGCCCAACCGGAGCAGTTGGCCCGGTTCCGGGTGATTCGGGAATGGGTGGACGACCAATTCATCTTCCTTCGAAGCGGTGCCCCGAAGCAGGACGAGGATACGGCGCTGGCGCTGTTGCGGGCGACCATCGTCGCAATCTCTAACGAAGATTTGTCGCAACTCCGGCTCACGCTCCAGCACGAGCGGGAGCTGGCTTCCAGTTCCAGGTTCTTGTTCTGGGTTCTTTCCGCCGTGTCTCTTGCTGTTTTGCTCTTTACTGTGAGGCGCTCCACGGGTGACAGCCGGAAGCGGAGCGCGGCGGAACGGGCGCTGGCGGTAAGGGAAGCGCAATACCGTCAGGTAGTGGAAGCGGCCGGCGATATTATCTACCGGACTGACAAGACTGGCCGCTTCACCTTCTGTAATCCGGCTGCTCTCAATATGCTGCACTGGACGGAACAAGAGGTCATTGGTCGAAGCTACCTGAAACTGATCCGCCATGACAAGCGCAAAGAAGTGGAGCGCTTCTATATGCGGCAGTTTGCGCGTCAAAGGAAAAACAGCTACTACGAGTTTCCGATTTTGGATGGCCACGGGCATGAACGCTGGATTGGGCAGAATGCCCAGCCGATTTCGGGGCCGGAAGGCTTTGAGGGTTTCCAGGCCATTGCGCGGGATATTACGGAGCGCAAGAGGGCGGAACTGGAATTGAGCCGGAGCCGGACTTTCGTCGAGCGTATTGCGGCCACCACGCCAGGTATCTTGTACGTTTACGACATCGTGGAGCGTCAGACTCTGTTCAGCAACCGCGAAGTAGTAACGGTATTGGGGTACAAACCGGATGAAATAGAGGCGTATCTGGCGAATGCTGCTACCCATTTTCACCCGGACGATATCGGTGCGATTCGGGCTCACCATGAAGCTCTGCGTCGCGCAGCCGACGGCGAAGTTCGGCGTCTGGAATACAGGGCGCGGCACCGCGACGGACACTGGGTCTGGCTGGCGGCCCGTGACACCCCGTTTAAGCGAGGTAACGATGGCCTGGTGTGTCAGATTGTCGGCATCGCTCAGGATGTGACGGCTCGCCGGGCAGCGCAGGAAAGGCTCACGTGGCAGGCGAACTACGATGCCCTGACCGGGCTGGCAAACCGCCACTATTTCTGGGGACAGTTGCAGACAGTTCTGCGCCGTGCCGCGATCGAACACAGTGTGGTGTCACTTTGTCTGCTGGACGTGGACAACTTTAAGGAAATCAACGATAAGTACGGCCATGCGGCGGGCGACGAGGTTCTGGAGGCGGTCGGTTCCATCCTTCGGACGGAGTTGCGTTCGAGCGACCTTTCCGGGCGGCTGGGGGGCGACGAGTTTACTTTCGTGCTGCCGGATACCAGTTCTCACGATGCGGCGCGTTTGGCTGAGCGGATTCTGGATCGGCTGCGTACCCAGGCTTTTGGGGCCGGCGCAGAGACCGAGCCATTTCTGGTTACCGCAACTCTCGGGATTGCGCAATCGCGTCTCGATCAATCGCGTCTCGATATCGACGCGAGGGAACTGATGGAGTCGGCCGATCGGGCGTTGTATCGGGCGAAGGCCGCGGGTCGCAATCGCGTCTCCATTGATGCCTGAATTCCTGCTGCTGTAGCCGGAATGCCGGTACTACTCAGTCTGTTTCTTTTCGCAGGATGCGCGCTGGCGCAGAATCCCTTGGTCCTGAAAGCGGCCCGGCTTTTTGACGGAAAAGCAGGTGCCCTCGTCTCTCCGGGGCTGGTGGTTGTGGTGGCTGGAAAGATTACCGGCGTTGGTACTACCGCGCAGATTCCTCGAGATGCGCAGGTGATCGACCTCGGCGATGCCACGCTGCTGCCTGGCTTCCTGGATGCGCATACGCATCTGACTCTGCCCTACAGCGATGACTGGAAGGGGGCGACTTTCGACGGCCTTCGCAAACCTGTCTCCGAGCAGACGCTGGACGCCGCGGAGAACGCCCGCAAGACGCTGATGGCGGGCTTCACCACCGTTCGTGACGTCGGGTCCCACGATTACATTGATGTTGGTTTACGCAACGCCATTCGTGACGGCAAGATTGAAGGTCCACGGATGCTGGTGGCGGTTCATGCCATAGGTTCCACCGGGGGGCACTGCGACGACGACTCCGGGTTTCGTGCCGGTATTTTTGCCTCTGTGCCCTGTCAAATTTTGCCTTCCAAAGAGTTTTACGACTACGAAGATAAATATTGCTGAATCTGGCCAAAATAGAACTTCCGGCCCGGCTTTCCCCGTAAGACACAGCCGAAATGCGGCGTCTGGCTGTCGCCTGTTACGCAGCCGTCGGCTGCGAAGGTATGCGGCGGGTCGATTTCCTGCTCGAGGCTTCCCGTATCCGGACCTGCTGGATCGTCTCATTGAGCTGGCGCCCGAACGCCACGCGCAAAAGCAAGCCACCCGGTTTGCCCGTCCGGCGAAATTTACCTTGCTATAGTACTCTATGCCACAATTAAAGGTTTGGGTTTTCCAATTCCAAACCGAGTCTTGTACGGTATCGCGTTTGCCCTGCTGCTTATCTCAGGGGCGGTTGCCGCGTGGCGCTTACTGGAATTGGAGCGGGGTTTGGATGATACTTCCGCCCGACTACTCGTTTATGGCCGTATCGATAAGTTGAGCTCCCTCGTGGCGGAGACGACCGCGGATTCCGCGCGACTGGCGAAGAAATTTGACCCCCAGCATGCGGCGCTATTGTCAGCCGAACTCGTCGTGGAACAGGGCGTCCTTACCGAGGTCGCGCATCTCTTTCTCGGCCAACCGGAGCAACTGGCTCGCGTTCGCATCATCAGAGACTGGGTGGATTCGGAGCTCGGTTTCCTCCAAAGGGGCATCTCCAGGCCGAATGAGAATCACTTCCTCATTTTGGTCTGGCTTACTGCTTCGGCAATCTCGAACGATTATCGTTCGCAGCTTCGGCTCGCCGTCCAGCAAGAACAGGAGCTGGGTTTAAATTCCAGACTACGGTTCTGGGTGCTTGCCGCTGTATCGCTTGCCGTTCTGTTCTTTACCCTCTGGCGCTCTGCCGTTGACGGTCGGAGACGGGCCGTCGCGGAACGGGCGCTGGCAGTTCAGGAAGCGCAATACCGGCAGGTGGTGGAATCGGCCGGAGACATTATCTACCGGACCGACCATATTGGCCGCTTTACCTTCTGCAATCCCGCTACTCTCAATCTGCTGCACTCAACCCCGCAAGCGGTAATTGGCAGAAGCTGCCGCAAGCTGATCCGCCACGACAAACGCAAAGAAGCGGAGCGCTTCTACGTGCGTCAGTTCACACGTAAGATAGAAAACAGTTATTACGAATTCCCCATCCTGGATGGCAGAGGAGACGAGCGCTGGCTTGGGCAGAATGCCCAGCCGATTATCGGGCCCAATGGTTTTGAAGGCTTTCAGGCTATTGCCCGTGACATTACCGAGCGCAAGCGGGCCGAGTTGGAGTTGAACCGAAGCCGGACGTTTGTCGAAAAGATTGCCGCTACCACGCCAGGCATGTTGTATGTTTACGACATTCTCGAGCGACGTACCTTGTACAGCAACAGTGAAGAGATGACGCTGCTGGGGTACGAGCTGGATGAGCTCGACGCGTATCCCGGCAACGCCACCACCCAGTTCCATCCCGAGGAGACGGGGGCGATTCGGGCCCATCATGAAGGCCTGCGCTACGCTGCCGACGGGGAAGTGCGGCGCCTCGAGTATCGGGCGCGACATCGCGACGGCCACTGGGTTTGGCTCGCGTCCCGGGATACCCCGTTTGAACGAGGCAAAGACGGCCTGGTAACCCAGATTGTCGGCATCGCTCAGGACGTCACCGCCAGCCTGGAGGCCCAGGAGAAGCTCACCTGGCAGGCGAACTACGACGCCCTTACCGGCCTTGCCAACCGCCACTCTTTCTGGGGACGATTGCACACAGTTCTGGACTGTGCCGCTACCGAACACCGTGTTGTGTCGCTCTGCCTGCTCGATGTGGACAACTTCAAGGAAATTAACGACAAGTACGGCCACGCGGCGGGTGACCAGGTTCTCGAGGCGCTGGGTGCCATCCTCCGGACGGAGCTTCGGGCGAGTGACCTTTCCGCGCGCCTTGGTGGCGATGAGTTTACATTTGTGCTGCCGGATACGGGCGCTCACGACGCGACGCGCCTCGCGGAACGGATTCTGGATCGGCTGCGTACCCATGCTTTTGGAGTCGGCGCCGAGACCGGGCCATTTCTGGTCACCGCTTCCCTCGGGCTTGCGCAATCGCATCTTGGGACGGACGCCAAAGCCCTGATGGACTCCGCTGACCAGGCGTTGTATCGGGCGAAGGCCGCGGGTCGCAATCGCGTCCGGCATTGATGCCTGAATTCCTGCTGCCGTAGGCGGAATGCGAACCTCGCCTGTCTGTTCGTTCTGGCTGGTTGCGCTGGAAGCGGGTCTCGCTCCACGGGTTACCCAGGCCCATTTCCCGGCAGACTCCTGAGATGTGGAGAATGCGGGCAAGACGCTGGTGCCGGGCTTCACGACCCTGCCTGACGTGACCTGAGGGGCGGCGAAGCAACCGGACGGCTTATAACGTATAGGGCTTGCGGTATTCGCGAGTCAGCAGCGCGTTGGCTTCTTTGTCATTGCCAAAGCTTTTGCCATCAAACTGCAATCGGCGACCGACCCGATAACTGATATTCGCCAGATGCGCCAGGTCTGCGGACGCCACGCCCTCAGCAATCTCCGCGTTCAGATCCTCGCGGCGGCGGGACTTTACCGCCTTTACGAAATTATCGAAATGAGGTGCGGTGTCGTAAGCGTCCTTTGACTCCACGATTACTTCTTTCACCTTCTGCTTGTCCTCTCCCTTGTAAACGCGGAAACCGGCATAATCCACGGCCATGAAGCCTTCGGTGCCGTAGATCAGGTCGCCGATCATCACGTTTTCTTCGGGTGGCGTGGGCAACCCGCGCACATCGAACACCAGTTGCTGTTTGCCGTAGTCAAATGTTGACAGTTGGGTGTTCGGAGTCTCCTGGTCGTCGTCGTACGCGTACTTTCCGCCGGTTGAGACAACCGCCTGCGGGAGTGCTTTGCCCAGCGCCCAGCGCGCAAAATCCAGTTCGTGAACCCCCTGGTTGCCGATGTCGCCGTTTCCCGTATCCCAAAACCAGTGCCAGTTGTATTTGAACCGGTTCATGGTGAAAGGCCGCATGGCTGCGGGCCCTAAAAACTGATCCCAATCGATTCCGGCCGGAACTGTTTCCACCGGCGCCTTGCCAATCGACTTGCGTCGTTTGAAACAGGTGCCTTTTGCCATGTAGACATCGCCAATGATTCCTGTCTTCAGCAGTTCGACGGCCTGTTTGCGGAACGCGATGCTGCGGCTTTGCGACCCAACCTGCACCATACGGTTGTAACGTCGGGCGGCCTCCACCATCTTCCCGCCCTCATAAACGTTGTGGCAGGCCGGTTTTTCCACGTAGACGTCCTTACCCGCCTGGCAGGCCCACACCGTGCCCAGCGCATGCCAGTGGTTGGGCGTCGCCATCGTTACGGCGTCAATATCTTTATCCTCAAAGACCCGGCGCATGTCCGAATAGGCTTTTGGTTTGCGGCCTGAATTCTTTTCAACCAGGGCCACAGCACGTTCGGCTGCTGCCTGGTTTACGTCGCAGACAGCCGCGATATTGGCACCGGGTACCCGCGCCAGGAAGTTGATGTGGTCTGTGCCGCGTCCGCCCAGTCCGATCACGGTCAGGTTGGCCACGTCATTGGCCCCGAACGCGTTGCGCGCCAGTGCCGCAGTGGCGGCTCCCATCAGAAAATGCCGTCGTTGCATCATGCCTGTGCCAGTTCCCTTCCAAAGTTCTGTATCTTGCGGATGGCTTCCACAATCTGGTCCATCGCCGTGCGTTCGCTCAGCATCAGGTTCTGTGTGAACCATACTGCTTCCGTGCATAACTTATCATTTGCCGGGCAGTGGTTTTGTTCCGCCCACTGCTGCATTCGCTTTTCCCCGTAGATACGCAGGTAGCCCCGTGACGCGAGCGTCTTCTTCAGGAAGTCCTGGGTGTTGAGGGGCGTATAGCCGCGGGAGGCCGGAATACCTTCAGCCGCGAGGGCTTTCAGGAACTGGTCGCGAGTCAGGCCGCTAAATGCCAGCGGGTCGTACCGGAACATGAACAGGTGATACGCGTTATTCGTGCAGCCGTCGTATTGGCGGGCAGGCTGGATACCTTTGATCTGCCTCAGCATCGACGCGAGATAAGTGCCGTTCGCCATTCTAATCCGGGCCTGTTCTGCAAGCCTGGACATCTGGCCAAGCAGGATGGCCGCCTGAAATTCCGTGATTCGCATGTTGGCGCTCGCGGAGGCGTACGTAAAGCTGGCACCCGTGTTTCGCAGGCCGCTGCCGCTGTTGTGAAATGCGTAAGCGCGCTCCCGCAGGTCAGAATCATTGAAGGTGATCGCGCCGCCTTCGCCCGAGTTCAGGTTCTTCGTCGCCTGGAAACTGAAGCAGCCAGCGTCGCCGAATGTCCCCACCTTCTTACCGCGCCACTCGGCGATGTGGGCCTGACAAGCATCTTCCACCAGCAATATCTGGTGCTTCTTCGCAATCGCCGGAATGGCGTCCATGTCGCAAACGTTGCCGCCCAGATGGACAGGAAGCAAGCCGCGGGTGGCTGGAGTAATGGCGGCTTCGATCTTCCTGGCGTCGAGTTGAAAGGTTTCGGGATCGCTGTCCACAAAGACCGGCAGCGCGTACTGCATCAGGACGGCATTGATGGTGGCAATGAATGTATACGGCGGAACGATAACTTCATCGCCGGGTTCCACGCCGAGAACTTTCATGGCGATGATGAGTGAGGATGTCCCGTTGCAGGTCGCCAGCACCTCTTTCGCGCCGGTTAGTTTCGCGTAGGCTTCCTCGAAGCTCTTCACAGCCTGGCCGCGATTCCACTTCCCGCTGCGCAGGGCCTCCAGCAGATTCTTCTCTTCCAGAGCGTCGAAGCGGGGCCACTTCGGAAAAGGGTCCTTACGTGCCTTCGGGCCACCAAGGAGGGCTGGCTTTTCTCCGGCGGCGAATACAGTGGCAGCGGTGCTGAGGGCGAGACCAGCGGCGGGAGCAAGCCCAAGCGCCTGACGGCGGGTAAGTTCCTGATTCATCGTCGCCTGAGTCTTCGTCGCCTGAGTCTTCGTCGCCTGATCCATTTGGGCACCTTCCGTCCTACATTCTCGCGTATCGCGCACATGCCAGGCGATATTGGTGGAATGTTCTCCCAACGCGCCGCCTTTCTTGCACTGGTCTGTCTCGTGATCCATGCGCCTGTCCGGGCGGACAGGCCACGGACGAGAGATGTCACCATTCGGCGTGATACCTTCGGCGTTCCCCACATCTCCGGCAAGACCGACGCCGACGCTGCGTTTGGTCTGATGTACGCCCAGGCGGAAGACAACTTCTGGCAACTGGAAACCGACTACGCCCGCACCCTGGGGCGTGCCGCGGAACTGGAGGGACCGTCCGCTCTTGCCGGTGATCTGGTGGTCCACGCGTGGCAGGCCGTGGAGCACGCGCAGGAACACTACCGCACTGCTGACCCCAAACTCCGCGCTCTCTGCGATGCCTTCGCAGCAGGCGTGAATCGCTATCTGGCGACCCACCCCCAGGTGAAACCTCGCCTTCTGACTCACTTCGAGCCCTGGTTCATTCTTGCCACCGAACATCGCGGCCCGGCAGGGCGGGGCATCACCAGGGCCGACCGGGAACGCGCCTTTCCTGTGCTGACTCAATTCCCCGCAACAAGCGACCCGGCGCTCACTGCTGAAATTCGTTTTCCCGGTGACCTTCCGGCCGATGCCGAACTCTCCGGCGAAGGTTCCAATATGTGGGCGATCTCCGGCAGCAGGACAACAACGGGGCGACCGATGCTGCTGATCAATCCTCACGTTGGTTTCTTCGGCGGCGGGCAGCGCTATGAAGCGCATCTCAGTAGCCGCGAAGGTCTGGACGTCTCCGGGTTTGCGATTCTGGGCACGCCTTATATTCGGTCGGGTCACAACCGCCATCTCGCCTGGAGCCACACCAATAACTACGCTTTTACCTCCGACACCTATCAGGAATCCGCGGATGCGACGCACAGCGCTACAGCATGGACGGATACTGTCAAGGTCCTGACTTCAACCGGCTTGCAGGCGCTGCCCGTTACCTTCCGCAGGACTCACCATGGCCCGGTGCTTGGCTTGAGACTTCAGGCTGACGGAGCCACGCAAGCCCTTACCGTGCGCGCCATTGAATCGGAAGGTGGCTCTATGGCGCAACGCTGGGCTATGGCTCGGGCCGGAAATCTCGCCGAGTTTAAACAGGCGCTCGGACAAGTGGCGCTTACGGGTTCGAACACTATCTATGCCGACGCTGCGGGCAATATTTTCTACCTCCACGGCAACGGCATCCCGAAGCGGAATCCGAACCTCGATTGGTCAGGGCTTGTGGATGGTTCAAATCCGGAAACCGAATGGCTGGGCCGCCATAAACTCGAGGACCTGCCCCAGGTTCTGAACCCGGCCAGTGGCTGGCTCCAGAACTGTAATTCCACTCCGTTCCTGACCACCGATGGGCCGGAGAATCCACGCAGAGAAAGCTATCCCGCGTACATGGCCCCTGAGCCCGACACGCCTCGGTCCCGGCGCTCTCGCGACATTCTGGCCGGCACCCATAAGTTCAGCTTTGAGGAGTTCACAAAACTGGCACTTGATACCAAAGTTGGCCTTGCGAAAGACCGAATCCCGGAGTTACTCGCGCAGTTTGCGACGCTTCAAACCGCGGATCCCAGCCGAGCTGCGCTCCTCGCACCCCTGGTCAATGACCTCACTGCGTGGGATCAGATCGCCACAATTGAATCCACTTCAACCACCCTCTTCATGAATCTCGAAATGGAAGCCGTGAAACTCCGCCGTCCGGGGAGCGTAGCCAATCCATACTTGCTCCTCACTGCGCTGGAGAAGGCCTCAAACAGCCTGCAGCAAACATGGGGCACACCGAAGGTCGCGTGGGGCGAAATCAACCGCTTGCAGCGAATCCACACCAGCGGAACGGACCAACCGCCCAGCGATGCGCGCCCCAGCCTGGCCGTGCCTGGTATCCCCAGCTTCGCGGGAGGTATCTTCACCTTCGGCGCGGATCCCGTCCCGGGTCAAAAGCGCTGGTACGGGGTGAGGGGCGATACCTACACGTCAGTTGTCAATTTCCCGGCCGGAAAAATCGAAGCCAAATCCCTGCTCGTCTTCGGGCAGTCTGCCGACCCCGCCTCGCCGCACCACCTCGATCAGGCCAGGCTTTACGCTGCCGGACGCTTCAAGTCAGCCTGGTTTGAGATGAAACAGATAAAGCGACACACCGAACGGAGTTACCGCCCTTAAAAAATGAAATAATCTCGCTGCCGCCTGCCTGGCGGCATCTAAAAAGCAAACTATGCGCATTCTTCTCTTCAGTGGCAAGGGTGGCGTTGGCAAAACCAGCGTCGCAGCAGCCACGGGCCTCCGTCTGGCCCAACTGGGCTACAAGACCCTCGTGATGAGCGTTGACCCCGCTCACTCGCTGGGCGATTCTTTCGATCTGGAAGCGACCCTGTTTCACGGCGCAACCGCCGACCCCGTCCAGGTGCAGCCCAACCTCTGGATCTTCGAAATCAACATCCAGCGCGAAGTGAAGCGGCACTGGAATGAAATCGCTTCGTACATCACCGCGGTTATGCGGACCACCGGCCTGAGCGGCGTGGAGGCCGAAGAACTGGCCATCTTCCCGGGCATGGAAGAGCTAAGCGCCATGATGTACGTCAATCAGTACCGGCGGGAAAAGCAGTATGACGTGATCTTGCTGGACTGCGCGCCCACTGCGGAATCGCTGCGCTTCGTCAGCCTGCCCACCACGCTCGACTGGTACATGAAGCACCTGTTCAACTTCGAGCGTAAGGTGATCAAGGCGATCCGGCCTGTCTTTAATAAGATCAGCCCCGTGGAAGCTCCCTCCGACGCGTATTTCGATAACATTGCCGGCCTCTTCACCAAGATTCAGGGTATTGACGCTGTCTTACAGGACCCCGAAACTACCAGCGTTCGCCTGGTGACCAATGCCGAGAAAATGGTGGTCCGTGAAACGCAGAGAGCGTTTGTTTACTTCTCGCTTTACGGGCTCACCGTGGATCGCGTGATCGTGAACCGGCTCCTGCCTGATGAGATCCAGGATCCCTTCTTTGCCGGGTCCCGCGACTCCCAGCGGCGCATTCTGGGCGAGATTGAAGCCTACTTCTCACCGGTGCCCGTCTCCACCGTGCCGCTGCTGAACCATGAGGTTGTCGGCATGGATGGCCTCCTGGAATTTTCCCGGCGTCTTTACCCGGGCGACGCAGATCCGTCCGCCGTTACGCGTACCCAGCGTCCCTATTCCTTCACGAAAGTCGGCGACCATCACGAAGTCCACCTGCACCTGCCCTTTGCGCAGAAAGGTGAAATCGGTCTCTTCAAAAAAGGCGATGAACTCGTGGTCGAGATCGGCACCCTGCGCCGCCACGTGGGCTTGCCCTCCAGCATGTCCGCCCTGACGCCCGTGAAGGCGAAGCTGCACGAAGGCGTGTTAGTAGTGGAGATGAGGGCGATAGCGTGAGTGACGAAAAGCAGACCAATCAGACAAATTGCATGTGCGGTGGCAATGGCCCCAAGTTAACGGCGCTGGTGGAACTGCTCCTCCCTTCCGGAGATGCGGGTAATCACTTCCGCCAAGCTCAGCTGGAACTGCTCAAGGGGCTCCGGGCAGTGCTGGATCAGCGCATTGAGTCGATGTCCCGGCCGGGCAGCCAGGGCACTAAGCTAAACGTGGAATAGCGCACGATTCCCCTTGCAGGCGATTTATTAACTCAATTCGTCCTGCTGCTAAATCGAAGATAGCGAAGGGCAAATAACTCTCTTCAATAAGTCGAATGGAGAACAAGTACAAATGAAGAACATTCTTAGAACAGGCGCCGTGCTGGCGTCATTAGTTTTCAGTGCGGTGGCGTACGCAGCCCCGGCGCAGGACATCGTCGATACGGCGGTTGCTGCCGGATCGTTCAAAACCCTGGTAGCGGCGGTGAAAGCTGCCGGTTTGGTTGACACTCTGAAGGGCGCGGGGCCGTTCACGGTTTTCGCTCCGACTGACGAGGCCTTTGCCAAACTGCCGGCCGGTACGGTAGAAGATCTGCTGAAGCCGGAAAACAAGGCGAAGCTGGCCGGTATTCTTACCTACCATGTAGTATCGGGCAAGGTGATGGCGGCGGATGTGGTGAAGCTCAAGGCCGCGAAGACGGTGAACGGTCAGTCGCTGAAGATCAAAGCGGGCAAGTCGGTGATGGTGAATAACGCTACGGTTGTGAAGACGGACATTGAAACGTCGAACGGCGTGATTCACGTGATCGACACGGTCCTTCTGCCAAAATAGAGCGGGACAAAATGGCGGCTGAGAAAGTGCAGCATATAGCAGAGGCGCTGGAGCATGCCGTGACTTTGTCGGGCCAGCGACTCGTGGATCTGTCCAGGACGTCCCCGGTCCTGTTGGTGTTCTTGCGTCATGCG
The DNA here is from genome assembly GCA_903929755.1 of uncultured Acidobacteriia bacterium. Classification (GTDB taxonomy): domain Bacteria; phylum Acidobacteriota; class Terriglobia; order Bryobacterales; family Bryobacteraceae; genus BOG-234. The sequence continues at coordinate 58,810 of CAIYVZ010000034.1, forward strand.
GGCTGCACTTTCTGCCGCGAGGCTCTTTGGGATCTGGCAGCGCAACGCAGGGCCATTGATGCTGTCGGGACGAAGATTGTGATCGTTCACATGGGAGATTCCGAAAGCATTGAGGCTCTCCTGGTGAAGTACAAAATTACGGATGTGGAGCGTATCTGCGATCCCGAACAACGTCTGTACCGGGCGTTCGGGCTGAAGGAGGGTACTGTTTGGCAGTTGTTTGGCCCGAAGGTGTTATGGCGGGCGTTGGGCGAGGGTGTTCTGCGGCGTCACGGAATAGCCTGGGCGGCCGCAGATTCTGCCCAGATGCCGGGTTTATTCCTGTTGGATGGGAGTGAGCTTGTTCGGCGGTTTCGCCACCGGAGTGCGGCGGACCGCCCGAACTATCAGAGCCTCGGCACCTCAAAGGCTAGAGCCGCGGGGGAACGGTAACCACCACCGCCCGCGATCCTTTCTTCTTTGTAGCGCTGTAAGCGTGGGGTTCCGACGAATCCATCAGCACGCTGTCACCCTCTTCCAGAACATGATCTTCTCCCTGGAACCGTATATTCAGTTCCCCTTCCAGCATGAAGATGAACTCCGTGCCGTCGTGAAAATGCGCGGTACCTTCGCCTGGTTCCGTTTTTGAGAAGTCCGCCAGATAGGCATTGAAGTTCTGGCCGGTAGCCGCGAAGGTCAGGCATTCGAAAGAGTAGGCCGGACAGGGCAGGTCGGCGCGCTCAGGAAAGCGAATCCGTTCCTTTGCGCGGACCACCGAGAACAGCTTGCGACCTCGCTTCTGGCCAAAGAAGTAATCCAGCCCTACATCGAACACCATCGAAATGCGCGCCAGCGTCGGCAGGGTGGGGATCATCTTGCCATTTTCCAGCTGAGACAGCATGGATGAGGACAGCCCGGTGTGCTTCGCGAGATCTGCAAGAGCAATTTTTTTCCTGAGGCGAAGTTGCCGGAGCTTGCTGCCTAAATCGTACTCCGAGAGCACTCGCTGAATGGTTTCTGGCCCGGATTCTTTTGTCATTGAAGATTAGTTTACCCTGACTAAAGATTTTACCGGTAGATTCAGTGGAAGTGAAGTCATCTTCAATGCGGTTGCCTCCAAACCCCGTCTGACATCGTCTACTAAACAGGGTAAAAATCTTTGACAGCCACCGTTTCACACACTTCACTTCAGGAACTTTCGGACGAAGAACTCCTGACCGGCGCCCAACAGCGCGATCAGGCTGCGTTCGCAGAGCTGATGCGGCGGAATCGGTCGTCGTCAATGAAGCTGGCTCTGTCCATCCTCAGGGACCGGCAGGATGCGGAAGACGAAGTGCAGAATTCGTATCTCAACGCGTGGCGTTACGTCGCGAACTTCCGGGGCGGGGCCAAGTTCTCCACGTGGATGTCGCGCATTGTCACGAACCAGTGCCTGATGAAGCTCCGCAAAGGGAAGAGAGCCAGTTTCCTGTACCTGGACGAAGGTCCCGGCGGGGAGATCTCCTCCATCGAATTGCCTGACCTGTGCCCGTCTCCGGAGGCCAGTCTGGGAGACAAAGACTTTGTTGCCGCTCTGCACGGTGAGATCCGCAAAATGCCGGCACTGCTCCGCAATGTACTGGTGCTGCGGGATCTGAACGAGTTGCCCATGGACGATGTGGCGAGACGTTTGGGAATCACGATTGTAGCGGCAAAATCCCGCCTGCAGCGGGCTCGTGTTGAACTGAAGCATCGTCTGGGGGGCAGTTCCGCCGTACCCATGCTCACCGCTTAAATTGAGGTCGGGAACAGGCTCCGTAGGGGAATTGCGACAATAAGGAATATCCCATGCCGCACGATTTGGTTGTCCTCTATGAGCATCCTGAATGGCAGAAACCGCTCTTTGCGGCTTTGGCAAATCGCGGGGTAGACTTCTCGCCCTGCGATCTGAAGCGCGCGGCCTTCAACCCTTCCGCCGTTCCCGACGCCCGTGTCTATTTCAACCAGGCGAGCCCCAGCGCCTACGTTCGGGGCAATACCAGGGCGGTTCCTTTGGCGTATTCGCTGATGCGGTGCCTGGAACTTTCCGGGGCCCGTGTCCTGAACGGCAGCGCGGCCTTCTCCCTGGAATTGAGCAAGTCCGCACAGGCGGCGTTGATGCAGACGCTGGGGATTGCACATCCTCGCACGCTCGCCTTCAATGATGTGGACGCGGCTTTGGCGCAATGGGGCCACCGCTGGCCCGCGCTGGTGAAGCCTGAGCAGGGCGGCAGTGGTGCCCGAATGTTCCTGCTGCACTCCGCTGATGAGTTTCGCCGCCTCCTGCGTGATCAGCCCGAGATCTGGTTTCCTGACAATCTGTTGCTGTTGCAGGAGTATTTCCCGGTCGATCCTGCCCGAGGCATTGTGAGGATGGAGTTCCTCGACGGCGAACTGCTGTACGGCATGAGGGTGGTCTCCCACGGCGCGTTCAATTTGTGCCCCTCCGAGGTCTGCAATCCGGAGTCCGGCGAGGGCCACTGCGCCATTCCCGAGGCTCCACCGGCGCCCCCCGTGGAGTTTTATCCATATCCGGAAGTGCCGGCGGAGGCTGTCGAGGCCGGAAAGCAACTAATGGCTGCGGGTGGTCTCGACGTGGGTGGCATTGAGTATCTGGAAGCCGCCGATGGCCGCCTCATTTTCTACGACGTGAACGCCAACTCCAACCTGCGCGTCCCCATCGCCCGGGCCTTTGGTTTTGAACCTTTCGAACGAGTGGTGGATTATCTCGTCCGCCAGATCGAAGCGGCCAGCTGAACCGCTCCTCTGCGGGGCTACCCGTCCGAGGGGGGCGCTTCGCCCAATCCCGCGGCTGCGGCCAAAGGCTGTATGTGGGTCTCTCTGAGTATCTGGCCGACTGAATTTGCAGCCTGGACAACCTCGGTCGCAATCTTCAGGCCCGCGGTCAGGATCTGGTTGGTCCTGATTTGAGCGTCAATCTTGCTTTCGAGAGCGTCAAGTTCGGCCAGGTCCGCGTCCGAGACGGGCTTTAGCTCCCCGGCTGGTTTGTTCCCGATCAGCGCCTGAATTACGGCCAAATCATCCCGCACGTTTTTCGCGTCAATGGCCAGCGACAGCGCATTGGCTGCCACGGTGGAGTTGTTCGAATTGGAAAGTTCTTCAAACCGTGTGATAGTGGCTTCCGCTGCCGCCTGGGCGGAGGCGAGACGTTCCAGCCTTTGGTCTTTTGTTACGTCAGGCATTTGTCTGTTTCCTTTGTTTTGAGGTGTGTTTACGAGCACTTCCGCGCCTTCAAGGCCGTCTGATTTGCTGTGAGCGTAGCCGAAAGCGTTGCGAGTTGGCCCTTCAGGGCTTCCACGTCCGCAGCCACTTCAGCTTTCTCGAGCCCCGCCGCCGTGCTGAGAGTTGCCTCTGCTGTCTTTAACTGCGCCGTCAGTTCGGCACTGCTGGCGGTTGTGACGCCAACAGAACTTTGCAGATTCTTGCAGCCCTGGACCTGAAACTCGTTCCGGAATGTCTTACTCATGGCGATGACATCGGTGAGCGCCGTCTTTAGCTCCGAATTCTTTTCCACCGCCTTCAGCGCGCTGTCCAGGGCGTCCAGTTTCTTCGCATCCACCGCGAGTTTGGCGATCCCCAACTGATACTTTTGCTGGACCGTGAGCTCCTGTTCAAACCATGCCTTACTGGTTTCGAATTCATTCAACGTGGTCGCTCTGATCCGCTCGGTTACCTGAGACGGCTTCATCCGGCCATCAATCAGATCGCCCGTGACCATACGCTGCTGGCGCAGCCTTTCGATCTTGAGGCCTTCATAGACGTCGCGTTCCGCTTCGGTAGCAAAGACCGCGCTGATCTGGTCGTAAACGCGCCCCTCGGCATCAATCTGGCTTTTCATGCTGGCGCGGTATTCCGTGAGATACGTCTCCAGTTTCTCTGCGTAAAGCTGGACTTGTTTACTGCTGCAGCCGGTGGACACCAGAGAAATCCCGGTAAGGAGAATAGCTTGTATTGTTCGCATGGCAAATGTTCCTTGTTTCAGGGGCGGCTACTTGAGCGAGATGGCCGGGATGAGGCCAGCCGTGCTGAGGGCGTTGGCGAATTGAGCCAGCGTTTCCGGCTTGATCCCGCCTTTGTAATAAGCGGCGATCCGTTGCGCGCCCACCAGCAGAATCTGCTCGTGGGTGCGTGCCAGAATCGCTTCCTGGCGAATCGCAAACCGGCGATCTTCCACCGCAACTCGCAGGTCGGCCAGGCGCATGGGCAGGTCCGCCCTCGCCGCCAGCGCTCCGTAGTTCTCCAGCAACAGGATCACCAGTCCGACCTTTACCTTGTCTCCCTGAAACTGCTGGAGCGTATCTTCAATGGCATCGGAGCGCTGAACGGTGGCAAGGAGTTGCGTGTTGCCATCGTCATCGTCCCGCGAAAGGGTGCAGTTGTTTGCCTCGCATTTTAGGGATCGGCCAATCACGCTGAGCAGATCCTTCACGTCTCTCTGCCCGGCGGCGCGCTTCTCTTCAATCCCCATCAGGGTTTTGAGGTGGTCGATCTCAGCCTTCGCAAGATCCACCTTCATTTGTTCGGCTACCGAGCGGGACGTCGCCCCCTTTGCATCCTTCGAGAGATCTGTAATGACGGCTCCGATGTTGCCTACGAGTTCCTGCACACGGGCGGCGATCCGCAGGTCCGCAGGGGTAATGTTCGCCAGTTTACGCTCCTGCAGGAAATTGCCGGCCTCGGCGATTTGCTTCGCCTTACCCACCGCTTCCAGCACGTCGCCCAGAGGCTGCAGGTTGGCTCCTGCCCCGTCACTTTGCCGGGTAGTAGCCGCAATCTGCTTCTTCAGTTCAGCCATGCGGTCTTGCCATTCCTTTTGCTGCGGCGGGTCAACTTTCTGCGCCGTACGCGCGGTGTCGAAGCGGTCGAAGAGAAAACCCCACGTCCGGGCAGCTTCAATCTTTGCGAGGGCTGCTCGCCTGCCGCTCGAGAAGATCCGGTCCGAAGCCAGCCTGGCGACGGCATCCAGGTTGCTCAGCTGAGTTTCGTAAACCTGACCGTTCGAGACCTCGCCGGCGGCTTTTTGCAGGTCCTGGCCGAGGGCGTCGAGACGAGGGTCATAGAAGTAGAGCCACGGATCCCTGGGAATTTGCGTAGCGGCAGTTGTCTGCGCTTGTAGCGCTCCCAGGGCGGAGCACAGAAGCAGCGCGGTGTGCGTAATGTGTTTCATGCGTTTGTACACTCTAACCGAAGAAGCGTTTAAATGACAGAAAATCCGCCGACTTTTTTTCTGGACTTCAGGGGAGGCCACGCTCAGCACGCAGCAGGGTCTAAAATCGACGATGCCGCTATGAAATTCCGACTCGCTGTTCTCGCCCTCGTTCTTGTCTCCACTTCCCCCGGAGCAGATCGAAAACTATCCGCGCTGATTATTGACGGGATGAACAACCACGACTGGGCCGCAGGAACCAGAGCTATCCGCTCCACGCTGGAGGGCACCGGCCGGTTCACGGTGGAAGTGGCCACGTATCCGGCCCTGAAAGCTGACTTTTCCCGCTTCGACGTTGTTGTGAACAACTTCAACGGGGGGCATTTGGATGACGGTAAGCGGTGGCCGCGGGAAGTGGAAATCGCTCTGGAAAAATTTGTCCGCGATGGCGGAGGTCTGGTGGTTTTTCACGCCGCCAATAACGCCTTCCTGCACTGGCCGGAATACAACCAGATGATCGGCCCGGGCTGGCGGGACAAGAACTTCGGGCCCGGTCTGGCTGTAGTCAACGACAAGGTGGTCCAGCTCCCGAAAGGCTCGGGCCTCGCGCCAGGCCATGGTCCCCGACACGAGTTTGAGATGTTCGTCCTCGATAAGCAGCACCCGATTACCGCCGGCTTGCCCGCCCACTGGACGCACCCGGCCGAACAACTGACTCACGGGCAGCACGGCCCCGTCGAAGGCGTCACCGTTCTCACCTATGCCTTCTCCGAAGTCTCCCGCCAGGGGGAGCCCATGGACTGGGTGAAGCCCTGGGGCAAAGGGCGCGTCTACACCACAATGCTGGGCCATACGTGGAAGGATGAGCCGAATTCGAATCTGGATGATCTGACGTTTCAGGCGCTGCTGGCAAGGGGTTCGGAATGGGCGGCAACCGGCAACGTCACCCTTCCCGCCAACCTGGGCTGGAAGCAGTTGTTCAGTGGGAAGAACCTGGACGGCTGGGAGGTTCGCGGCGATGGTGTCTGGAGTGCCACTGGCGACGGTACGCTGTTCGGCCAGGGCATGCGCCCCCCGAAGGGCATCAAGCCCGAGCATCAGGCGTGGCTCTACACAAAGCGCAATGACTTTGGCGAATTCGATCTGCACGTGGAGTTCTGGATGCCCAAATATGGCAACAGCGGGGTATCGATTCGCGATATTTCGAGGGCGCACTATGCCATCGACGAGCCGGACAGCGTGCATCCGGAGCTGGCTGGTCCGGTCAAGAGTACACCCGCTCACATCGGTTACGAGATCCAGATTATCGACGACGAGGCCGAGGCGTTTCCCACCGGCAGTGTCTACCTGCTCGACAAAGCGAAGACAGGTCTGCTTCGCCACACCGAGTGGAACAGCATGGATATTCAGTCGCGCAACGACATGATCCGCGTGAGTGTGAACGGCGTGTTGGTCTCGCAGCATCCCGGCGAGGCGGGGCGGTCAAAAACAGGCCCCATCGGACTCCAGCTCCATGACCGTTTCTCGGCGATCATGTTTCGGAATATTCGGCTCCGGGAACTTCCGGCCGCCCACTAGCTCTCCAGCCGCCATTCTGCCCCACAGCAAGAGAACGAAACCACGCGGTCAAAGACCTGAAAATCTTTCCTGGCCTGCGGTGAAGTTTATTTTCGCTTACAATCACAGGGCGGCCGTATTTAGGCACCGCGCCTGATTCTTTTCGGAGAGTTGAAGATGAAGCGATTCGCTGGCTTGTTTCTGTTGGTGAGTACGGTATGGGGACAGACGTCAACACCGCCGCCTCCCGTTATCCGGGATGCCTTTGTGGAGACCAACGACCACAACGTCGTCCGGAGTATGCGCCTGAATCAGACCCTGCAAGTGGTGGTCTGTAAGGCCGAGTTCGACACGTGGAAGGGGACAACCAGCCCCGACGTGGCGTTGTACCTGAACGGCACCCTAATGCCGAAGATGCCCGCCGGCGTGATGCGCCAGGTGACCGATGAGGACGCGATTGCCAAGGCCGAAGCCGACGCCCTCAAAGCCGCAGACAAAGCCGCAGACGTCGCCCGGCCGATGAGTGCGGCTGCGTGTGCGAAAGCCACCCTCGCGCCGCTGGATGAGGCGGTGCAGGCTGCCACCAAAGTCTCCGCCGCCGCCGATGCCAAAGCTGCTGCCCAGAGCGAGCCGGCAGCCACGAAGGACGCCGCGGACAAGAAACTGGCGCTCAATAACGCGGTTGCCGCCAGAAACGCCGCCGCCCCCACCGCCAGTGCGCGGTACGTCTTCTCGTATTTTCTGGACTCCAGTCAGGTGGGTAAAGCGGAACAATGGCTGCGCCTGCTGGAACACCCCTGGAAGAGCAAACCGGTAGATGTATCGCTCGGGCTGCCCGCTGGACCAGCATTCCCGCGTCAGGGAAGTATTGAACTGGATCGGATTAATATCGGGTGGTTCCTTGCCTGGTCGGCCTTCTTCGCCGTGTTGATCTACAGGTTCATTCGCTACGCGAAGACCTCCGATATCATCCGCGACTCGGGGCCCGCGCCCACGAAGCCAGGTCCCGAACTCCTCAACCCCGACGGTACAAAACGGACCGCCGCCGATGGTTCCGTCCTCAGGGGCCCCGACGTGGTTCTTACAAAAACCTACAGCCTGGCCAAGACTTCCATGGCGATGTGGACTTTCATTGTGGCCATGGCGCTGGTCTTTATCTTCGTCGTCACATGGAATGAAAATTCCCTCTCCATCACCGCCCTGACGCTCATCGGCATCTCCTTCGGCACCACGATGCTGGCGAGTCCGCTCGGCGGCCCCGACGCCCCCGGCGAGACCAAGGGTTTCATCGTCGATCTCCTCAGCGAGGAACACAGCATCTCCTTCCACCGCTACCAGATGGTCCTGTTCAGCATCATTCTGGCCATCATGTTCATTATCAAAACCGCGGCCACCCTCACCATGCCGGATTTCGACCCGACCCTGCTCGGCCTCATGGGGATCAGTTCCGGCACCTACCTCGGCTTCAAAGTTCAGGGCAAATAGGCTCTGCGATAAGCTGGCCTCAATGGCTGGTATCTGGAAGATTCGGGAAGTTCGTGCGTTTGGGTTGCGGGGCAGCACTCCGGAAGGGGGCTGGTCGAACGAGCTCAAGCCCGAAGACTGCGTCCATACGCTGATTGCTGTGCTCACCGACGCCGGTACGGTCGGCTGGGGCAGTGTGTTTACCAGCGAGGCGCTGGTGCGCGGGGCGCTCGGTGTGCTGCGTCCCCTCTACGAAGGCGAGAATGCGCTGGAGCCGGAGAGGGTGAGCGAAAAGCTTCACCAGAACACCTTCTGGCAGGGCAGGGGCGGCACAATCACGCATACCATCAGCGGCATCGATATGGCCCTGTGGGACCTGCTGGGCAAGGCTTGCGGGCAACCTGTGGGCCGTTTGCTCGGCGGCAGGTATCGCGAGCGTGTGCGGCCCTACGCTTCGCTCCTGATGCGCGAACCGCACCAAATGGCTGATGAACTGCTCCCCGTAAAAGCGCAGGGGTTTCGAGCCTTTAAGATTGGCTGGGGCCCGTTCGGCAAGCGAGGCTATGCCGTAGATGAGGCGATCGTGCGCGCCGCGCGTGAAGCGGTCGGCTCCGAATCCATGTTGATGGTGGACGCGGGCGCCAGCGACGCGTTCTGGCCGCAGGGCTACAAGTGGGCTCTTCGAACTGCTGAGATGCTGGCCGATTACGAAGTCGCATGGTTCGAAGAAGCCCTCGTACCCGACGCGCTGGAAGATTACGTTGCGCTCCGGCGGGCGTCCACGGTGCCGATTGCCGGGGGCGAAGTTCTCACCCGGCGGCAGAGCTTTCAGCCGTGGCTGGAGGCCGGGGCCTTCGATATTGTTCAGCCCGACGTCACCAAGGTGGGCGGGCTCAGCGAAGAGCGGCGCATTGCGTGGATGGCGCGAGAGCACGGCGTTCGCTTCATCCCGCACGGCTGGAACACGGCAGTCGGCCTCGCGTCCGACCTGCAAATCGCCTCCGCCTTTTCAGACACCGATCTGGTGGAGTATCTGACCGGTTCGCCATTCATCGATGAGTTGGCGGCGGGTGGCTGGAAACTGGATGCGGACGGCATGCTGGCCATCCCCGATAAGCCCGGCTTTGGTCTCGAGATTGATCTGGATGCGCTGGAAAAATATTCCGGTGTCCCCGCTGCCGCCGCCCTTGCATGATAATGGTTTCCATGAAACAGGTCCTGTTCGCGGGTTTGATGACATGTGGTTTTCTGCTGGCGGCAGACGCCGTACCGCCGGTTACGTTTGTCGATCATGAGAAAGTCGCAGCTGCGCTGGCGAAGAGCGCCCCGCTGGCAAGTGCTCCCGGTCTGACCGTCTCCGGCAGTCACCGCAACGCTGCGGGTCAGGTGGAAGTCCACGACAAGGAAACCGACGTGATGTACGTGGTGGACGGCACCGCCACGCTGGTGACGGGCGGGACCATGGTGGGCGGTAAAGTGACGAAGCCCGGCCAGTGGCTAGGGACGAGTGTGACGGGCGGCGATACCCGCCATCTGGTGAAGGGCGATGTAGTGGTCGTGCCCGCCGGAACCCCGCACTGGTTCAAAGAAGTGCCCTCGTCCGGCGTCAGCTATTACGTGGTGAAGGTGCTGAAGCCTTAGTCCTGCGGGCGTGAGAAGAAGTGGGCACCACGTATGGTGAAGCCCACTGGCGAACTCATCTGCCCGACAATTCTCCGAGTATCTGACGATTCGACGGGAGCGGGAGGTACACTTCCCACAACGCCGTTTGAACTAAGCCGCTGACGCGGCGGACGCTGACGCGTGGCGGGTCCCGTGGCGTTCGTCGGTTCTCTGCGATAAAAGTGGGTCACAAGGAGGTCCCTGTGACCCATTTACGCAAAATGATGCTGGATGAACTCCAGCGTCGTAATTACGCTCAGAGTACCGTAGACGCCTACATCAGCGCGGTGGAGGATTTCGCCCGGTATTTCCGTCAATCGCCGGACCGGCTCGGCCCGGATCACATCCGACAGTTTCAGCTATATCTGATCCGCGACCGCAAACTGGCCGTCAACACCGTTAAGCAACGGATGGCGGCGATACAGTTTTTCTTCCTGCGGACGCTGAAACGGGCCTAGTTCCCCTACCCGAAAGCGCCGCGCCGTCTGCCCTCGATTCTCAGCCAGGAAGAGGTAACCCGGCTGATCGACGCTGCGGCCAACCTGTCGCATCGGGCCATGTTGATGACCCTCTACTCGACCGGCATCCGCCGCGCCGAACTGGTCCATCTTAAGGTGGGCGATGTCGACAGCCAGCGCATGGTGATTCATATCCATGAGGGCAAAGGCCGCAAGGACCGCGACGTACCCCTGAGTGCGAAGCTGCTCGAAACGCTGCGCGAATACTGGCGATGCGTCAAGCCCCGGAACTATCTGTTTCCCGGCCAGAGCGCCGACGCCCCTCTCACGACGAAGGCAGTTTGGTTCGCATGCCACACAGCAGTCAAAAGAGCGGGCATTCAGAAAAGAATCAGCCCGCACAGTCTGCGTCACTCCTATGCCACTCATCTGCTGGAGTCCGGCGCCGATCTGCGCACCATTCAACTGTTACTGGGACACGCCGATATCAAGCACACCCTTGTGTACCTGCACCTTTCCCAGCGTCACTTACACGCGGCTACCAATCCACTCGATACTCTGGCGGTATCCGATGTCGCCGAGGTCCGGCCTTCACGGAGAAAGTTAAGATGAACCGGCCGTCCTTCGAGGTGGCCGACATCGTGCGCGCAGCGGGTCAAAGGTTTATCGATAAGAACGGGTCGTGGCTGACCGGCCTGCACCGCAAGGTGCTGTTCGCCATCGAATGCTGCCGCACAGCGGCGCTCGGCGGCCATAAAGACCGGTGCGCCCGCTGCGGCTACAAGGCCATCTCTTACAACTCATGCCGCAATCGCCACTGCCCGAAATGCCAGACAAACGCACGGGAGAAGTGGCTTACCGCGCGACGGAGAGAGCTGCTTGAAGTGCCTTATGTTCATGTCGTCTTCACCCTGCCGCACGAACTGGCTTCGCTCGCTTATTACAACAAGAAACTGCTCTATGGTCTTCTGTTCCGCGCCAGCGCGGCCACGCTGCTTGAAGTGGCCGCCGATCCGAAACATCTCGGCGCGGAGATCGGGTTCCTCAGTGTTCTTCACACCTGGGGACAGAACCTTCTCCATCACCCGCATGTACATTGCGTGATTCCGGCGGGAGGACTCTCGCCGGATCATCAGCGCTGGGTCCGTCCCCGCTATGCCTTTTTCCTGCCGGTGAAGGTCCTCAGCCGCGTGTTCCGGGGTAAGTTCGTCGACGAACTCAAACGGATGTTTCGCAATGGCGAACTTCGCCTGCCGGGGACGTTGAAACCACTGGCTCGGGAGAAGGTGTTTCGCTCATTCCTGCGCGGTCTGTTCCGACAGGACTGGGTCGTCTACTCCAAACCACCATTCGGCGGTCCGCATCATGTGCTGCAGTATCTGGCACGCTACACGCACCGCGTAGCCATCTCCAATCACCGAATCGTGAACTTCGCCGACGGCAAGGTGACGTTTCACTGGAAGGATTATGCACACGGAAGCAGGAAGCGGCTGATGACGCTTTCGACGGAGGAGTTTCTTCGACGGTTTCTGCTGCACTGGCTGCCACGCGGGTTCGTGCGCATCCGATTTTTCGGATTCCTCGCGAACCGACGCAGGGCAAACCTGCTGCCCCTTTGCCGGCAACTGCTGGCCATGAGGGCTCCCGAGTCGCTGCCATATGCTGAGACCAGACTCGCCAAACAGGCGGCGTGGTCGTGTCCTCACTGCGGAGGCCCCATGGCCGTCGTCGCAAGACTCACACACGGAGACCTGCTTCGGGAGTTGGCAAGGCAGAGCAGCCTTGTCAACTCCTCTTAGCCCGACCGCAGCTTCGGCCAGTTCGGTATGTCGCTCGACATGCCAGCCAGGCGTGTCTCCAGTGGCGACGTTTGCGCCGAAAACCGCGACCAATTGCAGTCCTGGAACCGATACTATGACCCTCTTCCGCTCGAACTCTCCATCCCGGCCGTCTGTTCAGGTCCGCAAAAGCCGCCGAAATCGCCGGCTCAGGCTCATCGCTGCGATTGAAAACGCATAGCCCTCCCGCGTCCGCCGCAAACGTCAGCGGCTTCCTTCAAACGGCCCTATCGAAAGCGCCCCGGCCCCAACCTGTGGGTCTCTCTCAGGCTTTCTGCGCCGGGGCGCTCACGATAGGGTCCTACCGTTTCGGGACAGTTTCCGGTAACCGGACTTGTTGGGCAGCGCCCTGCTTCACACTCTGACGTTCAATTGGGAAAGAAGACGATAGCGTTCTGTGTCGTTGCGGCATAAAAGCAATGGCGGCTACTCAGGCTATTTAAGCGGTTCGCAAACTGCCGTGTACAGGGTTCTTGAAACGTTCGTGATTGAAGGCGATCAATTCGTGTACCTTGGCCAAGAGCGCCTTCGGTGGCGCTGGTAGAACGCAGGAAACGTGACCGTCAGTGGGCCGGTGAGGTACGCGATCGACAAACGCAAGCTCTACGTCATGGATGAAGACGGCAAAGAACACGAGATGGAAATCATCAAGCAGACGGTGAGGATTCCTGATGATAATAAGAAGTGATGGAAGCGCCCAAAGATCATCCCATTCATAGTTTCTACGCTGCGCTGCGCAACCTGCAAAAGCTGGAGCAAGAAGACTTCCGCGAGATCATCAAAGGCCAGATCAATCCCACGGCCCGCGAACGCTACATGACAATCAACTATCATCGAGCGGCGTTCAACGTCGAGATGATGGTTGGCATCAAAGAGACAAAACAATTTCAGACGCTGGCCCTGCTGTCGCGTACGATATTCGAGCTTGCCGTCGAAATGAAATCGATCACGCTCGACCCGAATGCGGCGGCAAAGATCGAACTGTTTTCCAAGATGGAAGTTCTGAGAGCCTCGCGGAAAGTGCTGGAGTTCAAGAAAACCCATCCCGACAGCCCGATCCACCACAAGATGCAGACCGAATTCGTCGCGCGGAACGGCGCGCAGATCGATGCTGAGGAACTGGCAATGTGGCCTCCGAACCCAAAGACGGGGAAAAAGCGGGATGTGAAACACTGGACCCTTATGAACGTCTACCAACGTGCGATGGCCAGCGGAGATCCGTTCGACCGCATCTATGACGTTCACTACGCTCCCTTGAGCTGGATGACGCACACGGGCGTGATCGCTCCTGTGAACATGACGAGCGATTGGGTGATGTCGTTCGTGTCGTCGGTCTATTCGATTGCCATTGATTCGTACATGGCGATTCTGGGAATGCTGGTGGCCGAATTCAGGCTGTCAGCGACGAACGAACACATCATGAAGAAGATCGTCTGCAATCGTGACCTTGGCCTCACGCGCACGGCGGAAGAAGGCGAGGTTGTGATGCGGAAACACGGTTTGTGGGGAATTTTTGAACTGCCGAAACCGTGGCCTAGAGGTTGAAATAACCAAGTGTCTGTAGGTTTGTGCCGGTTCTGCCTTGAACAGCGCCCGTTAATCGAGGCCCACATCATCCCGAAGGGTTTCTTCGAGCGCATTCGGACGGACGAGTCGAACATTCTGGTGAATGAACGAGACTATCCGAAACGAAGCCCACAGGGGATTTACGACAAGGGCATAATGTGCGGCCGGTGCGACAACATTATCGGGAAATGGGATCAGTACGCTCAAGAAGCGTTGCCAGCGGACATGTCGGCCTTCACGCTTATTGCTGACCGGCAGAACATCGGCGGCTGGGAGCTTCCCGATTACAACTACGAACTGTTGAAGCTCTTCTTTATATCACTCGTTTGGCGCGCATCAATTTCAACGCATCCGTTTTATGCGGGCATCAGCATTGGCAGCAAGTTCGAAGAGCAATCCCGACTAATGCTGAGAGAGGGGCGTCCCGGCGATGCACATGATTTCGGGTTGGTGATTGCCCGTTTTGTTGAACCCGTCGGGCAAGCTTTTTTTGATCCGCACTCCGAACGGATGAAAGGGATAAATCAGGTGCGGTTCTATCTGGCCGGGTTTATCGCCTACATGAAAGTGGATCAGCGGCCTTATGACCCCAGCCTCGCGCATTTCCTTCTCGCTGACGGCCAGCCACTTCGGATTATCAAGCGATCGATACACGAGGGCGGTGAGGCTGAAGTGCTAACGAAGATTTTCAGTGCTCCGCAGAACAAGCGCCGCCGGTGAGAGGAGGACGCGCGGCGGCACGCTCCCAAGATACGGCGTTGTGGTCCTTTACTCCCGTGAGGTCCGGTTCTGGGACGGGCCGCCCCACTTCGGGCCGAATCACGCGCCACTCATAAACTGGCCGATTCTGGCGTCGCGAACCGCAAGTCCTCATGTGGAAGGTCGCAGTTTGACCAGTCCCGTCACCTTTTCGTACGTCGCGGTCCTGCGGATGCCGTATTTCTATATTGTAAATTGCAATACATCTATGAGGGCGCACTTCCGGTCAAGGGGAAAATCAGGAAAAACTGAAGGCCGAAGGCCTTCACAATCCAGCATTTGGATACACTTCGGGTAACCGGACGGAGGACAGGGCAACGCTGGAGAGCGACCCGAGCGCCGAACCGGGGCCGGGATTGGAGCGGGGGTGCGAACTCCCGCCCAACCGTCATCAATAACTCAAAAGATCCAATCCTGGCCGGGAGGCGTTAAACTCCGGGGTCTGGGGCAGCGCCCCAGGGCTTCGGATCTAAGCCTTGAGCCTGTAACCTCCTTTTCTGGTACGGTTGTTCGTCCATCCGCTCTTACTTTCTGTCTCGTCCACAAGTCATCTATCCGCCCTGAGTTCGGGCATGAGCATCTTCGCCCCGGGTTTCGCAATCACGCACACGGCCTTTACGGCCATATTGCTACCCGCGCTTACCCGTTTCTGGACGGAGACATCGCCTCAGCGTGCGCACGCGGAGGCCGATACTGTTCACGTTTCGTTAAAATCCACCAGCTGGCTTCCGCCAGATGGCGCGCTACCGCAATAATCGCTTTGCCGTGGCATTTGTGTTTCTTCAGCCTGTCGTACAGTTCCATCACATGCTGGTCCGCATACTTCTGCCGGTGCATCACCACAGCATTGGCCGCTTCCACAAAGGCCCAGCGCAGATAGTGGTTGGCCGCGGGAGACGTTGGTCCCTGATAGAACCTGCCGCCACTGGAATGGATGCGGGGTACCAGGCCCGCGTAGCTGGCCAGTCTGTCGGCGGAAGGGAACCTTGTCACATCGCCGATCTCCAGATAGATGGTGGCTCCGAGGATCTCAGCCACGCCCGGCATCGTTTTCAGCAGACGAACCCAGCCCAGCCTGCCGACCCTTGCACGAAGCCGAATCTCCATTTCGCCGATGTGACTTTCAACCTGATCCAGCATTTCCCACTCGTGAAGAGTGGCACGTCTCGTTTCTTCCGGAAGCCGTCCGATGGCAACGGATAAAGCCAGCCGGTTCTTCTTCGCAAACCAGTCGGTGGTGGTTTCGTCACGGGTGACTCCATACCTCCGTAAAGCCGCCAAGATACGATTCTTCAGAACCGTTGTTTCAGCCCGCGTTGCAAGACGAGTCCGCATCAGCCCCCGAAGATCGCGAAGCTCCGAAGGTGGTACCCAAACCTCCGGCAGCGTGCCTGACCTCAGCAGGATGGCCAGACCTTTGGC
>CAIYVZ010000035.1 GCA_903929755.1 uncultured Acidobacteriia bacterium
CTGAACGCGGCGCGCGGCGGAACCGCCGCTGGTCACTGCAATGCTGAAGGGAAGGGACCTCAAATGCCGGCCCCTTCCCCCGGCCCCCATCCCCGCTTGTCGAGCTTGTTTGCTCTCAGCGGCACATGCAAAGGCATACCGCATTACCTCAAAACCCAAACGGAAAGGACTTCCCCGCTCCACGCCTCGTCAGCCCCCGCTCAGGCTCATCCTTCGATGAGAATATGCTGTATCCGCCAGATTTCTTTTGATTACTTTTTGTCGCGATTGCCTCCAGGCGCGACCACGGAATTAGTTACCTGTACTCGAAGCCGCTCCGCGAGTTTCCACAGATGACGTTATCGCCTACCCACTAACCCGGGATATTCCTGCGTTCCTGCGCTTCCGAATTCACCACTGACTCGCACCGGCGCATTCCTTCCGAGACTGTCGCTAAAAGGGTTTTCGCATCACGCGGGAAAGACCCATAAACAACGTGGCGGGTATGTCGCAAGCGCTCGCCCCAAAGCTGGCGCTCTCCAGGCTGAAGGCTTTTTCGAGTAGTCTTTGGCCGGATACAATGCGATACTCTGTGCAGGAGTCTTTCATGGCAACAACCGCCAAAAACGCGCCGGTGACCATTTCGTCCCCCCAGGCCCGGGCGAAGTTCGGAAAGCTCCTGCAGCGCGTAGAGACTGAGCGCCGATCTGTTGTGATCGAAACTCGCGGCTTCCCCAAAGCAGTGCTGCTCAGCATCCAGGACTACGTAAAACTAGCCGCGCCGGAACCCGAGGTCCTTCGGCTGATTGGCGAAGAATCGAAACAGAACGGTACCAGTGCTATCAGCGACGGCGAGATTGATGTCATCATTCGGGCCACACGCGCTGACCGCAAAAAGCGCGGCTAATTAACCCTCACCCTGCCAGGCCGGGGCCGATGATCTCGAAAAACTCCCGCGAAGTTACTATTTTGGTCCTCTTCCATTGCGCCGGGAAGTCCCGTGTATTGCCCGTCACGAGGTAATCTGCGCGTGCCGCATCGGCGCATTCCAGGAAAATGTCGTCGTCCGGATCTTTCGCCGCAGTAATCCTACGTGCGGGTTTCACCAGACGCGCGCGCTTTCCGATCAGGTCGAGCAGCGCAAGCTGAGTACTTCTCCGGATCGCCAGTTCCGGGCGGGCAAGCACCTCCCGGTATTCCGCAAGGACATCCTCGGACACGTACAACGTTCCCGGCTTTGTAATGGAGAGCAGCAACAGCGTCCGCTGCAATCCGTCGGGCCGGAGTGCCGCGGAGACAACAACGTTGGTATCAAGCACCACCCGAAGCGCAAGCATCAGTACCGCAGCCGCCTGCTGACAGCGACCTCAGTGTCATGCCATTCCGCTACGCGCACATACCCGTCGGCAATCTGATCCAGTATCGTGGCCACGTAAGGATACGAGTATCTCAGATCTTCTGCCCATTCCGATACCTCCGCTCAAGGTCCCGTTCCCGCCCCACCCTCCGTTCGCGCATGCATGCCGCGGCAAACTCAGACGCCCGGTAACAGCTTTCGACGCGAACCGCAAAACTCACGCCGCATACCAGAGGAGACGCAATGAAGAAGAGCAGCAAAGCGATTGAAGCGGAAAAAGTCTTCTCCTCGGACCTCTACCGGAACCGCGCCGCGATCAACCGGAAAGCGCAAACCGTTCTTGCCTCCGGATCGCGCCAGATCACGATCCGTCTGGGGAACGACGAGCTTGCACTCGCCAGACGGCAGGCCGAGGCCAAAGGTCTCAGGTACCAGACCTACATCAAAATGCTGCTCCACGAAGCCCTCGCGCGCAATCCCGCCACGCCATAAGACCAGCGGGGCGACCAACCTCCCCGGGGCTTGGGGCGCGGAATTTGTGCCTGACCTGTTTGTTCGGCGGCATAGACCTCAAGTCTGTGTCCCGACTCAGTCGCCTGATGTGCCAGTTCTGCCTCAAGCTCCGGTCGAATCTCGGGCGGTCAGCATGTCGCCACAGGTCCTAACCCCGCCTGCCACAACATACGCGCAAGGCAGTTCTGCCACATGCATCTGTGATTGATGACGGCCACGCGGGCACGCGAATGTTGGTCGGGCACTCGCCAAATGGATAATAATGTCTTGGATTCTATCCGCAGTGTTCCGGCAAATCAACAGCCGGGGAACGGCCCCGTGCTTTTGGCCGGAGCATTGCGGATAGAATGCGTTGAACTGAGCCGGACCGTAATCTATGGGGATTGAATGGTTTTCCTGA
>CAIYVZ010000036.1 GCA_903929755.1 uncultured Acidobacteriia bacterium
TCGCTAGACTCTCACCGGATTCCACAAGCCGTATCGCTTCCTGCTTGAACTCCAGCGTGTACTTCGCTCTCTTTGCCTTTTCCATCTTTCTCCCTTTGCTGATTCTCAGCTAAGGGATACGTTTTCCGCGGGCAAGGTCATACTGTCGCTATTCTCCCGTACCCTTGCGACCGCTCAAGAACCCGTTCGCGACGCAACATGGGGCATTTTGTCACGACATCTCCGAAGGATGCTTTCGCACGGATTGATCCCCCAACTGCGGGAAATCACCAGCCGCTACACCGTTCCTCAATCCCGCTTGCCACAATTGCTGACGGCGATAGAAGATGCCCTTCGGTATGAACACGGCAGTCCCGCCCAAACAGACGAACTAGGCGATGAAATTCGGTCTTGGCGTGATGAATTGCTTCCGAAGGATTTGTCAGGTCGCGTCAGCGCCTCGGTCGGCAAGAATCCGTGGCACTATCTGAGGGACGATGTCTCCTCGGTTCCTTCCGAGATCACCTCACTGGCGTCAGAGCTGATGGACGATTCCAGCAAGCTCGAAGACCTCCTGGACTATCTCAACTCGCCCGACGCGGTAAGCGGCGGTTTGCTCGGCGATGCTCTCGCACGTCTCGATCAGACCGGACAATTCTTCAACCAGATTCTGGCGTCGGCATTGCGGGGCACTTCCCTGGCATTTGTTCGTGGATACATCGCACGGATCGTGGTCGATTCTCCCGACCGCCAACTGCCTCTGAATTGCTGGCTGGATGAACATGAAGCGCAAGCGCCCGAAATTGTCCACCTCGTATCCTTGGCGGCCCCCGCAAGCAGCAAGCCTCTCGAGCGGGTTCTGCGCCTCATTGCTGGAAAGAAGATCTCAGCTCACATGCTGCACACTTTCTTGGCCGGAGCCCTTCTGGACCCTTTGACCGACACAGAACTGCTTGCTATTCTCCAGTCGCTTATAGCCGCGGGCGATCCCCCGAGCCTTCACATCGCTGTGGATTTTGTTGCGCATTTCTATCACCTTAAGGCCCGTTGGCCGCAATCGCCGGAGGCAAACACCGCGATGTGGACGGTCTTGAGATCTAGTGCGCGGATTCAAGACCAGGCTGACTACTGGTGGGCGCGTATTGTTCAACAGGCCGCTGAGATCGTCCCCGAGGCGGCGTGCGGAGCGGCTCTGATTGCCCTGGAAGGTAGTGACTTTCATAAGCAGAATGAAGCTTGGTCGATTCTCGCCAGCATTGCGAAAGCTAGACCGGATCTGGTGATGGAGGAACTTGGCAGGCTATTTTTGAATTCGGATAGTGGCTGGCGCCTTCGAGCCATGGCAAGATCGGGCCTGTTTGAACAGCTTCCTGTCGAAAATGTGAAAAGCTGGTTGGAAAAGACCGGCCTGGAAGGGGCTCGGGCAATTGCCAATCATTTACAAGGCCCTTTTCTTAGTGCTGACGGGAAACCGCAACTGTCCCCGGTTACTGAGGCCGTAATGTCGAGGTGGGGAGCGGATCAAACTGTGTTCAATCGTTTCGTCGCTGCAACCCACCACCTCCAGATGTATTCAGGCGACATCGCCGCACAGCATCGTGAAGAGGCCGCTCGTGCTAGGCCGTTCCTGTCCCATCCGATCGCCGCAATTCGTCGCTGGGCAGACTACGAGATCGCCCGCGGGGATGAGCAGGCTCGTCAATGGAACATCACGATGGAAGAACAAGGGCTATAAAGCAGAATCTCTTTGTGTTTGTGCGGGCTGGTTGCGCAGATCATCGACCGCGCGTATTGAGCGCAAGCGCCGCATCCGCAACGAGCCGAAGCGCTCGGTTCACCGATTGTGCGTCGGGGAAAAAGGCCGCCAGGTCCGGATCAATCAACACCACATTACTGCCGGCGCTTGCCTTTTGGAAGTACTTGCCCTGCACGCCGGGGCCGAGCTCCGCCAGGTCATATTCGGGACGCATGCGGGGCTTGCTGGCTGGTTTAGTGTCCTTCTTCATGTTGTCTCCGTTCTCTCCGCGTGGCCGATCGCGCACCAATAATTCGGATCCTGCCGGCGCGTTCAGTGTGATACACGAACAGCAGCCTACCGTTTTCAGTATGCCCTATTGTGATCTCCCGAACTTCGGAACCTGAATGGTCGGGGTCGGCATAGGTCATCGCCGATGGATCGAGGAAGACGGATGCCGCATCTTCGAAGGTCACATCATGTTTGCGAACATTCGACGAAGCTTTCGCCGGATCCCATTCGAAGGTCACCACGCCAGTCTACCCCGCCAGTCTACCCCGCCAGTCTACAATGACCCGATCTGAAACGCCGCTCACCCCGCCGGCGCGGGCGGGATGGGTCAGATTGGTTGCGGCCTCGGACATCTCCCACGGAATGACTTGTGTTGTATTGCAATTTGCAATTCACAATCGGACCGAACTTGTATTCTGTTTGTTTTCAGTAAGACGCGCCGGGTCCGTCATGATCTTGCACGCGCCCTCTGCTACTTCTTCAATCAGGAAGCCCCAACCGGCCTTCCCAGAAAGAGAGCAGAAAATGTCTAACCCAACCGATAAAAACACCGAAAAGCAATCCCCCCGAGACCTCAGCAAAATCCTCTCCGAGGCCCAGCTCCTCGCCAACTTCCTCAACGCGCAAAAATCCACCGGCCCCCGCACCGAATCCGGCAAGGCACGTTCCGCCATGAATGCTCTCAAGTCCGGTCCTTGACACCGTTTCTGGTTATCCCCACTGAAGCAGGGCGCGTGCCGACGTTTCTGGTCAACATGGTCTCACCGGCCAGTTCTACGTCATGAACGAAGCCGACCGCATCGCCTACGAAGCCTTCGAAAAAAGCCTCCTGGCCGCCCTCAAACCCGTCGAAGCCTACGAACACCAGCTCGCCGTCTCCATTTCGCAGGACCATTGGCGCATCAATCGCTCCCGCGCCATCGAATTCAACACCCTCGGCCTCGGCCACGAGGAACTCCGCGACGACGCCATCGGCGACACCCCCGAAGTCGAAGCCGCCATCACCCAGGCCCGCACCTGGCACCTCGAACATCCGGCTTTGACGAACATCGTTCTCTACGAGACCCGCGTCAACCGCATGATCACCGCGAACGAGAAGCGCCTCTCGGAAATCCAGGCCGCACGCCAGGCCGCCGAAGCCGCCGCCCTCGAAGAGGCCGAACTCCTCCACTGCCACTCCGTCATGAATGGCGAAAAGGTCCCCGCCGACGCCACTCTCGAAGTCAACGGGTTCGTTTTTTCCCGCGCCACGCTCATCGCCCGCATCCAGCGCAAAGCCGACCTCGCCGCCGCCCGTTTCTACAAATCCGTTGCCTGGAATCGCGCCACAAACCTCCCCGACCACTACCGGTTCCCCGTTCCAACCGCCCACCAGCTCAAAAAGGCCGCCTAAGCGACCCACCATCCGGCAAAAGCGATGTCGAAAACTGACCCACGACCAATACGAACGCCCGACCTGCGCGCATTCGGCGACAACACCGGCAAAAACCCTGTCTCAACCCCGAGCAAGTGCGAAAATGAGTACTTAGTGGATTTCCTTAAAGGCTTAAACCCCCAGCAACTCGAAGCGGTTGAAACCACCGACGGTCCTGTCCTCATCCTCGCCGGTGCGGGAAGCGGCAAGACCAAGGTCATCACCCAGCGCATCGCCCATCTCATCACCGCGAAGCAGGTCCCCCCGTCCTCCATCCTCGCCGTCACCTTTACCAATAAGGCCGCCGGCGAAATGCGCAACCGGGTCTTCAACCTCCTCGACGGTTACGATCTCTCCTCCAACCCCCAACTCGCCACCTTCCACTCCTTCTGCGTCCGCCTCCTCCGCCGCGACGGCGACGCCCTCGGTGCCATCCGCCCCGGTTTCACCAAGACCTTCACCATCTACGACGCCGATGACCAGCTCTCCATCATCAAGAGCGCCTACCGCCGCATGGGGCTCGACGACAAGGCCCTCCCCCACCGCGCAACCCAGTCCGCCATCAGCCACTCCAAAAGCCAGAAGATCGGCCCCGACGAGATGGCCGCCAACGCCAAGGACCCCAAAGCCACCCGCGTCGCCGCCGTCTACGCCGAATACGAAACCGCGCTCCGCAAAGCCAACGCCCTCGATTTCGACGATCTTCTCCTCGAAACCGTCCGTCTCCTCGCCCACGATGCCGATGTCCGAGAGTCCTGGAATCGCCGCCTGAACTACATCATGATCGATGAGTATCAGGACACCAACCGCAGCCAGTACGAGCTCATGCGACTGCTCTCCGTCCACCACGACAACATATGTGTCGTTGGCGACGAAGACCAGTCCATCTACTCCTGGCGCGGAGCAGACATCCGCAATATTCTCGATTTCGAGAAGGATTTCCCCCGCTGCAAGACCATCCGTCTCGAACAAAACTACCGTTCCACCAAAAACATCCTCGAAGCCGCCTCCACCGTTATCGCCAATAACAAGGAGCGCAAAGGCAAGTGGCTCTGGACCGACGCCGACGAAGGCGACCTCGTCAGCATCTACCCCGCGCACGATTCCGAAAACGAAGCGCTCTTCATCGCCGACACCACGGACAAGATCCTCCGCCAGTACCCCGAGCGCCGCGTCGCCGTCCTCTACCGCACCAACTCCCAATCCCGCCAGATTGAAGAGGCCATGCGCCGGTACAACCGCAAATATAATGTGGTCGGCGGCTTCAGCTACTACCAGCGCGCCGAGGTCAGGGACATCATTGCCTACCTCAAGCTCGCCACCTCCCCCGTCGATTCCATCGCCCTCTCCCGCATCATCAACGTCCCGGCGCGCGGCATCGGCCGCACCTCTCTCGAACAGGTCGAGCAGGTCGCCAATGAGACTGGTCTTTCCATCTGGGAGACTATCGGCAAAATGCTCGACGAAAATCAGTTCGGAACGCGTGCTTATGCAGCTTTTTCTGCATTTCGTGATCTCGTCAACGATCTGACCCTCGCCGTCCAGTCCAAACCCCTCAACGAAGCCCTCACCTTCATCGAGGAACGTACCGGCTATCGCAAAATGCTCGAGACCGACACCGCCCCCGAATCTGAGGGCAAAATCGACAACCTCGACGAACTCAAGAACGCCGCCGCCGAAGCCGTCGAACGTGGTGAAACCGTCGCCGACTTCCTCGACCACGCCGCGCTCGTCGCCGATTCCGACGGTGTCGACGAATCCGCGCTCGTCACCCTCATGACCATCCACAACGCCAAGGGTCTCGAATACCCCGTCGTCTTCCTGGCCGGTCTCGAGGAAAACATCTTCCCCCACTCCCGTTCCCTCCAGAACGAAGCGTCCATGGAAGAAGAGCGCCGCCTCTGCTACGTCGGCATGACCCGCGCCGAAAAGCGCCTCATCATCACCTGGGCCAAATACCGCCGCCGCTTTGGGGGCGGGGAACAGGAGCGGAGTATGAAATCCCGCTTCCTCGCCGAAATCCCTCCCAACCTCGTCATGATGCTCGGCATCGACGAAGGCGACGAGGACAGCGGCCAGGTCGACTTAACCAGCGAACGCTGGCAGGTCAATCGCGACGCCCGTAAAAACCTCTACACCGGCAAAAGCTTCAACTCCGTCCAAAACGTCCAAAACTTTTTTAAGGACAGAGGCGGTGCCGGTAATCTCCGGCCTACCGCCACCCCCGCCCAGCCCGCCTGGTCGAAGTCCTCCTGGTCAACCCCAGCCGCCCCGCCTGCCAAGCGCACCACAATCACCACCCCGTCACCGTCGCTCGGTGCCCGCCAGCGCGTTACCGAGCCGCGACCGTCAAGCGGTACGCCAACGCCGACCCAACAGGCCCCCTCCCATGACGACGTAATGCCCTGGGACGACGTCCCCACCATCTCCGCGGACCGTCCTGTCCCCGCGCCAATCAAACCTGCCACGCCCGCTCCCAGGCCCGCAGCCGCTAAACCCGCCACGCCCGCTCCCAGGCCCGCAGCCACGAAACCAGCCCAGGCCCAAATGGACCTCCTCCCCTGGGACGACGTCCCTACCATCCCCCAAAACCGGCCCGTCACGCCTCCCGCCCGGCCCGCCGCAATACCCCCAATTCGCCCCACTTTTGCCGTTGCCACAGGCCTCCCGCCCCGTCCGCCAGCCGCTCCCGCATTCCGTCCTCCACCCCCTACTGGCAAACGACAGAACCAAACAGGTACAGTAGTAGAGCACCCCAAATACGGAAAGGGCACTATTGTCCGCCGCGAAGGCGATGGGGACGACGCCAAAATCGTCGTTATCTTCCAGCGCCACGGGATGAAGAAATTGATCGAAAAGTACGCCGGTCTTAAATAGAAAGCGAAATCTGCATCAATGATCACCAGCAACATTGAAAACAAAGAAGAACGCAAGACAGCAAAGCGCGCCGCACGCAAGGAAGCAGCCCCCAAGGCCAAGCGTCCCGCGTCCGTAGCCCGTGGCTCCATGAAGAAAAAAGTCAAGATCATGTCCAAGGGTCAGACGCGTAAGCGTTAGGCTCCCGAAGCGGTAGACCTTGAAGAGGCTCCTCCGGACCCACAGCATCGACGCTCTGATCGCCTCGTCGGAACACGACGAGCATCGGTTGCACAAGAGCCTGGGTCCGTGGAGCCTCACAGCTTTTGGCGTCGGAGCCGTTATCGGCTCCGGCATCTTCATCCTTACCGGGACCGCCGCCGCCGGGCAGGCTCTGCAGTTCAAGTCCATCTTGAACGCCCCGATCCTCGACCTGATCCTCAACGGCGGCAACGCTGTCTCCACCATCGGTAGACAGGGTGCCGGTCCCGCCATCTCACTGTCGTTCCTGGTGACGGCTTTCGTGTGCAGTTTCGCGGCTCTTTGCTATGCCGAACTTGCCTCCATGATTCCGATCGCCGGGAGCGCGTATACCTACGCCTATGCCACGCTCGGAGAAATCTTCGCCTGGATCATCGGCTGGGACCTCATCCTCGAATACGCCGTCTCCAACATGGCCGTCGCCGTAGGCTTCTCCGCCTATCTAAATGACTTATTGGAAGGTCTTTTCGGCATCCACCTGCCCGCCGCCATCAACGGGCCGCCCATCGCCAACGGGGCCTTTACCGGGAGCATCTTCAACCTCCCCGCGCTCCTCATACTCATGCTCCTCACCTGGGTTTTGGTGCGGGGCGTTCGCGAAAGCGCCAGCACCAACAACGCGATGGTGGTCATCAAAATCGCGGCTATTCTGATCTTTGTCATCGGGGCAGGGCACGCCGTCAAGACGTCCAACTGGATCCCCTTCATGCCCAACGGTTACCCCGGCATGTTGACCGGCGCGGCCATCGTCTTCTTCACCTACATCGGCTTCGATTCCGTCTCCACCGCCGCCGAGGAGTGCAAAAATCCCCAGCGCGACCTGCCAATCGGCATCATCGCTACCCTGCTGATTTGTGCGGTGCTGTACGTTTCTGTGGCGCTCGTCCTCACCGGAATCGCCGACTGGCGGACCCTCACCGGAGCAGCCCCCGTCGCCGACGCCCTCAAGGCTCTTGGCATGAATAAAATTCGAGGTTGGGTGAACGTCGGAGCGCTCGTCGGGATGGTCTCGTCCCTCATGGTCTTCCAGTTCGGCCAGGCCCGCGTCTGGTTCTCTATGTCCCGCGATGGCCTGTTACCCAAGGCCTTCTCCAGGGTTCACCCGGTCTTCCGCACGCCCCACATTTCCACCTGGATCGCGGGCCTGGTCGTCGGCATCCCCGCCGGCATCTGGGACATTGGAACCTTTGCGGATCTCTCGAACATCGGCACCCTGTTCGCCTTCATCGTGGTCTCCGCCGGAGTCCTGGTGATGCGCAAAACGCAGCCCGAACGCAAACGCGGCTTCCGCGTCCCACTCTGCCCCTGGCTGCCGATCGCCTCCATTGTCTTCTGCCTGATGCTGATGCTGGCCTTACCGCTCGAAACCTGGCTCCGCTTCTTCATCTGGCTGGCCATCGGCCTGGTTATCTACTACTTCTTCGGCCGCAAGCACAGCGTTCTTAACCTGCCTGATATCAAGCAAGCGCCGCAAGCACTTCCTTGAAGATGTACTGAGACCCTTCCACGCCGTCCCACGGCCCGGACTCGTACTCTAAAGCGAACGTACCCCGGAAGTCCGCCGCCAGCATGATCTTTACCGACCGGCGAATATCGTTGTTCGTCCCCCAGCGGTCCCAGTACTTCGCATGGACGTTGCTGTGTGCGTACGGAGCCAGTTCTTTCAGCCCGTTGTACAGCAGATACTCGTGTTCCCAGTTGCAGAAGTCGGGGGAAGCCTCGCAGTACTCGTTGTTCACTTCGTCGATGATGGTCCGGATGTTGGTCGGGCTCGCCGTCAGACCCCAGTGGTTCTCCAGCGTGACCCGGACGCCCTTCTTCCCGCCGTAATCCGCCATTTCCTTGAAGCTCTCAATGCAGTTTCCCAGGTATCGAACAATGGCATCGTTCCGCGGATACCCCGTCTTCGGATCCGGCCCGGCAGGCGGGATAATGCGCGGTCCGCCGCTGTTCACGCGCATCGATTTCGCGCCCAAAACGTTCCCGGCGTCGATCCAGCTCTTCGCCACTTCCACGCCGCGCTTCCGCAGCGCCGCATCGGGCTCACAGATGTCGAGCGGAGCGTTGTTCGAGATGTGCTGGCAGCTGGTCCCGGTCTTCACCATCGTCGAGGCCATCTTGTCCAGCCACTGCCGCCCCGAAGCGCTGTGGGGCTGGAATTCACGCGTGGTCCGGGAAGCGCCGTCGAACATGCCCGTCTGGTCCTGGAACATGGAAGCGTCGCTGACGTCGCCAAACAGCCCCGAAAAGATGTCCATCTTCGTCACGCCCGGGAACTTGTCCTTCGTGAACTGCGGGAAGTCGAGCATCGTGATCTCCCCGTACTTCTTCTTCATCTCCGTCGACATCTTCGAGTCGTACGTGATGGTGCCCGTCTTCACGTTCGGCCAGCCCTTGAAGATGTGCCGGATCGGCCACGTATTCGAAGCGATGCGATCCAGCTTGTCCTTCTCGCTCATCACGGAAGCGGCGGCGGTGGCCGCAAACGCCGCCCCAACAAAGGCTCTGCGTCCCAGGTTGCTCATCACTTTTTCTCCGCTGTGAACGTTCCGGAAGCCTGCCCGCCCAGATCCACGGTGCCCGACATCTTCTTGCCCGAAGCGTCCACCTTGCCGACGTAAACCACCGTCACCTGAGCGTCGAAGCTGAACGTCACCTCGTCGCCTTTGATGGTCCCGGTGACCTTCGCCTCGCCCAGTTGGCCCGAGTATGTACCGGTGATCGTCTCACCATCCTGCTTCAGGACAAACGTCGGACTCCCGCTGCCGGCATCCGTCTTCACCTCGCCCTGCCAGGTGCCGGTGATGTCCGCCGCCAGCAGAGGCAGCGCCAGAGCCAAAGAAACAAGAAGGAAACTCAGCCGAGTAAGCATCGGATGAATCTTAGCAAATGGAAGGGGGCTTCAGGTGCCGCTTCACCAGGCCGCCAAACGTCAGGGGGTCAATGGGCTTCGAGATGTAGCCGTCGAAGCCGCCAGCCAGAACCCGGTCGCGGTCTCCCACCATCGCCAGCGCGGTCACGGCGAGCACGGGTGTCATTTGAAGGTCGGGGTCCGCCTTCAGTCTCTGGACCACGCCGAAGCCGTCCATGCGCGGAAGATGGATATCGCAGATAATCAGGTCGGGCCGCAATTCGGCCGCAGCTTCCAGCCCCGACTCACCGTCCTCCGCCGCGAATGCCGCATACCCAAATGCCTGCAGCAGATACATCATTAGATCCAGGCTCTCCGGATTGTCTTCAATCACCAAAAGTCTCACGGGCGCGGCAGGGTCAGACAAAACATGCTGCCCTCTCCTTCCCGGCTCTCCATGCGGATGGTGCCGCCCAGCAGTTCGGCCAGTTTGCGGCTTAACAACAGGCCCAGGCCAGTCCCCTCACGGCGCACTCCCACCTGGCTAAATGCCTGAAACAGGTGAGCCTTGTCCTTCTCGGCGATGCCGCGGCCCGTATCGGTTACCCGAAACTGAACTTCGGTCTGGAAGTCCCGGATTTCCAGCGTGACCCGACCCTCGGTGGTGAACTTGACCGCGTTGCTGGCAAGGTTGAGGAGTATTTGCCGGACAGCCCGCTCGTCGGTCATAACGATTACGGGATGCTCCGGGACGGCCACATCCACCATCAGGCCCTTTCCCTCTGCCGCAGGGCCCTGCACCGCGGCCACTTCCTGCAGGATGGCGGTGCAGTTCACTGTCATTGGACGGAGGTCCACTTTGCCGGACTCAATTTTGGTCAGGTCCAGCAGATCATCGATCAGCGAAAGCAGCTGCCGACCGCTGTTCTGCACGGTCCGCAACTGCCGCTCCTGTTCGGGATTCAGGGGGCCCGGCAGGCGCATCAGCAGGGTTCCGGTGAAGCCGATGATGGCATTCAGCGGGGTGCGCAGTTCATGGCTCATACTGGCCAGAAACAGGTCCTTGGCCTGGTTTGCTTTGGAGAGTTCGTCATTCTTTTCTTGCAGGGCCTGTTGGAAGAGCTTGCGCTCCGTAATATCCCGAATCAGGCTCCGAATCAGTGCCCCTTCAGGGGTTTCAATGGGACTCATGCTGATTTCCGCAGGGAATTTGCTGCCATCACGACGCAGGGCTGGAAGCTCCAGTTCTGCCTGCGCTTCCGCGTTTTCAGAGAGCCCGGGAACGATCATATTCACAGATCGCCCCAGCAGGGATTTCCTCTCGTAGCCGAATAGTTTTTCAGCCTGCGCATTTACCAGCACCATGAGGCCCTGATTATCGACAACAACGGTCGCCTCGGATGCCGATTCCACCAGGTCCTGGAATTTCCGTTCCTCTGAGATGTCTCTGGAAATCAGCAGGAACCCGACATGCTGGCCCAGCTGGTCCCGCCGGGCGTTTATCCCGACCGAAGCGAGGAAGTGGACTCCGTTCTTTCGAACGCGCACCAGTTGCCCCTCCCATTGCCCGGTCCGGAGAGTTTCTTCGATTATGTGGGCGAGTTTTTGAGGCGGTTCTCCGGGAGGGTGGAGGATTGAGATACGGGCTACCCCGATGACCTCGGCCGGTTCATATCCATAGAGCCTGCGCGCCCCTTCGTTCCAGAGCTGGATGGTCAGGTCGGGCAAAACCCCCACGATGGAGTACTGGGTGGAGGACTGCAGGATATTTTCCAGGAAACTGGTGGTCTCTGCAGCATTGAGCGGCGTGGTCTGGTGATAAAAGGGGGTCATAGGCTACTGAATTCCGGCAGCGTAAGTGCGACTCGGCCCGGAGAGCAGGGGGACACGAAGTTCCACGGCTGTTCCGCCGCCCGCTCCCCCCTGAATGGACAGCGCCGCGCCTATCTGTGCGGCGCGCTCCCGCATTCCGAGCAGGCCCAGGGTGCTTCTGCTGCTTACCTGTTCCGTAGTTATACCCCGGCCATTGTCCTTTACGGTCAGCACCAGCTTTGAATCCACATTCTTCAGCTCGACTTCCAGCTTTGCGGCCCCGGAGTGGCGTGCCACGTTGGCGAGGCATTCCTGGAGGATGCGATAGATTCCCGCGGCGCGTGCCGGCTCCAGACTGGCAACGTCCTCCGGCACGCGAACCGAACACCGGATCCCGGAGTTTGCTGCGAAGTCCACCACCAGAGTCTCCACGGCAGCGGCGATGCCGTAGTCGAGAATGGCCGGCCGCAGTTCTACGGCCAGCTTCTGCACCAGGGTGATCAGGTCGTCGATCACTCGGAGGGAAGCCCGGAGTTTGTCCTGCAAAACGGGGGTGTCCGGCAAACTTCCCAGAACCCATTCGGAGTTCATGCGAAGGGCAGTCAACTGCTGGCCCAACTGGTCGTGGAGGCAGCGAGAGATTCGCGTTCGCTCGTCATCCTGAGCGGTATGCAGGCGGGAGGCCAGAAGGAGCAGTTGCTGCTCTGAATCCCGGAACATCTCCTCGGCTTGTTTCCTGATCGTTATATCGACGGCGACTTCCAGCCAGGCCGGGCGAGTGTCCACCAGGATGGCCTGTCGCGTGAGAGACACCTCCATCACCTGTCCGCTTTTCGTTAGATGGCGGACTTCAACCACGGAGGCGCCGATGAGGCCGGTAGGGGTGCCCTCGGTGGCGAAACGTGACGCCGGCGGTTCGCTCGGGTAGAGGCTGGTGACCGGAAGTGCCAGGAACTCTCGTTGTGAGTAGCCGTACTGTATTTCGGCGGCGCGGTTTACATTGATAAACTTTCGAAAACGCGCATCCACAATCCACATGGGGACGGGATTGTCGTGGAAGAGCGAGCGGTATTGCGCGTCGGAGACCTGCAGGCGCTCATTGGCTGCCTGCAGACGGTTGACCTGTTCAAAGACAGTATTCGTGAGCAGCCTGGTGTGCCCTTCGCGGGAAGCTTCCGCGGAAGCCAGACGAGGGTGCGCGGCGGGCAGCGCGAGGGCACGTTCCACCGCAATCAGGATGGCCTCGGGCTCCGTAGGTTTCGATAGAACGCACTCTACGCCCAGGTCTTCCGCAAGCAGAACAGCGCTCCCTCTTTCGCCGTAAGTGGCAGTCCAGAAAATAATCGGGATGGCCTGTATTGCGGGGTCTGCGCGCAGCCGCCGGACAAATTCGTAGCCGTTGCAATCGGGCATCACCGCGTCGGTGATGATGAGGTCAGGACGGAACACGAGGGCGGTCTTGAGGCCATCGACCGCATTGGTGGCCTCAAGCACGTGGTAATTGCGATAGCGGAGAAGCGTGGCCAGATACTCGAGACTGGGCAGGTTATCTTCCACGACCAGGACGGTAGCGACCGGAGAAGCGGATTTATTGCGCGGAATTTTCTTAACCACCATCGATAATCCGAGCCCCTACTTGGCACGTTATCGGAGCTGCGCGTGAAAGTCAATGGATTCGGGTATCAGGACTGTACGAACCAATCCGATATTTTTGTAGGACATAATCTGACACTAATCTACAAGGTTATTTCGGATGGCATATTGAGCGACATCCGCATTATTTTTGAGGCCTGTCTTGGTCATGATACGGGCCCGGTAAGTACTAATGGTCTTGACGCTCAGGTTGAGGCTGAGAGCGATTTCGCCCACGGTTTCGCCCCGACCGAGGCGTACAAAGATGTCATACTCCCGATCGGAGAGGACTTCGTGGAGGGGGCGGTCGGCATCCATGCCCAGATTGGCGGCCATCAGTTCCGCCGCTTTGGCGGTAATGAACCGTCCCCCGGCCAGAACCTGCCGGATGGCTTGCTGGACGACTTCGGCAGGCGCGCTTTTGGGGAGATAGCCAGCCGCGCCGGCTTTGAGAGCCCGCAGGGAGAATCGCTCTTCGGGGTGGAAGGTCATGATGAGCACCGGCAGTTTGGGACGGGCGCTGTGGATCTCTTTCATCAGATCGAGGCCGCTGCGGCCGGGCATGGAAATATCCAGTAATACCAGGTCCCAGGCATGATCCCAGACAGCCTTCATCGCCTCCACCGAATCGGCGGCAGCTTCGGGTTTGCACCCTGGGAAACATTTTTCCAGCGTTCGTGCCAGGCCTTCCCGAACGATCGGGTGGTCATCGACGATGAGGATTTTTACCACGCAGGACCTCCTCCGAATTTTGCGACGATATTTCTTTCGGCACAAGTATAACCCGACCGCGATGGCCTTGAGCGTGGGACTCTTGTCTCATGCAAGATGAGCCTGAAGGGGGGTACGGATTCTCACGCAAGGTGAGCCTGAGGAGAAGGGGTTGGATGCTGGGGATTGATCATCAGCATGAACGACACGGAAGTAAGCA
>CAIYVZ010000037.1 GCA_903929755.1 uncultured Acidobacteriia bacterium
ATCGTTTCCATCACCCCCATTGGCGTCGCAGGGGCAGAACCGTTTGTCGTTGCTGTCGTGAACATACCGAGTCTTCTCTTTCCCGCCCTGCTCTCTAATTGCGGTTAGTCAAGATGTCTCAGTCATGTTGGCACAGAGGGGATCTGCGAGGAGATGGGCCTGACGTACAACCAGTTCCGGCTCCTGAAATCCCGAGCCAAGGCCCGCTTCGGCAAGCTTGGCAAGCGAATCACTGAGACCTGGAACGGCCGATAACACCTCAAAGAACTCTGACTCTCAAGATTTTTACAAATACTTTGAGAAAAAAATCTCGCCACAGGCACTTTATATGCAAAGGAGCCCTGTAACTTGGTGAGATCTTTGCATGAATCTGACGATCAACTGGAGCTGTACGCCCTGGATCGTCTTCCGGACGTAGCTGTTGAACGGGTGGAGGAACACCTGATGGCCTGCACTACCTGCCGGACCAGAGTGGAAGAAGTGGGAATGTTTGCCCTCACGATGCGGCAGGCTCTCCGGACTATGCCCGCGCTTAAACTCCATCGCCGCGCTGGCTGGTTCGAAGGCTGGAGGCTGCGGTTCACCTTCAGTGGTGCCTTTGCGTTCGCCGTCCTGCTCGCCTTCTTTGCGATTAAGAACGGCCGCGAGGCCCGGCTTCCCCCTGTTGCGTCAATTACCCTGACCGCTATGCGCGGTGCAACCGCCAGCACACCCAGGGCCAAACAGTTTGACCTGGTATTAGCGGATTCCGCGAGCCGCGACAAACAACTGGCAGAGGTTGTGGACGCAACCGGGAAACTCGTCTGGTCCGGCCCTGTGGAAGCTGAGGGAGCGGATACACATCTTCGGATTGCATCGGCGCTGCCCCTGGGCGCGTACTTCGTCCGCCTGAAGCAACCAACCGGCACCCTGATCAGGGAGTACGGGTTCGAAGTTCGCTAGCAAAGCGGATTATCTCCGCGCAGGCTCCAGAGTGAGCGTCGATTTGGCGTTCACTTTCTGATACTGCATCGGGAAACTCGTCCCGGAATAATAAGCATCCCACTGATCACGATAGTGCGGAGAGCCGAAATGCCCCGATTCTCCGGTCACAACGTTCAACAGCGAGTCGTCCCAGTTCCCCACCGACACGTTCATGCGTTCCGACGGCCCTAGTCGCCGCGACGTCTGCTTCACCGTTGTGGCCGCGCCACTCATCGGTTCCGGACCAATATTGAAGTACTTCCCAATCCACTGAATGCGCCCGGCCACCGGGTGCTGGATGTCGGCAAACTGATATCTGCCCCACCGCCAGCCGCGGGGATCCGTTCCGAGTAACCGCGTTCCCTCTTCAACACCGTCCGCGAGGCAGCGCAGCAACAACTCGTTGTAATCGGCGAACCAGTCGGCAGGCCGTGCTTTTAATAGTTTTTCGATCACCGCAGACGACATCTGCGCGTCATACGCCCCGCCGGTCGCCGGTGCGGCCCGCGCCGCCACAGCCTTCCGCAAATGCTGAAACACCAGTGTTGTGATCAGCGGCTCAGGATGGTCTTTATCCATCTGCCCGTCCCATTTACGCAGCATTTCCACAGCACCTGCCAATTGTGGGTTCGAGGCACCCCTCTGGTCCCATGCTGCCACAACCTGCAGGCCCAAAAATCGATTGAAGCCGCTGTAGACATCTTTTTGGATTCGCAGACCATCCGCCGGCGTCAGCTTCTGTTTCGTAGCCTGCAACATGTCCAGGATCTGGCGTGAGCGGTAGTGAGAGGCAAAACTGCCGCTTACATTAAATGGAAAGTCTTTCGGGAAGGGGTTCTGGTTCGCCGTGACAATCAGGCCACCGGGAGGATTCCAGATCTGCGGCAACTGTTCAAAGGGGATGTACCCCTGCCATTCGAAGCCGCCCGAAGCTCCATCCACCGGGACGTCGCCCGGGTAGGTAGTTCTGATGGGAAGCTTGCCGGCCGCATGGTAACCGATATTTCCATCCACATCGGCGTACACGAAATTCTGCCCCGGCCCCCCAAATCGGGAAACCGCGGCCAGGAACTCGTCTTTGTTGCGGGCACGATCTATATCAAGGAAAACGTGGTGAAAAATGGATGGATCGTGGGCAGTCCACTTCAGAGCGAAAACGCCACCCGGAACCTGGTCAACAACGGGGCCGTGCCGCGTCACCCAAATGATCTCTTCCTCGGGAACCCGGCCCCGGATCAGAATCAGGTCCCGTTCCTGATGCGCCCGGACCATCTGGTTGCCCGCGACGTACTGGCCCGTGCGCGGATCGAACTTTTCGAAATATAGATCATGCACGTCGAAGCCCAGGTTCGTAAGGCCCCACGCAATCCTGTCATTGTGTCCGGCGATCACCCCCGGCGTTCCGGGCAGGGTCACACCCGTAACATTGATCCCTGGCGCTTCCAGGTGAACCATGTACCAAATGCCCGGAAGACTGTACTCCAAATGCATGTCGTTGGAGACGACAGGCTTGCCCGATTCCGTATGGGCTCCCGAAATGGCCCAGGCGTTGGATCCGGGCCGGAGATCATCGCCCGGGGCCAGTTCAAATCCGGAACGCACAGGAAACAGGAAGCGGACCTTTTCCGGCTCGCCTTCGCTCATCATTCGCGCCTTGGTAATTTTAGACTTCCAGTCCCCATTCAGCGTGCGCGACATCTGGAGCCCGGTCAGGATGCTGTCCACCACGCTCCAGGGTCTTGGATCGTAGCCAAGCACGGCAAATTCGAACCCATAACGCCCCTTGTGGGTGGAAATCCAGGCGTTTACCCCGCGAGCGTAGGCCGCAAACGGAGCCCGTTCCTCCGGAGGCAGCGTCGCGTAGATCGCCTCCGCCGTGCGCCGCAGTCGGAGGCGGCGAGCGTCCCGGTCCGCTTCAAGACCGGTAACACCGATAATTTCCGAGAGATCGCCAGCGGCCAGACGGCGGAAGGTATCGAGCTGCCACATTCGGTCCGCCGCCATCACATATCCCTGGGCGAACAGCGCATCTTCCATCGACTTCGCGCGAATGTGGGGGACTCCAAGCGCGTCGCGCTCAATGGTTACCGGTTTCTCCACTCCGGCCTCGATTACACCCGAGGTCTCCGGGAGAGCGCGGACGAAATACCAGTAGAACGCCCCGGCGGCCACCGCTAGTACGGTTGCGATAAGAATATTGACAACGAATAATAGGCGGCGCACTGATGCGATTGTAGCGTGACAGGCTTGTGTTTCACGGGCAAACGAGTCAGGGATTCCGAACAGGATTTATTTTGATCGGGGGGTAAAGTTTTTGGGCAAGGCGCCGATTAGATAGCTATGATGCCTGGAACTTTCTACCCTCTGAATACCGCCCAGTCCGGGCGTGACCGTCACCTCGGTGACAAGAGCCGTCCTGCAGGCCGGCTTAGTTGGCCGCTCAGCTGGCAATGGGGCCGCATCGTGCAGGGCATGGCGAAGTTCTTACGCGCGTTACCCTCCGGACATGCAGCTCCCGCACGTGAGGTTTCTTCCGCCTCGTATGCGGGTATGGGTTTGGAGCCCTCCGACTTCAGCAATCAGCTCTGCAAACTCCAAATGTCGCTGCAGCGCGAATGCAGCCCGGAAGAAAACTTGTCAAATGAACGCTCATCAGCTGCCCGCAACCAGGGCTAGCCCTGTAGAGATATCGGGCGAGAGCCAGTTCCCACACTTTGGTTAGTTGACCCTGCCACCCGGAGATGATAATGTTCACCCCAGAGTGTTAGCGGTCCAACTTAGGTGGTCCAAACTCAGGGAGGTTCTACAGCATGAGGTCTTTTAAGGCCGTAGCGATGGCTGCACTGTTTGCAGCCGCGATGTTCGCGCAAAACGACAGAGGCACGATTACCGGAACGGTCACCGACCAGGCCGGTGCCGTGATTCCTAACGCCAGTATCACTGCCGTCAACGTCGAAATCGGGAACGAATTCAAAACCAACACAACCGGCACGGGTAACTATACGATCCCGTCCCTTACGGTCGGTAGATACCGGATTACGGTGGAAGTGACCGGATTCAAGAAGTTCACCCAGGAAAACATTCTGGTTCAGGTTGCCACCACCAACCGCATTGATGTCTCCATGCAGGTGGGTGCCACGTCAGACACCGTAACGATCACGGCGGAATCCGCTGTCCTCAAGACGGAAACGGCGGAACAGAGCACCATCATTACCGGTGCCACCATCAATGAACTGCCGCTAAACTTCGGCGGCGGTGGCGGCGGAACCGGCAACGTTCGCAATCCTTATCTGTTTAACATCCTCTCGCCGGGCGTTGCGAACAACTCTCTTGGCCAGGGCGACACGGCGAATGTGAATGGCCTGCCCGCCAGCACCTTCCGCGTCCAGGTAGACGGGCAGGATGCCACCAGCCAGAATGACATCGGCTGGACCTCAACGGTTGCGGCTCCGTCGGTCGATATGGTGCAGGAATTCTCGCTGCAAACCAGCAACTACGCGGCTGAATTCGGTCAGGCCGGTGGTGGTTTCTACAATTTCACGACCAAGTCAGGTACCAATTCGTTCCACGGGTCCGGCTACGAGTACTTCACAAACGAAGCTCTCGATGCCGCCCGCCCCTTCACTTTTGTGAAGCCCCGCAGCCGTAAGAATGATTTCGGTGGCACTATCGGCGGGCCCATCTGGATTCCAAAAATTTACGACGGCAAGAACAAGTCGTTCTTTTTCTTCAACTGGGAAACATACCGGAACAAGGTACTGGCAGCAGGTAGCTTCCTGACGCTGCCCACGGCCCAGATGCGCGGGGGCGATTTCAGCCAGTTGCAGACCGGACGGAACCTCGGCACCGATGCTGCGGGCCGGGCGATACTCGAAAACTCGATCTACAATCCGTTCTCAGCACACCCAATCAGCGCCACCGATTCTCGCGTCATCACTGACGTATTCCCCAACAATACGATTCCGGCCAGCCTGATGGATCCTGTCTCGGTGAAGATTCAGGCGCTGATTCCCAACCCCACCAACGCTCTCATTACACAAAACTGGGCCCAGAACAACCCGAACTATCGTCGGCAGAAAATTCCAGCCGTGAAGTTCGACCACGTGCTGCCGGACAGCTCGCATCTGTCGTTCTACCTGTCCAAGCAGTCAACCAGCCAGCTCACCAACGCCGACGGCCTGCCCTTCCCGATCTCGGCAGTACGCGTGCAGGAGATCTACGGCACCACCGTTCGCCTCAATTACGATAAGTCGCTCACCCCGACTCTGCTGCTCCACCTTGGGTCCGGGTTCCAGCACTTCCACAATCCCGACAGTTCCCCTGCGGAATCCCTCGCCTACGACGGACTTGGGCAGTTAGGCTGGAAGGGCAGCGCGACCACGCCGTCCGGCTTCCCCCGGATCAACGGTCTTGCCGGTGCTCTGAATGCCGGTATGAGCCAGGCACCTGGACCCAGCAATGCCAATAAATATTACGATGGCCTGTTCACCTCCAACGCCTCGGCGACGTACATTCGGGGCAACCACACCTACAAGCTGGGAGGAGAATTCCGCCTCAACAGTTGGGCCGACAAAAACACCCGCGGCTCCCAGGGCATCCTGAACTTCAGCACGAACCAGACCTCGATGCCCTACGCGCAGACATCCTCGTTTGGCAGCGGCGTTGTCGGCTTCGGTTATGCGAGCTTCCTGCTCGGGATGGTGGACAGTGCATCCGTCAATGCCATTCAGGATCCGCAGCTTCGCAAGAAGGCCTGGGGCCTATATCTGCAGGACACCTGGAAGGTGACGCGTAAGCTTACGCTGGACTACGGTCTGCGCTGGGATCTGGAAGGCCAGGGTCACGAAATCCACTATCGAACGAGCATGTTCGGACCTTCGGTTCCAAACCCCACCGTCGGCAATATCCCCGGTGCCTATGTCTATGAAGGCTACGGCAAAGGTCGTTGCAACTGCCAGTTCACCGACACCTATCCCTATGCCATCGGCCCCCGTCTCGGCCTCGCTTACTCGCTGGATCCGAAGACCGTTATTCGCGCCGGCTTCGGCGTTAGCTATGGTGCGCCGCCCACCTACAGCTACATCACCAACCAGGCGACGCTTGGTGTTGGCTTCAATCAGCTCAACTTCACCAATACAGCCACCGGCTACGGCAGCGCGGCGGTCACCATGCGCAATGGTCTGGCATACAACAACTCCGACCTGTACACCGCATCGCTCGATCCCGGGCTGTCTCCCGCCGCCTCCAATCAGCTTGGCGTCTTCAACTACATGCTTGACCGCCATGCGCGGCCTCCCCGCATCCTGCAGTGGAGCATTGGCATGCAGCGCGAGTTGTGGAAGGGTCTGGTTGTGGAAGGCTCTTATGTTGGCAACCGCTCCGCGTGGCTGAGCGCAGCCAGCCTCAACAACATCAATGCCATTCCGCAATCGACCTTCGATAAGTACAAGATCGACCCAACCACTACGGCTGGCCAATCGTTGCTTACTTCACGTATCGACAGCGCAGGTGCCAAAGCTGCCGGGATTCCGTTGCCGTACGCGACCTTCCCGGTATCGCAGACGGTAGCCCAGGCTATCCGCCCCTTCCCCCAGGTTAATGGCAACGTAGCTACTACCTGGGCTCCGCTGGGTATGAGCTGGTACAACTCGCTCCAGGTTAAGGTGACACAGCGCGTTTACCACGGCGTCAGTGTGATGTCGGCCTTCACGTGGAGCAAGTCGCTCCTGAATCCGGCCGGAACGGTGAACAACGTGTTCAACCGCGACGCAAACAAGTCGATTGCCGCGTATGATATGCCTCTCATCTGGAACACCGCAATCGAGTACGAAACCCAGAAGTACACGAAGAACCGCATGGTGAACCATGTTGTCTCTGGCTGGACGATATCTGCGGTGATGGCGCTCTCGAGCGGTCTGCCAATAGCCAGCCCGACCTCCACGAACAACCACAATGGCTGGTATTTCCAGAACACCCTGCAGAACCGGGTTCCTGGCGTGCCGTTGTACCTGAAGGACCTCAACTGCGGTACCAGTTGCATCGATACGACCAAGGACTTCGTCCTTAACCCCGCTGCATGGACCAACCCAGGGCTCGGCCAATGGGGTACGGCAGCACCCTACTACGATGACTTCCGCTTCGCCCGTCGCCCTGCTCAGCAGATCAGCATGGGCCGCCGGTTCCCCATCGGCGAACGCAAGTCGTTCGAAATCCGTGCGGAGTTCTTCAACGTCATGAATCACATTTATCTCGCCAACCCAACCATCACCGGACCGCAGGGTGCACGCGCCTGTACGTCAGGCGGCACTGTTGGGTCCGATGGACGTTGCTCCGCCGGCACCTCTGGCTCCGGTTACGGTTTCGTCAACCCAACCGCGCTCCAGACCCCGCCCCGCAACGGTCAGTTGGTTGCGCGCTTCACGTTCTAAGCTCCGCTCAGAGCGTCTTGAGGAAGGCCAGCAGATCGGCCTTATCCTGATCACTAAACGAACCCTTAAAGGGCGGCATACCATTGCCGCCCTTTTCGATTTTCTCCGTCACACTGGCTTCGCTCACAGGTTTACCATTTGAATCCAGCTTCTCTTTAATGAACAGCCACTTCAAGCTCGGACCCTTCTTCTTTTCCTCGGTATAAGCGTGGTGGCACTGCGCGCACTGCTCATCGAACAGCTCATTTCCCTTCGCAGGGTCGCCAACGGCGGCGGTCCCCATAACGGCGAACAGGGCTAGCCCCGAAATAAGGTACATTTTCATGACGACATCTGGTAGTCTATCTCGCGTGAGCCTTCCCCGCGCAACGCGCCGCACCTTTCTCCAAACCTCCGCTGTCGCAGTGAGCGCCCCGTTCATTCGCGCCGCCGAGGCCACGATTCTCGGACAGGGTGATTACCGCTACCGAGTGGTTCCCGACTGGGGCGTCCTCGGCGCAAAGACCCCCGTTAAGAACTGTCACGGTATCGTCCAGGATCGCGAAGGCCACATCATCCTGCTCACGGACCACACCGCCAACAACGTCATCGTCTATGACAAGGCAGGTCACCTGGTGCATAAGTGGGGTACCGAGTTCCCCGGCGCTCATGGACTTTCCATAGTGGAAGAGGCCGGACGCCAGGTTCTCTTCCTCACCGATCTGGAAAAGCACAAAGTCGTGAAGGCTACCCTTGACGGGAAGATTCTCCAGGAATGGTTCTGGCCCGAACACACAGGGCGCTACGAAAAGGAGGACCAATATCGCCCTTCCTGGACGCTCCATTTCCCGAACGGCGACTTTTTCATCCTGGATGGCTACGGGCGGGATTTCATTACCCATTACGACTCGAATGGCAAGTTTGTGCGGATCTTCGGCGGTCAACCCGGCGGTATTACCCACTGGGGTCCCCACGGCGGCATGGCCGACCTTCGCGACCCCGCTAACCCTTCGCTCCTGATTGCAATGAGTGACCAGCAATACCTGCTACGGCTCTCGCCCGAGGGCAACAAACTGGCCCAGTTCGAGCTGCCCGGAGGAAACCCTCGCCAGATTCGACTCCACAAGGGCCGCTACTTTCTGGCACACCTCGCCGACAATTGGCCGAAGGACCGAAACAGTCGGGGTTTTCTCTCCGTCCTCGATCAGGACTTCAAAGTGCTGTCAAATATCGCCGGTACGCCGCCGGTGTACGACGACAGGGGGCACCTGGGAAAAATGAGCCATCAGGAAGATATTTTTCTCCACCCGCACGATCTGATCGTCGATCGCGAAGACAGCATCTACGTGGCCCAATTTGCGTCTAACGAAACCTACCCCATCAAACTAGAGCGGGTCTGAAAACAGACAGAGGCGCAGGTTGACGCCGTCCCGTTCTGCCTGCGATGCTCTGTCAACCTGGCGTTGTCTATGTAGGGGGCAGAACGCGGGCGGCCAGCGCAAACTTAAGTTCTTCCACACCCTGACCAGACACGCTGGAAAGCAGGAAGAATGGCAGACCCCGAGCTTCAGCCATCTGCTTGATAGCTTCCACAGCTTCCGGATCCTGCGAGGCATCCATCTTGCTGGCGGCCACGATCATCGGCTTCTTCGACAACTCTTCGCTGAACTTTTCCAGTTCCACCAGGAGCGTCTCGAAATCATGCCGCGGGTCTCGCCCGGTTTCTGACATATCCACCAGGTGAACCAGAATACTGGTCCGCTCAATGTGCTTCAGGAACTGGATGCCCAGGCCACGGCCTTCGCTCGCGCCCTCAATAATGCCGGGGATGTCCGCCACCACGTAAGACCGCAGATCCGGCAACTGCACAACGCCGAGATTCGGTTCGAGGGTAGTGAAGGGATAGTTAGCAATCTTAGGCCTCGCAGCCGAGATCCGCGAAATCAGAGTCGATTTGCCGGCGTTCGGATAACCGACCAGGCCGACATCGGCCAGCAACCGCAATTTCAGCTGGAGATGATGAAATTCGCCGGGGCCGCCGGGTTCGTGCTCGGTAGGCGTCTGGTGAGTTGACGTGGCGAAGCGAGCGTTCCCGCGGCCGCCGCGGCCACCATGCGCCGAGCACCAGGTTTCCCCGTCCTTCGTGAAGTCGTAAAGCTTTTCGCCGGTTTCCACATCGTAGATGGTGGTGCCGACAGGGACCAGAACAGTGATACTCTCGCCGTCGTGCCCGGTGCGCTGGCTGCCTTCGCCGTGGCGTCCACGCTGCGCCTTGTATTCGGGATTAAAGCGGAAGTGGAGCAGGGTGTTGCGGTGGACGGTAGCCACCATAACGACATCGCCACCTCGCCCGCCATCACCACCCGAAGGGCCGCCGTGGGGGACGTACTTCTCGCGACGGAATGCCAGGCAACCGTTACCACCGTCGCCCGCCTGAACTGTTATTCGTACTTCATCAACTAACATGACAACCTAAATGGAAAACGGCCACCCGAAACCCGCGGAAGCGGTCGGGAGGCCGTCTAATTTCCTGTGAACTGGATTAAACTGCAGCTACGATGTTGACGAACTTGCCCATACGACCGCGGTCACGGAATTCAACCGTACCCGTGACGTTGGCAAACAAGGTATCATCCTTGCCCCAGCCGACATTGACGCCGGGCTTGATCTTCGTACCGCGTTGACGGACCAGAATGGACCCGCCGGAAACAAGCTGGCCGCCGAATGCTTTCACGCCGAGGCGCTGTGCACTGGAATCACGACCGTTTTTAGAACTACCTAAACCTTTTTTATGTGCCATGACAAACTCTCGCTGCTTTCCTTAAAAGGGGAGCCGACAAGGTGGCTTACGCCACGATATCGCGAATGCGGACCTCCGTGTAATCCTGCCGGTGGCCCTGTGTGCGCTTGTACTGCTTTTTGCGCTTGAACTTGAACACCAGAATCTTTTCGCCCTTATCATGGGCAGAAATGGTTGCGTTGACCGTCGCGGCGGCAGCCTGCTCACCCGCGAGCATGTCCCCGGCGTCCTGGAACAGAGCCAGAACTTTACCGAGAGCGATTTCAGAGCCGGGTTCGCCGGCCAATTTCGGGACTCGCACAACGTCACCAGGAGTGACGCGGAATTGCTTGCCGCCTGTTTCAATAATTGCGTGCATTGGAATTAAACCTCTATTGCGCTCGGACATAGAAATACTGTGTCCGGGCGATTGCCAGAATTCTCAGTGTACTACAAACGAGGGCCGAATGCCAAATTACAGCCGTCGCAGCCCACATTCACCTGACCAGGGACGACCCCCGGCCTCCAAAGTTCCCCAGGTTTCACCAAGATGGGGAACGCCGCCAGTGGATCACACGATAGTGACACACTGGCGGTGTCTAAGCATTACAGCAGTTACGGCTTGGCGGGGGTTGCTGCCGGACGCGGCGTCAAAGGCTTCGGCACTGCGGGAGCAGCAGTAGCGGGCCGGGCTGGCGCGGGGGCGGCTGGACGCGCCGCAGCTGGTGCCGACGGGGGAGTCGCCGGGGCTGCCTTGTCATACAGGGCGACCACCGCAGCGGTAATATCGGCGGCAGTGGCGGCAAAGAGAATATTGTTCGGCTGGCCACTAACGTCAAACACCGCTGTGTATTGGTTATCGGCGGCGTACTTATTGATGACCTGGATCATCTTCGCGCCGAGTTCCTGCAGCACGCGCTGCTGATCGGCTTCCATGTCCTGCTTGGCATCGTCGGCATCGCGCTGAAGCCCCCGCTGAATGGCCTCCATATCGCGTTCGAGCGTGGCTTTAGCGGCTTCGCTGATAGTGTTCTGCGTCTTGCGGTACTGGTCCTGCTTGGCCTGCAACTCCTGACCGCGCTTTTGCAGTTCCGCGTCTTTGGGCCCGAACTTGGCGCGCAGTTCTGTTATGGCCTTCTGGCCGTCCTTCGTGTTCACGAGGGCGCTCTGCATATCCATCACGGCAATCTTCTGGGCCTGGGCGAAGGCGCTCATGCTTGCGAGCAGGCCAGCCACGGTGGCGAGGATTAATTTTCGGTTCACTGTCTTAAACTCCTGTTGAAATTCGTTTACTTCACGCCCGGGGCTTTTGGAACGGAGGGTGCAGGTGGCTTCGGGGCTGCCGGAGCAGGGGCCCTGGGGGCAGCCGCTTTGGGGGCAGCAATCGGCGGGGCAGCAATCGGCGCGGCCCCGGCGGGAGCTGCGGCATCGTATAGCGCGACGATGCCAGCTGAGATGTTGGCGGTCTGATCAGCGTAGAGCAGGTTGTTGGGCTGCGAACTTACATCCACGACCATTGTGATCGCGTTATCCGCCGCATACTTTGTTAGAACGGTCTGCATCTTCTGCATGATGCCGCCCAACAGCCGATTCTGCTCGCCTTCGAAGTCGGCTTTGGCGTCATCGGCATCGCGTTGCAGGTCTTTCTGGCCGGCGTCAATTTCGCGCTCCAACCGGGCCTTCTCGCTGGCGCTAATCGTGTTCTGCGTCTTACGATAGGCTTCTTGCTTCGTCTGAAGGTCCTGCTGGCGCTTTGTCAGTTCGGCTTCTTTGGGAGAGAACTTATTTTTCAGTTCCTCGGCAGCCTTCTGGCCTTCTTTGGTGGTCAGCAGAGCGCCCTGCATATCGATAACGGCAATTTTCTGTGCGAACGCGCTGACACCCAACATCAACGCGAGCAGCGGCAGGATTACGGTACGAGATTTCAAAAGATACTCCTCAAACTTTCTTAGAACGTCCGGCCGATGGTGAAGCGGAATGTGCTCTTCTTCTCGTAGTAAGGATACGCCGGAGAGTACTGCTGAATAGCGTTTACAAACGTGGTTTGGTTCGGGAACATTGTGCGGTCCATAACGACGGGGGGCTGCAGGTACTGCTGCAGGACCACCGGATTGTAGGCCCAGTAGACGCGGAAGGGAGCCTGCACGATAGGCAGAATCACCTGGAACTCAAGACCCGTCGACATCCGCATCTGTTGGGTTCCGGCTGCAATCTTAACCTTGTTGCTAAAGGCCGCCTGGGTAAATTGATCGTTCAGGCTGGAGATCTGGCCTTCGTTCACTCTCAATTGATTAGCGAAGACGATCTTGTTGAGACCGGCATCGAAGAAGGGTGCCATGGTGATGGGCCCGAACAGCGGAATACGGTATTCGAAGTTGAAGATACCCTGCGTGTCACCACCGGGGGTAATGATCTGGTAGATGGGCGTGGATTGCGCAACCGCCGTTTGTACCTGGAACCCGTTGATCAGGGTCTTCTGCGAACGCTGTGAGCCATCCGGATTCAGAACGTTCACATTGGCGCTGCTGGGAATAAACGCGACCGGCGTGATGGAGTAGAACTGGAAGCCGCGAACGTCGTTTTCTCCACCCATGAAGGTGCGCGAGAACGGAGGAATTACCTTGCCGCCGTAGCCAA
This sequence comes from uncultured Acidobacteriia bacterium, assembly GCA_903929755.1. GTDB lineage: Bacteria > Acidobacteriota > Terriglobia > Bryobacterales > Bryobacteraceae > BOG-234. The sequence continues at coordinate 12,787 of CAIYVZ010000037.1, forward strand.
ACTTCGTGGACGCCGTCAAGTGAAAGGCCAGAACGTTTTTGTGCCAGCGTGGGCTCACATGGTAGTACTGGCCGTCGAACGTGGGGCTGATTACATTCACGTTCGCGCCCAGAATACTTCCCGAAGCCTGCACTGAGAAGAAGATGCTCTTGCCTGCCGTCGGGTTCATGTAGTTGTTGCGGGAATTGTAATTGTAGGAGGGCGTGATACTGAATGACTTGATCCCCCCCAGCGCATTCGGGCCACTGACTCCGCGGAAGTTCAGGTACGTAAAGTAGGTCTGGGCACCCGTCGATTTCGTCACAATGCTGGAATCGTCATACCCGATTGAGAGACCAAGGCGAGCAAAGCTGCGCTTGATCGGGTAGCTCAGGGAGAAGGAAACACCCTTCGAGTTCTGGATATAGTTCAGAACGTTCTGGCTTCCGAGAGCGTTGTAGAAGCCCGTGACGTTAACGCCGGAGAGCAGCGAAATCTGGCGACCCTGGTTGTAGTCGAACCGACGCAGGTAGAGCGAAACACCCGCCTGCAGTGGCCGATCGAACAAATAGGGTTCGGTAAAGCCAATGTTGACGTCATTCGTCAACGTACCCACCTGGCCACCCAGGCTCAGCGTTTCACCGAGACCGAGGAAGTTGTTGGTGGCGTAGTTCATGCCGACGAAGGTACCAGCGATACCCGACACGCCGCCATTGAGGCTGATGGAGTTCTTGCCCCGTTCTTTCACCTTCAGGTTGATGTCAACCGTGTTGGTGCCAGGGTTGCGGTTCAACGTGTAGGCTTCATTTTCCTTCAGCGTTTCGAAGTAGCCGAGCTGGTTCAGACGCAGGATGCTGGCGTCCCACAACGTGGAGTTGTAGACGTCGCCTTCGTCGATCAGGATTTCGCGGCGGATAACCTTGTCGCGCGTGGTGGTGTTGCCGGTGAAGTCGATGCGACGCACGAAGAACTGCTTGCCTTCATCCACGTTCACGGTCAGGTTGATCTTGTTGCTGTTCGGCACCACATCGATCTGCGGTTCGCCGACGTAGTCGATGTAGCCGAACTGGCTGTACACCTTGGTCAGGTTCTTGATACCGTTGCGCAGCTTTTCCGTGGAGAAGATATCGTTGGGCGCCATATTGAAGAGGCGCGCCAGGAACTCGGTAGAGCGGAACAGCTTCACGCCTTCGAAATCGAGCTTGGCGAGGTAGTACTTCTGGCCTTCTTCGACGGGCAGCGTAATATCCTGTGCGTTCCCTATCCGGTTTTCTTTGAACAGCGGAATGTGGATGCCACCGAGTGCTCCACCGGTTTGGCGCAACTGCAGCTTGTGGTCCAGCGCCTTGGCGGTGAAATAACCCCGCTTCTGATAAGCGTCGCGGAGGCGTTCTTTATCTTCTTCCAGCTTGGAAGTGTCGTAGGTTTTGGAGAACATTTCCTCCAGGAACCGGGGAACGAACGTGGGCAGACCTTCCACCTGGGGAATGCCGATGGGCTTCAGATTCTTCATGGCCCGAACGACTTCGCGGCGGCTAAAGGCTTCATTCCCAAGGATCGTAATGGTCCCGACCTTTACCTTGGGCCCCTCTTCGACCTGGAAAATCACTTCCAGTGAAGCGGGCGGGATGCGGCGAAGTTCCGGGGTGACGATCGCAAATTCGTGGCCGCGCTCAGAAAGCAGGTCTTTCAGGACGACGGCGGCGTGGTTCACCACGTTCGGGTCGTACTGCGATTCCACCACCAAGCCGACCTTGCGCTCTTTAAAGCGATCCAGTACGTCCGACGTGGAGGCCGATTTCATGCCTTCGTACTTAATATCACGAATAACAGGGCGTTCGGTGACGACGTAGGTGAGAATAATACCACCCCGGTCACCCTTCTCGCTTTCCAGACGGATGTCGTCGAAGCGATTGGTATTCCAGAGCATCATGAAGTCGCGACGCAGGGAGTCGTCGCTGTAGACGTCTCCGGTGCGGGTCAGAATCATGGCGCGCAGGGTGTCTTGCGGGACGCGGCGCGAGCCACGGAACTGAATGGATTCGATGGTATTTTCCGGTACCGTGGGCCCGGCAGGCGTTTCGCCCGGAGCTGTCGGCTTGGGAGCTTCGAACTGGGGAACCGCGATACCTTCCTGCCCGGCTGGCCTCGCAACCTGTGGCACGGTTTCGAACGGAGTCGCGGGGGCGGGCGCTTGCGGCGCACCGCCGACCTGCGGCACCGATTCGAAAGGGTTGTTGCGAGCTGGGGCGGCGGGCCCGGCGGGGGGCCTCGCTGGTTGTTGCTGGGGCGCTGGAGCTGCCGGCGTCTGGGGCCGTGAAGCTGTTGGGCTAGCCAACATGCCGCACAGGCATACGAAAACGCTTGTCAGGCGCTGAGGCCTGAAGAAAATCATGAGAGCCTGGTTCCTTTCCGTCGCACGCAGGGCTGAGATCACTTCCCAAAACCCATGTTTATCCTTTGCACGCTTGCGCGCTTCCGGGTGAATCCTTCATTCTAGCGGACTTCCACTCATTACTCAATGTGACCCCTCGGCACAGGTGCCGCACAAGGGGCACGAAACCCACTGGTTTTCCAGTGTACCGCCTGCTGGTGAGTCGGTTGTTTCGGGGACCTGCGACTCCACGCGCCCGCTTCCATTCAACGTAAAAATATTTTAGAATGTCCCCATGCGTCTTTTCGGAGGAGTTCTATTTCTGGCCGCCACGGCCTCTCTTTTGCCAGCAGGGATCGTGAACTACAACGGCGACATTATGCCTGCCGCCTACCCATTTCCCAGCCAGGTTTTTGGTGCCGATGCCCTAATGACGACCGACACACACGTGCTGGAAATGGTCACCGCTCCGCACGAGGGTGTGTGGTTTGGAGCCGCCAGCGGCATGGCCGACTCCGGCTCTGGCAATTACGTCAGCCTGGATGCCCGGGTCTCTGTGGATGCGACGGACTGGTATCTCTACTTCGGGGATGGTGCGAACTTCGCCGAGTTCAAGCTCAACGCGGGTTCATTCTATTACCAGACTGCAACCGAAATTGCCGGCCCGGTGGCGATGGACCTGACGTCCTCTTACCACAATTTCTCCATCTGGATGCGGACCGGGATCGTGACTTATGCGGTCGACAATACAGTTGTCTATTCCGGGGCAGCGGTCCACTACGACGGCACCCCGATCCTGGTCGGCGATCCCTCCGGTGCCGACCTGGGAACCACGGGATCGATGTTTGTAGATCGCCTGGCCATAGTGAACGGGGCTGATTTTGCCAGCGCCCCGGCGATTCCGGACAGTCCTGAGCCATCGACATGGATGCTTTGCGGAGCCGCCATGGCCGTCGCGGGATATAAACGCCTCCGCTCCCGCTAATTGCGCGGGAGGGCGAAAGCGACCAGCGCGTCGTCCAGTTTGCCGCCCGGAACGTCGTGCCCGCCGGCCGCAATCACCACATACTGCCTGCCGTCGGGCCCCTGAAAGGTCATGGGTGTCGCTCGCGCCGAGGTGGGCAGTTGACCCTTCCACAGGAGTTTCCCGGTAGTGGAATCGAACGCTTTCAGATAGGGATCCAGCGTCGCGCCCATAAAAACCAGGCCGCCTGCCGTCGCCAGCGGTCCGCCGAGGGCGATAGAGCCGCGTTCGGGGTGTTCACCCAGCCATTGCATGTTTCCCGCCGGAACTTGCCACTTCGTGGCCCCGGTGTTCGTATCGATCGCGGAGATCACGCCCCATGGAGGAGCTGTACAGGGACCACCCTTGGGACTCAGCAGGAAAATACGCTGCATTCCGTACGGGGTGCCCGATTGTGGTGCAGTTTCCCAGTCCTTCCGCTCTTCTTCGGCGCGCTGAAGGTCGGCGCGCGGCACCAAAAGGACGACAGCAGCCAATCGGTTGTCCGGAACGAACAGCGTGGAGATTCTGGGGTCAAACGCGACGCCGCCCCACGCCATCCCTCCAATGTTGCCCGGGAAAACGAGCGAGCCCTGTAGACTGGGCGGCGTAAACAGACCGTCATAGCGAAGTTTGCTGATGGTGTCGGCGCACCACTGCTTCTCGGCGTCATCGATCCCCCAGGGTTCGATCCGGTCGGGGCCACGGCGGGTGGGGAGGATTGGAAAGGGCTGGGTGGGAGAAGATTCTTCACCAGGCACGTCACTTTTCGGCACGGGACGCTCTTCCACGCCGAAAACCGGAGCACCGGTCATGCGGTCCAGGATGAAAATGTTGCCCGTTTTTGACGTAACCGCCACCGCCGGACGTCCCTTAGATGTAATCAGGGCGGGTTGACCCGCGACGTCGTAGTCCCAGAGGTCGTGGTGGACGGTTTGGAAGAACCAGACCACCTTACCTGTCTTCGCGTTGAGCGCCACCACCGAATTGGCGTAGCGGTTGTCGCCTTTGCGTTCGCCGCCGTAATAATCGGGGCTGGGGCTGCCGGTCGGCACGAAAACCAGGTTATTGGGCGGGTCCGGGGTGATGAGCGACCAGGCGTTCCCTGCTCCGGTGCGAGTGCCGGGGAGGGGATCGAAGGTCCAGACGAGTTTCCCGGTACGAACATCAAAACCGCGCACTTCCCCGCTGGGCATATCGGTTCGGCCATTGTCCGCGATGCCGGAACCGACCACAACTATGTCACCGATCACAGCGGGCGGCGAGGTTTCCTCGTATTCGCTGGGGGATTTCGGGAGGACGGGGATGCGGAGACCCTTCGTCAGGTCAACGGAGCCGTTCTTGCCGAATGCCGGGATGGGGCGGCCGGTTGCGGCGTCCAGCGCGAACAGGCGGGCGTCGAGAGTGGCCAGAAAGAGTCTGCGCTGTTTCGACTTTCCCGGATCAACCCACGTAGACACGCCTCGATTCGCGAAATCCCCATACCCAGCTTTGATGTCGATTTTCGGATCGAAGGCCCAGAGTTGCTTGCCGGTTACCGGATCGAGAGCGATCACGCGGCAAAATGCGCTGGTGATGAAGAGTTTGCCGTCCGCATACAGAGGAGTGGTTTCAAAAGCCGAGGCGCGCCCCCGAAAACCGCCTTTGGAGCCGAGATACAGATCGCCGGTGTGAAAAGTCCAGGCTGGTTGCAGTTTGGCGACGTTGCTTGCGTTAATGCCATCCAGCGGAGAGAATTTCGTGCCGTCGTTGACCTGAGCCGAGATCAGCAGGGCGGCGAACGAGCCTAGAGCACCAACCTGGGCGAAAACCTTGCGGATGGACATGGAGGTATTGTCACAGAATTCCAATTCTCAGACAGGCAGCAGCAAACCCTTGCCAAGCATCGCGGTTGTTTTATCGAGCCCCGCCAGAAAACGATCCGCCAGCGCAGGAATCACCTGAGCGTGCCACAGCAGTTCGGCATTTGTCCAGGCCAGTTCACGCGAGGCCAAAATCCCGAACCCTGCCAATCGGTCTTCCAAAGCGCCCAGATCCGGGATCACCTGCCCCAGCAGGCCGATCTTCAACTCCTCCTTCGCCGTGTCGATAAGCTTGTCCAGCAACTGGTTCACCTGGGTAAAATCGGCATGGATCGCGGAACCGTGCGTCGGCGCCAACCCCATTTCGCGGCAGGTCTCGACCACCGCCACGCACAAATCATGATTGATATGCGCGTTCATCCCCGCCATCGCGAACTGAATTCGGGCCAGACGGGTGTCATTCCTGGAATCGATGAACACCTTCCAGCATTGGGGCGCGTCCGCCGCCTGCGTCAGGCATTTCCTCAGTCCGGCCAGATAAAGACCAGCGAAAACCACGTCGAGCCTCGCCAGCCAGTCCGGATTATTCCAGTGCAACGTATCCATGCTGGCGCCGACCGATTTCGTCACTGTCAAGTACAACCAGTTGAACCAGTGAATGCCCTCGTTTTCGGGGACGGCATTTTCAATCGCCTCAAACACCGCCACCACATCCGCAATTGAGTGGACCGGGGTGGACGCAATAGCAAGTAACTGCTGATCGGCTTCAGTCATTTCGGTACGTAATTTATCACGTCAGCCGACCACTACTCAACCGACCACTACTCGGGCGTCGCCATCGCGGCGCGTTACTCTTTCGCGATCCATGTACTCCAGCAGTGGAATCGCATACTTGCGAGAGACGCCGGTCCAGTCTTTGAACTCGGCTACTCCGAACCGTTCGCCACGCCGTGCCGCCAGGACGGCACGCAGCCCTGCCAGCGCGGCTGCATGAAGAATCAGGTCATCGGTAATCTTTACGAGCGCGCCTTCGCGCAGCAGGAGTTGCAACACCGAGCGCGCACGAACCGCGTCCAGCCCGACCGCCTTCAACACTTCGGCTACTGCGGGCGCTGCCAGGCCCGCGTTCCCAAACGCCGCCACAATTGCGGTACGAGCCTTTTCTTCATCCTGTTTGAGCGCCAGCCGATGCGTCCGCAACCGGACCACCTCGCCCTCTGCCACCAGGTCCTTCGCGCCAGCCAGCAGGCAGTCAAAAACCTCTTGCGGAGCCTCCGGCGTCACGCGTCCCTTCAACTCCTGGCGCGGCATGCCGGGCAGCAGCGAATTCACTTTGTGAAATTCACGGACCGCATCAGCCAGCCGAGTCCGATGACCAGCCGCGCGCTGCACATCCACCCGCCATTCCCCCGCCGCTTCGTACTTGTCACTATTTGGAACTTCGCCCAGACCGGTCAGGGCGACGATGGAAGCCCGATCCAGACCGTACTCGCGTTCGGCAATCAGGAATTCCGCCCGTTGAGTGGGTGTCGCCCCGAAGTACGCGGTCATCCGCTCCGCCACACCTTCTCCGTGGCGATAGCGGAAGCCCGAAATATCTACCACCACGCCGCCACCAATCGTCACCACCGGCGAGAACATTCGAACGATGAACCTGTCCCCAGGCAGCACCAGCAGCGGCTCTCTCAGCACCACCCGAACCCAGGCACTCTGGCCCGGCTCCAGCACGGGAGCCTTTTCCAGCAGCCGAACTTCCGCCTCCACCGCCGCTGAGCCCATGTGCAGGTGCACCGGCGCGCCGTTCTTCAAAGGCTTTGCAGCTGCCAGCAATTCCATCTGGCCATCAAATGAAGTCACCGCCCGAAACCGCCCGGGCTCGCTCAAAACCATGCCCCGCGTTATCTCACCCTGCTCAATATCCACCAGATTTACGGCTGTGCGCTCACCGGCCCGCGCCACTTCCGCAGCTTCGCCGTAAACCTGCAGCCCCCGCACGCGCAGCACGCGCCCCGTGGGGTACAGTTCAACTTCGGACTCTTTCCGCAGCGACCCGGAGACTGTGGTCCCGGTGACAACACTGCCGAACCCGCGCATGGTGAAAGCCCGATCTACCGGCATGCGGAACCAACCCGTGGTGGACTTCGCCATCACCGACCGCGCCGCACCCTCCAGCGCCACCATCAACTCACTCAGCCCTGCCCCCGTAACCGAACTCACCGCAACTTTTGGAGCGCCTTCCAGAAACGAGCCCTCAACGAATTCTTCCACTTCCAGCCGGACCAGCTCCACTATTTCCGGGTCCACCAGGTCCGCGCGTGTGAGGGCTACCACCCCGGCGCGAACGCCCAGCATTCGACAGATTTCAAAATGTTCGCGCGTCTGCGGCTTGATTGATTCATCGGCAGCCACCACGAACAGCACCACGTCAATGCCCGCCGCGCCTGCCAGCATGTTGCGGACGAAACGCTCATGCCCCGGAACATCCACGAAACCCAGCTGCAGGTCATCGCCCACCTGCAAGTGCGCAAAGCCCAGATCGATGGTGATACCGCGCCGCTTCTCTTCGGCCAGGCGATCGGCATCAATCCCGGTCAACGCCCGCACCAGCGACGTTTTGCCATGGTCAATATGCCCGGCGGTGCCTACAATGATGTTCCTCATCCGATAATGTTCTTAATCGCCTTGTGCTGAATCATTTATACCTTGCGCTCACCCTGCTGCTGCTCGCGCTCCTGACCGGGTCTTTCGTCTATTGTGTGCTGGCCATGCTGGGTGCGTGGCGGTATCGCCGCAGCGGAGCCAAACAGGGTCTGGCGTATCCTCCGGTTTCCGTGCTGCGCCCCCTTGCCGGGGCCGAGGACAATACCGAGGCCAACCTCCGCAGCCTGTTCGGCCAGCAATACCCTGTTTTCGAGATTCTGCTCTCGGTCCACACGCCGGAGGACCCTGCGGCCGAAGTTGCACGGCGCGTGATGGCCGCGTTCCCACGCGTGCCAGCCCGTCTCATCGTCGCCGGTATTTCGCCCCTGCCCAACGCCAAAGTCTGGAGCCTGCGCGCGCTTCTGCCGGAAGCGAAGTACGCGCATCTCGTCATGTCGGACAGCGATATCCGCCACGATTCGCATTGCCTCTCCACCGTCATGGCCGAACTCGAACAACCCAATATCGCCCTCGTCACGTGTCCCTATCGGGCTTTCGGCGGACCGCGCTTCTGGCCCCGTATGGAAGCCCTTGGTCTGAATACCGATTTTCTCGCGGGCATGCTGACGCAGCGTTTCCTGAATGGCATGGATTTCGCCATCGGCTGCACTATTGCCACACGCAAAGCGGACCTCGCTTCCATCGGCGGCCTGGAGACTCTGCAGCGCTACCTGGCCGAAGACTTCATGCTTGGTAATCTGTTGCATGCCAAAGGCCGCGGCGTCATCCTGTCACGGAACGTGATTGAGCACCACATTGGCAACGACGGTTTTCTGAAGAACTGGCGCCACCGTCTGCGATGGGCGCGCAGCACGCGCCGTTCCCGCCGGGCAGGTTACATCGGCGAACTGTTCACCAAGCCCTTTGCTATCTCGCTGCTCCTTTGGGCCGTCACGCCGAAGGCGTTCGGTCTGGTGATTGTGGCGCTCCTGTTCCGCTCCGCCGTTGCCTGGTCCACCGCAGTGGCGATTCTCAACGATCCGTTGCTGCACCGCTACTGGTGGCTGCTGCCGGTGGAAGACGTGGCCAGCTTCGCCACCTGGTGCCTGGGCTTCTTCGGGAAGACCATCCTCTGGCGCGGCCGGGAACTCGTCGTCGGCCGCGACGGCAGCTTTGAGATGGAACCTGCAGCAAAGGTCTGAGCTTTACTTGAACCGTTTCTTGAAAGAAAAGTCCAGACCGACCTTCCCGTTTTCTTCACGAGTCATCAGCGCCGACCAATTCTGGTTCATCGTCCACTCCACCCGGACCAACTGCGTGCTGGTATTCGACACGTCCGTGACGTAGGTGAACAGCACGTCCGGCGTAATCTGCTGCTCCAGCGTGAGACGCGCCTGCGGGCTGCCCGTGATACCCGTGAGTCGCGGATCGATTTTCAGCCTGCTGACGCCAAAGAACCGCTGCAACCGCCCCGCCACCGGGTTCGCAATCGCCTGACCGATTAACGCCGATGCGCCCAAATCCTGCAGGCTCTGCGATTGCCCGGTCTCGCGCGCGGCCAGCGTCGCATCGGTCGGAGTTCGCCCCGTAGCCAGCAGCGCTACAATTTCTGAAAACTGGAGCGGAGGATCCGACCGGTAACTCACGTTCAGCTTGTTCACCTGGCCCGCCACAGTCAGAACAACATCCACACCGCGCGCACGCGTCTCCAGATCGAAATTCACAATCGGCTCAATCTTCGTTGGGTTAAAGAACGAGATGGCACCCTGGCTGATGGAGTACTTGTTGCCAAAGAAGATCAGTTCCCCGTGCGTTACATTGATTCGCCCCAGAATCGCCGGATTCGTCACGGTCCCGCGCAACCGCAGATTGGCGTCCGCCTGCAGGCTCTCCGTTAAGTTCGTCTGCATCACCACATCGGGAGCGGTTGCAATCTGCACGTCCAGATTCATGTTTGCCAGCAAACCGGTCTTCGCGGATGAGGTCTGCAGAGGCTGCGAGGAGAGCGCCAGAAGTGTGGCCGCGTCGGACCTTGGATTGAGGGTCACGCGATGCACCACAATTGAGCCCGAAGCCAGACTTCGCTGCGACGTGCCCGCCAGCGTCAGCTCCACATCGGAGACCGAACTAACCCCCTCCGGATACCGAACGCGAACGTCCTTCGCTTTCGCATCAATGCGGAACGCCACCACGCCATTGGCGAGCGCCACAAAACCCGTCGCCTCCCCCCGCCCGCCGCCGGTATCGGCCGAGAGGGCCTGAATCGAGGCCCGCGTGCCGTTGAATGTGATCTCAGCATTGGCGTTCGTTAGCCCGTTCGCGAAGCCCGCGTAGTGAGCTTCGCCATTGCGCAGCTGCGCACGTCCGCCAAAGTCCGGCGCGGCCAGACTTCCCCGCAGTGTCGCGTCCAGCTGAATCGTTCCCGCCGCTGTGATTTCCGGAGCGAACTGGTGCAGTAACCCCAGGTTAATATTGCCCTTCAGCTGCGCATTCAGCGGCGTGTCCCCCGCAAACGCCAGGGTGCCATTCACGGTCAACTGCGTCTCCTGGCCCTTCAGCTTCGCGCTCTCAATCTTCGCCTGCGAACGTGTCACGGCAAAGCGGATCGGCCCGTCGTTCCGCAGCGCATAGCCTGGCATTGCCAGCGCAATATCCGACCCCTGCAGGGCCCGAATCTCCAGCCTGCCAATATCCACCTCGGCCCGCAAATCTTCCGGCCGCATCGCCGGACCACTTAGCTTTACCTCCGCCTCAACTGTGCCGTCAAACCCAAGCCGCCGCGCATCCTCTGCCTTCAGCGCAACCGCTGTCATCGCGTTCAAACTGGCATTGCTGAAGCGAAACGTGCCGTTGACGGGATAGTCGCCCCCCAGTTGCATGGTCCCGTCGCCGCGAATTGTCGCATTGGCGGCATTGGATTCAAAGCGCCCCCTCACCGTGCGGCCCTTGGTTGCCACAGTAAGGCGCGCGTCGCCCAGGTTACGGCCTTCCAGTTCCACACTGTTCGCCGAAGCGTCCCCGTTCAGCGCCGTCAACGCAAATTGCAACTGCTGGTTCGCATCGTGGCTAATCTTCACGGTCCCGTCGGCGTGAAATTTACCAAAGCCCTGAACATTCGGCTGCCGGTTCCGCACCAGCGCAATCTGATTCAGGGGCATCGTGTTGCTGGTCATATTGAACTCCAGCATTCCGGCCGGAAAGATAGTGCCCGCATGCTCAAACCTGGCGCTCAGATTCACTCTCTTTGGCCCCGACACGAACAGCCCCGTCATGGTCTGCACGCCCGCATTTACCACCTGCAACTTACCTGTGATCGAGTCAAACGGCTGGGCATAGATATCGCCCCCGGTCAGCGTTATATCGCCGGTGGCACGAGGGTCTCCCAGCGTCCCCGATATCTGTCCCGTACCGCTCAAGCGGCCGTTGATGTTCACTTCTCCGTGCCCCGCCAGTGCCAGCACATTCCGAAAATCGATATCCGTCCCGGAGACCGCCGCCGATATGCGGGAAGTCTTATCAGCACTCCAGGCCACCAGGCCGACCGTCCCCCCTACCTGAGCCCGTACTCCTCCGCGTAAGACTTCGGTCTTTACCGTCGCGAACTGGCCAGCGGAAATTGTCACATCACCCGACACCGCATCCACCATCCCGTCAGCCGAGACCAGCTTCTCTACCTGAACGCCGCCCGCAATTACGGGATTATCCAGGGGGCCCGTCACTGTCCCGGTGAACGCCAGCGAGCGAAAAGTGGCCTGCGGAGCCCTCTTACCCAGAGCCGGCAGGAGATCGCCAATATCGGTCGAGACCGCCTGTACGGTGAGCCTTTCTCCCAGCACCCCGGAGAGATCAACGCGGGAGTGCGGGAGTTCCAGCCACGACTGTCCCAGGTCCACCCTGCCGGCAGCCGGGTCGTACTGAACCGCCATCATGCCCCGCACCATCGGACCGCCCGGCACAGGCTCGGCCGTCAATTGCGCGCTGCCCCGAACGTTGGTGAACGTGCCCTCTACTGCAACCTCCCCATTCACCATCGCATCGTAAGGCAGGGCGGCGGTGCCCAGCGCCGCCGCCAATTGTGCCAGCCGGAAGCGACTGACCTTGCCCTTCACCTGAATCCGGTCAAAATTCTGAATCTCGCCCGAGCCGGCAAAGAATCCGCCCAACAGCGTTGCCTGCAGATGCTCCAGTTTCACGCGCCCCGCCGTGGCTGTAAAGTCCGACGCCAGCCGCACATTCCGGACCTTATCCAAGATCACCGAAGCGGCGTCCAGCTTACCCGTCAGCTCATAATCGTTGATCGCACGAACGCTCAACGACCCCGACGCATGCGCAGTACCCTGGGCACGCTTCCACCAGTCCTCCAGAGTCACCTGTGCGTCCCATGTTGAGGTAAACGACGGCTCCGCCAGATTCTCCACGGCAGCTTCCCCAAGCAGCAGCCGCGAATGCTTCGTCTTCACCAAAACATTCCGCAGTGTGGCACGATTGCGCTCCATCGTCGCCTGCGCAGTCAGGTCCACCGCCATCCCGTTCCACGCCACCTGGGCCAGTGCCAGCTCACCTGAATAGCGTGAACGGGCACCTTCAAAAGCGAACAGGGCGCGGAGGCCTTCGGCCTTCAGGGCGAGGGGGATCTGACGCCCCGAACGCCCCGGAGCCTCCACCGTCACCACACCATCCAGCAGGCTGAATTTCCCCAACTGCAGATCAATAATCGTCTGCGGAACCGGCTGGCCCGTCGGAACCTTCGGCTTCGGCAGATTCGTGGTTCCGTCCGGCTGCACAATCAGGTGCACCAGTGGCCGGGCCACCTGCAAACTTACCGGCTTCACCTTCAGCTCCAGCAGAGACAGGATCTGCAGCTCAGCTTGAACAGGCCCTGTCTCCAGCAAAGGAGCCACGCCCGCGGGCTCCAAACCATGCACCACAAAACGGTCCACGGCAAAGGTTAGCTGCCGCCAGTCATAACGGAACCCGGCAATTTCAACGCGCCCGCCCGTCGCGCGCTCAGCATTCTCCACAACAGCCACACGGACTTTTTCGCGAAGCCATTCGCTGGAAAGCAGCAGAACGACGCCGACCGCACCAGCCACAACCACCCCGCACAGCCCTGCCAGAATCCCGCGCCGTCTCACGGAGCCAACTCCCGCTGCAGATACTCAATCACGATGCGACCACGCTGATCTTTTACCCAGGCCTCCAGATCCTCGTCACCCTTCGGCGTCTCGTCATTGATGCGGAACCGCAGCCCCAGAAACGTCAGCAGATCGGCCTGCCGCGCCAGGTCTTCTTCCAGTTCCGAAGGCGCAATCCCGGAGCTTGCCAGCGCCCGCCCCAGGGCGCCCGCATCACCCTGAAATGCCTGCGCAGCGTACGCTGGCAGCAGAAGTGCGCGTTTTCCCGCCTCAAGCCGGGGGTAATGGCCAAGCTCCATTTCGCGCTCTACCAGCCTCTGGTCAATCAACTGCCGGGCAGCATCTTTGCGCCTCTCAGGCGTCATCTCCACTTTTTCGCGATTCTGAAATGCCGCCAGCCGCACCCGCAGCTCAATCTCGCTCGACGTGATAATCCGCTTGCCGACACGGACCGAGATGCGATCCACCACCTCAGCCCCCATCAGCATCGCCATCGCCGCAAACAGAATCAGGTGCCGCATCAGAATGCCTGCCCAATAGAAAAGAAGAACTGAAAGTGGCTGATTCTCTGCTGTGAGGCCTGGCAGGAACCTGCGGCGGAACATTGCACTAACTGGACGTAGTTGCCCGGAAAACCGTTATACCTGGGCGGATTGATGCTGTAAGAAAAATCGACGCGCAATGGCCCTACCGGAGTCCGGTACCGCACGCCAAAGCCCACCGCATGCACCATGTAACCGAAATCCGTCGGGCTGCGCTGATTCGTCCGGAACGACATGTTCTTCAGGTCCGAGTAAATATTCCCCGCATCCTCAAACAGCACGCCGCTGATGTTCTCCCCATACACGGGGAAGCGCAGTTCCGTGTTGTTAAAGAACAGCGCCGAGCCCCCCAGCGGGAACCCCGTCACCAAATCCCGGGTCCCGGCCTGATTCTCGGGGAAGCCGCGTTGGGTGTTGCCGCCTCCGCCGTAAAACCGTTCCGGCAATGGGATCGGGTCATTCGGGTCCGCGCTCGCCGGCACACTCCACGCCTTCTCCACCCCGAACTGCGTCTCGCGCGCAAACACCAGCTTCGGCCCGATCCGGTGATACGAAGCATTCCGCGCCAGAACCCGCAAAAAGTCCGTCTGCGACCCAAACACACGGGACGCAAGTCCCACTTCCAGGGTGTTGTAGATCCCCTTGTGCGAATCGGTGGGATCATCACGCCGGTCCTGCACCAAGCTGAACGACGCAATCCCCACCCGCACGCTCTGCGCCAGGCGCGGCAACAGCAGAGGGTCAATCTTCAAATTGGCGACCGACACATCCCGGTAGTTGAACCGATAGGAAACAGTGGTCGGTTTCGACACCCGATGCACCAGCTGGGCGGATGCCTCTGCGCGCCTCGCCCGGAACGTCCTCACATCGTGCGTATCGTCGTACAGCACCGAGAAGTTGGCGTCGAACTTATCCAGGCTGCCAATATGAGGCACGAAGTAGTTCACGCTGCCCCGCTTTTGCAGCGTGGAAAGCCTGCTCTGAAACCCCAGGGTCTGACCCATTCCCAGGAAATTCAGCCTGGAAACACCCAACGAAACGCGGGGGCTCACCCCGGCCGCACCACCCGGGTCCGACAGATCCGCGGGTGCCTGCCCCCCACCAATTCGCGCTATTTCAGCGCCGAAGCCCGCCGTCACCGAATATCGGCGCGCCTCTGTTAAATCGAGCAGCAAGTATTTGCCGCGCTCGTCACCGTCCGGGTTCTGAACCGCCATATTGACCTGCGCAAAAATCCCCAGGTCGTACAGTTGCTTCTGCGTTTCCGCCATCGCCGTGGGGGACATCGGATCGCCTCGGCTCAGCAGCACCAGCCGGTTCACCAGCTTCGGCCGCGTTGTCGCCAGGCCGCTCGTCACTACCTCCCGGACAAGCTTCTTTTCGCCTTCGGAAATCCGGAAACGAACATTCACATGGTTCGGCTTCAGCGAGGGCTCCGAATCCCACTCAAACGTTGTGTCCCCAAAACCGTTTTCCCCATACATCCGCAAAATGGTCTCGCGGTCTGCCGCAACATTGAACGCGCTGAATACCTGCCCCGCCTGCGAGTTCAGTGACCCGATAATGGGACTCAGATTCAGATTGTTCGTGCCTTCCAGACGCAGCGACTCCACCATATACTGCGGGCCCTCCGTCACCGTGAAGAAAACCGCGAAATCGCCCGCGTGCCGCTTGTAGTCGTCAACCGTTCTGGACGCTACCTTTACATCGCTGAAGCCGTTTGAGCGATAAAGATTCCGGAGCGTCTCCTCATCGCGCAGCCGGATCCCGTCGCTGTACCGCCCCCGCCGCAATTCGAAGCTCCGCGGTGTCACATACAGGCGCTCTTTCAAAGTCTTCGCGTCAAAGTACTTGTTGCCCTCGGTCAGAACGTCCGCCAGACGGTGCTGATCCCCGGGGTTCACCTGATAGACAATCCGTGTCTTATCGCCAATCTTTTCCTGCCGGTCCAGCTTCACTTCGGCATCGAAGTATCCCTGCGACTGGAAATAGTCCCGCAGGTTCTCCTCGCCCTCAACCAGCAAATCAGCATCCAGGGTCCGCTCCTCAAACACCGGCACGGCTTTGCGCAGATTCTTCGTGCTGATCTTCGCCCCCTGCGCTTTCACCTCCACAATGGATCCGGCATTCACCAGCAGGTGAGGCCGCCCCGTCTTCTCGTCGATCCCCTGCAGCGTCACCGTGGCCATCAGCCGCGTCGACTTGTGGTACTTCGCGCGGACACTGTCCAGCCCCGCCCGGGTGCGGTTCTGCGTAATCCCGCGATACCCCGGCAGACTCACGCCGGGCAGAATCGTGCGACGCCAGCGAGTGGCATTTTCGATCTGCTCCCTGGTAAGTTCACCCGTGTCGCCCGTAACCTGCACGCTGGAATAGTGGGTGCGCTTTCCAGGCTTCACCACATACGTCACCATTACTTGCTGGTGCCCTGGGTCGCGATCCAGACGGTAACCAACAGTGGCGGAAAAGTACCCGTTCTCGCGCAGTAGCTTCTGGATGCTCTCCTGCCCCAGAACCACCTCCGCCTCATCGAACGGCATCCCCAAATCCAGCCCCACCGCGCTCACGATCTGCGCAGCATTGGGAGGCTCACTAATGTCCGTTTCCACCAGGACCCGCCCCACAAACCATGCGCCCTCTGTGACAAAACGGAGCGCGACGCCATCGCCCGACGGCTGCGCGTCCACCTGTATATCCCGATAGCGCCCCGTGGCATACAGTCTCTCGATAGAGGTTCGGATATCCGCCGCCCGGTAAGGTGAGCTCTCTTTAACCGCGAGCGTCTCGCGGATTACAGCCGGTTCCAGAGGCTGCGCAGACGGCTCAAAAGCCACCGAAACAATGGCCTTGCCCTCAAAAACAGGCGCACCCCCCTGAGCCCACCCGGTCCCGGCGCGGAGCAGACAACAGATGGCGAGGAACGCTGTCGGAGAACGGTGCCGCACCATGTTCATCCTACCAGCGCGAAGGAACACCTGAGACCGAACAGCATATTCTCATCGAAGGATGAGCCTGAGCGGGGGCTGACGAGGCGTGGAGCGGGGAAGTCCTTTCCGTTTGGGTTTTGAGGTAATGCGGTATGCC
>CAIYVZ010000038.1 GCA_903929755.1 uncultured Acidobacteriia bacterium
AGTGGGAATCTTGTTCAAGATACTGAATTACTTTGTGTGACTGTGGCGTGACTGCGAGTGTCTGTTTGACCAATCGGCGAGGCACTGAAAGTCTTTAGAATCAGCGGCTCTGGAGCATCCGGAATAGCCTTTCGGTTCGAGCCCCGCCCGGCTCACCATTTTTTTGATTCGACGTTGCTAAGTCTCCGAGTGCAACCAGCTTATGCTGGAACAAAGGCCTGACACCGCTTGGAAAACCGTACTTTCATTTGCCTGTTCGACCTGAAGGCCTACGACGATCACGTTGCCCCGGCCCTGCGCCTCTATACCCACGATTTCGATCCGGCGGGCGTGGTTACCCTGCTGGAGCAAATGGACAAGGTCAATCCCGAGGGCGATCTGAAGCACTGGATTGACTCCATCCGCCCCGACAAGGGTTACAAGCCGAGCGAGCAGACCGTGCGTGAGCTCTCTGAGATTGTGATCCCGGGCCGGTGCCTGCCACGCGAGCCGGGCTTGAATCCCCAGCAGAACGCCGATATTTTGCTCCCGTGGCTGGGCGAGCAATCAGAATGGTTTGCCGATCTAATGGACGACGGCGAGGAATTGGCCGGGGCGCGTCTCGAATTTGGCTTCGGCAACGGGCGTTTAGTGGCGACGCGAGAGCAGATCGCCCAATTTCAGGCGGAAGTATCTCAGATCCCGGCTCCCGAAGGACCGTGGGAGAAACTTGCGGCAGATTTTTCCAACCTGAAGCGGATTCTGGCTCGGGCGTCTGCCGAAACGAGCTACACGCTGCTCAAAACGGCCGTCGAGCAAGTCGAGCCCGTACCCCAACACCAGTAGGAAGATTTTCGCTAAATGTAAGAGGGGGGCCAGCAGTAGCCCCCTCGGGCTCGTTAACGAAAGAAAAATGGAGAGCTATGCTGTGAAATACTACGGCGACGAGAGCGTACGGGCATTCGTTCCTCCGCCCCTGCCACCCAAGCCCCCAGTACGGCTGGCTGGACTAGAACTCCTGCTGGAGCAGGCAAACCACTCTCTGGGCCGGCTTGACGGGCTGGCGTCGGTCCTTCCCAATCTACCCCTGTTTATCTACGCCTGGGTCCGTAAGGAAGCTCTGCTGTCTTCCCAAATCGAGGGAACGCAAGCCTCACTTTCTGACCTCCTGCTCTTCGAGAGCAAAGAGATACCTGGCGTACCGGATCGGAGGCACCCGCCCGGGCAACGCCGCATTTGTTCCGCCGCCACCCGATCTCGTGCCGGAGTGCATGAACGCCCTGGCGCTGTTTTTTCATGAGCCAGCCCCGGAACTTCCGATGCTCGTCAAAGCTTCTGATTACCTTGCTGCTCTGCGCCTCCGGGGTCAATCGTGGGCCAATACTCTACCTGAGCTTGTATTTCAAACAGGACCGAACCGTCTACTACGATCTCCTCGACCGGGTTCGGGCAAAGGGCGACTGGGAAACATGGATGGAGTTTTTCCTTTCCGGAGTGCGGGATACCGCAGAGAAAGCTGCCACAGCGGCACAGACTCTTCGTCTATGATGCCTACCTCGCGATTCTCAACGAAGGTACAGAACCGCTCTGGTGATTTCCATCACCACATTTGACGTATTGCACCAGCCAAACCCCCGCAAAGGCGACCGGGCGACCTGGGAAGAACGCATGGAGAAAACTGAGATGTGGGGTGGGTGGAGTGAAGACTCAAGGTGAGGGCAGGGCGAGGCCCCCAAAAAAAATGGACCCCAAACTGGAGTCCAAAGAATCATTCCTGGCTAAATTGAAGGAGTTATGGTCGGGCTGCCGGGATTCGAACCCGGGACCTCTTGCACCCCAAGCAAGCGCGCTAGCCAGGCTGCGCCACAGCCCGATTTCTCTAGTCTACACCCACCCACACGCTGCCCCCAACATGGGTACGCTACCCTTCCTTCATGGCCCCACACGCGCTCTCCAAAACCGGAATTCATCGCGTGATTTTAGCCACCATAATGGCAGGTATACTGGCAGGCCTCGGCGCCATCGGGTTCCACTTCATCGCCAACCATCTTGACGAGGTTCTCGTCATCTGGGCGGCAAAGCGGCCACTCTACGTCATCGGCATTCCTACCCTCGGTCTGTGCCTGATCGGCCTGCTGCTCCAGTTCGCTCCCGAAGCCCGCCTCGGAGGAGTCCGCGAAGTTCTGGAAGCGCTGCACCGGGGTGCGGGTAAAGTCGGCCTCATCCGCCTCCTCAACGTAGTCGCCAGCGGCCTGGTTCTTGCTTTCGGCGGTTCGGTTGGCCCCGAAGGCCCCATGGTGCAACTCGGCGCAGTCGCCGGTAGCCAGGCGGGGCAACTCTTTGGGCTTTCCGGACGCCACCTCCGTACGCTCGTCCGGGCCGGAACCGCCGCCGGAGTTGCCGCCGCCTTCCGGTCTCCCGCCGGAGGCGTCCTCCTCGTGCTGGAAATCTTTGGGGCGAAACTGGACCGGGATCTGACCGCCATCGCCACCGCCGCAGGGCTCGGCTACCTGCTTCGCACCACCCTGCTGGGCGACGCCTATCCCTTTCGCCCCACTGCCCCACAGGAACCCCTCCCTATCCTGACTCTGTTGACCGCTATCCCCCTCATGGGTCTGCTCGCTGCCCCGGCAGGCCACCTCTTTATATCCATGTTCCGGGCGATGCCCAGATTCTTCCCCACCGCTATCCCGCTCTGGCTCAGAGTTACGCTCGGAGGCTTGATTATCGGCGTGCTGGGCGTTTGGTTCCCCCAGGTTCTTTCGGCGGGCTACCCCACCATCCTCGCCGGACTCCACGGGCAGTTCACCGTCAGCCTTTTTGTGGTCCTGCTGCTCCTGAAGATGTTCGCGACTTCTGTTACCTTCGGCTCCGGTGCCGTGGGCGGCCTTTTCGCGCCCACGCTGGTGATGGGCTCCCTTTTCGGCGGGGCATTCGGCTTTGGCCTCCATGCCATTTGGCCCGAAGCCGCCCCACAACCCGAATTATTCGTGCTGCTTGGCATGATCGTCATGTTTGGTTCTATCGTGAAGGGCTACCTCAGCGGTTTGCTCATGATCGCCGACATGAGCGGCTGTTACCACCAGCTTCTGCTCCCGGGAATCATCGCGGGCGGTATTTCTTACCTCGTCAGTTGGCAGTTGCATGACACATCTGTCTTCGGACTTGCACTCAATAACTCCAGTGACACAATGGAAAATGACTAACTGCGCCACCGTTTTGCGCATTGATTAACGCGCCGCGGTTTAGCGGTGCATCTTTTTGAATTACACCTCGGGAGACATCACTTTGGAGACAGTAAACGTAAAGCAGGATTTTGGAGCGCCTTTACCGGATTTCACGCTCGCCGGCCTCAATGGCGGAGATGTCACGCTTTCAGAAGCCCTCAGGGACAAGAAGGGCGCGGTGGTCATTTTCTGGTCCAGCACCTGCTCCCACTGTGTCCGCTACGACAAGACGCTGAACACGTTCGCGGAACGGCACCCGGATCTTGCATTCTTTGTGCTGGCTTCGCGCCAGGGCGAGACTGCCGAAGATGTGAAGAAGGCCGCCAAAGAGCGGAAGATCACGTTCCCCATCATTCTGGACCCCATGGGCAAGGTGGCTGGAAAATGGTATACCCAGCAAACCCCGCGCGCCTTCCTGCTCGATAAAGAAGCCCGCCTCCTGTATCGGGGTGCCATCGACAACTTCAAGTACCCCGAAGACGCCGAGTATCTGGGTTATCTGGAACCCGCAATCGACCAGTTTCTGGCCGGGGAACCCATCGGCCGTACCGAAACCGCCAGCTTCGGCTGTGCGATCCAGTCCGTCTACTACATCCTTCCGAGATCCCTATGAACCCTGTGCAAGCCGACGTCATTATCACTGGCGCGGGTCTGGCCGGCCTTACCCTTGCCCGCCAGCTGCTCCTCTACACTCAGAAAACCGTCCTGATTCTGGACAAATTAGAGAATGTCCCCGGGAAGTCCATGAAGGTGGGCGAATCGCTCGTCCAGTTGGGCGGCTATTACCTCTACCGCACGCTCGATCTTGAAGAGCACCTCCTCACTGAACACTTCTTGAAGTACAACCTGCGCTTCCACTGGAAAACTACCAGCGGCGAGCACGATTATTGGGAGGACGTTTCCTCCTCCGCCATCCGCACCATCTCGAATATCGCCACGTTCCAGGTGGACCGAAACTTGCTTGAGGACTACCTCATGAAATTGAACCTGGAAAATCCCCGGTTCAAATTTATAGGCGGCGCGAAGAATATTAAGGTCGATCTGGCTACGAACGGTAGTGCCCACAAGGTCTCCTGGGCGACAGGAGAAGCTACGGGTGCGTGGGTCGTTGACGCGTCCGGCCGTCCCGGTATCCTGAAGAGAAGTCTGGGTTTAGAGAAAAAGAACCAGATTCAGCACGGTTCCACCTGGGCCTGGGTTGACGGCATCGTGAACTATGAACGGTTCACCAAACTCTCCCACCAGGAGATGATCAACAGCCCGAAACGCCAGCAGCTTGGCAATTTTCCCTTCTTCCTGGGCACCGGCCACTTCTGCGGGGAAGGACGCTGGTTCTGGGTGATTCCACTCCATGGGAAGACCAGCCTGGGGCTTGTGTACGACCATGCCGTGGTCAACCCCGAAGAAGTCTCCAATGGACGTAAGATGCTGGACTGGGTTGCCAAAGACTGGCCCCTGTTCGCCGAAGACTTCGCCAAACGAAAAATTATTGATGAAGGCCGCTTCGTCAGCTACTCCTACGACGCCCGGCAGACCATCGACGCCTCCAAATGGGCCATCACCGGGGAAGCCGGTCGCTTCTCTGACCCCCTTTACAGCCCCGGCACTGATCTCATCGCCATCTACAACACGCTGATCGTGGACGCGATTGAAACGCCCGAAGGCGGCGATCTGGATGCCAAGTGCGGCTTCTTCGAGCAGATTATGCGCGTGATGTACGACGCGTATATCCCCTCCTACCAGCTCAGCTACAACTGCCTCGGCGACCAGGAGACCTTGACTCTCAAGTACACCTGGGAACTGGCTATCTACTTCGGTTTCTATGTGATGCCGTTCGTGAACCAGCTCTTCGCCGATAAGAAGTTCATGATGGCCTACCTTCGCCGGTTCGCCATCTTCGGCCCCATCAACCGCACCGTGCAGCACATCCTCCACGACTATTTCGACTGGAAGAAGGCCAATGACCTTATCGGGCGGGCGGATTGGGAACACGTCGATTTCTATTTGATCGAACCACTACGCATGTCGGAAAAGCTCTTCTACGAAGTCGGCCTCACCAACGAGCAGGCCGAAGATGCGCTCGACATGCACGTGGACCGTCTCCGCGAATTCGCACGCTGGATCATCGCCCAGGTTTACGCCTCGGTCGTCGGGGATAAGCGCGCGCTCGTGAACGCTTCGTTCATCAATAGCATTAAGCTTCGCGACACCATGTTTAATGCCGAGAAGATGCGCGACCACTACGCTAAACACGCCGCCTGCGAGGACGTGTACCAGTGGAACCTGAACCCGTTCGCACTGGAAAATTTCGTCAGCACTACCTCCAAAGCTATGGAGGAAAGAACCATGGAGTCAGCCGCAACTTAATCGCCATGCCAACCCAAATCGACGCCGCCCCCCTGCTGGAACGCTGTTTCCTCTTTGATGCTACGGAGGATTCGTACGAAATCAACGGAATCCAGGGAGAGATTCCCGCCTGGCTCCGAGGTTCGTACTATGTGAACGGCCCGTCTCGTTTCGAGCGTGCCGGGATGCGCTGCAAGCACTGGCTGGACGGCGACGGGATGGTTTCCACGCTCCGCTTTACCGACAAAGGGGTTCGTTTCACCAACCGCTTCGTCCAAACCACCAAATTAAGGGAAGAAGAAGCCGCGGGGCGCTTTATTTACCGCGGCTTCGGAACCTCTTTCCCGGGTGACAAAACGAAGCGGAACGTGATGCTGGAACCCCCAAACAACGTGAGCGTTTATCGTTATGCGGGCACCTTGCTCTCCTTCGCCGAACAGGCGATGCCCATCGAACTCGATCCCTACACGCTCGAATCGAAGGGTGACTACGATTTCAATGGCTCCATCAGCGAAATCACGCCTTTCGCCGCCCACGCGAAAACTGACCCCGTCAACGGCCATCTGATCAACTTTGGCATTTCGTTCTCCGCGACCGAGCCCATGCTCAACGTCTACGAGTTCGACGACAAAGGCGAGATGCTGCGCCGCCGCCGTCATCCGCTGAAGTATCAGCACTCCCTGCATGACATGGGTTTCACGCCCAACTATGTAGCGTTTTATCTCAGCCCGCTCATCATGGATTTCAACCGCTTCGTGAACGAGGGCGTGTCCGTTATGGAATCGCTCAGTTGGGAGCCGGAAAAGGGCTCTACTATCCTGGTCGCCCAGCGTTCCGCGAAAACCGAGGAAGCCTTCCGGGTGGAGGTGGAACCTGGCTACTGCCTCCATGTGATCAACTGTCATGAAGAGGGCCGGAAGTTTTACATGGACGTCTTTGAAATGGAGCGGCCCATCTACGGCGAATACCAGCCCATTCCGGATCTGTTTGGCACGGCTCCGGCCTGTCGCCCGGTCCGGTACATCATCGACCTAGACACAAAAGCCCTCGTCGGGCGGATTGCTATGGAATACGACAAGTCCCCGGACTTCCCGGCCGTCGATTCCCACCGTGCCGGCACGGAACTCAACGACTTTTGGGCCCTCGGCATTGGAGAATTCCACGCCTCTGGCCGCAAGTTCTTCGATGAACTGATCCACGGCTCCTGGAAGTCGAATTCCATCGCCGACGTGTATCGTGTTCCCAGGGAACAGTACCTCGGCGGCGAACCCGTCTCCGTCTTCAATCCGGCCAACAAGGACGAAGCGGTCATCATCTGCGAGCACTTCCTCCCGGCGGAAGGAAGAGTGGAATTCCTTATCTTCGACGCCTTCAATATCTCCAAAGGGCCCATCGCAAAGCTGCCCCTGAAACACATGATCCACGCCGGCTTCCACACCAGCTTCGAGTTCGAGTAGAGAGCAGGCAATCGCTGGACTACCCCAGCGTGGGGTAGTCCAGGTAGCCATGGGGACCCGGCGAGTAGTATGTGGAGGGATCCGGCGCATTGAGCGGCGCATCCTTCGCGAAGCGCGTCACCAGATCCGGATTCGCCAGATAGCTGGAGCCGAACACTATCCCGTCCGCGGCGCCTGACGCCAGAACCTGATTCGCTTCCGCCTTGCCGTATCCGCCGCCCACCAGCAGGTTACCCTGGTAGGCTTCCCGCAGCGCGGTTTCAGAGCCGATTCCGGTCCGCATCACATGCAGATAAGCCAGGCCCATTGGTGAAATCGCCTTCGCCAGCGCGACGAACGTCGGGATGGGATCGGCATCATCAATACCGTTGAACTTCATACCGGGACTCACCTTCATCCCGACCTTTCCCGCTGAACCCGCCGCCGCAATCATCGCCTGCAGCGTTTCCACCACAAAGCGGATGCGATTCTCAATTGAACCACCGTACTGATCCGTCCGCTGATTCGCAC
This sequence comes from uncultured Acidobacteriia bacterium, assembly GCA_903929755.1. Lineage (GTDB taxonomy): Bacteria > Acidobacteriota > Terriglobia > Bryobacterales > Bryobacteraceae > BOG-234. The sequence continues at coordinate 7,520 of CAIYVZ010000038.1, forward strand.
CTTCACTCAGAAACTGATTCGGCAGATAGCCCGAAGCCGCGTGCAGTTCCACACCATCGAAGCCTGCCGCCAGCGCGTTCTTCGTCGCCTGGGCATACTCGGTGATCACGCCCGGAATCTCCTCAACCGCCAAGGCACGGGGCATATCATTCGGCTGCATACCCTGCGAATCGGTCCACATCTGCCCCGCAGCCTGAATAGCGGAAGGAGCCACAGGCGCATCCGCAATGGTCCGATTCGCCGAGTGCGCAATCCGACCCACATGCATAATCTGCATGAAGATCCGGCCACCCTTCGCGTGGACTGCGTCCGTTACATTTTTCCACGACGCGATCTGCTCGTCGTTATAGAGCGCCGGAGTCCGGGCATATCCCAGGCCCATGGCGGAAGGCGCCACGCCCTCGGTGATCAGCAGGCCCGCGTCGGCACGGGAACCGTAGTATTCAATCGCCAGTTCCGACTGCACGCCTTGGTAGTCGGCGCGAGATCGCGTCATCGGAGCCATGGCAATGCGGTTGGTCAGCGTAAAGTCGCCCAGTGGGAGAGATGAGAACAGATCCATATTCCTATCTTCGATGCACGCCAATGGCCGTTGGGTTCGCCCGGTAGCCGTGCTCCCGCAGGTACTTCATCAACTCCTCGGGATGGTCCGTCTGAATGCCATCCGCGCCCAGATCAATCGCCTCCTGCCACGCTTTCTGGTTATCCGCCGGACCCAGCCGGTCCACAAAAACCATTGCTCCGGCCTGCTTCGCGACGGCGATCACTGCGGGCCTGAAATCGCCCGCGTCGAAAGCCATCGCCTTCGGATGCAACTCAGCAACCATCCGTTGCGCAACCTCCACGCTCCGGGCTTCCGGCATCACCTTCAGGCGAGGCTCAAGCTTTTGAACCTCCGGTAAAATCTTCCCGGAGTAGATCACTACGTTATCGGTCATCCGCTGGGTCGCCAGATGCGCCACAACCTCCGCCGCAGAGATGTCCTTGGCATCCACATAGACGCCAATTCGCCCAGTGGCAAACTCCAGAGCTTCGTCGAAGGTTGGCACCGCGGGCTCCAGGGCGCGAACCTCCGCGAAGGTCAGCTTCGCCACCGCGCCCTTCCCGTTGGTCGTCCGGTCCACTGTCGCATCGTGCATCAGGACCAGTTTCCCGTCCATTGTTGTCCGAACATCCAGTTCGAAATAATCCGCCCCCACCCGGGCAGCTTCCGCAAACGCGGCGAGCGTATTTTCCGGATGGCGCAGATGTTCACCGCGATGCGAAATCACCGCCACAAAGCGACCCTGCGCCTGTAGGGCGGATGCGGCCAAACCCGCCACCAGCACAACTTGTGCGAACCTGACATACATGCGCTTCATACCCGTGTGCGGCCTGCTGGCAACCACTCTCCTTTACGCCAGCGATGCCTATCCTCCCCCGGCTTTTACTGATACCACGCGCGCCTCAAAACTTGCTGCTGCGATGCCGGAAATTGACCGCATCTTCGAACGCTACGCGGCAGATCATAAGATCTCCGGGATGGTGTGGGGAGTGGTCATCGATGGCAAGCTGGCGCACGTGCAAGCAACCGGTGTTCGTGATCGCGACGCCAATGCGCCGGTCACCTCAGACACCGTGTTCCGTATCGCCTCCATGACGAAGAGCTTTACGTCTCTCGCCGTCCTGAAACTGCGGGACGAAGGCAGGCTTTCTCTGGAAGACCCGGTGGGAAAGTGGATCCCCGAATTCGCGAAAATGGAACTCCCCACCCGAGACACCGCTCCGCTGCGCATCCGCAACATCCTGAGCCACTCCGCCGGTTTTCCGGAGGACAATCCGTGGGGCGACCAGCAACTGGCCGCAAGCGACGCCGACCTGACAAAGTGGCTGCAAAAGGGCATCCCGTTTTCGACTGCCCCCGGCACGCGCTATGAGTATTCGAACTACGCGTTCGGCCTTCTGGGCCGCATCGTGACGAAGGCGTCTGGAGTCCCCTACGAAACCTACGTCCGCACGCAGATCCTCGCCAAACTCCACATGGACAATTCGACCTTCGAGTTCTCGCAGGTGCCGGCATCAACTCGCGCAACGGGTTATCGCCTGCAGCCCGACGGCACTTATCTCGCCGAAGCACCCCTGCCGCACGGAGCCTTCGGAGCCATGGGCGGTTTGCTCACCACTGCGAGCGATCTGGGTAAGTACGTTGCCTTTCACCTCTCCGCATGGCCCCCGCGTGACGACGCCGACAATGGCCCGGTGCGCCGGGCATCAGTCCGCGAGATGGCTCATCTCTGGACCTCCGCCAACCTGACTGCCAAGGCCGGGCAGGCGACAGAGAGCGGTTACGGCTACGGCATGCGCGTCTCCGTCGATTGCCGCTTCGAACACATCGTGGCGCACGGCGGAGGTCTGCCCGGCTTCGGCTCGTACATGGCCTGGCTGCCCGAGTACGGAGTCGGCATGTTTGCCATGGCCAATCAGACTTATGTCGGCCCGGCCGAGCCGATTAACCTTGCCTGGGATGTCTTCCTCAAAACCGGAGCCCTGCGGAAGCGCGAACTTCCGGCTTCTCCCGCCCTCAGGAAAATGCGCGAGAATATCGCCGCGCTTTGGAACCAGTGGGATGAGGATAAGGCAAAGCAGTTCGCCGCCATGAACTTCTTCCTCGACACCCCGGCCCCTCAGCGCAAAGCCGATATGCAGAAGCTGAAAGACGAGGTCGGGGAGTGCGGTGCCGGATCCGTGATGGCCGAGAACTGGCTGCGCGGGCAATTCAACATGACATGCGCGAAAGGAACGGTGGGAGTCTTCTTTACGCTCGCGCCAACTCAGCCGCCCGCCCTGCAGCACCTGGAATTCCGCAAGCTTGTGTCGCCCGGCATTCGCATGGGAGCTCCCACGGGCGCACCCGCCGGAGTCTCCTGCGCGCCGTAGTTACTTCAGGCTTCCGATGAGTTTATCGGCGGCATCCAGTTCAGCAGCCTTCCCCCGAACCACCACCAACGCCGGGTTCGACCTGTTGAAGACTTTCTCGATCCGCAGTTTCCCGCGTAAGTCTTTAATCAGGTCCTGAACTTCTGTGACTCCGCCATGCGAGAGCGCGAATACCCGAACCAAGTCGTCTGGTTTACCCTCCAGCTTGTAAGGCGCGGACGAAGCAGTGCTGTTCATGGCGGACAGCAGCCACTCGATCGCCTCAAGCTGAGGCCTGTTGTCAGCCAGGACCAGCGCCTTCTGCTGCGTGTAGTTGAATACTTTCTGAACATCCAGAACAGTGCGAAGGATGGTCAGCGTTTCCTGGATCATCTGCATAGACGCCTCCGCGGGCAGGTAGTAAACCCGCACGGTGCCTTGATAATCACGGGTCGCGGGGTTCGTCACTTCCTGCTGTGACGGTCGCCAGCCTGCGGGCCGATCCAGGCGATGCAACAGCCATTCGGACGCAGCCATTTGTGCGGGGGTACCGCTGGTTCGAAACTTTCCGTCCTCCAGCTTGAGGTCGCGCAGCTGCAGGGTAGTCCGCAGGATGGTCATCACCTCCTGCCCCGACTGGGGTGTCAGGGCATTCGCCATCGGAAACACGCGCTCCTCCGCACTGGGGGAGGCAGCCGCAACCAGGGAGGAAGCGGCGAAAAGAAGCAGCGCAGTCAGTCTCATGCCCCTGTTGACGCGGGACGCAGAAGAAGCGTGGAGGGGATTTATTTCAGCACGTCGCTGGCTTCAGCTTCCGCGACTAGACGCTTTGCGTCATCCGGGAGCAGGAAGCGTTCTTTCACGGCTTTCTCGGCGGCAGCTTTCACGACAGCCACGTAACCGGCGTGGTCCTTGTAGCGCTCTTCGATAGAAAGTCGGGGGTCGCCGGCTTTGGTGCGATCGGCTTTGGTCGCAGCAAACGGAATGAAGCCACCGCTCAGCGTGCATTGTTTGCCTTTGTCGAAGCCGGACGCGGTCGGGTTCCAGCCAAGATAGGAACCAAGTGGCGCTTCCCGCAGAACAGACGGGACGCCACTTACATCGGATCCATCGGCGTTCACCCTGGGCACCAGCGTGGTGATCTCACGCTTTACGGCGGGCGGGTTCTTCGTAACAACTCCCGAAACGTCGTTGTAGTTCATCTCGCCGCCAAAGTCATGGTCGAGAACCTTATTCACCAGACCATCCGGGCTCGGATAGCCAGGAATTGCGGGGAACCCAATCGCCTTCGCGCTGGCCTCAGCAAGTTCGCCCCGGTCGAGACGGGGATACCGGCTCGCCGGAGGTTCGGTACCTTTACTGACCCACTCCACCAGCGCCTTCAGCAGTGCACGATTCTGGTCGGTCTCCGGGTTCGGATTCGCGGGCAGCAGGCATCCGTTGGGAGGCGCGGCAACTTTGGTGGTGAAGCCACCGCGTCCGCCACCATGCGAGGTACCCGGAAAGAAGTAGCGGCGCACATTGGCAGGCAGCGGGATGTCTTTCTTCGCGTCGGTACCGACGAGGTTCGGCGACTCGCGAAGATACCAGAATTCCAGAGCGCCGAAAGTCTCGAATATTTTGGGACAGGTATTGGTCGCTTTGCATCGCGTCAGCAGGCTCGCGGCGGGGCGGTTGCGGGTCTGGTCGGCGTACTCGTTCCACCAAAGAACCGCTTCGCTGCCAGGTTCGTTCAGGCCGGCCGCACCTCCTGGATTTGCGAACCGGAGGTTCAGCACAAGCTGGCGCGCAGCAATCTGCGGATTGCTCCCATCCCACACAATGCGCTTGTCCTCGTCCTGATTGAAGCCGAGGTGGATAAAGCTGCGGATGAAGTTCCCGGACTGCGAACTGCCACGTGAAACGGCCCACTTGATTTGGCCTGCAACCGGATTCGCGGCGGTCTTGTCATAGCGAAGGAACGAGTTCAGGTCGCGGGTTGCCGCATAGCCGATACCGAGCACGAGCGGATCTTTCGCAGTGAAAGCCAGGATGTATTCGAACTCGGGATTGAAGCCGTCTTTCGCGCAGATCTTCGAGGCGTCGGGAGTCCCGGGGAACGGCGCCTTCGAACAGTCGGCGAACGCCCAGGCGTTGCTTGCGAGAGCGACCGATTCACCCGAACGGGTCCGGCGTGTGAGTGACGCTTTCGAGGTATCGAGGGTGACCGGTTTCTGGTAGGCGAGGCCGACATAGCGGGTTCTTGTAATGTCGAGCGTAGAGGTGCCGGCCGGCATATCGACGAAACGTTCCACCACTGGTCCGGTAACCTTGGGAACGATGGGAACTTCAATCGACTGCAGATTCGCTCCCGGGCGCACATCGCCCTGCCAGCCGCTGACGACGGTGACATGGCCGTCGTTATCGGGAGTCGCCGCTCCTGTGCCGCGGTTCGGAACCGAGTAGAGCAGAACACCGCTCGCCTTCGACATATCGACGGGCTTCACCAGCATGAAGGTGCCGGTGTACTCGACGAAGCCTTTGGCATTGCGGGGCGCGAGCGCGATGTCGGTGATGATCGAATTGTGCGGGTCCTTCGGATCCAGCTCGCCGGTGAAATGGCCGCTCAGGGTTTCGTGGGTGGCGGTGGCTTCGCGCTTCTCAATATTCAGGCGGGTGACGCGGGCATCCGCAGCAAGGGTACACAGCAGCGCAACGGCAAGAAGTCGACAGGACATGGTGGTCATTATATTGCTCTCTCGGGGCTTTTGGTTAGCGTCCACAGGATGGTGGCGCAGAGTAAGGGAATCAGGCCGAAACCGATAAAGACGGGAGTGTACGAATAGTGCTCGACGGCCCAGCCGGTGAGCAGCGTAAACAGCATGCCACCGAAGCCCGAACCCATGCTGGCCAGGCCGTAAACGCTGGCGACCGCGTTCTTGGGGAACACGTCCGCGGGCAGCGTCAACATGCTGGCAAGCGCCCCGGTATAGCCGGTCATCGCGACCGACACCCAGGCAATCGACATGGCCGCCGAAGGAGCAAGAACAGCGGGGATCGCCGCCATCATCAGAATGGCGAACAGCGTGATGGAGGTCTTGCGCGCCACTGTTACTTCCAACCCCCGCCGCACCAGCCAGCCGGAAAACCAGCCGCCTGCGATGTTGCCGGAGCCTGCCACCAGGAACGGGATCCAGGCGAATTTGCCGATCTGCGCCATATCGAAATGGCGGGCCGTCTTCAGGTATTCGGGAAACCAGAAGGTGTAGAAATACCAAACCGGATCAAGGAAAATTTTCGCGAACGTGAAGCTCCACACGAAGCGCGTCTTGAACAGCTTCCAGGCACCAGGGACCGGGGCCTGCACTTCACCAACCACCTCGGGCGGAGTCTTGTAATTTGGCCACCAGAACGCGAGCCACACAAAACCAAGGACGCCGACAACGATGAACGCGTATTCCCAACCAAAGCGCAACAGGATGAAAGCGACCAACGGTGGGGCGATAATCGAACCCGCCGCGGAACCGGAATTGAAGATTCCGGACGCCATGGCTCGTTCGTTCTTCGGGAACCATTCGGCCACGATGCGGATGGCCGCGGGCCAGTTGCCCGCCTCCCCCGCACCAAGTAAGAACCGGAAGATACCCAGGCTGAGAGCCCCTCTGGAAAATGCGTGCAGAATCGCGGCGGCAGACCACCAGGCGATGCAGAGGGCGTATCCGAGTCGCGTTCCCAGGCGGTCAATGAGTGGCCCCGAGACCCCGTTCATGATCGTGTAGGCCAGCAAGAAACAGAAGACAACCCGCGAGTAGGTGACTGCGGACATGTGGAATTGCTCGCGCAGAACAGGGGCGGCAACGGAGAGGGTTTGGCGATCCAGGTAGTTGATCAGGGTCGCCAGAAACGCGAACGAGATCATCAGCCATCTTCTGCTGTTGGGCTTCATCGCTTGTGTATTAAACTTTCGGGTAATGAATTCATTTGCTCGCAGCTTGTTTATTATGTCGCTTGCCACTGTGTCGGCGTTCAGTCAGAAGGGGAACCCTCTGGTTGGCCGTTGGGATTTCAACCTGCCAGGCCCCGGCACCCTGAAGTCCAACTGGGTTGGCGTTACGGAAAAGAGCGGCTCGTTCGAGGTCTGGTTCCAGCCGACCGGCGGACACGTGGAACAGATGAAGGACGCCAAAGTAACGGGCAATCACCTGTCGTTCACCATAGCGGCGGCGAATGCCAAAGGGCCTGCCACTACCTGGGATCTGGATGCCGTTGATGCCAAACTGACCGGCGTGCAGAAGCGCGGCGACAAGGTGATTCCGCTGGTTGGAACCCGGGCTCCGGAACTGAAGCGCGCGGCACCGAAGGCCTGGACAGCGCCTGAATCGCTCTTCAATGGCAAGGACCTGTCGGGCTGGGAACCGATGGGCGACGCGAGCAAGAGTAAGTGGGTTGTGAAAGACGGCCTGCTGATCAACGAGGACCATGGCGCGAATCTGATGGCCACCCGCAAGTTCACTGACTTTAAGGTTCACTTCGAAGTCAGTTGTCCGGACCACGCGAACAGCGGCTTCTATCTGCGCGGCCGCTACGAAGTCCAGATTGAACGGGGCGAAGGTGCGGAGGCTCCTCCGAATCGCCTGATGGGCGCGGTCTATGGCCGCCTGGCTCCCGAAAAAGACGCTCCCAAGAAGGGTGACTATGATGTGTTCGATATCACCCTGGTCGGGCGGACCGTGACAGTGGTTCGCAATGGCGTCACCACAATCAGCGGCAAAGAGATTGAGGGCATTACGGGCGGCGCGCTTGACGCCAACGAAGGCGAACCGGGACCGTTCTACATTCAGGGCGACCACACCGGTGGGCTGAAATTCCGCAACATCACCGTGTCGGTGCCCAAATAATGAAGTTTGAAGTTCGGGTGTTTCCCAGCAAGGCCGCAGCCGGCGAGGCCGGAGCGGTTGTTGCTGCAGCTATCATTCGCGAGACACTTTCACGCAAAGGCCACATGGCAATTGTGTTCGCGTCGGCCGTTTCCCAGGATGCGTTCCTCGAAGCTCTGCGCACAACGCAGGGCATCGACTGGCCGAAAATCACCGCGTTTCACATGGATGAATACGCCGGGATGTCTGCCGACCATCCAGCCAGCTTCCGGCGGTTCCTGCGGGAGCGGTTGTTTGATCAGGTCCCGGTAGCGGCCTTCCATGAACTGGACGGCGAAGCGGCGGACCCGAATGCGGAGTGCGCCCGGTATTCGGCGTTGCTGGCCGCAGCGAAGCCCGATCTGGCGTTCATGGGAATCGGCGAGAACGGGCACGTAGCCTTCATCGATCCTGCGGTATGCGATTTCCGGGAACGGAAGCTGGCAAGACCCGTTGAACTGGACGACGTCTGCCGGATGCAGCAGGTCCATGATGGCGCTTTCGCAACCCTGGCGGATGTTCCCAAGAAGGCGCTCTCGCTGACCACGAAATTGTTCCTGAGTATTCCCCACGCGCTGGTGTTCGTGAGTGGGGACCACAAAGCGGCGGCCGTTCGCGCCACCATCGAAGGTCCCATTACCGAGGCTTGTCCGGCTTCTGTTTTGCGCCGTCATCAAGACGCAACTCTGTTCCTGGACGGGGCCGCAGCTGCGTTAGTTGCTTAGCTTAAGCGAGCGAGCCATGCGGGCGAAGTTGGTCTGCATGGCAGCAGCTTGATTTTGCGGCACCACGAACACGATTGAGACCAGGCCTTTGGGGGTGGCGACGGTGATGAGCGTATCCTGCTCGTCACCTCCGTACGGAGAGTTGCTGGTGAGGATCGTCTGCAGAGCCGGGCGCGTGCCCACCGTGGTCCGAACCGAACTGCCTGCAACCTTCATCTTCGGGTTGTCGGTCTTCAGTTGATTCAGAAGAGCCTGCGTATCCGTGGCCAGGTTGACGGTCTTCCCGGGCTGGTTTGGCGTGAAGTTCAAAATGGCGCCCAGGCCGACCGCGCCTCCAGTCAGAACCCCATTCTTCGGTGCGACGGTAACAGCGGCGGTATTTTCGCCGGAAGCCTGCCAGTTGTCCGGGTACTGAACACTGAACCCCTGGCCTGACGCGGTTTTGAAAGTCGTCGAGACGGTGGTGTCGGCGGTGACCGGTACTGCGGGAGCGGCCGTGCCTGCCGCTGGCTTCGGAGCCACCTTCGGCAGTTTTGCCAGTTCCGCTTTCATCTTCTTAAAGTCACCAGACTCGAAGCCATAAGGCCGCACGGGCAAGGTCTTCACTTCGTCATCGATGGCCTTTTCGCGGTTATCGGGGTTGGGGTGGTCGCTGAAGAACTGGGGCCCCCGGGCGCCGCCTTCGGCACTCAGTTTGGCGAAGAAGAGTGCCATTTCTTTGGGGTCGTAGCCGGATTCCGCCATCAGGTGAGACCCCAGGGCGTCTGCTTCCGTTTCTGCGTCGCGCGAAAACTTCATCAGAACAGAATTGGCTCCAAGCCCAATCCCGGCCTGGGCGAGCTGCCCCATCATGGATCCCTGACCCGCGGCGGCTCCGGCGAGACCGGCTATCATCTGCAAACCCGTCGCCTTCGATGCCTGATGAGTGCCATGGCGGAGAATCACGTGGGACAGTTCGTGCCCGATCACGCCCGCAAGTTCAGCTTCGCTGTCCACGGCCGCCAGCAGGCCGGTCTGGATGAACATGGGCCCGCCCGGGAGGGCGAACGCATTGATGGTGGGGTCGGCGACCACTTCAAATGAAAAGGGGAACCCACTCGCTTTCGCCTCCTGCGTGTTGGCGATGCGCATTCCCACTTTATCGATATACGCCTTCAGGAAAGCGTTGTTGAGGACAACCTGCTGCTGACGGACTTGCGCGGCAGCTTCCTGGCCCATCTGGACGTCCTGCTGTTTGCTGAAAGCGTTCAGCAGGCCAGGCTTCAGAGCAGAACCGGGCTTGCGGGCGGCAAGCAACGGCGTCGTAAGAATGATAAGGGCCAGGAAGATGCGTTTCATGGGTCTGTTTTCTATTTTGCCGCGTATGACTTGGTGAATTGGTTGCGGGTGTTCGTTACAGTGAAGCTGCCGTCAGCCTTGGCCGAGACCTTAATCCAGAAGGCGGGGCCCTCATGGCGTCCGCCACGTCCGCCGCCACGAGCCGGGCCTGCGCCAGAAATCGGAGTTGCGCCAGGTGCGGGGGCTGCCGCGGTGGGCGGGGGGCCACCAGGACCACGGCCTCCACCGGGAGGTGCCAGAATCGCGTTCGCCAAAGCAGCAGGTTCTTCCACGTTGGCAATAAAACGGCCCGGAGCGTTATTCTCTGTGCCACCGCCGAAGGCCCAATGCAGCTGCCAGATATCTTCCAGAAGGGGCGAGGTGTACATCGTGTTGAACGTCTGCACGGCGCCACCTTTGCGCTGGCCGTTGTGCATGACGATGACGCGGGGACGGAGGCCATGGACGAGCGCCGGGGAATTGGACGCATCCACACCGTGGTGGCTGGTGAGGAAGAGGTCAACACTGCCAATGGGGTTATTGGGGCACATCAGCTCTTTTTCAGCATTCCAGGTGTAGTCTCCCAGATTGATGGTGCGGAATTTTCCGAAGTTGAACAGGATGCCGACCGAGTTGCCGTTGTCGGGATCGACTGTGGATTCGTCGCGGGGTTCAAAGGTCGCGCACGCGGAATTGGGCTTGCCGGCACCCAGGGCGGCGGCGCCGGGAATGGGTGTCTTCAGAACCTTCCCGTGGGAGGTGACGACAACGGCGTTGATGCCGGTAACGGGGATCTTGTCGCCAGGTTTGACGGTGACGCGCTTGTCTCCGACGATTTCCGAGTAGCGCTTTTCAAAACCAACCACCACGTTTTTGTCCGTGGGGTGGGCTGTGCCGTGGTCAATGAAATGCTTTACGGGGATGTCCTTCAGCAGGGCGTCGAAACCTCCCACGTGATCGGAGTGATAGTGGCTCAGAACAAGGTAGTCGAGTTCCTTGATGCCGGCATCTTTCAGGGCGGCCATGATCCGGTCGTGGTCACGCTCCCCGGCACTGCCGACATCGTCAAGCAGGCTCTGCCCGGTGGGCGTCACGTAAAGAACAGCGTGGCCACCTTCCGTGTCCAGGAAGTACATGTCAAACGTTTTGGACGTGGCGGGGGCTTGCGCGAACGCAGCGGTGGCTAGTAGGGCCAGGGTGGCGAGTGATTTCATTGCTTCATAGATGATATCCGTTTTGTCTCGGCGCGAAGGTATGAGCCTCCGCGCAGACTGCCAGTCTGCCCCCCAACCTGCCGCCAGTTCCACTTTTTGTCGCACACCTCGTCCTCGCCCCACATAAATATCCAGTGTGGCAGCACTTTTTGGTAACGGTTTCCGCAATAGTAATTGGATTGATGTGGCGAGGCATCTAAACGCCGCGTCGACGGGGTTCGGAGAGGCGAGGCTGCGGACACGGAAGTGCCCGCAGCCTCGCTGAGCTTAGCGGCTCACCGCGAGAGACAAGGTGGCCTGCGTCTTTACCCCGGCAACGCTGAGAACTACCGAAGCGTCGCCCGCAGGCAGATCCGGAACCACAAGATTGAACTGATAGACGCCGGGTGATACCAGGAATCCATCCACTTTGGCCTCCATGCCGCCGATGGACGCCGTTACCGTCTGCGCAATCGGCGCCGCGGTGGTGAAGAGCCTGCTGAAATCGATCCTTGGGTTGCTGGGGCCAAACCCCGTCCCATAAAGAACCACCACTTCACCGGGCCTGACCGGAGTGGTCGCGATTCCCGCGAGAATTCCTGCCGGGCCACAATACGTGCCATCCAGATGTACCGCCGACGGATACTTCGCCGTAAAGGTGAACAACCCTGGAGCAACGGCAGCTTTGGTCACCGTAATAATGTTGCTCTGGTCCAGCTGCCCCTGCTCCTGTACCGCCACCACGCCAATGGTGGGGTCTTCCGGAATTAGAACGTTTATCTGGTTCGAGCCAATATAGGCGACGTAGGTATGGACACCGTTGAAGCGAACCGAGATGTCATTCAGCTGCAGAGGCAGCGCGCCATTGACGAAATCCGAGGGGAGCCAGGGCCGGGGAAAACCGCTGGAACTCCAAATAAAGCCATTGCCGTAGACGCTGGCCCAGCCGCCCGAGGTGATAACCGGCTCCCCCGTTGCAGCGTTCACGATTGCCGTTACCGTGGGGATCACCGCGTGAGGTTGCATTTGTTCTGCGGCGCTCAGCGCGATGGTGGCAATCAGGAAATTGAGAAAGAATAGCTTTTTGATGTTCATGGGATGAAAGCAGTAACGGCCACCCTGCCGAAACAGGGCGGCCGTTACTGCATGGTGAAACTCGCGTTACTTCTTGCTGGCAGCAATCGCCGCTAAAACGTTCGCCGGAGTGTACGGAATCTGGCGAACACGGACGCCGATACAATCGAAGATCGCATTCCCGATCGCCGAGGAAGACAGCGTAATGCTCAACTCACCCGCACCAGTCTGGCTGACGTTGGGATTGTTGATCAGCACCGTCTTCAACTCAGGAACCTGCATGCCCCACTGAAACACAGGGTAGTTGTTCCAGTCGGTGGTTGTAATGACGCCGCCCTTGGCGTTCCACTTCACCTGTTCGTACATACACCGGCTCATGGCCTGAAGAACGCCGCCTTCCGTCTGATTCAGCATCCCGTCCGGGTTGGAGATGGGACCGCTTTCCGCAGCGGTGATGAGCTTCTTCACGGTGACCACGCCCGTGGTAACGTCAACTTCTACAACTGCAACCAGGGCGGAGTAGCCATTGTTGCCTTCATAAAGCACGCACGAGACGCCACGGCCCACCGGCTTACCGAAGGGAATCTGGAACTTCGGAGAGGGCCTGGTTTCCCACTGGGCAGCCTGAGTTGCGGCTTTCAGAACCGCAATCAGGCGCGGATCCGACAGGTGGCGAATCCGGTAATCCACCGGGTCCTGACCCAGGGCGGAAGCAATTTCATCCAGAAACTGCTCGTTTGCAAACGTATTCTGCAAACGCGCGGGTGACCGAAGGGGCCCGGTAAAGAAGGGCGACGCGACCGAGTGGGTAAGGATTTTGGCGCTGTTCACAGTCCCGGTGCTGGTCGGAGCCTTGCCGGCGATCAGGCCACTCAGATAGTTGGCAGCGGAATTGTTGTTGTTGGAAAAGGTGGTCGGGGGCGTGGCCTTGGCCGGAGTGGGAACCGGTGCGGGGAAGCCCATCAGGTTGCCGCTGATGATGTTGCCCGGAGTAGTCGCGTTCGGGCGGTTGCCCTTGCTGACAGTCCAGGTTTCGTAACTCCACGTGCTGATCTGGCCGCCGGCGTCCACACCGGCTTTCAGGTTGATCACATAGGCAGGTCCGAAGTTCTCGCCGTTCTGGTGTTCATCTTTGCGCGACCACTGCACGCGAACTGGCTTGCCGACGGCCTGGGAGAGCACTGCGGCGTCGTAGCTGACCGAGTCATTGCCGTTCAGGCCATAGCAGCCTGAACCTTCGGTGAAGATGACCCGAATGTTTGCTTTCGGAATCCCCAGAACCACAGCCACGCTGTCGCGCTGCGGGTAGACACCTTGAGTCGCCGACCAGATTTTGGCTGTTGCTTTGGGACCGGTACCGCCCCGGACATCGGCGACAGCGCAGGAAGCCGCCATGGCACCGTGCATCTGGAACGGGTGAAGGTACTGGGCACTGAAAGTCTTCGCCGCGTTGGCGAGATTCGCCTCCGTGTCGCCCGAGTCGAGCGTGAGGCTGTCGGCCGACGGAAGCGTCGTCATCGAGGTGTAAAGCGTCGCCGGGTCAGGGAGCGTATCGCCCGCAGACCAGGTCACGTTCAGAGTGCCGGCTGCCTGAATGGCGTGCCACTGCGTATCCGCCACTACACCGACAAAGTTATTCTTTACAACAACCTGGAGGACGCCGGGCATATTCGCCACGGAGTTCTTATCCACGCTGACAACCTGCGCGCCAACTGTGGGCGGGCGTACCACTCGGCCATGAAGCATGCCCGGCAGCCGCACGTTGTGCACGTAACGGAAGGTGCCCGTCGCTTTCGCCGGAATCTCCGGGCGCGGAACCGATGTCCCCAGAACCGTGTAGGTCTTCGGGTCCTTCGGCACCGTCTTGCCGTCCAGCACCAGGTTGAAACGCTGGCCCTGCAGCAACTGGCCATAGGTTATCTGCTGGGCGGGGTCACTCTTCACCGAAAAGACGCCGTCTTTCACCGTAAGCGCGTCCGGAGTGGTATCGAACCACTGTCCCGCCAGCACCGTCAGGGCATCGCGAGCGGTGTCAAGAGCCTGGCGCAGGCCGCCCGGGCCGAATTCAGCAATGTGCGACTGGCTCCCCGAAGTAACGCCCTGGTCCGGTGTAAAACCCGTATCACAGAAGATCAGCTTTATTCGGCTTAGCGGAACGTTCAGTTCTTCGGCGGCCAACTGCAGCTGCACAGTGGCAAAACCCTGGCCGAATTCGCACTTGCCGGAGTAAATGGTAACGCTTTCATCGGTCCCAATGGAGACCCACGAGTCCACTTTGGTGGCATCCACAAGGCCAGTAGGATTCACCGGACTCTGTGCCGCCAGTTTGCCGACTTCGCCTACGGCGCTAAAGCCGACCACCATCATGCCGGCGGACTTGAAGAAGTCCCGGCGGCTGGCACCTTTCTTCGCTTTGCCTGCCAGCGCCTTGCGGGCGTCCGCAGTCATTTCCGCTTCATCGAAGGTGCGCCAGGAATAAATGTTGCCCTGTTCGGTTCTCATTTGGTCAGCCCCTGTGAATAAAGAACGAGAGCGTTCAGCATACGGCTGTGCGCATGGCAGCGGCACAGCAGTGGCGACTGGCCCAGCGCCGTGTTGATCTGGTCGCGGGTGGCGCCCGGGTTGGCGTCAATAAACGCTTTCCCGTAAAGCACGGGTCCACTCACGCAATAGCCGCACTGCATGGCCTGCTGGGAGATGAACGCCTGCTGAATTGGATGAGGATTGGCTGGTGTGCCCAGGCCCTCAAGCGACGTAACGCTCTTCCCCGCCACGTCGGCCACGTTCGTAGTGCACGAACGGGAGGGGACTCCATCAATCAGGACCGTGCAGGCCCCGCATTGCCCCAAACCACAGCCAAACTTGGGCCCGTTCAGTTGAACCTGCTCCTGAAGCAGGTATAGAAGCGGCGTATTGGGGTCGTCGGCTGTCAGATTGACTGACGCACCGTTGACATTAACTTTGTAGACAGCCATTGGCGTCTGACTCCTGATATTGACTCGTGGTTTACCGAAAACAGAACATTGGTGGGACGATCATACATGTCCTTTCGGGTACGGTCAATCGCAGTCAGCGTGTGAATGGTTCTTTTTACAACTTGCTTACATCGGACGTACAAGTGGTGACTAAACGACCGTGGAAAGGGCTGAATTCAGGTCAGAAAACTGAAACTTGAAGCCAGCCTGCAGGGCCGCTTCGGGGATAACCCGCGCGGAATCGAGGACATGCTGTCCCAGTTCCCCCAGTGCCGCTTTGATGACAAAACCGGGTGCCGGCAGAATGGCCGGACGATGCAGGGCTGACGCCAGCGCCCGGGTGAATTCCTTGTTGGTGACCGGGTTGGGCGCAACACCGTTGAACACTCCGGAAACTTCGTTCTCCGCCGCCCAGATAAACAGGCGGGTGATGTCGTTCTCGTGAACCCAGGGCATCCACTGCTTGCCCGAACCAAGTGGCCCGCCCAGGCCGAGACGAAACAGGGGAGTGATGCTCTTCATCGCTCCGCCGTTCCGGCCCAAAACGAAGCCAATTCGAATCTTGACGACGCGGACACCGAACCAGGCGGCACGATCTGCTTCGGCTTCCCAGGCGCGGCAAACGTCGGCCAGAAAGCCCTTTCCAAGAGTGGAGTTTTCGGTGAGAATCTCGTCACCACGGTCGCCATAGGCACCGATTGCGGAGGCGCAAATCAGAACCTTGGGCTTGTGCCGGGCTTTCGCGATCGCATCCACCAGACGCCGAGTACCCTCCACGCGGCTGGCGCGGATCTTTTCCTTCACTTCCGGGTTCCACCGCTGTGCAACAGGTTCGCCCGCCAGGTGAATCACCGCGTCCATATCGTGGACACTGTCAACCGGCGGTTCCCCTTCCATAGGGTCCCACCTGTAAGTAGCGACTGCAGTCCGCGCGGCCACCCCGGGACGCCTGCTGTAGACGCCCGCGTAATGTTCCTGCTTCAGGAGTTCATCAACTATCTGACGGCCAATGAAGCCGGTACCACCCGAAACGATAAATTTCATAAGAGACTGCCCTGCGGAGAATTATTTTGCCGGATGTAGGCCTCGATGTCCGTCTTCCGCTTCATGCCGTCATACGACATGTAGCGCAATTGTCCGAAAATCGGCCTTTCCGTCCATGGCCGGTCATGTAGCCCGAAGCACCACAGGATGCCGGTTGCGGTATTTGGATCGCGCCCATCCAATGCATAGATGCTGTGAAGGCGGAACATGGTTCGTAAAGCTTCATCCAGCGTGGGGGACCACTCCATGATCTTCTTCCCCCAGTACATCCGGTAGTAGCCGTGGATCTTGCCTTCCGTCAGCATTTCCAGCTGGGTGGCATTCCACAGCGGGTCGTGAGTCTGCGCATCGCGGAACTGCTCAAACGTGTACGTTACCGGGCGCGGGTCGTCCGCATGCTTCGCGATGGTCTTCAGGCACCAGTCGGGCAGTACGCGGAGGGTTTCGTTCTCCGGCGTCCAGCGGGAAAAGTTGAAGGCGAGTTCCCGGCGGACGATCAACTCTTCCAGAAATTCATCGGCTATCAGTTTGTGTTCCGCCGCGTAACGCCGAACGGCCAGCGCCACCTCCAGTGCCGAGATCTGTCCAAAATGGAGATAAGGGCTAAGTTCGCTGGTTGCTTTCTTTGACGGCTTCCCGCTCTCCTGGGAATAGCGGGAGAGTCGCGACGCCAGAAAATCCTCCAGGCGCAGCCGAGCTTCCGTGCTCCCGCCCCGGTATGACTTCGACAGCGGAATTTCGTGGTTGATGGTGCAGGACGCCACCAGTTCAGCAATCCTCTCGCGGCGTACCGTCGTTCGGAATTCAGCCACGCCCCCAGGTAACAGCGCATCGTCCCAGGTTTTGGCCGGCGGAGAAAAGAGCAGAGGTTTCAGCCACTGTGGCAGTTCCCGGGTAATCTTCGGCCGGATCGTATACGCCGCCCACGCACGCTTTTCGTGGACGTTCATGGGCACAATGCAGCTGCTGTCCACCGCATAGTAAGGAATCTCCACGCGAGCGGGCACCTGGCCGTTGTGCACCACCACATTGAACGCCGGAAAATCGTCCGTTACCAGCGCAACGGCTTTTTCGGCCAGACGATAAACCAGATTGTTCGCGTCCGCAGGCGTTCGCCGCAGGTAGAACAAATAACCGATTCCCGCGCGTTTCAGGTCCGCCTCGAACTCCGGCACACCTTCCAGCACGAAAGTATGCAGCCGATCATTCGCGTCGGGATAGCTACAGGTTAGGCCCTCGTAGACCAGCAGGGGGACCCGGTTGAGGTTCGCCAGCTCAATCGCCCAGGCCAGGGCATGGTTGGAATCCACCCGCCGATTCGCTTGCACCCAATACAGGACGTACGCGCCGTTGCTGCGGGGCGGGTGGTTGTTCAGAGTCCGGACACGCGTACTCAGATCGTTCACGGTTACGCCACCACCGTGCCGGTTTGCGAAGTATCGTAACCCGCCAGAACTTCCAGCTTGCGCCGCAGGGTGGCACGTTGCAGAACATCCAGGAAGACTTTCACCACTGGCATGTCCACGGTACGACGTCGCATCACCAAATCGTAGCGTTCGCTGTGAAGCGGAATGAAATCAAGCCCGAAGCTTTGAGCTGCCGAACGTGTAGCCAGGCAGACATCGGAATCGCCCGAAAGAACGCTGTACGCTGCAGCAAGATGTCCGAACGCCACCCGGTCATAACCCTGTACCGCCGCCGCAGGAAGTCCGTTTTTCGAGAGCAGTTGATCCAGCAGCGCGCGGCTTCCCGAACCCGGCTCCCGATTGCAGAAGCGTACATCCTTGCGAGCCAGATCGACAACGGTTTTCACAGACTTCGGGTTCCGGGGCGCAATCACCAGACCCTCTTCCCAGCGTGCGAACGTGATAACGCTGAAATCCTCCCCGGGATACGCTTTCCGGAGAAAGGGCACGTTGAACTCCCCCGTCTGGGCATCCTCCAGATGAGAACCCGCAATGTGAACCTTGCCCTCGCTCAACCATTTCAGGGCAAGTTTGCTGGAAGCGGGCGCCGAAACCACCTCAACACCACTCACCTTTTCCACCATGTGCGCCAGCAGCCCGGTAGCGGGGTCGCATCCCGCCAGAACCAGCCTCTTTTGCGATGCTTCTTCTTTGGCGAAAACCGTAAGCTCTGCCCGCCCGGCTTTTTCTGACGCCACAATGCCGTCCGCTTCTGGCATATAGCAGGGCGACGCGCTCACGGGAACCCCCACCCACTCATCGCCAATCTGGCAGATCCGAACCGCCTGGCCCAGGGTAGCCGGCTGGCCGCTCAACATCTCCACCTTTAGCGACTCCGCAGCGATCCCGGACTCGTCGTGCAGCGAGAACAACGCTTCGAAAGGAACTTCCAGCTCGCGGGCCAGGTTCAGAGCAACTTCGGTGTTCGGAACGTACGTCCCGGCTTCGATCGCATAGATCGTCTGGCGGCTCACACCAACTCTCCGAGCCAGGTCTGAGGCACCAACCGCCCGGCGGGTGCGAATTTGAGCCAGGCGATTCTCGACGCGGGGTTTCACTGCCTGCTATTTTCGCAGTTGCACTACTTCGAGCGTGTCGGCAACCATCACCTCACTGTCGGGGAACGACGGGTCCAGTTTTAGGGAATGACGGCGCATCAGGACCTCAGAAATGTAACTTGCCCACAAACTCAAAAACACGCGGGTTTCCGGCGCTCGTAATGGAGCCAAACGCAGCGTTGCCGAAACTGCCATTCGGGTCGTTCAGCGGCGGGGTATTCGAGACATTAAAGACCTCGGCCCGCACCTCCAGCTTCATTCGTTCCTTCAGGCGGAAAGTCTTCCCCAGCATCAGGTCGGCATTCTGCAAACCCGGCCCCCGCACCGGGTTCCGCGAACTATTGCCGATCACGAACTGCGGTACCGCTGCGAACGCGGCGGTGTTGAAGTATTTCGCTACAGTGCGATCAGAATAATCATTCGGATTTGACACCCGGTTCGGCCTCTGGACGGCATAGCCCAGGCTGGAGTTGTTGTTGGTGGCCTGCGTCACCGCCACCGCGTCGCCAGTCTGCACCCGAACCAGACCCGCAAGCTGAAGCCCGGAGATCTTCCACCAGCAGGGTACTTCGTAAACCCAGCCAAGCGCAAAAACACGCGGGATATCGCCGCTCGAGACGTCTTTTTCCAGATGCCGATTATACGCGTCCGCCGCGCCGCTTGTGTTCAGGACCGGGCCGGTGAAGATGGTCTGCGAGAAGACGCTGGAAGCGTCGTCCAGCAGCTTGGAATACGTGAACGCGGCGTTCACCGTCAGCCCCCGCGACAGGCGCTTTTCCAGCTTGAAAGCCAGGGCATTGTATCCGGAGTTGCCCACATTATCCCGGAACAGCGCAACCGTAGTGAACCGAGGGTAGGGCCGCAGCAACTGCTGCTGTGCGATAGTTGCCGTTCCCAGCGAAGAGGAAACCGGAATCTGGCCAAAGTACGGATTCGCCACTTTATTCAGCAATGCCGCACCCTGTGCCAGATACTGCGGGGGCAACTGGTTGATATTCGCGTCCGGAATCCCCAGCCGCGTATTCTTCGAACCCAAATATCCCGCTTCCACGTTCCAGTTGGTGCCCACAGTCTTCTGCACCGTCACGTTCCACTGCTGCGAGTACCCCGAGCCGTTCGAACGATCCACCCCGAAAACACCCTGACCGAGGCCCGAATGAGCGTTCGGCGCGCTGATTTGCACCGTAGGACCTGTCGCGAGCGGGAACGCGGCATTCACATCGTCCTGCGACTGCTGGCCCACCGTCTGCACAAACGGGAACTGGGGAACGGTGAACGGAGTCGTGATACCGGACTGTTCGAAGAACACCATCCCGTAACCTGCGCGAACCACCAGGCTGTCGTTCCCGCGCCACGCGATGCCGAGTCGAGGTCCGAAATCGCCCCAGTGAACCTGCCGTGACGTGTGCGGGAAATCCAAGACCTGTGACTGGAGATTAAAGACCGCGCCCTGGTTGTTTTTCTCCGTTGAGGGAAGGTTGAGCGTGTAGCGGGTCCCAAGGTTCACGGTCAGGCGCTGCGAAACCTTCCAGTCATCGCCGATAAAGAATTCCGCGATGTGGGCTCTCGGCTGGATCACGTTGCGCTGGATATCAATGGAAAACGCGTTCACCTGGCCGAGAAAGAACGAAGCCAGAGCGTTGCCGCTGCCCGTAACCGCAGGACTGTTGGAACCTGTCGTGGTGAACGCAAACGACCCGGTCGGATTCGGCGGGTTCAGAACATCGAGCGCCTCGCGCCGGATATCAGTACCCGCTTTGAGGGTGTGGCGACCGTGGACCAGCGTGAAAGTGTCCAGGAATTCCGTAACAGAAGTTGTGAAGTTTGAGTTGGCCGCCGTGGTGGGACCAAGCTGCTGCAGGCCCGTCACAGTAAAGATCGGCAGTACGGAGGCGAAGGAATTGGCAGGCAGACCGGGCAGCGTAATACCGCCATTCTGCAATGAAGTCTGGTGCAGATCCCGCCGGGAGTAGCCAAACCGGAACTGATTGAGCGCGTTGTTCGAAACAACCCAGTTGTAGTCGCCCGCAATAGCGTCTCCGTGCGTGAGAGCGTGACCGATCACCCCGGAAGTGAGACTGCCGCTGCCATCGGGAAGAGGCGCCACCGGTGTGTCGTCATCGCGGAATAGGGTGTAGCGGGCGAAGACGCGGTGCTTCGCGCCGAAGTAGCGGTCCAGCCGGAAATCGGCCTGGTCCTGATTGTCGGGTTCCGTGGCGGTCCGGACGAAGTTATTGGCGCCCGCTACATTCGGAACCGGGTAATGTTGCAAGAGCTGCGTAGCGAGCGGCTCAAATCGGCTGGCAGGTATCGTGTTGGCCGGAAACTGGGTCCGCGGCAGGGTGGCCGGATCGAAGATCGACTGGGCGAAAACGCCCTGGCGCTGGGCCAAAGCCGGAACTACGGAGAATCGCGTGATGCCGGTACGAAAGCTCGTGCCCTGCCAGTCGGCAAAGAAGAAAGTCTGATTCTTCTGCACCGGACCACCCACCGTCAGCCCGTACTGGTTACGCCGAAACTCCGGCTTCGGCCCGGGCTGGGCGAAAACATTGCGCGCGTTCAATGCTTCGTTGCGGAAAAATTCAAACAGGCTGCCGTGGAAATCGTTCCCTCCGGATTTGCCAATTACCATCACCGTGCCGCCATTCGACCGTCCGTACTCCGGCGAGTAGGCGTTCACATTGAGCTTAAACTCCGCCATGCCGTCCACGATAGGGTAATAAACCACTTGGCCGGGCTCCGGCTGCAGAACGCTGATGCCGTCGTAAAGATACTCGTTGGTACGGGGCCGGCTGCCGTTAATCCGCGGCAGCAACTGACCGTTGGGCAACGCAACCCCGGGCGACAAAGTCACCAGTGGAATGAAGTTCCGGCCGTCCAGCGGCAGCGTGGTGATCTTCTTCTCTTCCACATTCAGGCTAACCTCCCCGCTCGCCGTCTGCAGCAACGCCGCAGCAGCGGTGATTTCCACCGCTTGCGTTGGCTGTCCAATTTCGAGCGTCACGTCAAGCACGGTCCGGCCCGCCAACCGTAGCCCGATGCCAGCCTGGCGATACAGCCGGAATCCCGCCTGCTCCACCGTCAGCGTATACGAGCCGGAAGGCAGCCCCAGCACGTGGTACTCCCCGCGTTCGTCCGAAACCGCACTGTAGCGTGCGCGGGTCGCCTGATCTTCTGCCTCAACCTTCGCTTTCGTTATTGCCAGCCCAGCAGGGTCCAGTATTGTGCCGAAGAGTTCCGCACGGCCAGCCTGCCCGAAGCAGAGCCCCGGGAGGAGGGAACCGAGAAGCAGGTTACGGGCACAGTTTTTCACAAGACGACGTAATCTTAACACGACAGACGCCGCCCTTTGTGGGGATCTCGAAGATACTTTGTGGGATCTCGAAGATAATGGAGCAATGCCCACCCTTCCGCCCGCCAAACTTCTCATCAACAATAAATGGGTGGACAGCGACTCCGGCGCGACCTTCGCAACCATCAATCCCTCCACCGGAGAAGAGATCTGCCAGGTGGCCGAGGGTGGTGCCGCAGATGTCGAGAAAGCCGTTCAGGCCGCGCGCGACGCCTTCGAAAGCCTCCGCTGGCGTCGAATCCCAGCCTCCGAACGGGGCCGGCTGCTGCTAAAACTGGCAGACCTGGTAGAGAAGAATGCCGACGACCTGGCGCAACTGGAGGCTTTGGACAACGGCAAGCCGGTCTCCCTCGCCAAAGCTGTGGACGTACCCGCCGCCGCATCCTGTTATCGCTACTTCGGCGGTTGGGCCGACAAAGTGCAAGGGAGGACGATCCCCATCGACGGCAATTTCTTCTGCTACACCCGCCACGAACCCATCGGAGTAGTGGGGCAGATTATTCCGTGGAATTTTCCCCTCATGATGCAGGCCTGGAAGCTCGCGCCTGCCCTGGCGACGGGTAACACGGTAGTGCTGAAGCCTGCCGAGCAGACACCGCTGTCAGCATTGCGGCTCGGTGAACTGATTCTGGAGGCAGGTTTCCCGAAAGGCGTCGTCAATATCGTGCCCGGCTTCGGGCCCACAGCGGGCGCCGCGATCGCGAATCACATGGGCATCAACAAAGTGGCCTTCACGGGCTCCACCGAAGTGGGCCGCATCATCATGGGTGCCGCGGCAAGCTCAAACCTGAAGCGCGTCACCCTGGAACTCGGAGGCAAGAGCGCCAACATTGTGTTCGCCGATTGCGATATCGACGATGCCGTGGCCGGGGCGCACAACGGCCTGTTCTTCAACCAGGGGCAATCCTGTATCGCTGGCTCACGCGTCTTCGTGGAAGAGAAAATTTACGAGGAATTTGTGGAGAAGAGCGCTGCCCGCGCCCGCAGTCGCGTAGTGGGCGACCCGTTTGACGCCAAAACCGAACAGGGTCCACAGATCGACAAGGCGCAGCTCGACAGAATCATGAGCTACGTTGAAAAAGGTAACAGCGAAGGCGCTCGCCTGGTCTGTGGCGGGGAACGTCTGCCCGGCAACGGTTATTTCATGCAGCCCACCGTCTTCGCCGACGTGCAGGACGAGATGGCCATCGCGCGCGAAGAGATCTTTGGCCCGGTTATGAGCATCATCCCTTTCCGCAGCCTCCACGACGTGGTGGACCGAGCCAATAGCTCTATCTACGGCCTCGCAGCCGCTGTTTGGACTCGCGACATCAAGAAAGCCCACACTGTGGCGCACAGCATGCAGGCCGGGACCGTCTTCGTGAACTGCTACAACGTTCTGGACACGCGCGCCCCCTTCGGCGGTTTTAAGCAGTCCGGCATCGGTCGTGAACTCGGGGAATACGGCCTGCAGCAGTATACCGAGGTCAAGACCGTTACCGTTCGCCTGTAGCTCTTACTTCCTGTAGCTCTTACTTAACGGTGAGACTTCCCGTATTTGACGTCTTCCCGTCAGAATTGATCACCTGAACGGAGTAGACGCGTGCGGTATTTCCAGGACTCACCTGCGCCACAACCTTGCCCGTTGCCACGCTCGTAATGGCGGTGCCCTGAATGGTTGTGGACGTTCCGCCGGCTGTCAGCACAATCTTCAACCCTGCTTTGAAGCCGGTGCCGTTAATGGTGACCGCCTGCGTGCTGGTGGAACGTACCAGCGAAGTTGGATTTACGCTGGTAATAGCGGGTGGGGCTGTAACTACGGGGGCCGGAGCGGGCGCTGCCGCCACCGGCGCGGTGACTGCGAGACTGGAAGTTGGCGACACCTTCCCATCCACGTTGACCACCTGCACTGTCCACGTTCTGGCCGTAGTTCCCACGTTCAACGCGACGGTTATTGCAGTGGACGTAAGTGTGGTGGGCAACAGAGCAGTAACCGCGCCACCTGAATAAGTCAGGTTTATCTTCGCCCCACTCTGAAAACCAGTTCCCGTAATGGTGACCGTCTGGTTCGCCGTGGAACCGCTCAACGACGAGGGATTCAGAGACGTAATGGTCGGCGCCGGAGCGGTGACAACAAGATTCGATGTTGCCGATGTTTTCCCGTCCGGGTTCAGAACCTGCAGCGTCCAGGTTCGAACGGTTGTTCCCACATTTACGGCCACGGCGATGGAAGTCCCCGTAACGGTTGCCGGGGTGAGAGAAGTGGTGGCCCCGCCCGCATAACTCAAATTCACTTTCGCGCCCGCCTGAAAGTTGGTCCCGGTAATAGTGATGGTCTGGTTCGCCGCAGCTCCGGTAATCGAAGCGGGAGCCAACGAACTAATAGCCGGCGCGGGGGCTGTGACGTTCAGGTTTGCGGCGACGGATTTCAAGCCATCGGCGTTCACAACCTGCACGGTCCACGTTCCGGGCAACGTCCCGACTGCGACCGTCACACTGGCGGAAGTTGCCGAAACGGCAGTGGGCGTCAGTAAGCTGGCAGTGCCTCCGACTTTCCCGAAGCTGACCCTGGCGCCAACCTTGAAGCCTGTGCCCGTAATGATCAGGTTCTGAGCGGCGGCAGATGTGGGCAGCGAGGCGGGGCTCAGGGAAGTGATTATCGGGCCGCTTGCCACAGCAGCACTCGCCGGCCAGTTCATCACCAGGTTGTAAGCGTCCACGGAACCGAGGCCGCTCGCCAGGTCGTAGCCTGGGCCAGCCGCAAAACCAGTCAGCATCCCCCCCGAGCAGTTCGCGGTGCCCGCCGTACAAGGCACTGCATTGGTACCGGTAACCACATCGTGAAACGCGGTGGGAACCTGGCTCGCCATAGCGTAGAGCGCTGCGGCGGGGTTCCCTGCGCGGGAGTTCAGTTTTTGATTTCGCAGAGCCATAATCCCGGCAAAAGAAGGCGCCGCCGCCGAAGTGCCACCCACGCCGATAAGCCCTCCATTCAGCATCACCAGGTAAGGATCGTGACTGGCTCCCGAGAGAGAAACATCCGGGATGTAACGATGGTGTCCGGACGTCCCCGGGTCACTGGCTGGAACGCCGGTCCCGACCTGCCAGGAAGGCGTGGCATAGATAGAGCTGATTCCACCCGAGCCGGACCAAAGCCCACCGGATGCGGAACTTTCATTCCACACCACCTCCGGGATCCACGCCTTCGCGGTGGCATAGTAAGTGGCCAGACTATTCGTCGCGTTCCAGTAAACTGAGTCCGCACCAGCTTCGTTGAATTGAGTACCCCCAACCGCCAGGTTATAGGGCGTGGAAGCGATTCCACTAACCGCCAGGCCACTGGTGGCCGGGTGATTTGTACCACCATAATCGCAGCCCGCTGACCCGCTGTCACCCGAAGCCACAATCACCGAAATTCCCTGCACCGCAGCCTGCTGCCACAGGTTATTGAAAAACGCATTCGCGCTCCCCAATTGTGCCTCGCACAGGCCAAAACTGGACGAGAGGACAGGTGCCACATTGTTATTTACGATGTACAACGATGAAAGCATATCCCCGCCCGTCGTATTCGTGTTGGCCGAGAGTACGAACTTGATGGTGGCACCCTTTGCTACGGCGCCAGCCCACTGCACATCGAGCAGAGCTTCTACTTCCTCACCCTGACTAACCACCCCAGGGTTAGCTCCATTAAGTACAACCTCCGGAGTATTCACCGGCAGGCCAAACATAGAACGGAACCCAGTTACATCGCTCATCAGGAAGTTGGTTCGGCCCACTATGGCAATTGTCTGCCCCGTGCCGTCATAGCCCGCGCTCCATAAAGGAGCAAGGTTGTAGATGGTAGAGAAATCTCCGGGCGACAGGCCGTGACCTCCTCGTGACAAGTTCGTAAGGGGGTTTATCTGGGTGTGGTGTTGCGGCACTGCATGAAAGTAACAGTTCAGGTAGGGCGGGAATTCTTGAGTAGGGACGTGGGCGGTTGTGCCAGGCGGTGTGAGCGGATGGCGCTGTTGAGGTAGTCGAGAGGGTGACGGTTCTGCATGCGGCAGGTTTGCGTGACGGTCAGCAGGC
>CAIYVZ010000039.1 GCA_903929755.1 uncultured Acidobacteriia bacterium
CAACAAAACAGAGAGCGAATCCCAACCAATTCACTTTAGTTTGTGAACTTGGTTATGCTACGGCCCCCAACGTTCTCTATTAATAACTGGTCGGTTGTTAGTCATGATCTGATTTCGCAACTGTCCGGTCAGAGTGCCGGGCGTTGACTATGCTGAGTTGAAACATAAGTTATTTCAAGATGGGTTAAAACCATGAAAAGCCCGGGCGGACCCGGGTCGGACAGAGTGGGGCGCCGGCGGCTACTTGCCCCCGTCACATGCTGAGGCCGGCCGCTGCCTGCCTCCTGTAATAATTCAGTCTCGGACATAGTGAGCCGTTACGATCCTGAACTCGTGGCTGTGAGCTGGTCAACTGCTCAGTCAGCGGCTGGCCTGCAACCTTTTCTCAGTCGCCCACTCGCAGCTGTAACTGCCCCAGCCGCAAACTTGTGGCTGTGACCCTTTGCTGACGCTCCGGGCTCTAGCACTTGTGCTCGGACCTGCTGCTCACTGCCACAGTGTCTCTTTGCCGGTTCTGTACTCAGCTCCGCTTATCTCGGGCCCAGGCTTCTGGACCCGCTGACCCGGTCTCGCAGCCCATAGCAGTACTTACTGGTGTCCGCTCGCCCGGCTTCCAGCCCGGTATTTATGACTTGGTTTCTGATTCGACTGGCCCCAAGCACGCACACCAGCGGCCCGGGCCCAGTCCGATACCACCACCGCCAGTGCTTGACTCGACGTCTTGGCGATGGTGATTCGCCTTCCCGCATTCTGCGAGTCAGCGTGTCTGGGTCCACCTTGCCTGCACTTCGAGCGTGCTGCGGCCCCAGGTACGGTCCTGAGTCAGCCTGTCTTGCACTCGAGCGTGCGGCTGGCCCAGATATAGCCAGGTACCCATTCCGACCCTTCGAATGCCCTTCACCGCTCCACGCGCCTGGCGATTCGACCGCAGGGTTTGGTACACTGGCAGCCCCCCGCCTGGGGCCCGGACATAGTCAGGTGCCATCCTGCCCTCGTCGCAGTTCGAATGCCCTTCACCGCTCCACGCGCCTGGCAATTCGACCACGGGGCCCGGCACACTGACGGCCCCCCACCTGGGGCCCGGATATAATCAGACACCATTTGCCAACGGTGTCTCCTGTCCGAGTCATTCCTGCTGGCCGTCGCTGGCCGAGCTTGACTGGACATACCTTTTCGATTTCAAGTTGTGGCTAGACAGGGCTCTCGTCCGAGTCACTGTCACTCCTGCCAGGCCCGCGAGTCAGCCACTGGCTCCGAGTCGCACAGACTGTGGTTGTTATCCGAGTCGCGGAGTGGTAGCCATGTCAGAGACTCAGAGTTTGAGTTGAAGTCCCATCGGCGCTCGCGTCCAGAACCTCGCACTTGCCGACGCAGGCTCTGTCAAGTGCCAAATTTCTGGAAGCGGACGCCGCTACGACAAGGTATCAAACTGTATTTATTAAACAAAACTGCCGGTGCGGGACCCCCGACGACGATGCTGCCGCATAGCCTCGTCGTCGACCCGTCTCCGGCGTGCCTGCCGGCCCAGACTGAAGATATCCGCTACCCAACGCGTGCCGCCACACTTGTTGGATAAAATGGTTCAGACTCTGTCTAGACTCATGCGAGGTATTGCGACTGAGGATCATCATGGCTACCCACTCCTGCTCAAAGAGCGTGGTGAAGAGTGTGTATCAGCCGACCTTCGTCGCGCCAGTCGGACCACGGCTGGAAGGAGCAGCTCGCCAGCCGCCTCCACCCAGCCTGTGGCCCCTTCCCCGGCCGGCAGTCCGATGGCAGGCCCTCCATGCCCACCGCCATCCTGCCGTCCCCGGTCACCCTTCCCTGCAGACGTCCCCTGCCGGGATTTGACCATTTGGGTTTGACCAGTAGCGCTCGGCTCCTTGCCTCAGCCTTGCGTATCCAACCGCCACGTACCCATCCGTACTGCGGCCCTGGCCATTCCCGTCGTCCAGTCCTTGGCGGCCCTGTGCCGCCCCTCCGCCCAAAAACTCCTGGTGGCCCCTTCCACCCCACCACCATGAGTGCTCCGATCAACACCTCCGATACCTCCCCGCTGCTTCCAAGCCAGCTCCCTCAATCCCAATTTGCTCGATGCTTGCCTCGCCTCGCCCCCGAGCCCGTCCAAGAAGATGTCCCTCCTTCCCAAATCCGCGACGCTGGTTGGAACCACTGGCACCGTGACCTCACTATCCTGGCCGGAGCCAGAGTGGGACCGCAAGCACCCAGCCCCTCGCCGAAGCGAGGATCGGCCATGGCTACAATACATTGTCCCCTTATCCGAGACCTCAGCCGATGCCCAGCCATCCGTCGCGAACTGACCCTGGTCCTCCATCCTTCCTCAACCTATCCTCCTTCTATCCTTCCCCCCCCCGGACCAATTCCCCCGCCATTATTTTCACGGCCTTGCGCCCAAGATCGCCCGCCCCGTCGTGTACAAGATCCGCGGGTCCACGGGGTCCACATACCGCCTGCCAGCCACTGCCGTGCCATGCCCACTCTGCAGGTACAGGATTGGTTCAGGGACCCCCGCCTGGACAGCTGCCGTGATGCCACCGCGCCGCATGCTGATACCCGAATAGTGCCGAGCATCGACTCCGAGCAGCGCGATCGATGTCTTGACTGCGGCTGAGACCTGTTGCCGCGACATGGGTTTCAACGGCCCTGCACAGTTATGAGCCTCGCCCGTGCGACCGACGACCGTTCTCGGGAACACCGGGTCGCAAGCCGGACAACGCGCTCCAGGGTTGGCCCGTTTTGTGCAGTCGTCGCTAACGCGCAAGCACAGATTTGCCACGTAGCGTCGGAGCCACTCAACTAGCTCCCCAGCTGGGACACGGATGTACAGACCGAACCGACCCGTGTCCTGTTTCCGGCGATATATCCGAATAGCCAAGCCGCCAACAAGGCTGTCATGATATGCAGCGTCCAGCGCCCACAACAAATCGCAGAGTTGAAGATTAGACACCTCTTCCACACGACAGCAGCCCACGGTGCCCAGGGTAGTCACTAGGACCGACCTCAGTTCCAGTCGTGAGAGGCCCACCAATGTTAGGAACCGCCGCAAATGGTGCGTCCCGATAGGAAATTGGAGACGCCCAGGGGTCCCCCTAATCGAAGCCACCGCCTTGAACAAGCGCTTGAATGCCAAGGGTGGTGCCAATGGCGGCTCGACTCCTGCCAAGCGATGCCTGTGCTCGATCGCCGACCAGGCGTTTTTGATACTGTTTGCAGACGCCCCAGTCATCAGGAGCTCGAGGGTGAACGCCTTAAGTTCCTCGATCGACATGGGTAAGATCTTATGCATGATCTCATGGGCGAAGCCGAATGTGATTACTTGCCTCCATGAGTTCCAGTACCCACCACGACTGCTTGCCTGCAGCTGAGCCTGATTAATCTGCGAGTCAAAGATGGCTACCAGTTCCGCTGGCGAAAACAACGACGCACGCTCCTCGCCCTGGCGCCGGACCGCCGGCACCAGACCGTCGCCCCGCTCGAACTCCGTGACAGCTCTCTCGTCCTTGAAGATGATCGCCCGGATCCGGGCGGGTACCAATGGGAGGTTAGCAACCTCTAGATCCTTTAGCAGTTCCACGTCCGCCACTGCCGGGTATAAACTCCTTGTCCACTGCAGCTGTTGAGCTACTTCCACAGGCAGGACCTCAATAACGGCGCCCTTCACCGCAGCATTGTATTCCTTTGCCACCTCTGCTGCCTCAGCACGATCCGCCCGATACACGACCGCTGGCTCCTCCATCCTTCTCCCCAAGGAGACTGATCTGTTGAACGAGATCGCGAGCTGCCTCCTCCTCGACCGGAAGCGCAGTCCGACCTTTTCTTCGCGGCTCCGACTCCTGCCCACAAAACACAGTGGTCAGGTCGTTGCCGCCGCTGAAATCCACAGCAATCAAAGAGTGCTTGCACATCTGTTTCCTAACATGAATGAACAGGCCCGGTTCAGACTCCAGGTTTCGCATCAGTATTGCCCGCTGACGTAAAGCCTGGAAATACGGTGCCTTCCTGTTACGCGGGACCAAGAAAACTCCTCGTGCTCCGTCCGACTGAGCCCTCCGCACCACACGGTCTTCCAGCCCGGATGGAGGGAAATAGAATCCCCACTCTCTGTGTTCCATCCCGCAGACACATCGCCCGACATCCCAGTTGCGTATAGAGAATGCATCGACCGCTTCGGCTCTGGGATCGTCCGTCCATGCCGCATATCGTCGGCACAGAGTATTTTCCGCCGACGCAAAAAAGTCGATGGTGAGAGGGCATCCAACCTCCCTTGCGAACTCAAAGACGATGGACCGCAACCGCTCCCCACACGCTGGTCCCCTAAGCGCTTGTGCGTGTCTTCTCGATCCTTCGTCCACCATTTCCTCGATTAACTGCTTCCCCGAGGCGTGTAGCGTCCGTACCACAACCCCGCGGGGAATGCACGCGCGATATATAGCTTCCGTCGCTGCCTGCAGCCGAGGCGAACGCGCCGACCCTTTCATTATTGCCGCCAACACCGGCACGCAATCATTGATGAGAAGCAGTACACAGTCTCTGACAGACTCGTCCATCAGAGCTAGCTCCACTGCTAGGACTGCACCCCAGGCCTCCCTCCAAGCCTGATGTTCCAGATCCCCCATCAGCCCCAGGTCTCTGGGGAACGTCACCACGGTGCTGAGCCCCTCGTAACGGCGTCCCCTTACCCATTTCACAATTCCCGGCCTGTCCCGCATCGCAACCCCGACGCCAGGGATGGCCGCATCAAAGGTCACAACCCTCAACT
The DNA here is from genome assembly GCA_903929755.1 of uncultured Acidobacteriia bacterium. Lineage (GTDB taxonomy): Bacteria > Acidobacteriota > Terriglobia > Bryobacterales > Bryobacteraceae > BOG-234. The sequence goes on from CAIYVZ010000039.1 coordinate 4,781, forward strand.
CGAATCCCAACTCAAGACCTCTCTCAAAGCGGTCATACATAGTGCTGGACTCGAGTTTCCACAGAGGAGCACCCGCGCTGACCAATCTGGGAACGTGTGAGATCAAGAACGCCGCCGTCTCCCGCATTCTTCCCACATTTTCCGACTCTAGGTCCCACTCCGCGGTAGTCTTTGCGTCGCCGATAAAGACAGTGAACGGCACACTGAATGGCCTCACCGACTCCATGCATTCCGAATAGTTGATTAATTTCCCCCGGACCTTGGACGCCGCCCGGGGCGTCGCCCTGCTCCAAGCCAACACCTCCTGCAGGTTATCCATCAGCTTACGGAACTTCTCCTCCGTCAGCTTAAGCCTGCCCTCGTGGGTGTCGATCCACACTCCAAGGAAGACAGCCGCTTGCCCTAACACGAATTGTTTCTCCGATCGCTCCATGTGTAGCTCGTCTAGGAGCCTGTCCACGAATTCTTCGTCGGCAGCCCCCACCTCCGCAGCCCTTTTACATAGAACGCAGCCCCCCGTCAGACCCGAGCAGCGGCCATGCTCCTCGGGCCTCATAAGCAGCTTGAGATAGAATAATAAATCATCGACAAAACTGACTCCGTTCACTGATTCCCTGTATCTCCTCACGATGTCCATGAACGAGTCCACAAATAGAGACAATGGTCCATTGCTGGTCTTTGCCCCGAACTGACACGCAGCCAATCGCATTATGTGGCCTCCCAGGCAAACCCCGCCCAGCGATTTCTCACACCAGTTCGAACAATCTCCAGGCCCGCAACCAAACTGCTTCGATTTCTTGGGCACGTACCCATCACGTGCCGAGTTCAGTATCCAGGTCAAAACCTCCTTCGGAGATGCTCCACATCCCCCGAGCACTCCGTTATAATAAGCTCCCGCCAAATCTCGGGTCCAAAACAGTGAATTATGTTCCAGGAGTAGAGCCAACCCCTTAATGCTGATGTATCTAACCGGCCAAGGGTCCACGAAGACATTGCTGGGTCTGTAATCAGTTATGAGCCTCCGGAATGGCGCAGTGCTCTTCGGTACCGCTCCACACGCCATCACATTCCTAGGTATCTGGTGGTGCCGTTCCACGTACTCAAACTGACGTTTCCACAGCATTTTTGCTATCGTTGGCCACAAAGCTTCCAGGGCCTCCTCGTCTAAGGACGGGTGATTTCTCATAAACATTGGTGCAAAGGTCTGACCCGTCCGTGATACACAGTACATCCCATCCAGGAGCGTCTCCAGCTCCGACGGTAATGTTCCCAGCTTCCTTCTCCATGCTTCCTTAGAGAAGGTGATGTACGCCACATCCTTATCTGGCACCTTTCGCGCAAAATTAAATGGCGGGTCAAGGTCCCTTCTACACTCGCGCTCGTCTACCGGTGGAATCCGGCAACAGGGTGGCAAGAAGTGACTGACCCTTGGTCTGTCGATTTCCTTCCATGGTTCTGCAAACTCGAACTGTATTATATCTTCACCTTCAAACACGATTCGGACCCCCCCGAGGTCCACGAGGGCAGCCAGAGTCACACACCATGCTTCCTTTCTGACGCGCTCCTGCGACGCCCCGAGCCGTGTCACAAACACTGTACCGTCTCTGCTCCAGGCACCCTTGCTAGCCCTGCCCAGACACCCTGCCAACGGTAGCAGCGCAAACTCCTTGCTCACCAGTTCGCTCATAACAGACGTCAGAAATGGTGCCACAGAACCCTTACTATCTCTTGCCATCTGCAGAGGTTGTGGCTCGAGGATCTGAATTACAAAGTGTCTCCCGTGCCCGACCACTGGACCCAATCGGTCTACCAGCCACTCCTGCTGATCTGCCGAATAGGCCCAAAACTGTAGAACACTGGGGTCCGAGCACAATTCCCGCATTAAGTTAAACATAGTTGCCGTGTCCTGATGCCTGCTGATAATGCTGGTGGCGTCGTGACACTGAATATTCCGGAATAAAACATCGCAGGCTAGCATCCTCAGCCTGCAGATGACGACCGCTACGTCCCCCACAAAGCGCGAGCGTCTCACGCTCTTCGCGGCCAACCGTAGCTTGTCTAGAGTAGCAAATTTTCGAATTTCTAACAGTATATTTGGTTCCTCCTCCTGAGCGCTGGCACCGTCCCCCTGAACAGGTGCGCCGGGGACAGCACGCGCTGAATGCTGCCCCCCTGCCCTTGGGGCAGCCATGGTTACTTCCGGGCCCGAGCCGCCCGGTCCTTGAAGGCATCCAAGTCTGGTGCCCCCCGGAAAGTAGCTGGCTCCGCTCCGGCAGCAAAATTGTTTGTATCCTCCAAGAACTCCACCCACTTCTTGAATGTAGCCCGCTTTGGTTCATTGCCGTTCCATTCTCCAGGCTCACGGTCTCCATCACTGTTGAACCCTGGAAGCGGCTTGCCCTGTTTCCCCCAAAACGTGGGGCATTCGCCCTTGAAATGTCCGACACCCACGGCGTTACACCCCCAACACGTGAAGCCCGCTCCCGGACCATCCAGGCCGATGTGCTCCCCGACGATCGCCTTGGAGCTTGGGGCGTTCACACCAAAAACGAGACTGGTGCCCTTCTGCTGCTGACCCTTGTTCTGCTTTGGTTGTCCAGCCGACGGCGAGTGCGGTGCAGGCGTGGACCCCTTGCCCTGACCCTGGCCACCCCGTTGCGCGCCCCCTTGGGCACTAGGGCCCCGAGGCGTGCCGCCGAATCCACCAGGAGGTGTAGACCCCGTACCACCGAGTCCCCCCCCAGTCCCATATGACGAGGAGGAGCCGCCACTCCCTCCTCCGAAGCCGCCGGTCCCCCCGTAGGCAGCTGCCCCCCCACCGCCACCGAAGTTAGCGCCCGCCTGCATGTACAAGCGCTCTGTGGCTTGGGTGGACACCGCCGATTCCATATACCCTTTGAAAAAATTGAGGTATGCGCCAGCCGTGTACTGATTTTGATCACATGGCTGTTTCAAGTCTGCCGCCTCCCGTATGACTCTGTCCAGCGTGAGGAAGAACTTAGTCAGGCGGGCACGCTGACAATCCCGGCCCGCAGCCACCTCAACTATTAACGGGCATTTGGGAAACTTAGCCATGTGGCCGTGAGCCACCTCAAACGCCGACTGAATGCCTTGGAGCGCATGTCGTTGGAGCAACCCCATTGCGAGTAAGAGGGCGCTGAGATCCCCTTGGTCCGAGGCAGTCCTGAATTTTCGAGCGAGGTCCTCCCGGTCGCGGGCGCGGGCCTCCCGAGCGAGCACCTCGAGGATTGACGAGGTAGCACCGCTATCCACCCGGAGCGCCACGGCCAGCATGCGCCCCATATCATATGCACTAAAAGGGCGACCCGCCACCACTCTGAGATCTTGAAGCCACGGCCACGACGCGAGTGAGGGTGCCGCCGTGCGCCGGTGCGTGTCCTCCGACTTGCGGGCGGAGGCCAGGGTGGATCGCTCCTCCTGAGTCAACAACTGGTTCGCATCGACGTACAAAGTAGGGAGCAGGTGGAGCAGGCGACGGAGCTCATCGGCATGCGCGCCGCCGTGCTCCAGTACTACACGGTCATATGCAGAAGCCCCGGCTCCCAGCAACGAGTCCCACACACTTGAGCCGGGTGCGCTGGCCGGGCCCAAGCCATTAGGAGCAAGCACGTTGTGCTCGGCATTGCGCTGCGTCGCGGCGGTGAGGTCCACGGTGTGCTGGAGACGTGCCAGCCACCACGGTGTGACCGCGCCATCCGCAGCAAAGTCGGCAGCTGGAGGCGCCGGCGAGTCAAGCGCCGTGCCGACAGTAAGGTCGAAGTGGACTGCCTTCGCAGGCCCTTTTGTGCCGGCAGCCTTCTTCTTCGCCGACCCGCCGGTGCTATCCTTGTCCCCACTCGACTGGTCCGAGTCGGCCCGGCGCCGACGCCAGTCGTCGATGACAGCAAGGATCATCAACTGGCGAATCCCGTCCTGCACGTTCGTAACCTTCAGAGCCGCATGCAGCGCGGCGCGAGGTCGGTCCCCGAGGCGAGCGAAGTCCTCCGGGGTATGCAGAAAATTGTAGCACCACCGTGCCATGGCGCTCGCCTCCCTAAACTTGGCTAGAACCGACGCCGACGACCCTGTGGCGGCAGGGGCAAGCGACGACTGAGCGAGCATGGCGCGGCAGGCCTCGATGTCCGCGCTGGCCACCGAAGCATATTCATCTGACAAGTCCGTCTGGAGAAGGGCGAGGAACGAGCCCGCCGGCGGAGCGGGCAAGTCCTGGCTTTGTTCATCCCCCTCAGACGGAGGACCGAGAGCGGCGAGCAGCGAAGTCACCACCGCTGCCGTATTCGCCGCACTTGCAATCTTGCGCATCCGGCACAATGTGGCTCGCTGAGCCGGGTGCAGAGCCGTCAAGGTCTGCGCACTGATGACGGTGTTGGCGTCGTCACACCACACCGTGGCCGCAGCCATCTCCCGTAACTCATTGGTTCCAAACTTAGAGTAGTCGCATGCAACCCGCTCTGAACTGGCGAGAAGACGCTTGACAGCCGCAGGCGAATCAGTCCGGATCGCGTGCGGCGAGGGAAGCAGAGCCAGAAATGTCGTCATTGCTGGCGTGGAGAGATGTCAAGAATTCGCCGACTGCGAGTCTTGAAGCACCGCGATTCGCTCGTCGTAGATTTTCGAAGCGATGATCCGCTTCTTGACGCAGGACAAACTCGCTCGACAA
>CAIYVZ010000040.1 GCA_903929755.1 uncultured Acidobacteriia bacterium
AGTGGGAATCTTGTTCAAGATACTGAATTACTTTGTGTGACTGTGGCGTGACTGCGAGTGTCTGTTTGACCAATCGGCGAGGCACTGAAAGTCTTTAGAATCAGCGGCTCTGGAGCATCCGGAATAGCCTTTCGGTTCGAGACCGCCCGCCTCAACCTCAAGCCCCGCGACTTCGCCGAAAACTACCTCGTCGATGAAATGGCCATCTCAAAGTGGCGCGGGATTCGCACAAAAATCATGGAAAAAGCGGTCTATGACCATCAGGCCGTCACCTTCCGCCCGCGCTGCCTCAAAGACGCAAAAGGCGCAGCCCTCGAACCCCACGAGGACATGTACCACCTCGCCATGGCGCACGCCCCTGAAACCAGCCGCATCGTCCTTACCGCCCTCGGACGCCTCGAAACCCGCTACTACCGGAACTTCTGCGGAGCCTTCCGGCTCTTGCTCTCCGCCCGTCGCGGCACGCCGCCACCCCTGACAGATCTCGAACAAACTCTCGACCCGATCTCCCACATCGCCTCAGAAACCAGTACTGCAAAGGAAGACACACCATGCGAAACCTCACCGAACTCCTCGCAACCGACAAAGTAATCGGTGACCGCGCCGAATTCCTGGCCCTCGCCGAAGAAGCGCAGTCCCAGCTCCGTCCCGAAGGCTTCCTCGAACTCCATTTCGCCGCCGAAATCTTCCGCGACACCTGGCGCCTCAACATCATGGCCACAATCGACGAGTCCGTCTTCTCCGAGGACACTCTCGACGCCCGCCGCAAATACCGCGACCGTCTGAACACCGCCGTCCGCCGCAACACCATGGAACTGCGTCGTCTCCAGACCGACCGCCACCTCAACAATCGCTGGAATCTCGCCCTGCCGGCGACGGCCAGCGCCCGCGACGTGTTGCGATTCGAAAAAGCGAAGCCAATTCGCCCGGCGGCCGATCTGACGAAAGCAGAAATTCGAAAAAGCGAACCCATTCCGGACACTGTACAGACCGCTGAAAGCCGTCTCCACGCCCAAATCGAAGCCGAAGAACGCCGCGAACTGGCCGAATTCGCCACCCGGACCAAACAAATCCCCCGCAACGCACCCTGCCCGTGCAAGTCGGGAGAAAAATACAAGCGCTGTTGCGGCAAAGAAGCCCCGCCAGTGCTCTATCAGGCGGCCTAAGGACGTCGAAATGAAACCTATCGAAAAAATGCACACCCGAAGTGTGCCCGCGTTACCGATCCCCACCTCAGGCCGGTCACTCGCCACCGCTTCTGGTCAATCATTACCGGAGCATGGAGACGTGACTACCTCGCTGTCGGACGCGGGTGAATCCGAGGTTCGCGGCGGCACGCCGGAACTCGGCGGCTCTTCCGCTAGGAGCCTGTCGGAAATAGATTTGGACGAACGTAGAATCAACAACTTACAAGCCAAAACTCACCGCCGATTGTCCGTAAGTTGTTGATTCTACGTAGCGGATTTTTTCATCCCGACACGCTCCTAGGTATGAATCAACGAATTGTCTATAGGCAAGCACTCGCCGCGTTCGCCATACTCCTCGGCGATCATTTCGAAGACATTCGCGATTTCGTGGAGGGCTGCTTCCTTCGTGTCCATTAGGGCGTAGCATCCCGGCAGCGCTGGAATCTCAGCTACCCAGCCGCCAGGCGGATTCCGGTACAGCACGGTTCCATAGTCGTCCAGGCTCATCGCTCTCCATTCTACCGCCCAAACAGCCGACTCACCGCGCCTCTCGGCCCGGCTGCACCCGAGGTGTGTTTCCATCGGCTGCCTCGCGAGCTACCGCTCTGCAGAACCGCGACAGTAATGGAGCGGCACGCCAAAGCCGTGGGACCCACCCCCACTACATCAAAGGCCCAATCAACCCACGTTCCAAAAATGTAAGTATCTCCCCAGGCGTAACCCCGCCCTCCATAGGCAGCCGCAAGACCCCCGCGGGAGTAAACTGCGCATTCCTTGTACTCGACACCAGCGTCATCAGCTTCTGAGCATCCACCCGAGTCTCTTCATGGAACTTCACATTCAACATAGGCCCGCGCCGGTCAATCGCCTCAATCCCAATCAGCTCCGCCGCAGCCTTAATTCCCGAATACCGCAACAATTGCCGAATATCATCGGGCAAAGGACCATACCGGTCCGCCAGTTCCAGCGCCAGCTTATCCCGCTCCTCATCGCTCGCAGCCTGTGCAATCCGCTTATAAGCCCGCAGCCTCTGGTTCTCATCGCTGATATACCCAGCCGGAATCCGCATATCCAATCCAAGGTTCAGGCTCGACCGGATCTCCGGCAAAATCTCTTCCCCGCGCAGTTCCCGAACCGTCTCTTCCAGCATCCGAATGTACATATCGAACCCAATCGCGTTGATATGCCCGTGCTGCTCGCCGCCCAGCAAATTCCCGGCTCCGCGCAACTCCAGATCCAGCGCCGCAATCTTGAACCCCGCCCCCAAATCGCTGAACTCCTTCAGCGCCGCCAGCCTCTTCCGCGCAATCTCCTGCAGCTCCGTATCCGGCTCCACCAGCAAATAACAGTACGCCCGTCTGTTCGACCGGCCCACCCGCCCGCGCAGCTGATACAGCTCCGAAAGCCCGAAATGCTCGGATTTTTCAATAATCATCGTATTGGCCAGCGCATTATCCAGGCCATTTTCAACAATCGTCGTACACACAAACACATCGAACTCGTGCGCCATGAACTGAAGCATCACCTTCTCCAGTTCCGCCTCCGGCATCTGCCCGTGGCCCACGCCAATCTTAATATCCGGGAACATCTCCTGAATCGACGCCGCCCGGTGAAAGATCGAATCGATCCGGTTATGCACGAAATACACCTGGCCCCCGCGCCCCAGTTCCAGCTCAATCGCCGGCCGGATCAGGTCGTTCCCATACGGAGCCACCACCGTGTGAATGGCGAGCCGGTCACGCGGCGGAGTCTCGATCACCGACATATCGCGCAGCCCCAACAAAGACATATGCAGCGTCCGAGGAATCGGCGTGGCCGACATCGTCACCACATCCACGCTGTGCCGGATCTCCTTCAGCCGCTCCTTGTGCTTCACGCCGAACCTCTGTTCCTCGTCCACCAGCACCAGGCCCAGATCCTTCCACTTCACATCCTTCGAGAACAGCTTGTGCGTCCCGCAAACAATATCGACCTTGCCCGCTTCCAGGTCCTCCAGCACCACCGCCGTCTCTTTCGCATTACGGAACCGGCTCAGCATCTCAATCCGCACCGGGAACTGCTGGAACCTCTTGCGCAGCGTATTGAAGTGCTGGAAACACAGCACCGTTGTGGGAGCCAGAAACGCCACCTGCTTGCCATCGCCCAGCGCCTTGAACGCCGCGCGCATCACCACTTCCGTCTTGCCGTACCCCACATCCCCGCACAACAGCCGGTCCATCGGCTGCGGACTCTCCATGTCTTTCTTTATGTCCGCAATCGCCGCCTTCTGGTCCCGCGTCTCCGTGTACTCGAAGGCGTCTTCAAACTCGCGCTGCCAGTTACTATCGGGAGAAAACGAGAAGCCCTCCGCCATGCGGCGCTGCGCATAGAGCTTCAGCAGCTCTTCCGCCATGTCCCGCATCTTGGCCTTCACGCGGGTCTTGGTCTTCATCCACGTGGCGCCGCCCATCTTGTCCAGCGCCGGCCTGGTCTCCCCCTCACCCCGCAGCCGCGTGATCAGGTCCATCCGCGTCAGCGGGACGTACAGCTTATTCCCGCCCGCGTACTCCACCAGCATGTAATCGCCCCTGGCATCTCCCTGGTCGATCACGCGCAGCCCCACAAACTGCCCCACTCCATGCTGCGAGTGCACAATGTAGTCGCCCGGTTTCAGGTCGAACTGGTCAGCCGAAAACGTCCCCAGGTGCGACTTCCGAGGCTTCGAAGCCGTCTCGCCGGTCTCAAACAAATCCTCCGACCCGAATACCGTCAAACCGGCATCCACGAAGGTTGTCCCGCGCTCCACTTCGCCCCGAATCAGCGCCACCGCATTGCCCGCCGCGTGAGCCCGTTCCCGCAAATGCTCCGGTGTCCGCTCCCCCGCCAGATCAATCTGGTACGGCACAGAGTACTCGCTGAATACATCCGCCAGCCGCTCAATTTCACCCGTCGAGGGCGCAAAGAACGCCAGCCGCGAACCAGCCTCCAGCAGCGTCTTGGCTTCTTTGATGGCGATCTGCAGATTGCCGTGGAACGCCATCGAAGGCCGGGTGGATATCTCAAACGACGCGCCGCTCAGGTCCAGCTGACGAACTTCCAGGACGCCCAGCTTCGCAGCCCGTTCCACAAACTCATCCCATGTGAAAGCGAAATCCGCCGCCTTCACCACTTCAAGCGCGGGACTGGTTTCCAGTCGCGTAAAGAACCGCTCCGCAGCCGTCTTCGTCTGCTCGGGCTCATCAATCACTACCATCGCCCTGGAATAGAAATCCAGCAGCGATCCCTCGCGCGGACGCACCGCCGTAGCCAGCAACTCCCAGCCCGCGAAAGTGCTGCCGTCCATCGGCAAATGCGACCCGTCCAGAGCCGTTCCCCGCAGCGCTTCCGCCAGCCGCGCCAGCATCGTCCGCGACCTTTGGAACTCCGTCAGAGGCTGCAGCACAACCTCAGTCAGCTTATGAATCGACCTCTGCGTCTCCGGGTCAAATCGGCGAATCTCTTCAATTTCATCGCCGAAAAACTCAATGCGGACCGGCTGTGGCTGATCTGCCGGGAACACGTCCAGAATGCCGCCGCGAATCGAGTATTCGCCCGCCATCTCCACCGGATCGCGCTTCTCGTAACCTGTGCTCTCCAGATGCAGAGCCAAATCGTCCAGCGCAATCTCATCCCTTACCTGCAGCTTCAAAGTCAGTTGCCGGTAGAAGCTGGGACTATCAAACTTCGCGATGGCCGAAGCCACCGGAGCTACCACAATCCCGCACTGGTTTCGCGCCAAAGCCTCCAGCGTTGCCGCACGCGTCGCCAAAATGTCGGCATGCGGGGACATCGTTTGGCCGGGCAGGGAATCGAACGCGGGCAGAAACTGTGGAATGGTGCCCGCCTCAAACAGCGAGCAGAAAGTGCGCAGCAGAGGATACAAAGCCTCCGCCTGCTTGTTGCCGTCCGTCACGATCAGCAGATTGCGCCTGGTCTCGCGATACAGCAGCGCAATGTAGACAGCCCGCGCTGCCAGCGTCAGCCCGGAAAGCCGAACCGGTTCTCCAACGACTTCAGACGCAACACGCCCCACCACGTCCCGGAATCCAGGGGCATGCGAAAGACCCGAAAACAGCTCTTCGAAATGCGGATTCCTCATCCGCCTCCACTATGCCGTAACAGCTGCGAACTTCGACCCGGCGCGAACCACCGTCTGCGTCCGCTCCGGCCCCGTCGAGATACACCCGGCCTCGACACCAGTCTGAGCTTCCAGAAACTCAACGTAGTTCCTGGCAGCCTGCGGCAACAAATTCCAGTCGGAAATGCCTTCCGTCGAACTCTGCCAGCCCGGCATCGTTTCCCAAACCGGCTTCGCATCCGCCAAATCCCGCACTGTTGCCGGCATCTCGGTCGTCACTTTGCCGCGAACTTCATAAGCCACGCAAACCGGAATCCGTGCCAGTTCATCCAGCACGTCCAGCTTCGTAACCACCATCGATTCGAAGCCGTTCAGCATCGCCGAGTACTTCAACAGCGGAACATCGAACCACCCGCACCGCCGAGGTCTCCCCGTCACCGAACCAAATTCACGACCACGCTCCCGGATCAGATCGCCCTGGTCATCCAGAGCTTCCGTCGGGAACGGCCCCCCGCCAACGCGGGTGATATACGCCTTCGAAATTCCGATCACGGCCGAGATCTTCGTCGGCGGCACGCCCGTGCCCGTCGAAGCGCCACCAGCGCAAGCGCTCGAAGACGTCACAAACGGATACGTACCGTTATCCAGATCCAGCATCGTACCCTGCGCGCCTTCAAACAACAGATTCTTACCCGAATCCATCGCCTTCTTCAGCAGTACAGCGGTGTCGCAAACCAGTGGCCGCAGCTTTTCCGCCGCTTCCGAATACTGCGCCACAATCGCGTCCGCGTCAACAGCATCGTCAATGCCAAACGCCCGGGCGCGCGTCACGTGGTCGGCAATTACCTGCCGCACCGCGTCGCCAAAGTACTCACGGTCCAGCAGATCCGCCATCCGGATACCGCGCCGTCCCGCCTTGTCTTCATACGTGGGCCCGATGCCCCGCAGCGTCGTGCCAATAGCCACGCGCCCCGGAATCGCTTCCGAAATCTTCTCTACCAACCGGTGCGTCGGAAGAATTACGTGCGCCCGGTTGCTGATCCGCAACTGGTTCTGCACGTCGATTCCCGCAGCCCGCAACTGTTCACTCTCTTCGAGAAGTGCCAGCGGATCAATCACCAGGCCATTGCCGATAACGGCAGTTTTGCCCGGGTGCAGGATCCCACTCGGCACCAGCCGAAGGATGAATTTGCGGTCGCCAATAAGAATCGTGTGGCCGGCGTTGTGGCCGCCCTGGTAGCGGACGATCAGGTCGAAGCGGTCGGCAAGAAGGTCAACAAGTTTGCCCTTGCCTTCGTCGCCCCACTGCGCTCCGAGAATTACAATATTGCTCATTGTGTTTGGTTGGTTTTAGGCGCGGCCGAATCGCTGACGAATAAAAGCCCGTCTGATTTCGGCTCAAAACAGTTATTGTAACCCACTGTGTTACGCTGACTTCTTATGCAGCTATCCGACGTGTTTCTGCAGCTCGGAGAAGAGCGTCTGCGGCAACTCGTGCGCGGTATTTCCATTGGTAAACTTCGGACCTACCAGCTATACGACCGCTTTAAGACGCGGACTCATCTTCCCAAAGTCAATACAGAGAACCTGAAAAAGGCCGTCCCCCGCTTTATCGAGCGGCTCGGCACCAAAGATCAGGAGTTCGCCACTGATCTCGCACAGGCCATTCTCATCGCCCACATGGACATGATCCAGGCGGTTCTGAATTACCTCGGCATTCCCAACCAGGAAGGCTTTTTCGACAAGGACGTGGATGCGAAGGCCGTCCTCACCGAGGGCTGGGAGATGCGTGTCTGGGAGCAGTTTAAGGGCTCCTGGGACCACGCCATCCTGCTTTTCTACATCAACCACCTCGCCTGGGAACTCTCCGGGGCGAAGGTTGCCTTCATCCCTGCGGAGTAGGTGTCAGATGCAGGATCTAGTCGATGGCGCCCTCGGGCGCATAAACTCGGCCGCCACCGCGGCCGACCTAGAAGCCGTTCGTGTCGATGTCCTCGGGCGCAAGGGCGTTCTCTCCCAGCTCTCGAAGGATATGGGCAAGCTCACGCCCGACGAGCGGGTCGCCCGCGGCAAGTTCATCAACGCCGCGAAGTTGGCGCTCGAAGGTGCCTGGGAGACGCTGAAGAACCGCTTCGAAAGCGAAGCCCTCGCCGCCAGGCTGAACTCCGAATGGCTCGACCTCACGGTCCCCGCCCCCGGCGTCCGGCCCGGTGCGCTCCACCCCATCACGCAGATCCAGTGGGAGATTGAAGACCTCTTCCGCTCCCTCGGGTTTAGCGTCCTGGATGGTCCGGAAGTCGAAACCGAGCACCACAATTTCGACGCCCTGAACATCCCGCAGGATCACCCTGCCCGGGACATGCAGGACACTTTTTGGTTAGACGCCGGTGGCCCCCTCGGGCGCTTCTTACTGCGAACCCACACCTCACCCGTGCAGGTCCGCGGCATGGAAAAGCTTCAGTTGCCTCTGCGAATGATCGCGCCAGGTCGAGTCTTCCGTAATGAAAGTGTCGATGCCTCCCACGAGCACACGTTCTACCAGCTCGAAGGCATGATGATCGACAAAGACGTTTCGGTCGGCAACCTGATCTATTTCATGAAGACGCTCCTCGGGGCCATCTTCAAGCGCGACGTCACCGTACGTCTGCGCCCCGGCTACTTCCCCTTTGTGGAACCGGGTTTCGAACTCGATATTCGCTGCCTCATCTGCGGCGGCCCCGGCTGCCCTGTCTGCAAACAATCGGGCTGGGTGGAACTGCTCCCCTGCGGTCTCGTCAATCCGCACGTACTCAAAATGAGCGGCATTGACCCCACCAAATGGAATGGTTTCGCGTTTGGTCTCGGCCTCACGCGGCTCGTGATGATGCGCTACGCAATCGACGATATTCGCTGGCTGCAAAGCAGCGACTTACGCTTCCTGAGGCAATTCGGCCAATGAAATTCTCGTACAACTGGATTCGCGAATTCGTCCCAGGGCTCGAAGTTGATCCCCATTCGCTCGAACGCCTCATCACCATGAAGACCGCCGAGTGCGACGGTATTGCGGTCTCCGGCGAACTGTTAAAAGGCGCTGTGCTGGCCCGGGTTCTCGAAGTCGAGAACATCGAAGGCCAGAAAAACGTCAAGGCCCTCGTCGATGCCGGTCCGTACGGCATGAAGACGGTTGTCTGCGGGGCTGCAAACTGCCGCGCCGGAATCATCACGGCGTACGTTCCGCTGGGTATTAAAACGGTTTCCGGTATCGAGAGCGACGGCATGCTCGCCGCCGCCGATGAGCTGGATATCAATCGGGACCACGCCGGTATTCTCGAACTGACTGCCGACACGGTTCTGCCGCCCGTTGACCACGCCATCGAGATCGACAACAAATCGATCACGCACCGCCCCGACCTCTGGGGCCACCACGGCATGGCGCGCGAAGTCGCCGCCATCACCGGGCACCCCCTTCGGGACCCGGCGGACCTCAGTCTGCTGCCGCCTCTCGGCAGTCCGGTCCAGATCGAGATTGAAGATTTTCACCTCTGCCCGCGTTACTCCGCCCTGGTCTTTGACAACGTAACTGTTCAGCCTTCGCCCCTTTGGCTCCAGGCGCGCCTTACCGCCGCCGGCCTGAACACGAAGAACAACATCGTCGATCTCTCGAATTACCTGATGGCCGAACTCGCGCAGCCCACGCACGCTTTTGATCGTGCGAAGCTCGCGGGCGCTACCATCTTCGCCCGCCCCGCGCGCGAAGGTGAGTCCATCGTGGCCCTCAATGACGAGACGTACCACCTCTCGCCCGCGAACCTCGTCATCGCCGATGCCTCCGGTCCCATCGCCATCGCCGGCGTCATCGGAGGCCGGGACAGTGCCATCTCCGCGGTGACGACTTCCATTGTCTTCGAATCGGCCAATTTCAACGCCTCCAGCGTTCGCCGGACCTCGTCGGCCCTGAAGATCCGGACCGATGCTTCCATGCGTTTCGAGAAGGCGCAGGACCCCGTCAACACGCTTCGCGCCCTGGCTCGCGCTTTGGAATTGCTGCCGATTCTGTCGCCGGGTATCCGCCTGGTCGGTGGCCTGGCCGATAACTGCGCCGAGCTGAAAGTCCCGCCCACCATTTCGCTGGATCTCGACTGGCTGGCCCGCAAGTTGGGTCGCGTTCTCGATCCGGCCGAAGTTCGCCGCATCCTGGAAGCCCTCCAGTTCAAGGTGTCGGACGACTTTGAAGTTTCCGTTCCCACTTGGCGAGCCACCAAAGATATCGCCATGGCCGAGGATCTGGTGGAAGAAGTCGGCCGGATGATCGGCTACGACTCCATCGAGCCCCAGCCGCCGCTGGTCCCCTGCGCGCCGTCTTTTGACCCGCCTGAGCGTGAATTCCTCCGGGGCATTCGCCGCCACTATGCCGCCCAGGGCTTCACTGAAGTCTCGAACTACTCGTTCATCAGCGAGGAAGAAGCCAAACGCTTCGGTTTCGCTCCGGAAGATCATGTTCGTGTTCTGAACCCCATCGCGGAGGGCCAGGAACTGATGCGGACCTCTCTGCTGCCCGGTATCCATCGCAATCTGGTGGAAAACGCGAAGCACTTCGAAGACTTCCGGCTCTTCGAAGTCGGTCGCGAAATTCACCTGAGCAATGGGGAAAAGCCCATCGAACGCCCGCACGTTGTCGCGGCTATTTACAGCCGTCACGATGATGGCCGCGCCGGACTCATGGAACTCAAGCGTGTCTCCGGAGGCGAACTTCGCCCCGCCGCCGCTATGGCCTGGGAGCACCCCAGCCGTGCTGCGGAGGTGGTTAAACACGGGCAGGTTGTCGGCCGGGTCTTCGAACTCCACCCGAATCTGATCGATTCGGGTCGCGCCGCGGTTCTCTACCTGGATCTCACGCAACTCCAGCAGCTTGGCGCCGCCGCCACCAGGTACCAGTCAGTTCGCCGTTTCCCGACCAGTTCTTTCGATCTCTCGGTCATCTGCCCGGCCCGCGAATACGCCGCCACCCTCGAAACCGCCATCCGCGGCTTCGCCGGCGAACTCGCTGAAGCCGTGGAATTCGTCACCGACTACCAGATGCCCGACGCCCGGAAGAGTCTGTCGTTCCGCATCGTTGCTGGTGCCGCGGACCGCACCCTCGCCGGTGCGGAAGTGACCGCCATCCGAGAGCGAATTATCGAAGGTCTGCGCGGGCTACACTACGAATTGCTGGTATGAAACTCGTCGCCGCTACCTTCGCGTTCTGTGCTGTAGCGGCGGCCCAGCTTCATATCGACACGGACTCGGGCTATTTCTCCGATGACGGTGTGGCCGTCACCATGGTTCTGCGCTCAGCCCGACGGGCTGAAGTTCAGGGCATTACGGTGGTTTCCGGCAACGTCTGGTCTCTGGAAGGCGCGGAGTTTATGGCGCGCAACGCCAAACTCCTGGGCGTTCCGGACATCCCGGTTTTGATCGGCTCCGAAGCCCCCATCCTGCACACGGCAGCCATGTCGAAGAAGGAATCGCCCCTCGAATTCGCCGGAGCCTTCGCCACCCCGCAGCCCACGCTTCACCCGCCTCACGGCGGTATCGATCTGCTGATTCGGGACATCGAAGCCGCTCCCGGCAAGATCACGATTCTGGCCATCGGCCCGCTGACGAATCTGGCTATCGCGCTCCGGCTAAGGCCGGACATTGAGACGAAAATCGGCTCCATCGTGATGATGGGAGGCGCAATTCGCGTCCCCGGCAACGCCTCGAAGTTGGCGGAATTCAACTTCTGGTTTGATCCCGAAGCCGCCCAGGTCATCCTGCGGTCCGCCATCGCTAAGAAGGTTTTATTACCCCTCGACGCCTCCATCCAGGCAGTGTTTTCGAGGAAACTGTTCGATGAAATTGTGGCGGTGAAAACGCCCATCACGGCGCTGTACAAAGAGGACTTTGGCAACCGTTATCCTGGCTTCCTGAAAAGACCCTGGGTGCGCAGCATGCTCTGGGACGAGTTGGCCTCCGCTTACATTGTGGACCCTGCCCTGGTGACCCGTAAAGAAACGCTGTACCTCGACGTCGATACGACTTTCGGGCCCCGCTACGGCGCGGTAAGAACGCTCGACCGGAGTCTGGCACCAAACGCCACCCCGGTCGAAACGGTCTTCAACATGGACTTTCCGAAAGTCTTCGAACTCTACCGCCGCGCTTTAGTCGCGAAGTAGCGTTCAGCAAACTGAATGAATACTGGCCAGTTCGGCCCGGGAGTATGCCCGGCGGTGTGTTGGCGGAAGCTGATATCGCCCTCCATCAGACCGGTTTCGATGGGTGGGAATTCGATGGTTCCCATGTCCTTCTTGCCCAGCAGTTTGTAAACGGGACCTGCGCCGGCACCGGCCAGGAAGCTGCCTTTAGCGTCCACCCAACCGTCGCCTTTCTCTTTGGAACCGGCGCTGATGAACACGGGTCTGGGGGCTGCGAGCGCGACCAGTTCGTGGGCGTCGATGGGCAGGTCGTTCCAGTTCAATGGCCCGGAGTATTTCAGGAAGTTTCCAGCCATCCAGTGGTATTCGTTGGTTGCCGCCACGTTTTCGACCAGTTCGCCCCAGTTGCGGCGATGTAGTTTGAGGCCGCCTTCGCCGGAGGAACTGACGAAGGCGATAGCGAACCGGGCGTCATCGGCGAAAGCGACCGCGGTGGCTTTGCCGTAACGGGAGTGGCCTTCCAGGCCAACGCGCTTTGCATCCACGGCCTTATCGGTTTCGAAGTAATCGAGGGCACGGCTGGCACCCCAGCCCCAGGCCCGCAGAGCGCCCCAGTCGTCGGGCTTGCGGTACTGGCCCTTGTTGACAAGGCCGATGATGCCCTCGCGCAGGCCCGCGCCATTATCGGCCTGTATCGAGTTCGGGGAGATGACGGCATAACCCCAGCCCTTGGCCAGGACCTGCTGCTGCCACGTCGGGCCGGTCGGAACCGGAGCGCCGGGGATGGGGCCGCGGCCACGTCCTCCGGGGGGAATCACGAAGCCGAGTTCCAGGATGACTGGCACCGGCCCTTTGGCATCGGCAGGGGTGGTCAGGTTGAGCAGGATATCGACCTTTACCGCAGGGTACGAGGAATTGTCCACGTGCCCGACCATGTTCTTGGTGATTACCGCAAAGTCGCCGTTCTTCTCTTCAGTTGTCTTCGTGACTTCCCAGTTCACTTTGGGCGTAATTTTCGGCATCCGGCCGTAGATCTCCCGGTCGAACAGTTCCACAATCTCGGGGCGGCGCTTATTCCACCACGCTTTGGCCGACGAGACCTTCTTGCCATTGTTCAGGACCAGCGGATCCGGTAGTTTCGGGAACGGATTCGCCTTCGACTCGTCATAGTTCGCGTAGTTCGGCGCCTGGGGGTTGCTGCCGTTCGCGCCCGGTCGCAGGGAGGTGATTTTCAACTGGTCCAGCATCTGCTGCCGGTCCTGTGCGGAGGCCTGCTGGATGGCCGGATTTGGCCCCTGCCAGGCGGAGGTCGCGAGGCTAACGAGAATCAAGAGAGACTGAGTCATTAAGCGATTATTTCAGAAACGACACGGGCCGGGTATTGGTCAGTGAGGCGCTCCTGCAGGCCATTGCGGTTGAGGAACAGTTCGCGGTTGTTCATGCCCAGCAAATGCAGGATTGTGGCATGAAAATCGTGGACGCTCACCCTGTTCTCGGAAGCCTTGAAACCGATGTCATCGGTGGCTCCGTGGACCACACCGCGCTTCAGCCCTCCTCCCGCCATCCAGACGCTAAAGCCATTCGGACCATGGTCACGGCCGGCCGTTTTCATAGCGCCCTGGGAGATGGGCAGGCGCCCGAATTCGCCACCCCAGACGACCAGGGTGGAATCAAGGAGACCTCGCTGCTTCAGGTCCTTGACCAGGGCTGCGACGGGTTTATCGGTCTTGGCGCAGGCTGCGGGAAGGTCGGTGCTGAGATTGCCGTGGGTGTCCCAGATCTGGCTTTCAATGTAGAGCTGGACGAAGCGCACGCCGCGCTCAATGAGACGGCGGGCCATGAGACAGCGCTTACCGTAAGAAGCGGTGACGGGGTCATTCAGGCCATAGGCTTCGCGGGTGGCCGCCGACTCCTGGTTCACATCAAGTGCCGTGGAGGCTTCGAGTTGCATCCTCGCGGCCAGTTCGTAGCTGGAGATTCGGGCATCGAGTTCGGGCTGATAGGGCCGCTGGACGCGGTGCATATCGTCGAGCTTGCGCAGCAGAGACCGTTCCGCTTCCACCAGTTGCGTGGGGATCTCGGGCCTGGACTCCAGGTTCAGCACCGGCGCGCCTTCGGTACGGAAGCGCGTCCCCTGGTAGATGGGCGGCAGCCAGGCGGATTGCCAGTTGGAGATGCCGTTGATGGGCAGCCCTTTCGGGTCGTCAAGCACCACGTAGGCCGGCAGATTCTGGTTCTCTGTGCCGAGGCCATAAGCCACCCATGCTCCCATGGCCGGGCGACTGGCAATGGTGCGTCCGGTATGCATCAGGAACAGGGCAGGCTCGTGGTTGGCGTGCTCGCCATACATGGAGCGAATCACCGCGATGTCATCGGCGCATTCGGCCAAATGGGGCAGCGCATCGGAGATTTCAATGCCGGACTTGCCGCGGTTCCTGAACTCGAAGGGCGAGGGGAACAGGACTCCAGCGTCCTTGCCATTGGAGATGGCAAAGCTGAGTTCACGGCTTGGTGCGGTGCCTGCCAGGCGCTTCAAAGTGGGCTTGGGGTCGAACAGATCCACCTGGCTGGGACCACCGTTCATGAACAGGTGAATGACAGATTTGGCCTTTGGCGCGAAGTGCGGGGCCTTCGCTTTGAGGTCGAACACGGGGGGCGCGGCGGCATACATATCGCTGCCCAGCAGGGACATGAGGGCGGTGCCGTGGAGGCCATCGGCAATACGGGAGAAGAATTCGCGGCGGTTGTTGTTCATGGTCATTCTCCTCGGTTAATCGATGAAGCTGAATTCGGCGGAATTGAGAATCGCGTGACAGTAGTTGGCGAGCGCCATCCAGTTGGCCCGGTCAGCCCGCGGGGCGGCATCGTTGTCGGTCGCCAGGCGATCGGGCCATTGTTTGCGGAAAGTTTCGATGGCCTCGGCGCCGAGCTTGATTTCGTCGGCAGAGGGACGGCGCGAGAAGGTTCGCAGGTAAACCTCCGCCACCTGCCGGGCCCGGTCTGAGCCGGCATCGTCGATCACGCGGCCCGCCATGTATTGGGCCAGATCCCAGGTCATGGATCCGTTCATCATGTGGAGCGCCTGGGTGGCGACATTGGAATGCCTGCGCTCGGTGCAGTTCGGGGTCATGGTGGGCTGGTCGAAGGCGTCCAGCAGGGACACAGGCGTCTGGCGGCGGTGCAGCACGTAGATGTTCCGGCGAAAACCCTTCTTGCCCGGCTTGACGATCACTTCTTTGTCGGGCGTCACCGTGATCTCGGTGGCAGTGCCGAATGCGTCCGCTTCGAGGCGACTGGTGGCAGTCAGGAGGGAATCGTAGAGTGTTTCGGCGTCCATGCGGCGCAGCGGCATGCGGGAAACCATGGCGTTGTCCGGATCGGCCGCCAGCAGGGCTTCACTCACCTGCGAGGTTTGCCGGTAAGCTTCGGACGTAACCATCAGGCGGTGCATGGTCTTCATGCTCCAGCCTTTGGCCATGAACTCGGTGGCGAGCCAGTCGAGAAGAGGTTGATTGTCGGGGGCTATGCCGGAGTGTCCAAAGTTTGAGACGGTAGGCACAATGCCTCGTCCGAAATGGCGCAGCCACAGTTGATTCACGGCCACGCGTGCCGTTAAGGGGTGATTATCCTGGGAGAGCCATTTGGCCAGCGCGAGACGCCGACCCGTCGCGCCCGGGAAGGGTGGCACAATCTCATACGGCTTGATGGCGGTGTTCGCGAGGACCGTGGGCACTCCGGCTTCCACCACTTCGCCATAATCGACCGGATCGCCTCGGCGCAGCAGATACGAGACCGAGGTTTCGGGGTTGTCGGTCAGGACACGTACGTGCGGCTTCCGCTTGAGCTTGTTCTTTGTGGCCTGTTGTTCCGTCTGGATGGCGCGGTACTTACTCTTGAAGTCCGGGAACTTGTCTTCCAGCTGCGTGACGGTGATCTTTGCCGGTTCGTCCGCAGGCTTCTCCGCTTCGGCGGAAAACTTAACGCGAAACTCATCGGCCAGCTTGTTCATCTGCGCCTGGAGTTTGGCCATGTCGGCTTCGAGCGGGGTGTTGTGGGTTTCCACTTCTTTCCGTTCAGCTTCGGTGGCAAGGTCGAGTTCGCGCTGGTTGGGCGACTTCCATTCGTAGGGGTTGTAGGCAGCCTGCAGGATGGCGCTCAGGCGGTAGTAGTCGCGCTGCGGAATGGGATCGTACTTGTGGTTGTGGCAGCGTGCGCAGCCGACCGTAATTCCCATCACCGAAGACGTGAGTACTTCCACTTCATCGGCCAGAATGTTCATGCGCTCGCTGATGAGGCCGCGCTCATTGGAGTTGGTGGGGTCGGGCGTAGTGCGAAGGAAGCCGGTGGCGGCCAGGCGGTCGATCTCGGTCTGGCCGGCGACTTTCGCCTGTTTCCAGGTATCCGACATCTCATCGCCGGCGATTTGTTCGGTGATGAATTGCGTGTAGGGCTTGTCGGCATTGAGTGACCGAATCACGTAGTCGCGATACCGCCAGGCGAAGGGGCGAACTCCATCGTCCTGCCCGAAACCTTCGGAATCTGAGTAACCGGCCAGATCGAGCCAGTGCTGGCCCCAGCGCTCGCCGTAATGCTTGGAGGCAAGCAGGCGGTCCACCAGCTTTTCGTAAGCGTCGGGGGCGGTGTCTTTCAGATAGGCGTCGATTTCCGCATTCGATGGGATCATGCCGGTCAGGTCGAGATAGACGCGGCGCATCAGCGCCAGTTTTTCAGCGCGCGGCGAGTACCGCAAGCCTTTCTCTTCGAGCTTGCGAAGCAGGAAGGCATCGATGGGATTGCGGACCAGGGATGCGTTTTTGACGGGGGGGACCGCGGGGCGGACGGGGGGCTGGAACGACCAGAAATTGCGGTCGGTGTCCTTCACGACGGCTTCGGTGGGGGCTCGCAGGGGTTCGGGCCCGGGAGCTCCGGCGGAGATCCAGGCCTTCACTTTGTCCATTTCGGGGTCGGTGGGAAGTTCCACGGCCAGGTCCTTGGCCATTTTGTCGGGAGGCATGGTGCCGTTCGACATGCGTTTATAGAGCAGGCTTTCTTCCGGCTTGCCGGGGACGAGGGCGGGACCGGATTTACCACCCTTCAGCCGCGACGTCATGGTGCGGAGATCGAGGCCGCCGCGCTGTTCAAGGCCACCATGGCAGCGGACGCAGCGAGCTTGCAGGATCGCGGTGACTTCAGGTTCTTTGACGGCCGGGGCGGAGGAGGCGACCTGGGCGGGCAGCGTTTGCTCGATCCAGACGCGCAGGGTTTTGATCTCGCTGTCGGTCAGTTTCACGTTGCCGGGTGGCATTTGCTTCGTGACGACCTTGGTGATGAGCAGGCTTTTTTCCCAGGAGCCCGGTGTGACGACGGGCCCGGAGTTGGCGCCTTTGAGCAGGCTTTCCTGGGTGCGGAGATCGAGCTTGCCCTGGGGCGAGGCGCCATGGCAGGCTACGCACTTCGCCTGCAGGATGGGCTGGACGTCACCGATGAACGTGGGGTCAGCTGCAGAAAGGGCGGCGGCGCTCACCAGGGTTGCAAAGAAAAGTCGCATGTTCTTAATTACTCTATCGCTAAAGTAACAACCCCGCGGCAAAAGTTCTGAACCGTGCGGCTCACGGCGCGCCACGTTTGCTGCGGGCCGTTAGTTTAGAGATGAAGGCCTGTCTGATTCCTGGCCTACTCCAGAATCGGCAGGCTGATTTTGGTGGCTTCCGGGCCGCCGGTGTAAATGCGCTCCGTGGCCTTCACGAAGTCTAAGGGGGCGGCATTCGGGATATCCAGGAACTGCTGCGGGTTGCGGTCGGTCAGCGGGAACCAGGAGCTTTGGATCTGCAGCATGATGCGATGTCCGGCGCGGAAGGTGTGGGCGACATCGGGCAGGGCGAAGGTGATGCGGTCCGGCTGCCCCGGCTTGAAGGCAACGGGTGTCTGGAAGCTCTTGCGGTACTTGCCCCGGAAGGGCTCGCCGCGGACCAACTGCTGGTAGCTTCCCAGGGCCGGATAGTTGCCGGGATATACGTCGATGACCTTCACGACGAAGTCGGAATCTGTACCGGAAGTTGAGACCTTCAGGTCGATCGGGATGGGGCCGAAGACTGAAACGTCATGGTCGAGGACTTCGGTCTGGTAGACCAGAACATCGGTTCGCGAAGCCGCAAAGCGCTGGTCTTCCGTCATGTAATCGCCCTTCATGTTGAAGGACGTGACGGCGATATAGGGCACCGGTTTGTTGGGGTCGGAGACGTATTCGTGGATGATTTCGTTCGAGGGGCGCTGCCAGGCGAGGACGCCGTTTTCCGCCGGGAAGAGATCGGTATTTCGGGATGTTTTCGGAGGCCAGACCTGGAACTTGCGCCACTGGTTCGTGCCCGTCTCGAAGACCCAGGCTTTGGGGAAGTTGGTGTCGCCCTTGCCTTTCAGGATTTTGAGGAAGAAAGGGAATTCGATTGTTTCGCGGTAGTAAGCGCCGGTCTTTGAACCGAAGGTAACGTTGCCCACGCGGTCACCATCACCGCGCGCGAAGCCACCGTGGGTCCACGGTCCCATCACCAGAGTATTGGTGGCGGGAGGGTTGTTTTTCTCGATTGTGCTGAAGGTTCGAAGCGCTCCCTGGAGGTCTTCGGCATCGAACCAGCCACCGACCGTGAGGACGGCTGGTTTTACGGATTTCAGGTGTTTCCAGATGGACCGGGCTTCCCAGAAGCTGTTGTAGGTGGTGTTGCTGATGACCTCGGTCCAGAACGGGTTGGCGTTCTTAAAGTACTTCTCGTTGCTGTTGGCGAGGGAACCCATGTCGAGGAAAAAGCGATAGCCGTCGGGCGTCCCGTAGTTTGCAGGCGCACGTTGCTCGGGCGGGGCCGGATCGCCTTTGCGGGGCTCGAAGTTGCGGTAGAAACCGAAGTTTGCCGCCAACATGAAGGCGCCGTTGTGGTAGTCGTCGTCTCCCAGATAGTAGTCGGTAACGGGAGCTTGTGGCGAGACGGCGAGCAGGGCGGGGTGGGCGTCGATCATGCCGGCGCTGGCATAGAAACCGGGCTGTGAGATACCCCAGAGACCGACTTTCGGCTCGGTGCCCGGCACATGGTGGATCAGCCACTCGATGGTGTCATACGTGTCGGTGCTCTCGTTGGTACTGCTCCCCTGGTGCGGCATCAACTGGGTGGGTATGCCTTCGCTCATGAAGCGGCCACGAACATCGGCGTAGACGAAGATGAATTTCTCTTTGGAGAAGAATTCGGAAGGGCCGAGTGCAGTAGGAAATTGGTCCTCGCCGTAGGGGGCGACGCTGTAGGGCGTGCGGCTCATCATCACCGGGTAGGTCTTGCTGTCCGAGAACACATCCTTGGGGACATAGACCGAGACGAAGAGTTTTATGCCGTCACGGGCAGGAATTCGGTACTCGAATTTTGAGTAGTTTTCGCGGACCGGGTTCGGGGCTGGTGCGGGTGTCGGAGGTGGCTGCTGGGCGTTCGCCAGAAGGGCCAGCAGAGGAAGGAGAACGAGGCGGTATTTCATTCTGGCTTTCATTATGGCCCCCGAACCCGTTAGGATTGCTTCTGTGACCCGACGCATTGCACTGTTGCTCGCTTTTTCCGGTCTGGCTGCCGCTCAGACAAACAAGACCGAAAATGTCATCTTTGTGATGACGGACGGTCTCCGCTGGCAGGATGTGTTCCGGGGTGCCGATCCCAGGCTGCAGAGCAAGGACAGCAAAGAGTTCCGAGGGGAGACGCCTGAGGCGCGGCGTGCGGCGCTGTTGCCGTTCCTGTGGACCACGATGGCGAAACAAGGGCAGATCTACGGTAATCGCGACGCCGGATCGGACGCATACGTCACGAATGGGTTCAATTTTTCGTATCCGGGCTACAACGAGACGTTGACCGGGGCTGCCGACCCTCGCGTGGATTCCAACGACAAGATTCCGAATCGCAACGTCACGGTTTTGGAGTGGCTGAACAGGAAGCCCGCTTTCACAGGGAAAGTTGGGGCGTTTGGCGCCTGGGACGTAATTTCGGCAATCACGAACGGTGCGCGGGGTGGTTTTCCGGCCAATGCCGGGTATGACGCGTTTGAAATGAAGCCAATGACGCCCGCGTTGGCTCTGATCAACAAGCTGAAGGTGGAAACCAAAGTATGGGACGGTGAACCATTCGACTCCTTCCCGTTTTTCACCGCGATGGAGTATCTGAAGGCCAAACACCCCCGGGTTCTGTACCTCTCGCTGGGCGAGACAGACGAATGGGCTCACGACGGAAAGTACGACCTCTATCTGAAGTCCGCTCACCGCGTGGATGACTATCTGCGCGTTCTGTGGGAAACGGTGCAGTCGATGCCGGGCTACAAAGACCACACCACGCTGATCTTTTCGCCGGATCACGGCCGCGGTGAAGCGCCCACGGACTGGAAAGGCCATGGCCAGAAGATTCCGGACTCAAAGTACATCTGGATGGCATTTCTGGGGCCGGATACCCCGGCGCTGGGCGAGCGAAAAAACATTCCGGCGGTCACCCAAAGCCAGGTTGCCGCAACGCTTGCGGCGTTTCTTGGCGAAGACTATGCAGCGGCTGTGCCTGGGGCAGGGAAGCCAATTCCCGAAGTGCGCCAGCCTAAGTAGTAAGTACCATCGTTGCTTGAGTTAGTCTTGCTTGAGTTAGTCTTGCTTGAGTTACTCTTGCTTGAGTTATTCTTGCTTGAGAGCCTCGGCGCGGTTGATTCGCTCGCCTTTGAACATCACAAACGAGATGGCTTCGGCAGCCCGAATATCCTGCAGGGGATTGCCGTCCACCACCAGCATGGTGGCTTCCTTGCCCTTCTCGATAGAGCCAAAGCGCGCGTCGGCGCGGAGGAGCTTCGCGGCGTTGAGTGTGGCGGCCTGAATGGCGACATCCGCCGGGATGCCCGCCTCTACCCAGAGTTGTAATTCGTACTGGATGGTGGGGCCATGGAAGACGAGCATATTGCCGGCGTCACTGCCGGTAACCAGCGGAACGCCGGCCTTCCACGCCCGCAGAAGGTTATCCCGGGCAATCGCCATGTCGATGGGGTAGTCTCCGATCGCTTTGCGGACTTTGGCGACATCGGGGGATTCGATCATGCGGCGAGTGGCGGCCAGGAGCTTGGGCGGAGCGGCCTGCTGGACGAGTGAGCGCTGCAGCAGGTCGAGCTTTCCGGCGGCGAATTGAGGGAACGCTTCGGCAACGTAGAGGGTGGGGTCATAGTAGACGCCGGCTTTAGCCATGGCCTGAAAAATGGCATCGGGGATGCGCTGGCGGAACGAGCCATGTTCAATGGAGTTGGCGCCGGCGTGGAGGGCGTCTTCGATGTCGCGGACATCACCGGTGTGGACTGCGAACGGCAGGCCGTTGACGATGGCGGCGGCACCCACGGCATCCAGAATGGCGGGGTCCAGGCGATTGTAGAGCGCTCCGCCCACGCCAGCTTCCATCACGCCTTTGATGGCATCTACGCGCGAGGTCTTCAGCGCCTTGACTGCCTGCGTGGCTTCATCGGCGGTCTTTGGCATCCGCAGGAACTGGGCTTCGGCCTGTAGCCGCATGTTCTCGGGCATACTGCGGAAGTACTCGGTGCCGTGGCCTCCGGGCGTCGTAAACAGCGGCCCGGCGAGGAAGAATTCAGCACCCTGTTTTTCGCCGCTGTTCACGGACTCACGGAGTTTCAGCGCGATATCGAGCTGATCGCCTAAACTGCGAACGGCGGTGACGCCGCTGTAGAGATAGGCGCCCAGTTCGCGCTGCATGGCTTTCAGCGCATCGTAATCCTTCCAGTCGTCCATGGTGCCGCCGGGGGCGCCGAGGTGGACGTGGGTGTCAATCAGACCCGGCATAATGGTCTTGCCCGCGGCTTCGGTGACGGCGGCGTTGACATCTTTCGGGTCCGGAATATTGTTCTCGTAGATTTCGGCGATCTTGCCGTTCTTCACCAGCACTGCACCCAGTTCGATCACCTTGCCGTTGCCGACGATGATGCGGGCATTGCGGATGAGGGTAGTGCGAGAGCGGTCCAGCTGGCGCTCCAGAATCTTCGACTTTATGACATTGTCCTTCGAGTGCGTCTGCCAGGCGCCGAGCAGGACAAAGGGCATGAGAACGGCCAGAACCCAGAGCTTTGAAGCGGGGCGAACCTTCTCTTCTTTCTCCCATCGGAAGAGCTTCACGCAAAGGAACAGGCCGGTGGCGGCGGTCAGGATGAGCGCGCCCACTGCCTGCCAGTTTTGCGCGAGACTCTCCTGCCGGAGGATGATGCCCTGCAGGCCGGTGACGAGCCAGGTGGCGGGGATGAACTGGGTTACGGTGAGCAGCCAGTCGGGGAACATGGAGGTGGGGAAGGTGGTGCCGCTGAGGAACAGCATCGCCATGTAAACGATCTGGACAATGATGCCGCTTTCCTGCATGGAATTCACCACCGACGCGATGATGAGGCCGAGAGACCGGATGGCGACGACTCCCAGCATGATGAAGACGAGGATGGTGCCGAGATTCGAGGGCCAGGCCATGCCGTAGCGATAGTGCGAAAGCGTGAGCATCAGCACGATGTATGGCATATAGACGACGAGGCCAGTTACGGTGGACGCCACCAGCAGCGGCAGCGGCGAAATGGGGGCAACCTTGTAGCGCCGCAGGATGTTGTTCTCGCGTTCCTGGGCGGCCCGCATACCTGCTCCGAATAAGCCGTTGCCGAGGATGCCGATGACCGTCACCATGGTGATGACCTGCAGAATGGCGCCACCCTGTTCGGCATGGAAAGACTGCGCGAATACGAAGAAGAAGACGAGCGGCATCAGGTAGTTGAAGAAGATGACAATCCTCTGGCGGAAGGCCAGGCGAATATCCATTTGGATGAGCGTCAGATAGGTTTTCATGCTGTTAGTCCCGCAGCTTCTTTCCGGTCAGTTCAATGAATACATCTTCGAGAGTAGGGCGGCTGAGCGCTACATCTTCGAGGCCGAGCGCCTGGGCGTCCACCCATTTCACAATCTCCACCAGGGTGCGCGCGGGCAAAGCGGAGGCTACGGTGAGGCGCTTGTTGCCTTCTGTGAGTTTGGAACTGATGGCTTCGGGCCATTCGGGCATGGTGGCGGCGTGGAGCGGCTGGCTGCAGAGGATGGAAATGGTGGACTTCCCGGCGCTTTTTTCTTTCAGCTCGGCGGGAGTGCCGATGGCGATCACTTTTCCCGCGTCCACAATCGCCACACGGTCGCAGAGGCGTTCGGCCTCCTCAATGTAGTGGGTGGTCATCAGAATGGTGCGCTTTTCGGAGCGCAGTTCGCTGACGAGGGCGTGAATTTCCAGCCGGACCTGGGGGTCGAGGCCGGTGGTCGGTTCATCGAGAAAGAGGAGAGAGGGATCGTTGATGAGGGCGAGAGCGATGGCGAGGCGCTGCTTTTGTCCGCCGGAGAGCGTGGAGTAATTGGCGTTGCGCTTGTCCTCCAGTTGCAGGCGTTTGAGCAGGGTGTTGGGGTCGGCCATGCGGCTGTAGAGGGCGCCGAAGAGTTCCAGGGCCTCGTGAACCTTAATCTTGTCGGGCAGGTTGGTGGCCTGGAGGCAGACGCCGATGCGGTCCTTGAGCTGCTTCTTTTGGCGGTCGGGATCGTAGCCGAGAACGCGGACTTCGCCGGAGGTACGCTGGCGGATTCCTTCCAGGATTTCGACGGTACTGGTCTTGCCAGCGCCATTGGGGCCGAGCAGGCCGAAAACCTCGCCGGTTTCCACTTCAAAGTCGATGCCGCGTACGGCTTCGAAGTCGCCGTATTGTTTCCAGAGTCCCTGGACGGAGATTGCCTGACTCATGCTGTTCATTAGGGTAACGAAATGTCCTCGGGGTATGTTCGTTTTCGGGCAGAGGTTTTTTTGTAACTTTTTCGTGGAGCGTTGGTTTACATGACTTGGAAGGCAAGGCGGGCAGGCGGGTTTGATGCATAGCGACCATGAGCTGATGGTTGCGGTCTCGCGTGGCGACATCCAGGCGATGAGCGAACTCTACCAGCGGCGGCACAGAAGCGTATTCCGGTTTTTCTTCCGGCTGACGGGGCGGCAGGCTGTGTCAGAGGATCTGGTCCATGACGTATTTGTGCGCATGCTCCGGTATCGGCAGACCTACAATGCGGGCGACAGTTTCGATGCGTGGATGTACCGGA
Organism: uncultured Acidobacteriia bacterium; assembly: GCA_903929755.1. GTDB lineage: Bacteria > Acidobacteriota > Terriglobia > Bryobacterales > Bryobacteraceae > BOG-234. Next base: position 23,587 of record CAIYVZ010000040.1, read on the forward strand.
TCGCCCGCAATGCGCTGGCTGATCAGGCGAGGAAGCACCGCCTGGAAACTCCGGCGGAAGCCCATGCGATAGAAACCGTGGAGAGTGACCGGCCCGATCCGTTTGACATGTACGCGAAACAGCAGGATCTGGCGCTGTTGCACCGGGCAATACGGGAATTGCCGGACGATAAACGCGAGTTGATTGTGCTGAGCCGGTTTCAGGGCCTGAGCTATGAACAGATTGGCCAGATTGTAGGTGCCGAGACGGGCACAGTGAAGGTGCGGGTGTTTCGGGCCATGAAAGAAATGAGCGGGATCTATGCGGGCCTGCTGAGGGAGAAGGCATTATGATGTGCGGCTGGGCGAAGGAACAAATCGCGGCATCGTGGATGTACACGTCGGGTAGCGGGGAATTGGAACCCGGCGACCAGGCGAAGTTGCGTCACCACCTTGCCGAATGCGCGGAATGTGCTGAGGAGATGGCGCAGTTGACCGGGATGTGGGAGCGGTTGGCGGATCTGCCGGCTCCGGAGCCGGGTTTGGGGCTGCAGCTTCGGTGGGAGGCGACGCTGGAGTCACTGGGCGGCGCGCCAGGTGGGAAACGGCGAACGCCGGAAGCCTGGCGGTTTTCGCTGGCTGCCTTGTGGCCGCAGAGACCGGTCTGGCAGGCCGGGATAGCACTTGCCTGTCTGGTGGTGGGGTTGGCAGTGGGGGGGCGTTGGCAGGGCAGTGCCAAGTCGGAGATTGCGGCGCTTCGCGAAGAAGTGGCGAACACGAAGGAGATGGTTGCGCTTTCGTTGCTGCGCGAACAGTCGCCTTCAGAAAGGCTGCGCGGGGTGGATTATTCGGCGCGGATGCCGCGGATTGAGCCGGAAGTAGTTACGGCGCTGATCCGGGCGGTGAATCAGGATACCAGCGTGAATGTTCGGCTGGCGGCGATTGATGCATTGAGCCGGGCTTCTGGTCAGCCACAGGTTCGGCGGTCTTTGGAACAGGCTTTGGACCGGCAGGAATCGCCGACCGTGCAGGCGGCGCTGATCGGGTATCTGGTGGAGACGCGTGACCAGCAGGCTTTGGGCGCGCTGCGGCAGTTTTCCAAACGCCCGGATCTGGAGGCCACGATTCGCGAACGCGCGGGCCGTGCAACGCAACAACTTACCGAATTCAAGTAGGAGAAAGAAGGACATGAAAAGACTGCATGCAAGCCTTACGCCGCTGGTGTGGGGCATGGCTCTGGCTGCCATTCCCGCGTTCGGGTGGGACTATAAAGAAGAGGCCAGGGAACCGGTAAAACATATCTTTGCCGCCGGGGCCACCACGCTGGAGGTGGATAATATTAACGGCTCTGTGACGGTGATCGGCGACGGTGGTAACACCATGCGGGTGGAAGGCGAAAAGGTGATCCGTGCCGCCGATAGGCAGGAGCTGGAGCAAGGTAAGAAGGAAGTGACGCTGGATCTGAATGAAAAGGCCGGCGTGGCGCAGGTGTATGTGAACGGGCCGTTCCGCAGGGGGAGCAATCGCAATAACAACGAGGATCCTGGCTTTCACCAGACTGGGCGCAGAAATTATGAGGTTGTCTACAATTTGACGATCCACGTCCCCCGGGCGAGTGCGCTGCAGTTGCACAGCGTGAACGGCGCGGTGAAGGCCGAAGAAACAACGGGTAAACTCGACGTCAGAACCGTGAACGGTTCCGTAACGCTGACTAACGTGGGCGGGGCCGGGAAGGTGGAGACGGTAAACGGTAAGGTGACTGCGTCGTTCAAACAGAACCCGACCGCCGAGACCTGGTTCAAGACGGTGAACGGCAAGATTGAAGCCACGTTTCAGCCCAACCTCGCCGCGAATCTGCATGTAAAGACCTTCAACGGAGAGGCTTACACGGACTTCGAAACCACCGCAGTGGCAAACACGGCAGCGACGGTGGAACAGAAGGACGGAAGGCGTGTGATTCGGCATCGCGACGCCAGGATTCTGAAGGTTGGAGCCGACGGGCCAGACATCAGTTTTGAAACGCTGAACGGCGGTATTGAGATTCGTAAAGCTCACTAAGAGAAAACTATGATGATTCAACGCATTGGCGTACTTGCGCTCGCAATGGCCGCTCTGGTGGCGGCACAGGATAAGGTGACGGTGCCGCTTTCGGACCCGTCGCAACCGGCTACCTTGAAGATCAATCAGGTGACGGGGTCAATTACCATTACGGCCGGCAAAGCTGGTGAGGTGGTAGTGGAAAGCGGCTCGCGGGCCACGTCGCGCAAAGAGAAAGAGCCGGTAGCGGCGGCGGGCATGCACCGGATCGATGCCGGGCGCGGGGGGATGGACGTTACCGAAGAGCACAATGTGGTGACGGTGCAGACGGGGCGCTTCGGACTGGGGGGCAATACGGTAATTCAGGCTCCGGCGAACACGTCCCTGCAGGTGAAGACAGTGAATGGGGGGCATATTGAAGTGACCGGGATGTCGGGCGAGATTGATGCCGATATCGTGAACGGGGCCATCCTGCTGAAGAATGTTTCGGGCGCTGTGGTGGCGCATTCGGTGAATGGTTCGGTGACGGTGACGCTGGAAAAGATCGCGGCGGACAAGCCGATGTCGTTTACCACGCTGAACGGCAAAATTGACGTGACGCTGCCTGCCGATACCAAGGCGCGGTTGCGGCTGAAATCAGATCGCGGCGCCATCTACAGTGACTTTGACGTGAAGCTGGAGCAGGATGCGAGTAAGCCAACCGTGGAAGAGGGTCGGGGCACGGAGGGGAAGTACCGGATTCGCATCGACAAGAGTGTCTACGGGGCAATTAACGGCGGCGGCCCGGAGTATCGGTTCGAGTCGATGAACGGCAACATTGTGATTCGGAAGAAGTAGCCGACAGGGACAACACGGAAATCAGAATGCGGCCCGGGCATCGCTCGGGCCGCATTGCTGCGTTTAGTGGCCTTCGCTGACGTAGTTGCGGTTCCAGTCGGGGATGTGAACGGTGACATCGCCTTTCACCACAGCCTGGCAGCCGAGGCGGGAGTTCAACTGGAAGTCGGCGGCCTGTTCCACGCGGTCGATTTCGTCATCTTCCATTTCGGACAGGTTGTTGGTACCCTGTTTGGCGACGACGTGGCAGGTGGTGCAGGCGCAGCTTCCACCACAGGCATGTTCCAGGTGAAAGCCGAAATTCATGGCGATATCGAGCAGCGAACCGGGCAGGCCGTGGCCTTTATACGGCAGCTTGCCTTCCTCGTATTCGAATGTTTGGTTGGCGGGGAGAAAAGTTACCTTGGGCACTTCTCAATTGTACCGGGAGGAGTGTCGGGGCTCCCGTATAATCGCGAGGTGACTGCAAAGCTTGTCCTTACTTTTCTTTTCGCCACCGCGCCGGGGGTGGCGCTCGACCTGCGAACCTCCACTCTGCAACTGGGGCCGAACCCGCGGGCCGTGGAAATCAAGGCGGCGCAGGTGATTTCTGAAGAAGTGGAGAAGCGGACGCAGCTGCGCCTCACCCGGAACGCGGCCGGGGGGCCTTCCATTGCGCTGGTGCGGGGGACAGGGCCGGCTGAAGGCTTCAGCGTAAAAGCAGCGGCGCGCGGCGTTACGATCACGGGAAACGATGATCGCGGGATCCTGTTTGGCGTGGGCTACTTTCTGCGGCAGGCTCGCATGTCGCGGCAGAGCTTCACCGTCGCCGATGGCCTGGCGGTGACCACTGCGCCGAAGGTGGCAATTCGCGGCCACCAGTTGGGGTATCGGCCCAAAACCAATTCTTACGATGGCTGGAGCGTTCCGATGTGGGACCAGTACATCCGGGAACTGGCGCTGTTCGGCACAAACACCATCGAACTGATTCCGCCGCGCTCGGATGACGATGAGGACAGCCCGCATTTTCCGCTGAAGCCGATCGACATGATGGCGGAGATGTCGCGGATTGGCGGCGAGTACGGGATGGACGTGTCGATCTGGTATCCGGCGATGGACAAGGATTATTCGGACCCGAAGACGGTGGAGGTTGCGTTGCAGGAATGGGGCGAGATCTTCGCGAAGCTGCCGAAAGTGGATGCCGTGTTTGTCCCCGGCGGCGACCCTGGCCACACGCAGCCAAAGTATCTGATGGCGCTGCTGGAAAAGCAGGCCGCGAACCTGCGCAAATATCACCCGAAGGCCACGATGTGGGTGTCACCCCAGAGCTTTGACAAAGTCTGGCTGGAGGAGTTCATTAGTATTGTGGCGAAGGAGCCGGCGTGGCTGGCAGGCGTTGTGTTTGGGCCTCAGGTTCGGGGGAGTATTGAAGAACTCCGTGCCCGCATTCCGAAGCGCTATCCGATCCGTTTTTATCCGGACATCACGCACTCTCTGCGGGCGGAGTTCCCGGTGCAGGGCTGGGATTTCGCTTATGCCACAACGGAAGCCCGCGAGGTGATCAATCCCCGGCCCACGCAACAGGCCGCGATCTTCCGTCGCTATATGGCCTCGTCGGCAGGCTTTGTGACGTATTCGGAAGGCTGCAATGACGACGTGAATAAGTTCCTCTGGAGTGGCCTTGGCTGGAATCCGGATGCCGACGTGACTGGCCTGCTCCGCGAATACAGCCGTTTCCTGATCGCGCCCGAGCATGAAGAGGGGTTTACCCAGGCACTTCTGGGGCTGGAGGCGAACTGGCAGGGGCCGTTGGCCACCAATGGCGGGGTGGCGACCACGCTGCAGCAGTTACATGCCATGGAGCGCGGGGCGACACCTCAGCTTCGCCAGAACTGGCGCTTCCAGCAGGCGCTGTATCGCGGTTACTATGACGCCTTTATTCGGGCGCGTCTGGCTGTGGAAACAGCGCAGGAGAGCCGGGCGCTGGGCGTACTGGCCAGGGCCGGTGAGACGGGTTCGGAAAAGGCCATGGCTGAAGCGGAAGGCATCCTGTTCGCGGATGGATTGACACCGGAAGCGCGGGCGCTGCGGGCGCGGGTATTTGAGCTTGCCGAGGCTTTGTTCCAGAGCATCCATATGCAGTTGAGTGTGGCTCGGTATTCGGCGATTGCGCTGGGCCGCGGCGCGAATCTGGATGCTGTCGATTTCGCGTTGAACGATCGTATGTGGCTGCGGAATCAATTCGCGGCGATCCGTAACGTTCCGGATGAGAAGCAACGTGCCGCACGCCTGACGCGGCTGGCCGAATGGACCAATCCCGGTCCGGGAGGCTTCTACGACGATCTGGGCGACACCACGCGTCAGCCCCACCTGGTGGCGGGGCTGGCTTATGACAGCGATCCGGACTTTCTGAAATCGCCGCTGGTCGGCTTCGGAGATCTGCCGCAACAGGGCAACCGCGTAAGCTGGTTTACCGATGCGGAAACGCTGGGTGACACGCCGCTGCGGTTGCATTATCCGAACCTCAGCCGCGAGGCCCGGTACATGGTGCGAGTGGTGTACGGCGGTGATTCGGCGGTGTCACTTCGGATGACCGCAAACGGAAAAGAGCTCCACCCTTTCCTGAACAAACCGAAGCCGATTGCGCCGGTGGAACTGGATATCCCGCAGGTGTTAACCGCGTCGGGAGATTTGACTCTGGAATGGACGAAACCTGCTGGCGGCGGTGGTAATGGACGGGGTGTTCAGGTGGCGGAAGTGTGGCTGGTGAAGAAGTGAGGCCTGCCCCGTCACAGAATTACCGTTGGCATGTGGTCGGCATGTTGTGGGCGATTTCGTTCTTCAACTATGCGGATCGGCAGGCAATTTTCTCGGTCTTTCCCCTGCTGCAAAGTTCCATGCACCTGAGCAATGTGCAGCTTGGGCTGCTGGGCTCGGCCTTCGCGTGGGTCTACGGGCTGGGGGGTATGTTTGCGGGGGCTATGGTGGACCGGATTCGGCGCAAGACCGCTATTCTGGGTGGCCTGTATGTGTGGAGCGTGATCTGCGCCGCGACAGCCGCGGTTACGGGCTTTCGCGGCCTGTTTGTGATGCGGGCCCTGGAGGGGATGGGGGAGATGTTCTACTTCCCCGCATCCATGTCGCTGGTGAGCGATTATCACGGCCAGGCGACACGGTCGCGGGCGATCGGCATCCACCAGACCAGCGTCTACGCAGGGACCATTGCGGGCGGTTTTTTTGCTGGCCTGATTGGCCAGGTTTACGGGTGGCGCTGGTCGTTCGTGGTCTTCGGCGGGCTCGGGATCGTACTGGGCTTTTTTTTGAACAAGTGGCTGCTGGAACCGGTGCGAGGGGCGGCGGACCAGGAAGTGGTACGCGAGCTGCCCTTAAAAGACAGCCTTCGCGAAATCTGGTCTTCCAAAGCCGCCGTGCTGCTGATGGGGGCGTTTTGCTGCGCGAATTTTGTGGCGGTGGTGCTGCTGACGTGGATGCCGAAATTCCTGTTCGAGCGCTTCCACATGAGCCTGGCGATGGCGGGCCTGAGTGCCACCATTTACGTCCAGTTGGCGAGTATGTGCGGGAGTTTGGCAGGCGGCTGGCTGGCGGATAAGTGGCGTGCGCGGACTCCAGGCGGCCGCATGTTGGTGCAGGCGATTGGCGTCTTCGGCGGCGCGCCCTGCGTGGTGCTCTGCGGGATGACGCAGTCGCTGGGCTGGCTGATTGTTTCGCTCACCGTATGGGGGCTTTTTAAGGGCCTGTATGACGCGAATATCTTCGCGTCCATTTTCGATACTGTGGGGCCGGAAACACGCGGAACTGCGGCGGGTTTCATGAATACTGTGGGGTGGCTCGCCGGGGGCGGGAGTGCGCCGCTGGTGATCGGTTTCGTTTCGCAGAGCCAGGGTTTGGGGCCATCCATTGCGATGGCTTCGGGCGTGTATCTGCTGGCGGGGATTTTGTTGCTGCTGGCCGCGAGGTCGGTGTCGAGAAGCGGAACCCGTTTTCAGGCGAGTTCCGCTCCGGCTGTTGTTTAGCGAGTTACTTCACGGGCAGGATTCCCAGAAGCCAGGAGAAGTCCTGCTTTACCCATGTGCCGCCACCCTGTGCCGCAGTGGGGGGCGTCCCGGCGTTGCCGCTGTTGGGCGTGCCTGGGTACGACGACGTCGGATCGCTGGTCATCACGGCGGGGAAAGGGCCGAAGTTCGGATTTTCCGGACTCGGGGGATTCGTGCCCTTAACGACTCCGGCCTTTAGCAGCTGAGCGTTTGCATGGCAGGTGATGCAGGACGCCTGACCCGCCAGGACCTGGGCGTTGAATTCCACGAACGAGTTTCCGAGCGCGACGGGGTTGTTCTGTTTGTCCACAAAGTCTGTTTGAGAACCGGTCAGGCGATAGTTCCTGAAGCCCGCCGGGAGCTGCGTTCCTGCCTGCGTGAACAGCGCATTGAGCGCGTCGGTCGGTTGGGTGGCCGCGCCGGTGCTGACGGCGGGGTTTGAGCCCCAGGAGTCTCGGCAGTCCGAATAAAGGGCGGGGTTGCAGCGATTGGGATTCGTGTTGAAATACTGGGGTTCAAAGGTTGACCAGAGCCAGTTCGGCAGGAGTTTGGACGACAGGTGCATCCCGACCATCAGATAGCACGTGCCATCGATAGTCTCTGTGTAGACCTGGCTGGAAAGCGCGGGCGAGCAGGTTACGTTGGTGAAGGTACTGGCTGCTACCCAATCCACCTTAACTTCCAGGGACTCCTTTTTGAAGTCAATGGTTTGCGTAAACGCCTGCTGGCCGGTGAGGGTTTCCAGATGGTTGGTCCGGATGTAATCCGCTTCGGGCGGGTTGGCAAATACTTCTTCGCAGAACTTCGCTCCGGGTTTCAGATTGGCGGGTACGAAGGGCAGCAGGGAGGAAACGCTGGTGGAGGCGGAAGTGGTCATATTGCCGCAGCTTACGCCACCCGGCGTGCCGGGCGGAGCAACCGCAGCCTTTGATTTCACGGCCAGTCGGCTTGCATGGAGGGTTCGCCTGGGGGCGGTGCCCGTGGGGCATTTGGTGGGGTCAGCCAGGCAGGTTTGTTCCGTCCAGGTTTCCCAGGTGAGCTTGCCACTGGTGGCGCAATTGGCCCCGACGAACAGGCGCCAGGAAGCTTCATCCGGATTGGTTTTCGCCAGCGCTTCCCACTTCGCGAGAGTTTGCGTGGTGGGTAATTCGCAGGGCGCGAAGGTAGCGGGAGGGGGTGCTGCTGCCTGTTCCGCGGCCTTCGGGCCGCAGGCCAATTGCACAATTGCGCCTGTGGCGAGCGCACATGCAATGAAAAATCTGCTACGTGTGGTGTTGTTCATTCGGCTCCATTCCTCGTCTGTTTCGCGCCCTGGTGCATCGGTGTTTGGCCCGAAAGTGGACATTAAAGTGTGGATCACGATATCACAAATCGCGCACGACAAAAAATATGGTGTGGGCTTATCGCGCCGGCAGTTGTTGCAGAAGCCGGGTCGCCTGTTGTGCGGTGGCGGCGTCGCGCGCTTTGGCTGCTTCGCGGAGATGCTGCTCCGCACCTGCGCGATCACCTTGCGCCGCCAGCACGACGCCCAGTCGCAGATGGGTACGACTGGCTTCCGGCTTTAGTTCCAGCGTCCGTCGATACTCCGCCGTGGCCAGAGGCATCTGCCGTTTCTGTTCGAAAATGCCGCCCAGTAATTCATGGGCATCGGCAAAATCCGGCTGGAATTTTACTGCGGCTTCGGCCCGTTGCTGCGCGTCATCCAGCCGTCCGGCACGGGCGAGGGCCAGCGCATAATCGAACAGATGAGGCGCCGAACCGGGGCGTAATTTTATGGCTCTTTCGAAATGAAACATGGCCCGGTCCGGCTGGCCTTTTTCCAGCAGGATGCGGCCTGCAAGGTCCCAGGCATCTTCGTCGTACGGGTCGGTTTTCAGGGCGTCGGAAAGGACGGCCAGGGCGGCGTCGAGATCTCCGGTCAACAGGAGGGCTTCGGCCAGCCGCCGCGATTTTTCGGGCAGGCTGGGGTCCAGGTCAATGGCCTTACGGAGTTTTTCGACACCCGCGCCGGCACGCCCGGAAGCGGCGTCCAGAATGCCGTAGCGATACCAGGCTTCCGGGTCTGACGGCGCAAGTTTCAGCGCCTTCTCCAGCGCCGCCGCGGCCTGTGTTCCGCGTCCCGCTTCCTGCAGCGAGAGCGCCATCGCACGTAATGCCCGGACAGACTCGGGGCGAAGTTGCAGCGCCTGTTCATAGGCCTGAATCGCCTCAGTGTGCTTCCCGACGCCCTCCCAGGCATCGCCCAGCACAATGTAGAACTCCGGCGCTTTAGGCTTTTGCTGTGCCACCTGGCGGGCCAGTTCGGGAAGTCCGGTTTCGACGTTGTTCTTGAGCCCAACCTGTGCCACCGCTGCATACAAAGCGTTTTCGCCGGTTGCGGGGAAGGGCAGGGGATAGTAAGGGACTATTTCTCCGTGGTAGGGCGTATTGGCGGGCTGTATCACCTTGGCGAGCAGGTCACCGGCGGGCGGTTTCCTCGCGATCAGGTGGTCTGTCATCACCATCTCCGGGATGTCCTCGGCACGCCGTTTTGGCATGTGGCAACTCACGCAGTTCTTGCCCTGGGGGTGCCCGGCCCGGCTGATCTGGCTGTCGGCATGACACTGCTGACACGCCTTCGAATAGTGCGCGGTGGCGGCGGCTCCGCGCGGAACATTATGGGGATCGTGGCAGGTTTGGCAGGTCATTTTGCCGGCACTGGCGAGGAAGCATTTGGACTTGCGGAGGCGGTAGACGGAACTTACTGCTTCGAACTTGTCATCCTGTCCCGTGCCTGGCGCGTGATCGAACGACAGCATAAAATCGCCCAGAGGCTCGCCCGGTTTGTACGAAAACGGCCCTCGATCGAACCGGACTATCGCGGCTGGAATCCGGTTACTGCTGGTCTCCAGATGGCACTGCATGCAGATCTCCATGGAGCGATCCGGACTGAGCCGTGCGGGATTCACGATGCTGGCGCGGATGGCAGCCGGTTTTGCCCCCGCAGCAGAGACCGTGCGGAGATGCGCAGCCCCCGGGCCGTGGCAGCGCTGGCAATCGATGCCGGCGGGTAATTCACCGGTGAAGACGGGGTCGCTGTCGGCGGCTTCGTTCGCTGCGGGAATTTGCGGGATGCCGTTGTGGCAAAACATGCACTTGTAGGAGACGAATCGGCGGGTACGGGGATGGGGGGTATCGTTGCCCGGAGCCATACCCCAACTGCCGCTGCTGCCGGGGCCGGGATACCAGCCGAGAGGCAATTCGATCAGGGTTCCGGCGGCGGTCCGGTGCAAGTAGGAGCGCGCATGGTTGCCGGAACCCATTACGTAGTCGATCCGGGACTCTTCCACATTGATCTCTTTGCCGTCGGGACCGAGCTGCCAGCGCCGCTGGAAGTACTCGGTTCCCCGCTTCAACATGGAAAAGGTGGTGTCGGAAAGCGTGTGCCTGAACTGATTGTTTTTCGTGAAATCTTCGGGGGAAGTGGCGGGTGACGGACGGAAGAAGCTGCGGCCCATGCCGGTCTTACCGTAGTCTTCGGCGATCTGACGGTGGCAGGTTGCGCACTGGCGGCTGTCCACATAGCCCGCCTGGGCGGAGTTTTCCGGCGGCTGTGACCAGGCGGCCACGGTCCAGATCAGGCTCGCGGCCAGACTGCCCGCAAGCGCTCTTGATCCACGATTTCGGAAAGCCAGGGGCATCCTTCCAACACTATAACGTCGGGGGCCAAGGGGACAAGCGTGCGTTTTTGCACCCTCCCGATTTTTGTATCGGACAAAAAGGTCTCCGGGTCGATTTCGGGCGGAACGTGGTCTCAAAACAGCGGAACCGTAACAATTCCTCTGTGGAATGAGTAAACTGGCGACCCTGCCTCAGGTTATGCTGGCTACCAAATCTCATACCCCCCAAACACTGACTTTCATATCGCGGAAGCGGGGGGTCAAATATCAAATTTCTGGCCTGAATGCAAGCAAAACTGTTGATTCTAATAGTTGTCAGTGATAAATTGAACAGGTCTATCCTGCTATCTGGCAGGACTAGGGGAGATCTATGAATCGTTTTATCGCAGGGCTCCGAATTGCCCTGATCACTCTAATTTGTGCGTGCGCATTGTTTGCGCAACGCGATCTTTCAACCCTCGTCGGTACAGTCACTGACTCGTCCGGCGGTGTAATCGCCAATGCCAAGGTAACCGTAACGGAAACCGGCACTGGCCTCGTTTACGAACTCGTCACTGGCTCGGCCGGCGACTTCATCCGTCCGGCCCTGAAGCCCTCCACCTACTCGGTGAGTGTCTCGGCTCCCGGCTTCAAGAAGGCGGAACAGAAAGACATCCTTCTGAAATCCGGCGAACGCACCGGTATGACGATTGCTCTCACCATCGGTGACATCGGCCAGACGGTCGAAGTCAGTGCCGCGGCCCCGCTGCTGCAGACGGAAAGCACCCAGGTCGGAGCCAACATCAACTCCAAGACCCTTTCCGACGCACCGCTCGGTGGTCAACGCAACTTTGCGTACCTCGCCCGTCTCTCGCCCGGCGTCCTGCCGGCAGAACCCGGCGCTCGCGATTCCGCCAACGGCGGTTTCTCGGCTGGCGGCGTTCGCTCGAACGGCCAGAACAACTTCCTGCTGAACGGTGTGGACAACAATGTGAACACCATCGACTTCCTGAACCAGACCTCCTACTCGGTTGGTCCTTCTGTGGAAGCGATCGGCGAAATGACGATCATGACGAACGGCTTCAACGCCGAATACGGCCGCGCGGCCGGCGCCGTGATCAACGTGAACCTGAAGTCGGGCTCCAACCAGCTGCACGGCAGCCTGTTTGAAGTTTTGCAGAACAAGGAACTCAACGCGAACAGCTGGACGAATAACCAGGCTGGCAAGCCCCGTGGTCCGTTCCGTCAGAACCAGTTCGGCGCCACCGCTGGTGGTCCCCTCAAGAAGAACAAGCTCTTCATGTTCGGCGATTACCAGGGCACACGTATCGCCTCATCCGGCGGTATCCAGGGCCTCGGCTTCCTGAACTCCAACGCGACCATTCCCACGGCTGCCTTCAAGACCGGCGACTTCTCCAGCCTCCTCGGCGCGACTGCCACCGGCACCGATGCCAACAACGCTGCAATTCAGTTCATCAAGGGTCAGGTTTATGATCCGAAGTCGACCGTCGGCACCGCTTCGGCACCGATTTCGCGCACGGCGTTCCCGGGCAACATCATCCCGTCCAGCCGCTTCGATCCCTCGTTTGGTAAACTGCTCCAGCTCTTCCCCAACACCAACCAGAACGTGATCAAGGGCAGCCAGCCGACCGGCGACTTCTTCTACAACACGGCCGGTTCGCAGGTTACGGATCAGGGCGACGGTCGCGTTGATTACCGCCTCTCCGATAAGGACAGCCTGTTCGGTTCCATCAGCTGGGGCAACACCAGCAAGACGCTGGTTGCTCCGTTCCCGGGCGCGCTTGACAACTCCGGCTTCTCCGGCGTTGGCGAACTCGATCTAAACCGCAACGCGCAGCTCAGCTACACCCGTGTTTGGACCCCGACCATCGTTTCGGAAACCCGCGCCAGCTTCACGCGCCTGGTTACGTCGCGCGTTGGTGCCAACCCGGATACTGATCTGTACTCCGCCTTCGGTATGGGCGGTTACAACCCCACCAAGAACTACACGGGCAACGGTGGCCTCCCCCTGATCAACGCCTCTGGCTACACCAGCTTCGGCGGCGCACAGTGGAGCCCGACGCTCGAATACAACAACGTTTGGGATTTCGTCCAGAACTTTGCAATCAGCAAGGGTACGCACGCCATCAAGATGGGCGCGGAATTCCGCGATGTGAAGTTCCCCTTCTTCCAGGTTCCTTCGCCGCACGGTGTGGTGAACTACAACGGGAACCAGACCGCGTTCCCGTCTGCCAAGGCTTCCTCGCTTGGACCGACGGTTGGCAACAGCACCGGTGACGCGATCGCGTCCGCCCTGCTCGGCCAGATCGACAACTCGGAAATCTCCACCACCAACTTCATCTCTTCGCAGAAGGTTGCGTGGGCGGGTTATTTCCAGGATGACTGGAAGGTCAACCGCAAGCTGACCCTGAACATTGGTGTTCGTTACGAACTGCTCTCGCCGATCAACGAGCGTTTTGCTCGCCAGGCGAACTTTGACCTGCAGACGCAGACCCTCTACATCCCCAAGGGCAAGCAGCAGGACGCCGTTCTGCCTCCGAACTTCGCCGCCTCGTTCCCGAACGTGAAAGTGGACCGCGGTTCGGTTTCCAGCTACCTCATTCCGTGGGATAAGTTCGACATCGGACCCCGTCTCGGTGCGGCCTACGCGGTGAACAGCAAGACTGTCATCCGTGCCGGCTACGGCATCTTCTACGGTGGCGAAGAAAACCAGGGCGGCAGCCCGAACCGTGGTGAAGGTGTGCCCTTCAACCAGACGACCGCTATGGGTCGCGCCAACGGTATCTCTGGCTTCATCGGTATCTCTGACACCCTTTGCACCGGCTGCAACTTTATGCCCGGCGGTCTGACTGGTGGTTTCCCGGCGAACCCGTTCGCCCTGAACGCCAACATCAGCTTCCGCGGTGTGCAGGCGAACTTCCGCAATCCGCTGGTTCATAAGTGGAACATGATGGTACAGCGCGAGCTGCCCCACGACATGGCCCTCGAAATCGGCTATGAAGGCAACCACCAGGCTCACCAGTTGATCCTCGGTAACACCGACACCTTCACCAACCTGGGTACGACCGATTCGTCGATCAGCGCGAATACTCGTCGCTACATCAATGCCGCCTGCGCCACCTGCCAGTCAGTTGGTACGGGTCTCTCCATGACCGTTTCCAACGGTTTCGGCAACTATGCTGCCGGTTCGGCGAAGCTCGAAAAGCGCTTCAGCCGTGGTCTGCAGTTCCTGGCGGCTTACACCTGGAGCCACGCTCTGGCCAACGCCGGTACCTCGCTTTCGGGTTCCAGCAACATCGGCTTCCCTGACCCGAGCAACTGGGCTTCCGGTTACTCCTCCGCTTCGTGGGACATCCGCCACAGCATGACGACGTCGTTTAACTACGACGTGCCGTTTGGCAAGGGTAAGATGTTCGGCGGCAACATGAACAAGGTCGCCGACGTCGTCGTCGGCAACTGGCATGTTAATGGCATCCTCTCGCTGCGCACCGGTGTTGCTTACGGTCTGACGGGCACCTGCCAGGGTGTCTGGGGCCGTTGCGAACCCGATGTTGTTTCGGGCATCAGCCCCAACCAGGCTCCTGCTTCCGGTCGCACGCCGGATCAGTGGTTCGACATCTCCTCCTTCAAGATTGCTGCGCCCCTGACGGGTGGCAACCTTGGTCTGCAGGCGATGACGGGTCCGCCCACCCGGACTCTGGACTTCTCGCTGTTCAAGGATTTCAACATCACTGAACGCTTCAAGTTCCAGTTCCGCAGCGAAGCCCTGAACTTCACCAACAGCAACCAGTTCAGCATTCCGACCAGCCAGAACGTGGCGGACGCGAAAGCGTTCGGCGGCAATGGCAACTTCGGCAAGATCGTTTCAACCATCGCCGGAACCGAACGTCGCGTTCAGTTCTCGGTTCGGTTGTCTTTCTAAGCGAACTGTACAAACCAAAAAGAAAGGGCGGACCGCTTCGGCGGACCGCCCTTTTTTTATGTGGGCGGCCTAGTTTTTTGCGGCGCGGGCAGCTTGTTCCAGGGCTGCGTGTTTGGTGCGTTCGGCCAGGGCGGCTTCGGGTTTGCCGAGGCGATCGTAAACGCGGGATAAGCGATAGTGGGTGGCGGCGTCATTGGGATCCAGCGAGGAGGCTCTCTCGAACTCCGACGCTGCTTCCGCAAACTGCCGCAGCCGGTCGAGTACGCTGCCCAACTCGAAGTGCACTGCCGCATCCTGGTCATTGATGGCGGCGGCTTTTCGTAAGAGAATCATGGCGGTCTCCGGCTCCACCGACTGTGCGTTTAGCGCTTTGGCATGCAGGTAGTACCCGGCGAAGGCATCCGGGTTGGCCTTCTGGAAGGCCAGAAAGTGCTTCGTGATTTCGGGAAGACGGGCAGGGACCTGGTCCAGAAACTTGCCCAGAAAAAGATAGGGTTGCGGGATTTCAGGAGCGAGCGCGATCGTCTTCAGGAATGCTGCTGCCGCGTCATCAAACCGACGCAGACCGTAGCAGGCTACTCCGAGGGCGAGTTGCAGTTGGGCGCTGGCGGGAATTGCTTTGCTGGCCGAGGTCAGAATTGGAATCGTCTCGGAGAACTTCCCCTGCTGCAGCAGCGGCTGGGCGGCTTCGAAGTAGAGCGTCTCGGCTCGCTCGCGGGCTGCGGTGTCGTTTGGTACCAGCCGGGCGTAACGGGCCTGCACTTCGGCAGCGCGGAAGGTCTGGCCCGCCTCGTTGTAAAAGATCACCAGACTGGTGAGGACTACGGTGTCTTTTGCGCCCAGTTGTTCAGCCTTTGCAGCCGCTTCGTTGGCGAGGGCGAACTCGTTGAGCTTACGGTAAGTCTGGGCGAGGGCGATCCAAACCCGGCCGTTGCCTGGTGCCAGCTTTGAGGCCGCTGCCAGTTCAGTTTGCGCGGTTTTCAGGTCGTTTCGCTGCAGTGCGATCAGGCCTGCCCGAAAGGAATCTTCGAAGGTGGCGGCAGCGGCAAACAAAAAGAGAGGAGCCAGAATCACTTAGTCTTACTGTACCCTCATTGCTCGCGAATGGGGGTAACCCGATCCGCCTCTAAGCCTCGCACCACCTGCTTTGCGCCGCCTGGCCAGGTGATCTCCACCCGATCTACGGCAGTGCTGGAACCCAGGCCGAAATGCAGCCGGAAATCGCTCTGGGAGAGATACCCGCCGCCGCTTCGGACTTCGGCTGTCTGCACCAGCGTGCCTGCCGTTACTCTTACTCGTGCCCCAATGGCACTGCGGTTTGCCTTCACGCCAGTCAGCTTCAGGGTGATCCAGTGTCCCGAGGGTTTCGCAGTCTGGCGGAGCAGGGACGGGGGCTCGCCCTGGTTGTTGACGAGAATTTCCTCGGTGCCATCGTCATCGATATCAGCTATGGCAAGGCCCCGCGAAGAATGCCGCGTCGTGATCCCGGGGCCAGCCTTCTCGGAGATGTCCACGAAGTGGCCCTTGTTGTTGCGGTACAGGATTGCTCGCTCGCGATAATGCACGTCGATATTCAGTTTGTCGACCTCGGGGAACGCATGGCCGTTCACCAGCAGCAGATCCGGCCAGCCATCGTTATCGAAATCGAGGAACCCGCAGCCCCAGCCAACGAAGCGGGTGTTCTGGCCGAGGCCTGCCTCGATGGAGGCGTCTTCAAATTCCCCTTTGCCCCGGTTCCGATACATGGTCTCCAGCTCATCAGAGAAGTTGGTCCGAAAGATAGAAGGGCGGCCTTCATGGAGGTAGTCGGCTGCGGCCACGCCCATGCCGGAGAGGGCCTTCCCGCTCTCATCGAGAGCTGCGCCGCGCAGAAGGGCTTCTTCTGAGAAAGTCCCGTCGCCCTGGTTGATGTAGAGGATCGACGGAGTCTGGTCGCAGGCCACGTAAATATCGGTGAGGCCGTCGCCGTCAAAATCAGCCGTCAGGACTCCGAGCGCGTAGTTGCCGTTGGGCTTTGAGATCCCGCTGGCGTCGGATACATCGCGGAAAGTGCCGCCCTGATTGTGATAGAGCAGGTTCCGGTCGAAAGGCAGGCCGCGCGGGCCGCAGTTGACGGCGATGCCGCGATAGAAGCAGTATGGATTCGCGCCGGGTTGGGGCGTGGAATCAAAATCGAACTTCAGATAGTTCGCCACAAACAGGTCGAGCTTGCCGTCGTTGTCGTAATCGAGGAAGGCGCAGCCGGTGTTGTAGCGGGTACGGGCCTGGGTGAGGCCCAGATTCCCGGCCACGTCCTCAAAGTGTTTGCCACCCACGTTGCGATAGAGGGAGTTCTGGCCCCAGTAGGTGACGAAGAGGTCCGTGTAACCGTCGTTGTCATAGTCACCCGCGCAAACACCCTGGGCCCAGCCCTGGCGCGTGAGGCCGAGTTCTGCGGTGGTCTCACGGAATTTGCCTCGGCCTTCGTTGTGATACATCCGGCTGGGCGAACCGGGGCCGGAGGCTACGAAGGCATCGGGTTTACCGTCGTTATCGTAATCGATGAGGGCGACGCCACTGCCGGTGGTTTCGAGGATGAACTGTTTGCTGGTGGTTCCGCCGTTGGGTACTACCTGAGTGATGCCGGCTTCGCGGGCCATGTCCCGAAACTGAGGCAACGGGTTCTGCGCGATGCACTGGCTGGCGCAGAGGATGGCGCACCAGCGTTTCACTGCGGGGGCTTCTCGCCGAGGCGCTTCAGGAAGTTGGTAAATTCGCCCTCCGGAGGCTTCTGGAGCTTGTCGAGGTCCGTTTTCGCCTGCTGCGCTTCCGCAGTCCGCCCGGCGTTGCGGTAGGCCAGCATGAGGGCGTAGCGTGCGGCTTCACTGCGGGGCTGGAGTTTTACTGCTTTTTCCAGGAGAGCGACGGCTTCCGGATACCGTTTTGCCTCAGACCGGAGCTTCGCCACAGCGATCAGGGCCTCCGGGAAATCGGGGCGCAACTGGGCGGCTCGCTCATATCGGGCGGCGGACTCGGCCTTCTTTCCCTGCGTGGCGAAAATCTGCGCCACCTGATATTCGGCCACGGCATCCGACGGGTTGAGCGCGAGTTCCGCGTCAAACTCCTTCCGGGCTTCATCGAGGGCGGCGGGATTGTGCGATTGCTGCAGCAGGGCCCGGCCCAGGCGGTAATGCAGATTGATGGCGCGAGGGTTCTTGGCCGTAGCCTTGCGGAACTCGGCAATCGCCTCGGTCATTCGGCCCTGGGTTTCGAAAACCTCGGCGGAGAGTTGATCGGTTCGGTAGGACGAAGGTGCTGCCTGGTACATGCGGTAAATCGCGTCGTTCCATGCCTTCATGTGATAGTTGGCAGAGACGTACAGGACATCGGGATCTGACGGGAACTCCTGCTCCAGCTTTGCAATGACCGGGCCAGCCTGGGTGAATTGCTTCGCTGCGATGTGGCATTGCGCCAGGGCCAGGGCGGTGAGACGGCGGAGCACAGGGTCGGAGCCCGAAGCCTGGCGCGCCAAATCCGGCGCGACTGCTTCACATTCGCCCGTGGCAGCTCTCACTATGGAGAGAAAGGCCTTCGCTCGTGCGTCGGAGGCCGGGGCCTGGTCTAGAAGGTTCCGGGCCGTCTTATAATCACCCCGCTGAAAGGCCTCGATACCGGAACCAGCCTGGGCGAGCAGGACTACCAGGAAAGCCAGAGTCATGCTAATGGCCCGCGTCGTCGGTCATGAGGCCAAGGTTCGCGTAGCGTCCGCGGTCCGCGGCGTCGAAATAGCGAAAGCTCAGTACCGGAGGTGCCCCCGGGGCTGCCAGAACGGGCGACTGCAGGCGTTCTGACGGCGTCTCGGCGAGCCCGACAATACGACCGGATGCCACAAAGGACACCAAAGCGCTATCGCTCGCCGTCTCGGCCGCCATCATCAGCAGCGCCACCAGCCAGATTGCCATCACGCTCAAGCCTTCGGGGCCTTTTGCATGGCTTCCAGTTCCGACCACAGAACCTTACGGTCTTCCTCGACCGCCTTGTTGGTCAGCATCACGGTAGCGGAGTCATTCAGGCCCACATCAATATTCGCTCGCGGACGTCCGCCTTTCTTGCAATCTTCGAGGAAACTGCGCAGCTCGTTATCTACGGGATTCTGGCTTTCTTCCGGAATCATGACACCCTTGGAATAAAGCCACTGCCGGGCGTACTTCATTTCTTTGTCGGCAAAGCCTTCGCTGCCGCTGACCTTGTGGCGATCGAGCAGGATTGGCACGCCCTTTTGCGCCGCGCCGGAGACCATGGTGGCACCTGCCGTATAGGCCTTCTTTTCGCCCGCCTTCGTCACCGTGGGGGGCGGGGAGGGTTCCCGGTACCACATGGCGAGCACAGGCTGGGTATCGTCACCGACCGTGATTTCCACCGAGCCCTCGGTACCCATAATCTTCTCGGCGAACTCGCTCCGGGTGCCGCCAAACATGGAGAGATGCGTGGTGGTGCACAGATAGGTGGCCACCAGCTTCTGCTTTTTCGGGTACTTGTAGACCATCTGCAGGTTGTCGGGGATATCTCGGCCGTCGAACATATAGTCGTGGCCGCCCACGCCGACAATTGATTCCGGCGGCGCGCCGAACATCCACTCCGCCACGTCCACCTGGTGCGAGGCCAGTTCAGCCGCCAGACCGCCTGAATACTGCTTGTAAAGCCGCCAGTTGGCCATCATCTGGTCTGACATGTTTGGCATAGGCTTCATCTTCCAGCCTGGATTGCGGTGCCACTGGGCGTACATATTGGTAACGTTGCCCAAAATGCCTTTGTCCACCATGGCCTTCACGGTCTGGTAGAACTCGGAATACCGGCGCTGCAGGCCTACCTGCAACACCTGCTTCGGTCTCTGGGCGACGATTGCGCGCAATTCTGCCATTTCCTGAGGCTTAAACACCAGACTCTTTTCGCAGAACACGTGCTTTCCGGCCAGCAGGGCATCCCTGGTGACCTGGAAGTGGAGGAACAGCGGAACGGCGATCATGACGGCGTCCACATCGTTGCGGCCGAGGAGTTCGCGGTAGTCTCGATACTTTGAGGGGTTCGTGCCGATGGTCTGCGCGGAGCGGTCCAGGTGTTCCTGGCTGATATCGGAGAGAGCCAGGCAGCGTCCGTTGTCTATCGACTTCAGGTGCTTTAGCAGGTAGTCACCGCGACTACCTGTCCCGATGAAGCCAAACTTCATCTGGTCCGGTGCCGCTTTCACAATGGCTGGTGCTGCCAAGCCTGCGACGCCCGCCACGCCGGCCATCTGAACCAGGCTCCTGCGCGACACGCCACGCGTGTTCATCCCGTTATCCTGTTCCATTTTAATCTCCGCTCCTGTCTTAATTTGCAAGTCTATAACAGTGGGGCAAGCGGTACCAGTGCCCCTCTGGCCGCGTTTTTTGTATCCTTGCGAGGCGCAGTGAAACCAATTGTTCTATAGTGAGACATTGCGCATAAATGCTAGAGGCTTTCGCATTAACTGACCCAGGGCGGGTTCGATCATCGAATCAGGACTATTTCCGGCTGCTGCCGGAATTAGGGTTGTTTCTATTAGCCGACGGCATGGGCGGTGCCCGTGGCGGAGAGCGTGCTTCGAGTCTCGCGGTGGAGTGCGTAGCGGAGACGCTGGGGAAATCTTCGCATCGGGACGCGGCGGCCTTGTTGGGCGCGGTGGAAGATGCAAACCTGAAGGTGCTGGCGGAAGCGACCATGGACCCTCGCCTGGAGGGTATGGGAACTACGCTTGTCGCAGTTCTGGAAACCAGCGAGCATGACGTGGCGATTGCCAGCGTGGGCGATAGCAGAGCTTACATTTTCAAGAACGGCGCGGTGCGCGCTATTACGGAAGATCAGACGTGGGTGCAGGAAGTTGGACGCCCGCTGGGGCTGGATGAAGCCAGCCTGAAGACACATCCGATGCGGCATGTGCTCACGATGGCGGTTGGGGTGGCTGCGGCGGTTCGGATTCGTTATTACGCTTTGGAACTGGCGCAGGGCGACATCATGCTGCTTTGCAGCGACGGGCTGCACGGCGTGATAGCTAAAGAGGCCATTGAAGCGATTCTGGGGTCTTCAGAAGCCACGATGGACCGGAAGTGCCGCAACCTGATTGAAGCGGCACACAACAACGGCAGTCCGGATAACGTAACGGTCGTTCTGATTCGGGTTAAGCCTTAATCACTTCCGCGTCGAGAAGTACGATTAGCCCCTGACCCGCCAGAAGTTCCCGAACTTCCGGGATCACCTCGCGAATTCTGGCTTCTCCATCCACTGCGGTAATTGTTACGGGTCTGTCGTCGGAAACGCCCAGCAGGCGCCTCCGGTGCAGATGGAGATGGACGCCGAAGCCCATCACCCCCATGTTTACCGTGGCTCCGGCCACGCCTCTGGCCAGGAGACGTCGCACAACTGCCTCATAAAGGCTGGTCTCACCGTGTTTTGCAGTCTCATCCACAAAGATGAGCAGCATTTTCGTGTTGGTGCTTATTTCCGCTGCGCTCATTTCGCTACCTTTCGTCCCGCCACAAGGGCGTATAAACCGGGCAATGCCAGCAGGGTCAGGAAGAGCGTAGAAAGCAAGCCGCCCACCACAACTGTCGCCAAAGGTCGCTGCACGTCGGAGCCGATGCCCGAGGCCCTTGCCGCCGGCACCATCCCGAGCAACGCCACCAGAACCATCATCAGCACTGGCCGCAACTGCGCCATGGAGCCCTGAATGATGGCTTCAGTAACCGGCATCTCGGAGTCTTCCCGCCGCAGTCGATTGATCTCGGCCACCACCAGCACGCCGCTCATTACCGCTACGCCGAAGAGACTGATAAACCCGACCGCCGCCGATACACTGAGATTAATGTGGCGATAGTACAGCGCCAGAATTCCGCCCACCAGCGAGAATGGCACATTCATCATCACGATACCCGCGTACCTTGCATCTCCGAACATGGAGAACAACAATACAAAGATAATCCCAATGGTGATGGGCAGGATTACGGTCAGCCTTTTGCGGGCTCGCTGCAGGTTTTCAAACTGGCCACCCCATGAGACCTGATAGCCCAGGGGTAACCGCACAACGGAACTGAAAGCGGCCTGCGCTTCGGTGACGAAGCTGCCCTGATCCCGCCCGCGGATATTCATGCGGACCGTAATTTGGCGTTTGTTTTCGCGCCGGGCGATGATGGTGGCCCCGTTGACGATCTCAATCTTCGCCAGTTGGGACAGCGGTACGCGGCCACCTTCTTTGGTCGGCACCAGGGTGCTGCCAATAGCGGTAAGATCCGCGCGGGCTTCAGGACGATAGCGGACGGTGAGATCGAACTTCCGTTCGCCTTCGAACAGGCTACCCGAAGGCCTGCCGCCGATCGCCATTTCAATTACATCCTGCACATCGCTGATGTTGATGCCATAGCGTGCCACTTCCTGTCGGTCGATACGGATGCGGACCTGCGCCTGGTCGGGCTCCTGCTCAATGGCCGCGTCGGCCGCGCCCGGAACCAGCCGGACGCGTTCGAGTGTCGTTTGCGCCATGGACCGAAGTTTGGCGTAGTCGGGCCCGGAGAGGATGATGGCGAGATCAGCCGCCGAACCGGTTACCGCCTCGGTAACGTTGTCGATGATGGGCTGCGTGAAGCTGAAGGCAGCGCCGGGAATTTCGGCGTTGAGCCGCTTCGAAAACTGCTCCACCAGGTTCTGCTTGGTCATGCCTGCGGGCCAGGTGTCATAGGGATTCAGGGCCACGTAGATTTCGTTGCGGTTGGGTCCGTAAGGGTCGGTGCCGGCATCGTTACGGCCGGTCTGGGAACTGACGAGCTTCACTTCGGGCCACTGTTTCAGCAGGCCCCGGATCTTCGATGCCAACTCAGCCGATTTATCCAGGGAAACGCCCGCCGGAAGGTTGGCGCGGACCCAGATGACACCTTCGTCGAGTTGGGGCAGGAATTCTGTACCAAGGAAGGTAGCAGTGCCAAATGACACCACCACAATGATTCCGGCGATGCCGGTGACGATTGCCGGCCAGCGCACAACTTTTGCGAGCAGGCTGCTGTACCCGCGGCCCAGAACGGCGAGCAGGGGATTTTCCCAGCTTTTGGCGTTCTTGCGGAACAGATAGGTGGCGAGCACGGGAATGAGGGTCAGCGCCAGCAGCATGGAGCCGAGCAGCGCGAAGCAGACCGTGAATGCCATCGGCGTAAACAGCCGCCGCTCGACTCTCTCGAGCGTAAACAGCGGAATGTAGGCGGCGATGATGATCATCAGCGAAAAGAAGATGGGGCGCTCCACGTCGAGAGCCGCGTCTCGTACTGCCGCGATCACCCCGCCCTGAGAGGCGAGCGTGCCGTGCTTCTCGCGATGCTGGATGGTGTGCAGCACGTGCTCCACCATCACCAGGGTGGCGTCCACAATGATGCCGAAATCCAGCGCGCCCAGGCTGAGCAGATTCGCCGGAATCCCGGTGAACTTCATGCAGATGAAGGCGAAGAGCAGGGACAGCGGAATAGTGACGGCGGTGAGCAGCGCGGCGCGGAAACTGCCGAGGAAAATCAGCAGCACGAACACCACGATCACCAGACCTTCCAGCAGCGTGTGCGAAACCGTGTGGAGCGTATTATCTACCAGCTCGGTGCGGTCGTTAATCACATGCAGCTTCACGCCCGCGGGCAGATTCTGGTTGAGTTCCTCCACTGCGTCGTGGATCCCGTTCAGGACCTCGCTGGGATTCTCTCCGCGGCGCATCAGCACGATGCCTTCCACACCGCTGGCGCCATTGTTGATGGCAAACACGCCCGTGGGCGGCGCCGCGCCCAGCTGGACCTTACCCACATCCCGCATGAACACAGGCACACCGCGGGCTTCGGTCACGATGATGTTCTCAATATCCGAAACGTTTTGCAGTTGGCCCACACCGCGGATGACCATCGCCTGCTGGTGGTTATCCAGCAGCGCTCCACCCGCATTTCGGTTGTTCTTGCTCAGAGCCTCAGAGATCTGCGAGATGGAAAGGTTGAACTTGGAAAGGGCAAGTGGATCGACCTCCACCTGATACTGCTTCACCAGACCGCCGAATGGTGTGACGTCGGCAATGCCCGGCACCTGGAGGAAGCGGGGCACCACCACCCAGTCCTGGATTTCGCGGAGCTGCATGGCGGTCATGCCGCTGGCTTCCAGCGAGTACCGGTAAAGCTCGCCGATCGGGGTCGACATGGGCCCCAGCCCGGGCGTCACTCCGTCCGGCAAATCGGCGTCGCGCAACTTTTCGATGACTACCTGCCGGGCGAAGTAATCGTCGGTGCCGTAATCGAACGTCAGTTCCACCACCGAAAGCCCGAAGATGGTCCGCGAGCGCCGTGCAATCAAGTTCGGCACGGAGTTCATCGCTCTTTCCAGCGGCACAGTCACCTGCTGTTCCACTTCTTCGGCTGCGCGGCCCGGAAACAGCGTTACAATCACCACCTGCGTATCCGAAATATCGGGGTACGCCTCTACGCGGAGCTGGAAGAACGACCACAGCCCCAGGCCCGCCAAAACAATTCCCATCAGCAGGGTCACAAACCGCTGCTGCAGAGCAAAACGAAGCATTCTCGCTATCATGTCGGCTCCCTAGAAACTCTTCAGCAGCATGGCGCCATCCACCACGATGCGGTCGCCGGGCTTGAGGCCGGTCAGCACGCCCACCAGTGTTCCCGCCGGGTTCCCAAGCGTCACGGCGACGGGCTCAAAGGTTCCAGCCGTCACCTCGCGGTAAACCACCATTTGTTTTTCGTCCTGAATCACCGCTCCCGGCGGAATGGCGGCCATTTTTCGGCTGGAATCAATGTGGCGGATGCGGCCGTACATTTCGGGGCGCAACTGCTCCTTTGGATTCAACAACTCCGCGTACACCTTCACGGTGCGCGTGGTCGGGTCCACGGCGTCGGCAATCCGGGTTACCTTGGCGGGGAACGTCCGGTCTGGCCAGGCGGTGAGCTCCACTTCCAGCCGCTCGCCTTTTTCAATCATGCGGATGCTGCTTTCGGGAACTTCGGAAACCACCCAAACCGAAGTCAAATCGGCAATCGTCATCACCGGCGCACTGGCGTCATTGCGGTATTCGCCGGGGATGGCGCTCATATCCAGCACCTTGCCGGAAATCGGCGCGCGGACTTCAATCCTCTGCCGGAAAACATGTTCCTTCAGGCCCAGCAGCTCGAGTCTGGCGGTAGCCTGACTCTTCGCCGCATCCGCCTGATCGACGGCTGCCCTTGCCTGTGCCAGGGTCGCTTCGGCAGCGAGAACGTCTTTCTTCGCCACCGCCATACCCGCATACAGATCCTTCGCTCGGTCGTAATCCGATTGCGCCTTAATCAGTGCCGCCTTCACCTGAATCAGAGAAGCATCGGCCTGCAGCGCCGCCGCAGTCGCCAGATCCGCTTCCGAACTCTCCAGCAGCAGCAGAACCTGACCCTGCGTCACCGTATCACCAATGCGAACCGCCGTGCTGACAATCTTGCCCGTCACTGGCAGGGTCACTTTGGAAACGCGCGTCGGGTTCACGTCGATCTTGCCTGGTGCGACCACCTGATCCACCGCGACTTCGCGTTCTTCCACGGCGGCGACGCGGATTTGTTGCAGTTTGGGCGAGTCGGCGGGCACTATGACGCGCTTCGAGCCAGAAGTGTCCGCAGGTGTCTCTGCTGGTTTAGCCGCCACCGGTTCTTTTTTCTCACAGGCACCCAGGCCACAAACCAGCACCACCAGGGCAATCGCCTTCAGCTTGTTCATCGTCTTTGTCCTAAGTGAAAATCGATCTTTAGTGAGTATCATCACGGCAACTGCCTCCCGATCGCCTGTTCCAGTTGCCAGATGGCGAGGGCATACGCGGCCTTCGCCTGATTTGCCGCGACCGCACTCTGTCCGGCGATTCGCTGAGCGTCCAGTAGTTCAAAAAGACTGGCTTCACCCTTCTGGTAGCTGAACTCCAGGATGCTGCGTACTTTTTCCGTCGTCGCCAGGCCGTCTCCGCTGTAAATTGTGAGAGCCTTTTGCGCCGCCAGATACCCCTGATACGCCTTCTCCACGTCGGTCAGTGCCTGCGTCTCCGCCTGGCGGAGTTGGGCTTCGGCCGATCGTTGCTGTGCAACCGCCTGAGTGGCTGCGGCTTTCTGATCGTTGTAAACAAATAGCGGGAATTCGGCGATCACACCGGCCGAGTGGTCTTGCCCGACCCTTTGGTATTCCACGCCCAGCGAGATGTCGCGGGTTTTCTGGGCCACGGCGAGGGCGCTGCCTTTTTCGGTGGCCCTCACTGCATTGCGTGCCGCAGCCACATCCGGTCGCTCCCTCAACGCGAGTTGCCGCAACTCTTCGAGGGACGATGTCACCGGCTTGCTCTGGAACTTGCCGTCCACCTCCACCTGGCCCGTCCGGGCGTTCAGCAGATTCAGAATGTCGCGAATCGCCTGCTGATAGGCCGTTTGTGCATCCAGGACCGCCTGTTTATAAGGCAGTCGGGCGGCGCGAGCCCGAAATAGCTCCACCTCGGGAACATCGCCGGCCTTGAGCCGGATGTTCGTCAGTTTTTCTGTCTGTTCGTATTGGGTGTCAATGGTCTGCGCCAGTTTCAGGTTCTCGCGTGCCAGCAGGGCAGTGGTAAATGCCTGACGCAACTGGAAAAGCTGGCCCCGGAAGGTATCGGCGATCTGCGCCCGGGACTGCTCCACAACGGCATCCGCCTGTTGTGAACGCAACTCCCGTTTCCCGCCACGTTCGATCGTCCTGGTCACCATCGCCGTGTATACAGGGTTCGCGCCCGCATCGGCATTGGTTGCAAACAGTCGGGGAGCGCTGCCGGCCACCGGCGAATAGAACGGAACCTGCTCGGCACCAATATGGGCCGTCGGATTCGGCTTGTAGCCTGCAATCTGCCGCAGGGCCTGATTCACTTCCAGTTGATATCTGCTGGCCGCTACCGCCTGACTGCGCTGCATCAGCAGTTCCTCCGCGGTTTCGAGCGTCAGGACTTTGGGGACATCAGGAGTTGCGGTTGTTTGAGCCGGTGCGCGAAACGCAGCCAGGCAAACCAGTACACACACACTCGCACTCTTGCGGTGTTTCACCAATTCGTCTCCTTGGGTTGTTTGCAAATCGCTGAGGACGAGCCGCCGTTCGGCGAACCGAAGGCAGGCACCGCTGAGAGAAAGTTCAGGGGGAATTAAATACGGCAGGGGGGAGGGCGAATATAGAACGCACCGCGAGAGCGAGCCCCGCAACGTGCGCTGGCGCGCGATTCGCTGGCCGCACTCTGGAGTAACAGGAGTGTGGCATGCGTCTCGACATCGGAAACATCCTCGGTGGCGGCGGGACTTACGGCAGGTGACAGTACTTCGGCCGTGCCGGTGGTTAACTTCGTGCCACCACCCCAAACCCACGGTTTGCGGTCCCGCAGGTCGCCTTCCGTGAAGACGCCGGTACCATCGTTGATCAGAATTCCGATACCTTCGCCGGTTACACGGGCTGTGACCACCAGATCCAGATCGCGATCACCATCAACGTCGCGCGCGGCGACTGCCAAGCCACCGTTCCGGGCAGGGAAGTGGAAGGTTTGCCGGCTGGTTCCATTTCCCAGGCGGATTTCAAGAACGTGCCGGACGCCGGAAGTGGTGTGCCTGCTGCGGACCGTGGAGACGAGATCGGCAATGTGGTCGCCGTCAAGATCGCCCCCGCTGACATCGCCCCCGTCACGTGCGGTTTGGTCGAGATACTGGACGACCGAAGCCGGTACTGAATTTCGTGGTGCCGCGGTTGCCGCAGAAACCAGCGACAGACAAACCAATGCCGCCAGAACTCCGAAAGTTCCCTTACCGGACAACAAAAATGGGGCTGCAGGTTTCAACAAGAGGACTATGGCCAGCTTAACAGGAACCGGGTTTATTGTGAAATCAGGGAAAAGTTAACGAAAACTATGCGGCCTGCCAGGGCTTATCGTGCTTGCCCTTGTCGCGGCCTTCGACGCGGTCGTAGATGTACTGGTTGGAAACAGTACCCAGCGCCTCGTTGTAAAGAGCTACCAGACCCATCGCTTCCCGCAGATCTTCCTGGAAATCCTGAACTGCCTTCAGTTCATGCGCCTGCGCGGGTTTCTTCTTGCCATGAGGCGTGACGAAGAACTTCTGGTAACCGCCATCGGTCAGGTTGCCGATCTCATCGCCCATCACCACCCCGGCGCGTTGGGTGAACTTCGGTTGGCTGCCTTCGCCCTGCTGGGCGACGCAGGCAACACCGTTCCGTTCAATGCGGGTCTTGCCGCCTCCGGTGGATTCCGTGCGGAACCCGGCCGAGCGGGCATCGCTCAAACGGTCGTCAAACGTGAGGGTTTTTGTGACTGCGCGGCGAAAGAACATGGCTTGTTGTCATTATAAACTCCACGGGTATTTATAATTGCTCAGATGCCATTTGTACTCTCGCTCGACGAAGGAACCACCAGCGCCCGCGCCGCTCTCTATAACCAACGCGGTGAACGTATCGCCATGCAGTCCGTGCCGTTCGACTGTGCTTACCCCTACCCGGGGTGGGTGGAGCAGGACGCAACCGCCATTTGGCGCGCGCAACTGGCGGCGGCCCGAGCCACCCTTGCGGAGGCCGGAATTAACGCCGCCGATATCGCGGCCTGCGGCATTACCAACCAGCGCGAGACGACGGTCGTCTGGGATAAGAAGACCGGCGAACCCGTCGCGCCCGCCATCGTCTGGCAGTGCCGCCGCACCGCCGACTTCTGCAATGAACTGAAGCAGTCTCTGGATGGTGGGCTCGTCGAGTCGAAGACCGGCCTGGTGATCGACGCCTACTTCTCGGGCAGCAAGATCCGCTGGATTCTGCACAATGTCCCCGGGGCCATGGCACGCGCTCAGGCTGGTGAACTGCTGTTCGGCAACATCGACACCTGGCTGATCTGGAATCTGACCGGCGGCGAAGTCCATGTCACCGACTACACCAACGCCTCCCGCACCATGCTGATGGATCTGGAATCCGGCGACTGGAACGACGAACTCCTGCGCATCCTCGACGTGCCCCGCGCCATGCTGCCCCGCATTGTGCCGTCCTCAGGCCGCGTCGGGACCATCCTCCCCTCCCTGCTCGGCGCGGCCATTCCCATCAGCGGCATCGCCGGTGATCAGCAGGCCGCCCTCGCTGGTCAGGCCTGTTTCCGCGCCGGCTTGTCCAAGAACACCTACGGCACAGGTTGCTTCGCGCTGACCCACACGGGCGGTCTGCGACCCCACTCCCGCAACCGCCTGCTCGGCACCCGTGCCGCGTCGGCTGATGCTACCGCCCAGTTTGCCGTGGAAGGCAGCGTTTTCATCGGCGGCGCGGTGGTGCAGTGGCTTCGTGATGGCCTGGGCCTGATCCAGTCCGCCGCTGAAACCGAAGACATCGCGCTCAGTATTCCGGACACGGGCGGCGTGCACGTCGTCCCTGCTTTCGTCGGTCTGGGCGCACCCTACTGGGATTCGGCGGCTCGCGGCATTCTCTGCGGCCTGACCCGCAACTCCGGCAAAGCGCAGATCGTCCGTGCCGCGCTCGAGAGCATCGCCTTCCAGAGTCGTGACCTGATTGACGCCATGGAAGCCGACTCCGGTGAGTCCATCGCCGAACTTCGCGTGGATGGCGGTGCGGCCGTCAACAATTTCCTCATGCAGTTTCAGGCCGATATCCTCGGCAAGCCCGTCGTGCGTCCGGTGGATGTGGAAACCACGGCGCTGGGCGCGGCTTACCTGGCCGGAATCGCCGAAGGTATCTGGAGCGGCGCCGACGAAGTGGAAAGCTTCTGGCGTGTGGAGCGCCGTTTCGAACCGCGGATGGGCGATGCCGAACGTGCCGCTCGTATGGATGGCTGGCGCGATGCCGTGCGGAGATCGCGATGAACCAGTCTCATCCCGACTGGCGCAAGGTGGATGCCGATCCTGATTTTCGCCGGCTGGTGAACGCTCGTAAGCGCTTCATTATCCCTGCGTTTATCTTTTTTTGCACCTACTACTTCACCCTGCCGGTGCTGGCCGGGTGGTTCCCGGAGCTCATGAAGACGAAAGTTGTGGGCCCCCTGAACGTGGCTTATCTCTTTGCCCTCTCGCAGTTCTTCATGGCGTGGATCGTGGCCCTGTTGTATGTCCGGGCCGCTGCCCGCTTTGACCGTATGGCCAATGAAGTTCTGGAGAAAAATCACTAAGATGTCTACGCCTCTGATCATGTTCCTCGGTTTCATCCTGGTGACGCTCCTCATTACCTGGAAGGCCGCCCGCCAGTCCTCTGGTTCCAGTAACTACTTCGCCGCCGGACGCGGTATTACCGCCTGGCAAAACGGCATCGCCGTCGCGGGCGACTACATGTCCGCCGCCTCTTTCCTCGGCATCGCCGGCATCATCGCTTTCCAGGGTTATGACGGGTTTATGTACTCGGTGGGCTGGCTGGTGGCGTACCTGACCGTGCTCCTCGTGGTCGCCGAACCTCTGCGCAACGCCGGCAGCTATACGATGGCCGATGTCCTTGCCTACCGCCTGCGCCCGCGGCCCGTCCGCGCCATGGCTTCGCTCAGCACCCTCATCGTCAGCACGTTTTACATGATTGCGCAGATGGTGGGCGCGGGGACTTTGGTGGCCCTGCTCCTGAAAGGCTCCGGCATCGGTTTCAACGGCGCAGTGGCAGGTGTCGGCGTCCTCATGGTCGCTTACGTCGTCTTCGGCGGCATGCTCGCCACCACTTGGGTCCAGATCGTGAAGGCTATTCTTCTCATCGCCGGAACCATCCTGCTCAGCGTCCTCGTGCTCGGCCATTTCGACTTCAGCTTCGCGGCGTTTTTCGAGGCGATCACGCACGTGAAATCCGGCGGCAAGACCCTGAACTTCCTCGAACCCGGCCTCCGCTACAAACCGCCCTACGGAGCCATCGACCTCATCTCCCTCGGTCTCGCCCTGATCTTCGGAACCGCCGGCCTGCCCCACATTTTGGTCCGCTTCTACACCGTGCCCGACGCGAAGACCGCCCGCATCAGCGTGGTCTGGGCCATGTTCATCATCGGCGCGTTCTACATCATGACGACGTTCCTCGGCTTCGGAGCCGCCACCATCCTCGGCAGCGACTTCATCAAGCTCAACGGAGGCATCAACATGTCCGCCCCGCTCCTCGCCCAGCGCCTCGGAGGTGATGTCTTCTTCGCCTTCATCTCGGCGATTGCCTTTGCCACAATCCTTGCCGTAGTTGCAGGCCTGACCATCAGCGCCTCGACGTCATTCGCGCATGACTTCTACACGAACGTCCTCCATCACGGAAGAGAACAGCGGCCAGGAGAACAGGTTCGCGTCGCACGAATCACAGCGGTAGTGGTCGGCATCGTGTCCATTATCATCGCGATCCTGTTAGGGCCTGCCTTCAACGTGGCGTTCCTGGTAGGCCTGGCGTTCGCCGTAGCGGCATCTGCCAACCTGCCCGTCATCGTCTTCTCCATCTTCTGGAAGCGCTTCAACACGGCAGGCGCTCTTTCCGGCCTGGGCGTCGGCCTGGCTGGCTCGCTGGTGCTGATCGGTATTGGCCCCAGCGTGATGGGCGTAGACGGGGCCTCAGTAGTTGGCGCGGCCCGTCACATGATCCAGTCCCCACCCCTCTTCCCGCTGGAAAACCCCGGCATCGTCAGCATCCCGCTGGGCTTCATCGGCGCCTTCATCGGGACCCTCTGCGGAAACGAGCCCGAATCGGAAGAGAAGTTCGCCGAGATGGAAGTCCGCGCGAATACGGGGTTAGGCGCGGAGAAAGCCACCGCGCACTAAGAACTACGAACCGCTCGCTCGGTGTTTAGCCACTTACCGCTTCGAGACTGACTTGTGGGATTTGCAAACCCATGAGTTCAGAGCTCGACGGGAGTCTCAAAACCTACCCCATTCGGCACAGGCACCACCGGGGAGCGGCAGTCGGGCAGCCCCTATTTTGGCAGGCCGCCACGTCCGCGCCCCGTCGTGCATTTCGCCGTCTCATCGCACACAGAAGAGCCAGACCGACACAAGTTGTAGTTGTAGGTAATGGTTCGGGAGCTGGGGAGGTGGACCAAACTCCGGGGTTATTGAAGCTGCCGCCAAACCCCTGGCTTCCGAACCCTTGATCGGATGTCGCGAACCCAATACCCAACGGCCCAAATTGTTCCAGGATTTCACTGCCTGGCGCGATCTGCTGGTTTGCCTCCCAGATCGAAATATTACCGCCGGACGTTGCAAACCCAAAATGATGGCTCGTGGCGTTTTGCGAGTCGATGGTTTGGATGCCGTCGGTGAAGCTAAACGAAGTGACCAGGGAATTGTAAAACGTTAGTGTGCCTTCCGAATCTGGCAGGGGAAGCACTGAGTGTGACACTTCCGGTTACCTCGTCTTGGGTCGTGTAAGACCCCCTTACGCGAGTGAACTCGTTCCCTGTGTAGGTATAGACAAAAGAACCCGCATACGCTGCACTGGAGCACAGGAGCAGCAGGACAAGGGAGCAGCGAATCGTGTAAGTCAAGAGTTTGAACACGACAATGTTGTTGCTCAGGGAAAATGTCCCCTTAACTGCTCAGGGAAAATGTCACCCCTGTTGAGCCGGGGACTCTGTCCCCGGACCCCTGGGATTTGACGCATTCGCGCCGGGATTGGCAGAACAAGCGGGAACGAGAATCGTTCCCGCCAATCCCGGCCACTGAAGCGGGGCTCGGGGTGCATCCCTGCATTGCCCTATCCTCCGTTCAGTCCGCTTGCCAGTGTAGCGAAGTGATCATGTGCGAAGTGCCGGGCGGCCGCCCAGGTTGTAGACGCGGATCGGCTTCTTCTTGCGCGGCGCTGTGTTTTTCCGGAACGGTTGGGCGCGCACAGGACCCGCGTCGGCAGCGGCTGGTTGAACATGTAGAAGTCGGCGGTCGAGAAAGACGTGAAAGTCGCCTTTGGGCTGATGGCACACCTCGACCTTCTTGCCCGCGTAGCCCCGGCCGCTCGCCAGAGGCGGCAACTGGATCGTTACTCCGGGGACCGCCGTGATGCCATGGTCTTTCCCCACCACCCGTTCGTAACGCAGGCTGAAGATGTAGTTCAGGTCCAGCCGCACATCGAGCTTTCGCCAGACTACTGCCGGAGCCTTTGGTTTCTTGCCGAAGCGAACGTTGTACTCGGCGAGGAACAGGGTCAGGACTGCTTGAGCCTGCTCCAGAGTGGACGCTTGAGCCAAACGCAGTTCGCTGCTCAGCCGATCCTGAAAGGTGCGCCACGTCCGCTCGATCCGACCTTTCGCCTGCGCAGATCGGGCCACGATTACCTCAATACCCAGTTCTTCCAGCGCGCGGCCCACCTGTGTGGGGAATTGTTTGCCCGCCAGTCCTTCCTCAAGCGACCAGTGCTTGTCATTGCGTTGCAGCGTGCCATGCTGATCGCGGTAAATGGCCCAGGGAATTCCTCTGTCTTCCACCTGCGCACGGAACAAACGAAGATAGCCGACGCTGTCCTCGTGTTCAGCCTGAAAATGAGCGGCGCAGACTTTATTGGTGGCATCATCAACGCCTCCCATCAAAGTCAGATAAGGTCCGCGCCCTTCCAGCCAGTCGTGACGGCTTCCGTCTACCTGTAACAGCATCCCTTCCTGTGCCCGGCGCTCGCGGCGCGAACGGTACTTCGGAGGACGGCGCTTCTGTGGCGACCGAATGCCAGCCTCACGCAGAATGCGCTGGATACTGGCCCGACTGAGCGTCAGGCCTTCCTTGCTGATCAGCTTCTCATGCAGATGACTGTCGTTGAACCCGGCATACTTGCCACCAGCCAGTTCCAGCACCCGGCCCCGAATCTCTTCAGTGATTGCGTTGGCCGGTTGCCGACCTGCATTGCCGTGGTGAACCCACTCGGCATCGGCCGCATCGTAATTCCGCTTCAGCCGTTTTTCACCTGCCGCTCGCCCAGCCCAAGCAGCACAGCCGCCTCAGCTACGCTCAGCCGCCCTTCCACCGCGCTCTCAACTACTTTCAACCGCTGCAACTCCTGCTGGCTCAATGTCACCCTCCATTAAATCGCTTGGGGTGACATTTTCCCTGAGCAGTTAAGGGGTGACAGAATCCCTGAGCAACAACAAACTGCAACCCGAGAAGGCATTTTCAGTGGCGCGTATTCCGGACGAAGAGATCGAACGGCTAAAGAAAGGTAACAGTTCAGGTAGGGCGGGAATTCTTGAGTAGGGACGTGGGCGGTTGTGCCAGGCGGTGTGAGCGGATGGCGCTGTTGAGGTAGTCGAGAGGGTGACGGTTCTGCATGCGGCAGGTTTGCGTGACGGTCAGCA
>CAIYVZ010000041.1 GCA_903929755.1 uncultured Acidobacteriia bacterium
GAGCAAAAAACGGTCGCGGAACGGCAAATTCCCTTGACTCATGCCGATCACTGTTTCAGACTGAGAGAGTCCTGCGTCGCCGGGTTCGCAACTGATCGACATCAGATCGGACTGAGTGATCGACATCGTCGGAATACACACCCCCTTAGATACAAAGTGGAAATGCACATCGCGCCTACCGTTTACGTACGCATCGGAGAGGGATTCGAACTCATTCAGGCGATCAGAAAAATTGAAGCTGGCGTTAAGAAAACGCTGGCCTCGTTCAAATCTGAATTCGAGTGATCGCTCATCTGTCAACTGTTGCATTTTTCAAACTGACCCACTACCGAATATTCACTTCGTCGCGTGTGTTTCCGCGTCCGGGCGTGTGCGGCTACACTAAGGGCTGCATGAATCGGCGAACCTTCCTTGGAACCTGTGCGCTCTCCTCGACTGCTTTGGCACAGCGCGGCTTCGATGTCGCTGTCTTTGACCGGGCCAGAGTTCTCCGCAATGCCCAAAAGTATCTTGGCGAGAAGCCGGCCACCGTCACAGCCGCCCAGTCGCAGCGTTCCGCAGGTGGCCTTCACGACTTCTTTTCCGAGGGCGATTACTGGTGGCCGGATCCTTCCAAACCCGCCGGCCCTTACCTCCAGCGCGACGGGATGACAAACCCCGACAACTTCGTTCAGCATCGGCAATATCTGATGAAGCTAAGCGTGCAGGTGCCCGCGCTGGCCGCCGCCTGGAAACTAACGAAGGACCGGAAGTACGCAACCCACGCAGCCACCCATCTGCGTGCATGGTTCGTCGACGAGGCTACGCGGATGAATCCGAACCTCGAATATGCGCAAGCGATTCACGGGCGCACCACGGGGCGGGGAACCGGCGTCATCGACACGATCCATCTGGTGGAAGTGGCGCGGGCGATCCCGTTTATTGCTGCGTCCGGGGCTCTGACGCCGGCCCAGTTCGGCGCCGCGAAACAATGGTTCGCCGACTACGCCAACTGGATGGCCACCAGCAAGAACGGCATTGAAGAGCGCGATACGAAGAACAACCACACCACCTGTTGGTTCATGCAGGTGGCCGCGTTCGCAAAACTAACAGGGAACAAAGAACTGCTGGCTTTCTGTGCAGAGCGCTTCCGGAAGGTGATTCTGCCGGGCCAGATTGAGCCGGATGGCAGCCAGCCACAGGAACTGCGCCGCACCAAGCCGTACGGATACTGCCTGTTCAATCTGGAGGCCCTGGCCACACTGGCCCAAATCATCTCCGAAACGGGTGACAATCTCTGGACATTTGAAACGCCCGACGGCCGCAGTGTTCGGAAGGCCATTGAGTACATGTTTCCGTTCATCGCCGACAAAACGGCATGGAAAAATACGCCTGACGTGATGTATTTCGACAAGTGGCCGATGCGGCAGGAAGCGCTCTTACTTGGCGGGCTTGCGTACGGGCGTAAGGACTATCTGGAGGTCTGGAAGAAGCTGCCGGCCGACTCGGATGTGGATGAAGTTATCCGCAACTACTTCATCCGCCAGCCAGTCTTGTGGGTCGCGTAGCTATAGTCGGGACGCCAACGACTTCCCGATCTCCCGGTGGTCCAGCTTCGCCATCGAGGCGAAACTGCTCAACAGGCCCCAGGGCCTCCTGCTAAAAAGCCAAAGCCCCCAAGCCACGGCGAACCGAGAGCATGGGGGCGATGGCGGTTTTCAAGATGGAATTAGCCCAGGACGCGCAGGAGTTCGTCCTGCTTGCGGCGTACCGGGTGGGGCATTTGTAATTCCGGCATCGGAGGAGCCTGGAACAAGCGGCGCGTCGGCTTTAACAACAACCGGGCCCAGCTATTAGCACGGGCCTTACGTGCGCTGTCCGTAGCGATTCCGGTACTGGCATACATGGCGCGGTAAAGCTTGGAAATCAGCACAAACATCAGGCGTGACTTCAGGCTCTTCACACATCCGGAACGTTTCCAGATGTTGCTGAAATTGTAGAAGCGATCCCAGACGCCCTGAGTCCGCTGCCGCATCTCGTCCGATTCCATGGTCGGATGCTTCATGAACATCTTGGGGCGATCGTCCTGTGGAATCAGCCAGTACCGGGTGAGAGGTACGCCGTTCACGGTGGGCGGCGCTCCGTTGAAGGCTTTTTCCCAATGCTCGAAATCGACAGTTCCGGCAAACGGAGTCAGCATCACGAACTGAGCGAACGTGACGCCGGCCTTTTCGGCCAACTCACACGTTGCGGCAAAGGTGTTTTCCCGATCGCTGGGAAGGCCGAAGATGAAGGAACCCAATACGTGAACACCGTGGTTTTTAAACGTCTGCAGGCGCTTAATCAGTTCGTCGCCAGAGCAATTGAAGTCCTTAAAAACGTCCTTCAGACCCTGCGGCGTTACCGCTTCCACGCCAACCAGCGCGCCCTTGATGTTGGCACTGCGCATCGCGTCAAGGAATGCCGTATCTTCCGCGGCTTCCATGGTGATCTGGGTAAAGAAGACCATGTCCTTGGGAAGTTTCGCCATCTGTTCCATCAGCTCAAACCGCTCAGCGCGGGTGGCTTTCAAAGATTCCACACGAGCGTCGTTCTTCTGCCGCTCGGCGAGCTTGATGTCGGTCAAGGAAACCGGATAGAAATTATCATCTGCAAGCGCGATGAAACGGAAGCCCTTGCGCCGAAGCTGAACCACTTCTTCGATGACTGCGTCCGTACCACGCTGGCGTGGCTTCTGCCCGTCCGTCCGCCAAACCGAGCAGAAGGAACAATGCTTGGGACAACCGCGCACCGTCTGCACGGAAGCCCACATGTAGGCGTTGTCGGGCATCAGGTCCCAGCGCGCCTGTTTGAAATCGTCGGCGCTGACTCGGCCACCGTCGTAAATCCGCTCAAGGGATCCGGCTACCGCATCTTTCAGCACCTGTGCCCAGATCACATCGCCATCGCCCTTCACAACGGCGTGGGCGCCGCCAATCTCCAGCGCTTCGTCAGGGTAGAGCGTCGGGTGGATCCCGCCGAACACAACAGTTACGCCCTTGGCGTTCAGTTCACGCCCTAAAGCGTAACCGCGCAAGGCATTCCCCGTGTGCATACCGATCCCGGCAATATCGCCTGGCTGAATTTGCGTCAGATCGATCAACTCCAGCGTTTCGTCCCAAATAACCGGGTCGCCAAACGCCTGGGGTGTTGCGCCAGCTAAAACATAAAGCCAGCGGGGTGTGATCACAGCTGTCCCAAAGGACATGTCACTCGGATTGATCAGATGTACTCGGATACTCGTCGCCTCCGTTCTCAACCCGGGCGACATCGTAATTGGACTATGAAACGATCACCCAGGCGATGTAATTATAACACCCGCTCGCTTATCTATTTCTTATAGCGTCTCTGTGGCTCGTCACTCCACCACAAAATGGCCGGATACAGCGTAGCTCGCTGAGCTGATGCGTAAGCCAGCGGTCCGCCCCAGCAAGTCGAACTGATCGCAGGAACGCAGTTTCCCCCCCCCAGAACCATCTCGATTACCAGCGCCAGGCCTTCGCTGCCGGTTTAGCGCTTTTCAGGATCACCCAACGTCTGGCCGACCCCGCTGCCTCCGCGCAGCGCCGCAAGGAAGCACTGCCCGGCCACCGTCGCACGACTCTCAAGCCCTGTAACTTCCGCGCCGGAACTACGTTCGCGTTGGGAACGGCGTTCGCGAGGTCCTGTGTGCGATCCACACCCGCATCCATTCGCCCCGCGATCCGCACCCTGGCGGCAACGCGGTTACACCAGGGTGCTTGCAGGCCCGTGAGGGCCTAAAGATCCATTACCAGTAAAGCTTTGCGCCTAACTGCATCTGCCGGGGATCATTTGCTGCACTGGTCACAATCCCGAAATTTCCCGCGTTCAGGTTGGTGGAACCTGTCCCGAAGATCACGCGATTGAAGACATTGAAAGCTTCGCCCCGAATGTCCAGGCGTATCTTTTCGGTTATCGAGAATGTCCGCGCAATGCTCACATTCTCCTGTTGGCCCCAGAAAGAGCGAACCTTGGGATTGAAGCGCGTGGAATTGCCAAAGCCTGCCGGCTGCACCGGAAACTGGTTGGCCGGTTTCAGGAAGCGATCCACCGCCGGATCGAAGCTGCTGCCCACCAGCGGTGCGCGCCAGTTGTCGTACGAATCGACCTGCGGCCGAGTGCTGGTATTGAAGATCGGCAATGCGTTGTTGCGGGTAAGCGCGATAGGCAGACCACTGGAATAAACCTGAATGCCCGCCACTCTCCAGCCACCCACAACCTTGCTCGCGAAGCCCTTCGTCAGCCAGCGTCCCCCTTTTCCGAACGGCAAATCGTAGACGCTGGAGAACTTGATGGCCTGCGTTTGGTCATTCTGGCCAATTGACTTTTCAAGGCCCCGGTTGTACTGGTCCTGAGTTGTTGCCCCGGTCGCGAAGTAGGTATCGGAGTCGGTCAGAATCTTCGAGAAGACGTAGCTGGACTGGAACGTCAGGCCTCTCGACAAGCGGCGGTCCAGCTTGATGACGGCGGCGTGGTAGGTGGAGTGGCCGCTCTTATCTCCATTTTGGACCCCGGTATTGATGGAGGAGTATTGCGGATACGGACGCAGCGCCTGGGCCACCGTGGCGGAACCGCCCCACAGTGCCTTGAAGCCTGCAAAAGGCTCTTTGTAACCCGCGGCTGTCGCTGTTGCCGAGGTTATGTCTGAGCGGAGAATCGCCAGAGCCTGCGCGTTGCCAAACTTCGCGATCATGTCATTCATTACCTTCGTGGGCACCTGATTCAGGTTCAAGAGACCACTCTGCAGGTGGGTTCCAACACTCGCGTTGTAGCCGACTTCCAGCGTCATGTTGGGAGCCAGTTGACGCTGGATTGTAAGCGTCCAGGCGAGGCTCTCCGGAGCCCGCGTGGCGTCCTGACCGTTCCAGTAGTCAACCGTATTGCCGTTCGAGAACGAGGGATCAATGGCGGGAGGCAGCTTATAGGCGGGCAAACCCTGATCCAGCAGGAAGGTCGGCGAAACGCCCTGAGACCCGTTGTTGAACTGGTACTGGCCAATAAAACCCGCAAAATGGCCGCTGCCCTGAACCGCCGTAATGCGTGAGAAAGAGCGCCCAAACCCGGCGCGGACCGTGGTCTTGTCATTCAACGTATACGCGATGCCGATACGTGGCCCCCAGCCGCCATACCAGCCCGGAACCAGGCTGCGTGTCCCCTCGCGTCCGCTGCCGCTGCCTGCAAACCACAGCGCGCCCGGCAGGTTGCCGGCGGCGGGGTTGAGCTTCGTCGGATTGAAATCGGAATACTGGTCGGTGGCATTGGTGGGAGGTTGCGTCAGGTCATAACGGAGGCCGAAGTTGAGCATCAGCTTGCGGGTAATACGGAAATCATCCTGTGCGTAGAAGCCGAAATAGGGAAAACGCTGGGTCACATCCCGGATGGTTTCCGTTCGGCCCAAAAAGGCCTGTCCGGTTAGGAACGACGCAAACGAACTACCCCCACTGGTGGGAAACGATGTATTTCCGGGAATGCTGGTGCTTTGGAAGCTGAAATCAGCGCGTCCGGCGATATCCTGCTGGCCAAAGCCGTCGGCATGCTGATCCTGGAACTGGAAGCCGAATTTCATGGTGTGCTTGCCCCGGATGTAACTCAAATCGTCCCGGAGACCCCAACCCGGCTGATTGGTGCCGTTGTAGGAGGCCGAGCCCCAGCCGGTGAATTCAGTGAAGTTGATGGTAGGGAAGTTCTGGTTGCAATCAACTACGTTCTTGATGCAAACCTTGCTGCTCCAGTTCTTGTCCACGTTCGCCGAGAAGCTGTTCTTCGTGAACGTGTTCCTCGCAAATGAAACGTGGTTTACCATGTTCGGCGTGACAGTGAAATCGTGTGCCAGGCGGAATGCTTCGGTGTCCCACGCCTGAATCTGGCCGTTCCAAAGCGGTTCGGGCAAGCCCGGGGCTCCGGCAGGCCCTGGCTTATTGCGGAAGGTGGTGGTGTTCCACAGGATGCTGGCGCGCTGACGGCTGCCAATAATCTGGTCGCCCTTCACTGAGATCTTGTCCGTAGGCGTAATCTGAGTACCGCCCGAAACCAGATAATTGTTTCGCACATAGCCGCTGGTGCCTGGCGCAAAGCCCCTGTTGGGCGTGGCAACCTTGCCGAAAGCTGCGATCGCGGTAGCCGTGGCAGAGAACTGGCTGGAGGGAATAATGTTGCCGGGGTACGGATCGCGAATGCTGGCGCTGCCGGAAGCACGTGTCGTATTGGGGTTGTAAACCGTGATCAGCTTGTTGTTCTGGTCTACCCACTTACTGAAGTCTCCGCTGTACATCTCCGGAGTCGGGACCGAGAGAATCGTGTCATTCGCGCCCACGCGATTCCGGAAACCCTCGTACGAAACAAAGAAGAACGTCTTGTCGCGGCCATTGTACAGATGCGGAATTACCACCGGCCCGGCCGCTGTGAAGCCGTAGTCGTTCTGGCGATAGACCGAACGTTTCGCGGCGAAGAAGTTGCGCGCATCCATGGCGTCGTTCCGCAGGAAGTCATACGCGGACCCATGAAACTGGTTCGTTCCTGACTTGGAAGCGAACGTCATCACACCTCCGCCAGCCTGGCCATACTCCGCCTTGAAGCCGTTGGTGTCCACTGCGAACTCGGTCAGAGACTCCACAGAAGGCGTATTCAACGCCGCCTCCGCCGTGTCGCCCGAGCGATTCGTGCCCACCGAATGCCCGTCCAATGTCGCGTCCCACTGCGCCGCCTGGCCACCGCCTACGGACAACCGCTGGCCGTCACCCCGAGCTTCAGCCGCAACCGCTACCAGATTGAACGGACTCCGCATCGCCCCGCCAACTACCAGCGGCAACTGGTCCACCATCTTGTTCTGAACCGTCGTCGTCACCTTCGCGTTTTCGGTCTGTATCGTCGCTGCCGTGGTGGTAACCTCCACCGATTCCGTTAGTTGTCCAAGCTGCAGCGCCGCATCGATGCGAACCGTGCCTCCCGCGGTCACGTTCACATTCTGCTGCACAAAGTGCTTAAAGCCGGGCGCCGAAACCTCGATCCGGTAAATTCCCGGCAACAAGTTCGGCGCGTTGT
The DNA here is from genome assembly GCA_903929755.1 of uncultured Acidobacteriia bacterium. Lineage (GTDB taxonomy): Bacteria > Acidobacteriota > Terriglobia > Bryobacterales > Bryobacteraceae > BOG-234. Next base: position 7,081 of record CAIYVZ010000041.1, read on the forward strand.
ACTCACCCGAAGCGGTGGTTATCGTTCTGGTCATCGCGTTCGTGGAGGTCTGCACAATGGAAATGGGCGCGCCCGCAACCGCAGCCCCCGAGGGGTCAGTCAGCAGCCCTGCTATGTTCCCCCTCTCACTCTGGGCGAAAACGTTTAAGGCTGTCAGCAATAGGAAAAAGGAAGCGAAGATTAGTTTCATCAGTGGGGACCCTTATGGAATACGCTATCACGTACGTACCTTCTTGGATGGGCTCCTTATATGGAGCGCGACTGGTACATTGGTGATTTGCCAGTCTTTAAGCGAGTTATCTGGATTGTTCTCGACAGTGTCGGCGTGGGTGAAATGCCCGACGCTGCCGCTTACGGTGACGTGGGCAGCGACACGCTGGGGAATATTGCACGTCTTCGCGGCCTGAAACTGCCGAATCTCTGCCGCCTTGGTCTGGGAAATCTGAAGCCAATGCCGGAGTTGCCCCGCGCCGAACATCCCGAAGGAGCCTTCGGACGCTGCACGCTTGCTTCCCCCGGTAAAGACACCACTACAGGTCATTGGGAGATGGTCGGTGTGCATCTGGAAAAACCCTTCCCCGTGTTTCCCAACGGGTTCCCCCCGGAGATCATGGAGCCGTTTGAGGCCCGCATCGGTCGTTCCACACTCGGCAACAAAGCCGCGTCGGGCACCGAAATCATCGAGGAACTGGGAGAGCTCCACATAGAAACGGGTTCCCCCATCATCTACACTTCGGCGGACAGCGTTTTCCAGGTCGCTGCCCACGAAGAGACCATTCCGCTTTGGGAACTCTATCGCATTTGCGAGATCGCCCGCGAGATCCTCACCGGGCCTTATGAAGTCGGCCGCGTCATCGCCCGGCCTTTCGAAGGCGAACCCGGCCACTTCAAGCGCACCTCAAACCGGCATGACTACGCCGTGGCTCCGCCCGCCGACATGCTCCTCGACAAGCTCGCCGACTCCGACGTTCCCGTCTATAGCGTGGGCAAGATCTTCGACGTCTTCCTCGGCCGCGGCATCGGCGAACACGTTAAAACAAAGAACAACACCGAAGGCATGGCAAAGACCCTGACGGCGATGCAGGAAGCGCCCGAAGGCGTTATCTACGTCAACCTGGTCGACTTCGACCAGCAGTTCGGCCATAGAAATGATGTAGAGGGCTACGGCGCAGCGCTGGAAGCATTCGACGCCTGGTTGCCCTCTCTCGAAGCGGCGCTCGGCCCCGACGATCTGGTTATCTTGACTGCAGACCACGGTTGCGATCCCACCACACCGTCCACCGACCACAGCCGCGAATACACTCCGCTGATCGCCTTTGGCCCGAAGGTCAAAAGAGGTGCAGATCTGGGCTTGCGCGCCACGCTCAGCGACATGGGACAAACGATCGCCGAAAACTTCGGAACTTCGATCGTGAAAGGAACTAGTTTTTTACCCGAACTTATATGAGAAAACCATTACTGGCAGGGAACTGGAAGATGTTCAAGAACCCCGCCGAAACACGCGCATTTTTTCAGGCCTTCAAGCCGCTGGTGGCAGGTTCCACGAATGACATCGTCATCTGCCCCCCGTTCGTGAATATTGCAGCCGCAGTTGATGAGACCGCAGGCTCGAACGTGGCTGTCGGCGCGCAGAACCTTTACTGGGGTACCGAAGGCGCCTTCACCGGCGAAGTCTCCGGCCCCATGCTGAAGGCTGCCGGTTGTGCTTACGTAATCGTGGGCCACTCGGAACGTCGCCAGTTCTTTGGCGAGACCGACGCCACCGTCCTGCAGCGGGCCCAGGCGGCGATGGAACACGGTCTCACCCCGATCATCTGCGTGGGCGAGACCCTTGTCGAACGCGAAGCCAGCCGCACGGACGAAGTTCTCACTGAACAGTTCGACGGCGGCATTGCCGGTCTTACGCCCGAGCAGTTCGCGAAGTCCGTTATCGCCTATGAGCCCGTCTGGGCCATCGGTACCGGCAAAGTGGCGACGCCCGAAATGGCCGCCAATGCTCACCGCACCATCCGCCAGCGCGCGGCAACAAAGTTCGGTGCCGATGCCGCGGCTTCCGTCCGGATTCTCTACGGCGGCAGTGTGAACCCTGGCAACGTGAAGACGCTGATGTCGGAAGAGGAAATCGACGGCGCGCTCGTGGGCGGCGCCAGTCTGAAGCCCGATTCTTTCGCAGCCGTCGTCAATTTCGACGCCTAAGAGACTTAAGATGCTCCGCAGGCCCTACGTGCCGGTGGCCCTGATCCTGGCGATCTTCGCGCCGGCGGCGTGGGCCTGCGAGTGTCTCATCGTGTACCCGGTTTGCCGTGAAGTCCATGCGACCGATGCAGTCTTCATCGGTGTCGCCGAAAGTGTTCAACCGAAGTATCTCGACTATTGGCGCTCTGCCAATGGCGGTCCAAAACTCCCCGTAGTAGAACTAACCCGTCTGCGAGCGGAGGGTGCGCTTGAAAAGCTCCGGGCCCTGTACCTGGATCTCGCCGGCGATCTCCCCCCGCAAGAACGAACCCAACTGGAGAAGGCCCCCACTATTCGCGAGCTGGAGGACTCCTTCAACTCCATCTCGTCCGGCGGCGTCCGCACACGTTTCAAAGTCCTCAAAAACTACAAGTCGCCCAAGGATGACGATGAGAACGAGCCGAAGGACGCCGACTTCATCACGGTTTGGAGTGACATTGGTGAGTGCGGAATCCATTTCCAGACCGGCGAGACCTACCTGGTCTATGCCGACAACGACGAAGAGACCGGACGCCTGCGAACCAGTATTTGTTTCCGTACCCGTCGTCTCGCCGATGCCGGTGCCGACCTTGCTTTCCTCTATCAATACGAGAAGGGCGGGGAAGCCTCTTCCCGGCTCGAAGGTTTCGTGACTAACAAACGTGATCAGGACCGCCCCACCTACGCCAACAAGATAGAGGCACCTGTCGCCGGCGTCACCGTGGCCATGCAACTGCCCGGTGGCCAGCACCTGTTCACCACTTCAGATGCCGAAGGGCGGTTCTGGTTCGACGGGTTGGAAAAGGGCGACTACCAGCTCTCCGCCTACGCTGCGGGCTTTCCCCGCACCGTTCATGAACTGTCCGGTCCCCAGCGAGTGCGCGTTCCCGAAAAAGGTTGCGCGCTGGATGTTATCAACATCCCCGCCGGACTACCATTGCATTAGCATGCGCATCGCACTGGTCCTCTTTCTTCTCCCTGGTTTTCTGGCAGCACAGCTCATCACGAATACCCAGGCGATTCCTAAAGGCGCCAATCCGCCCGTGGTCTTCATCAATGGCTATCAATCTTCCTGCACGGGAACTGATCTGCCTTCTAACTTTGGTTCCCCCGACAAAGTTCTGCAGGCCGTCGGGATTGTCAGCCTCTATTTCGATAACTGCTCAATCGGCGGAGTAGGTCCGCTGCGGCCTTCGATTGAAGCGGAAGGTATCGCGTTCGGTCAGTTTCTGGCTGGTCTCAAGTACACCGACGGGACTCCGGTGACGCAGGTGGATGTAGTGGTCCACAGCATGGGCGGCCTGATTCTGCGTTGCTACTTGTCTGGCAAAAAAGACACCACGCCCGCGTCATTCACGCCACCCGCCACCGTGCCTGTCAGGAAGGCCATCTTCATTGGCACCCCAAACTTTGGCACTGCCATCGCAGCAGCCTTCGGGACAGACCGTCAGACTCAGGAGATGGCGCTGGGGAGCCAGTTCCTCTTCGATCTCAACACCTGGAACCAGGGGACCGATGACCTGCGTGGCATTGATGCCATCGCGATTGCAGGCAATGGCGGTACCGGCAAAGAATCCAACGTCTCCGCATTTGACGATGGTGTCGTGGCCCTCACCAGTTCGTCGCTCGGCTTTTATCGCCTTGGTGTAACCCGAATCGTCCCCTATTGCCACACCAGCAATTTCCTGCTCACCTTCGGTGGTTATTGCGCCGCAGCCACACCCGTCATCAACAACATCGACTCCGGTTTGACGAACCCCGTATCCCAGATCCTGGTCTCCTTTCTGACCGGAACCAAAGCCTGGCAGAGTACCGGAATTGCCGCCGAGGCACAGACTTCACTCAATGCCACTGGCGGTCTGCTTCTGCAGGTTCGTGACAAGGGCGACGTACTCGTTCCCATCACCGGCGCAACCGTCACCAGTGCCACGCCAAACGTGAATGTCCCCGCCAGCGCCAGCAATATTGGTTACGCCGAGGCGCTGAGCGCCGCCCAGTCCGTGCAGCTGGGTATTACCCCACTGAGCGGCTCCCTTCAAAACGCCACCATATCGCTCTCCCCCACAACCTCGGTGGCTCAAGTCGCGAAGCCCGGCCCGGTGATCCTGCCCAAGGGCGTCATCCCCGCCGCCGGCCCCGCGCCATTCCCGTACGATGTCGCACCCGGTGCCTACATTTCCATCTATGGAACGAATCTGGCCAGTTCCACGCAGGTTGCTACCATTCCATATCCCGCGCAAATTGCCGATGTCCAGGTGTTTGTCGGAACCACGGCGGCTCAGATCGTATTCGTTAGTTCCGGCCAGATCAACTTCGTTTATCCAAATGTCGCGGCAGGACTGACACAGTTGACCGTTAAGAACGCCAACGGGCAAAATACCGTCAATGTTCGTGTAGCCCCCGCTACGCCCAGTATTTTCATCCTGGACGCGAGTGGCTCTGCCGCCGCCCGCAATGCACTGACGAGTGCCGTTGTCACGACCTCATCGCCCTTGCACGCCGGTGATTTCTTGTCACTTTACCTGACCGGTCTCGGCACCACGATACCGAAAGACACGCTGGATTACGCGGTTACCGTGCCGGTGATCAGCATCGGCGGACAGACCGTCCCGATTGCTTACGCGGGCCGTTCGCCGGGTTACGCCGGCCTCGACCAGATCAACTGCCAGATACCTTCCGGTCTCGTGGGCAGTGCCGTTCCCGTGGTTGTAACTTCGAATGGACGCAGTTCCAACATTGCCTTCATCGCCATCCAGTAGATACCCATGCAAGTCAAAATCTTTCCCAACAGCGACGCTCTCGCTCATGCGGCGGCGCACGAAGCTGCGGCACTGATTCGTGCCGCCGTGCAACGCAACGGACACGCCAGAATCGTGGTTGCCACCGGTAACTCGCAAGTGGCCATGATGGCGAAGTTAGTGGTGCTGCCTGACATCCCATGGGCGCAGGTAGAGGCCTTTCATCTGGACGAGTACGTCGGTCTGCCCGCAACCCATCCCGCCAGCTTTCGATTTTGGATTCGAACCCGTTTTGAGGAAAAGGTCAGGCCTGGGGTTGTTCATTATTTGGAAGGCGATGCGGCAGATCTGGACGCCGAACTGGAACGTTACGCTCCGCTACTCGCAGCCGGACCGCTGGACCTGGCTTTCATCGGTATAGGTGAGAACGGTCACATTGCCTTCAACGATCCACCTGTGGCCGACTTCCTCGATCCACTAAGGGTGAAACGCGTGCCACTCGATGAGATGTGCCGGTTGCAGCAAGTGGGCGAGGGACACTTCTCCAATCTCGCCGCCGTGCCCAAAGAAGCCGTCACCTTCACCTGTTCACAGTTAATGGCAGCCGAGAATCTGGTCTGTTCAGTCCCCGATCTGCGAAAAGCCAACGCGGTAAAGGACTCTCTGGAGGGGCCGCTTAGCGAGGCCTGCCCCGGATCGCTGCTTCGAGTCCACCCTCGGGCCACGCTCTACCTCGACACTGAATCTGCGTCAAAGCTTTCGCCCGTTTGGACTAATCGACCTTAGTACCCCTAAGCGCACCCTGAACCGCCGTATTCATCATGTTCTCGGCCAGCTTATGCGTGGCTTCATTCAGAATATCGATCTGGGCTCGGATCGGGTGGTGGTCATTGATGCAGTAAATAACCTTGAGCCGATTCATAGCAGCGGTGACGTTCGCGCGCTCTTCATCGTTCAGGGTCAGCCAGGCAGGTTGCCGCATGGCCTTTTCCGTGGCTGCCATAATCCCGTCTGCTTCAATCCGGATGCCGGACAACTGCGCGGCCTGATAGTCAGCTTCCGCATTGTCGATGGAGGCTTCAATCATCGCCTCAACCTGCTCGTCGGTCAGACCATACGACGGCTTCACTTCCACCGTCTGCTCTTTGCCCGTACGGGCGTCGCGAGCGGTTACCGAAAGAATCCCATTGGCATCAATCAGGAACCGAACTTCGATTCTCGCGAAACCGGCGGGCATCGGGTCAATGCCCTTCAGGTCAAACCGTGCCAGACTGCGGCAGTCTTTCGCCAGTTCCCGCTCACCTTGTACAACATGAATCAGAACGTTCGTCTGCCGGTCTACGCCGGTCGTGAAAGTCTCGCTAGCACTGGCTGGAATCGTGGAGTTGCGGTGGATGATCTTCGACACCACGCCGCCGTACATCTCAATACCCAGGGACAGCGGAGTCACGTCCAGCAGCAGTTGATTCTCAACGGTGCCGGCAAGAATTCCCGCCTGAACAGCCGCGCCAAGAGCCACTACTTCATCGGGATTTAACTCGGTATGCGGACGCGCCCGGAACAAAACTTCCACCGCGCTGCGAACCAGCGGAATCCGCGTAGACCCACCCACCAAAACCACTTCATCAATTTGCTCCGGGGTTACACCGGCGTCCTTCATACAATCCCGGCAGGGGCCCATCGTGCGGTCCACAATATCCTGGATCAGACCCTCAAACAGTTCGCGCGTAATCGTCCGCTGGTAAGCTTTGCCGTTCCACGCGAAATTCAGATTCACGCTCGGGACAAACGAGAGTGCTTCCTTGGCCTTGATCACAACCTGCCGCAACGTCTGAATCGCCTCGCCCGAATGGGCTACGCTCTCACCCCACTCCGCCTGAATATCTTCCAGCGCGATGTGCATCATCCGGTTATCAATGTCATCGCCGCCAAGGTGAGTATCGCCGTTGGTCGCCAGAACTTCGAAGATACCGTCCTGCAGCTTCAGAATGGAGATATCGAAGGTGCCGCCGCCGAGGTCATACACCGCGACAATGCCTTCCTTGCGCTTATCCAGACCATACGCCAACGCCGCCGCAGTAGGTTCATTCACCAGGCGCAGGACTTCCAAACCAGCCAATCGGCCCGCATCCCGAGTCGCCTGACGCTGCGCATCGTTGAAGTACGCGGGAACTGTAATGACAGCCTTGGTGACGGGGCCATCCAATGCCGTCTCGGCATTCTTCTTCAGTTGCCGCAGAATGAATGCTGAGATCTCAGGCGGCGTAAAAGTTCTGTCACCCAGCGCCACTCGGATCACCGATTCGCTGCCCTCCGCAATCCGGAAAGGGAAAAGCTTTAGTTCATCGCGGACATCTTCCACGCCGCGCCCCATCAGTCGCTTCACCGAATAGATACTGCGTTCCGGATGGTCAATCAGTTCCTGCCGTGCCGCATTGCCGACAATCAACTCTCCCGCTTCGCTCAGCGACACAATGCTGGGGACCAGGCGATCGCCGTCCTCGCCGGGGATAACCTCGGGCTTAGTCAAATTCATCCACGCAATCAGGCTGTTGGTGGTGCCGAGGTCAATGCCTACGACGCGGTCCGGTTGGTTATCAAACTCGATCTGGAACATTCGTTTTATCGATGAGGTTGGTGATGTATTTACGGCGGTTCAAATGACCTCGAAGGTCGGATAATGCTGGTTTGTCGTGCGTGGAATCCCAAGCAGCAGAAACCTGGGCAATAGCGAGATCTGTTTCCGCGCGCATCGCTGCAAAGCGGGCGCAAAAACCGGGAAGCTGCGCCAGCGCATCGGCATCGCCCATGCGCGCTTCTTCCAGCGCCATATTCAGTTCGAAGACTTCTTCCAGCAACTCTGGCGGGACGTCTTTCGTTGACTGCTCACCAATATCAAAACCCTCAAGCTTCAATACGTAAAGCGCCCTCGCAATCGGATCACGGAGCGTTCGGTAAGCGTCGTTCAAAACAGAAGTCGCCTCCAGAGCGTGTTCATTCTCTGCAGGCGACTTGCGGGAAAACAGATCGGGATGGAGCTTGCGGCTTAACGCATAGAAACGCTGCTGCAAATCCTTCTCGTCGAGCGCCAACTGCGGCTCAAGTTCAAAGAAGGCAAAGTACTCGCGAACCGGAGGCTGCAGAGCTTTGCAGGCGGCGCAGAAGCGAGCGGGCTCGGTGGCACCGCAATTCCAACAGGGCATCTATTTCAATTGACCATCTGTTTCAATTGAGCATCTGGGAGTCAACGGCTAGGCCGCGAACGAAGTCCCGCAGCCGCAGCTCTTCTTCGCATTCGGATTCTCAAAAACGAACCCGGACTGCATCAGCGACTCTTTGTAATCCAGTGTCAGGCCGTGAAGATAAAGCAGGCTCTTCGGATCAACGAAGATCTGCACACCGTCGAAATCATAAACGTTGTCCTTAGGACGCGGCTGCGAATCGAACTTGAACTGATAGCTCAGGCCCGTGCACCCACCCCCCAAAACACCAAGGCGCAAACCGCCGCCCTGTACGCCCATCTTTTCAAACGTCTGGCGGATCTTCTGAACAGCCTTCGGAGTAACTTCCACCCCGGCTGCAACGGCTGTCGACATGTTAAGCGACCGAGACGGCGACAGGCACCGCTACTTCGGAACCCTGCTTCTTACGGTAGTCGGAGATCGCAGCTTTGATCGCGTCTTCGGCCAGCACCGAGCAGTGAATCTTCACGGGGGGCAGGCTAAGCTCGTTGACGATGTCGGTGTTCTTAATCTGCAGGGCTTCGTCAACGCTCTTGCCCTTCAGCCATTCCGTGGCGAGCGAAGAACTGGCGATTGCTGAGCCGCAGCCGAAGGTCTTAAACTTCGCGTCTTCAATGATGCCCGTCGCGTCGTTCACCTGGATCTGGAGCTTCATGACGTCGCCGCATTCGGGCGCGCCCACCATGCCGGTCCCAACAGTCGACGAATTGCGATCGAGGGAGCCAACGTTGCGGGGGTTGTTGTAATGATCGAGAACCTTATCGGAATATGCCATGTGAATATCTCCTTAATTTCGACTTGATGAATTTAGTAATTCCGGATCGACGAACTTAGTCGTGTGCCCACTGCACAGTGCTCAGGTCGATACCTTCCTTGAACATCTCGTAGAGAGGGGAAAGTTCGCGGAGCTTAGTAACCACGTCGATCAGCTTATCGGCCACGTAATCAACTTCTTCCTGCGTGTTGAAGCGGCCGATGCCGAAGCGAATGGACGAGTGCGCAATTTCGTCGCCAAGGCCAAGGGCCTTCAGAACATAGCTGGGTTCCAGTGTGGCGGACGTACAGGCCGAACCGCTCGAAACAGCAACGTCGCTAATACCCATCAGGAGCGATTCGCCTTCCACATAAGCAAAGCTGATGTTCAGGTTACCCGGCAGGCGGTGTTCCATGGAACCATTGACGTAAAGTTCGTCGAGGCCCGCTTCCAGACGCGCCCTCAGGCGGTCGCGAAGAGTCCTCGAATGCTCGATTTCAGCCGCCATCTCGCGCTGTGCAATGGCACATGCTTCGCCCAGGCCAACAATGGCCGGAACGTTCATCGTGCCCGAACGCATGCCGCGCTCGTGCCCGCCACCGTCCATCTGGGCGGTCAACTGAACGCGCGGGTTGCGGCGGCGAACATAAAGCGCGCCAACACCCTTCGGGCCATACAGTTTGTGCGCCGTGATAGAAGCAATGTCGATGTTATCGGCATTCACGTCCACCGGAATCTTGCCAATCGCCTGCACCGCGTCCGTGTGGAAGAGGACACCGCGCTCGCGACAGATTTTGCCGATCTCCGCCACCGGCTGAATCACGCCGATCTCGTTGTTCGCATACATGATGCTGACCAGGATCGTCTTGTCCGTGATCGCATCCCTCAACATGTCCAGGTCAACCAGACCATCGCCCTTCACCGGAAGAATGGTGATGCGATAGCCGTGCTTTTCCAGCTTCTTGCAGGTATCGAGGACCGCCTTATGTTCCGTGGCGGCCGTAATGATGTGGTTGCCTTTTTCGGCATACATCTCAGCCACGCCCTTGATGGCAAGGTTGTCTGATTCGGTGGCGCCACTCGTGAAGATGATTTCCTTCGGGCTGGCGCCGATCAGGCTGGCGATCTGTTTACGTGCGTTTTCTACGCCCTGTTCGGCCTCCCAGCCAAACTCGTGGTTTCGGCTGGCAGCATTGCCAAACTTTTCGGTGAAGTACGGAAGCATCGCTTCCACAACGCGGGGATCAACGCGGGTTGTTGCGTGGTTATCAAGATAGATGGGCGATTTCATGTCGTTTTAGAGACCAGCTTGCAGGGTACTAATCACTTGATGCAGCGGAGTTGGAAGAGGCGTCAGCTTTGATGCCCGCAGTTGCGCGGGCGAGGGCTCAGCCAGATCATTAATAGTAAAGCGATTCAGAACGTCGAGGATGGCCTCATGAACCCGGCGAAGCGGCTCACGGACCGTGCAGTTGTCGGACTGATCGCACGCGCCATGGTCGGTAAAGCAATGGGTCAGAATTACCGGGCCATCAATCGCGCGTACAACTTCCAGGGCAGATATTTTGGACGCATCCCGGGCCAGGCGATAGCCGCCGTTTGTCCCGGCAATCGAAATCAGAATCCTGGTCTGCGTCAGGCGTTGCAAGACCTTAGCCAGCAGCGGAACAGGCAGATGATAAGTGTCGGCAATTTCTTTGGTGGATGCCGTAGCCGTAGGGATCGACGCCAGGTGGCGCAGTGCGATCAGGCCGTAGTCGGCTTTTTTGGTGAGCTTGAGCATCGAGGCTGAACAACCCGGAAAGAGATACCGGACACTTTTAGTCCTGTATCCATCCTAGCGCCTATGTAGCATTGTCGTCAATAGGTTAAATTAGGACAATTTTTGTCGCAGATTCATGCCGCCCTGGCATCGGGGGACTCAAAATTATCTGGAAGTGCTATGGAAAACCCTGGCAGCACATCCGGAAATTCCGGGGCTGAACTGACGGGAAGGCCTTCATCCTCACCTTGCTTACAGGCGAAGGAATTCGTCCTCGGTAACCGTTGCGACCACGAGAGAAGCTACCCTGACATTCTCACGATGTCGGTCTGGATCCGGGCTTTTCGGCCACACTGCCCCCGGCGCACAACGGGCAGGTCGCCGGTTCATACGCCACCACATGCAAAGTCTCCAGCGCAGTTCGCGGCGCGCCCACATCCGCCGCCCCGCCGCTGCGGTCAATAATGGAGCCGGCCGCCAAAACCTTCGCGCCCTTAGCCTCCATAATTTCAATCACTTCCCGCGTGCTGCCGCCGGTGGTAATCACGTCTTCCACTACCACCACGGCGGTCCCCGAATGAATCTCAAACCCGCGCCGCAGGCTCATTTTCCGGTCCGCATCGCGTTCTGTGAACTGAAACGGCACGCCCAAAGCGCGCGCGACTTCATGCCCGATAATCAGGCCGCCCAGTGCCGGCGCAACCACCAAATCGATCTTCGCGCTACCCGCCAGTTCCTGAAGTTTCGCCGCCAGGCCTTTCCCCAGCGTCTCGGCATGTGCCGGATGCTGCAGTACCAGCGCCGACTGCAGGTAATTCGGGCTATGCTTTCCGCTTGTTAGCCGGAAGTGGCCCGTAAGGTAAGCCCCTGTATCCTGAAAGAGTTGTAGAGTTTCGCCTGCTTTAGGGCCCAATTGTGACATCTGCAACGGCTACTATAACATCTGAGACGGTTGAGCCTTTTGCTCTGACTGTCGGCACTCGTTTCCGCGCAGCCAGTTCAGGGCCGCGCAGCACTTTTTGCGAACTAAAGAGAGGTCTCAGCCGTAAGGCACTAAGTAGATGATGGATCAACAAGATCGCCGTCCGACTGCCCCCTTCGTATCTCGGGCCACGCAGCGTCGTTTTCGCCCTCGCCCTGGCTTTAAGATGTTGCTCACCTGGGTTTTAGCCGTAACGCTGGCCACCACGCCGATTGCTGCCCAAACCGCTATTCGTATCGATGAACCGCCAGTCACCCGCGGCAGTTGGCTGATGAAGAACTACCAGCCCCGAACCGTTCCGCCGATCAATCTGGCGAACACCTCCCGTCTTGACGGTCTGCTGAAGGCGGGTAATCTGTACCTGACTTCGCAGGACGTGGTGGCGCTGGTGCTGGAAAATAATATCGATATTGAGGTACAGCGCTACGGTCCTCTCCTGGCTCGCGAAGTACTCCGCCGCGCCCAGGGTGGCGGGCTCCTCCGCAGCGTCGGTCAGGGCGTCGCCGCCGGACCCACCTCCGTCAGCCTGGCGGGCGTCAGCATCAACACCAACGGTGCCCCCTCAGCCTCCGCCGGGGGCGTCAATTCCAGCGTTCTCACCCAGCTCGGGCCCTCCATTCCGTCCTTTGACCCCTCATTCTCTACCTTTGCCCAGTTCCAGCACCAGACCATTCCGCAAAGCAACACGCTGCTCAGCGGGACTCAGTCTCTGGTAATCGGCACCCGTACCTTTCAGGCCTCCTACTCGCAGGCCACCGACTTTGGCCTCTCGGGAACCGCCAGCTTCTCCAGCCAGTATCAAAAGGTCAACAGTGCTTTTTATAGCCTGAACCCCTACACGTCCGCCAATATTGACGTGTCGCTGACCCAGAACCTTCTCAACGGCTTCGGCCGCCCGGTTAACACCCGCAACATCCGGGTCCAGAAGAACAACCTCAAGGTCACGGACCTGCAGTTCAAACAGCAGGTAGTCACCACCGTGAGCGCCGCCCTGAATCTCTATTGGGATCTGGTTGGCTTCGATCAGGACGTGAAATCCCGTCAGCAGGCCGTGGAAACCGCGCAACAGCTTCTCGACAACAATCGCCGCCAGGTTCAGATCGGCACCCTCGCCGAGATTGAAGTTACCCGGGCGCAGTCGCAACTCTACGCCGCGAAGCAGGATCTGCTCATCTCCCAGACCAATCTCCTGCAGCAGGAAACGATTCTCAAGAACGTTCTCAGCCGCTCCGGGGTTGCCACTACCGACCTGGTCAGTATTCACATCGTGCCCCTCGACAAGATCGTCATCCCTGAAAAGGACGACTTGAAAACCCTCGACCAGCTGGTCCTGCAGGCCCTCGAAGCCCGCGTAGAAATCGAGACCGACAAGATCAATCTTGAGAGCACAAAGATGAACCTTGCCGGCGTGAAGAGTTCCCTGAAGCCATCCCTGCAAGCCTTCGCCGGTATGACGAACAACGGGCTCTCGGGCGAAGCCACCGCTTTTGCGCTTGCGCAGGGTGGAGCCCCCGTTTTTGCCGGCGGCTTCGGCAGCGCGCTCGCGCAAATTCTACGCCGCAACTACCCGAACTACTCCGCAGGCTTCTCGCTCAATATCCCGCTCCGTAACCGCGCCGCCCAGTCGGACTACGCCACCACCATGCTGGAACTCCGGCAGAGCGAGCTGGCCCTGCAGAAGCAGATCAACCAGGTTCGCGTAGACGTGCAGAACGCGGTCATCGGCATCCAGCAGGCACGAGTTCGCTATGAAGCGGCCGTGGAAGCCCGCAAGCTTTCTCAGGCCACCTTCGATGGCGACAAGCGCAAGTACGAACTCGGCGCGGCCACGCCCTACCAGGTTGTTCAGGATCAACGAGACCTCGCCAGCGCCCAAAGTTCCGAGGTTCAGGCGATGGCCAACTACAGCCACGCCCGCATCGCATTCGAACAGGCCATTGGCGCCACCCTCGACATCAACCACATCTCGCTGACCGAAGCCATGGCCGGCAAAGTCAGCGCCGCGGTGACTCCCCGATGACCAGCGCCCGCCTTCGCCAGCTTCTAACCTGCGGTCTGTGTTGCTTTGTCAGCATGGCTGAAGCGCAGCAGGCCGGCAATATCGACGTAATCCGTCCCACCGGCCCCCTGTACCGCCGCCCGTATCGGGAAGCGGATGTACCTCCCGTCCGGCTGGGGAATTCCAGCCGGTTCGGCAATCTCATCCGCGCCGGAAAGATGTACCTCACCGCGCAGGACGCGCTGGCCCTCGCGCTCGAAAACAACCTCGACATCGAAGTCTCCCGCTACAACTTTCCAATGCTGGACTGGCGGCTGGAACGCGCCGAGGCCGGTGGCGCCCTTCCCGGCGTACCGAGCGCCGCCACCCAGGCGTCCGGCAATACCGCAGGCCAGGGCGTTCTGGGTAGCCAGCAGGCTGCGGGGGTAACAGGGGGAAATGCGGGTATTACCCGCTCGTCCGGCAACGCGACCATCTCCCAAATCGGCCCGGTCACGCAAACCCTCGACGCTACTTTTCAGGAAACCTCTGCCTTCGCTCACCGTAGCCTGCCGCAAGCGAATGCCACTCAGTCCGTTATTCAGGTGATCGTCCAGAACACCCGCGCACACTCCGGTTCCATCCAGCAGGGCTTCGTCTCGGGCGGCAGCGTTACAGTCACGTACAGTGGACGGTACCTCAGTGAGAACGCACCGTCCGACATCCTGAACCCTTCAGAATCCGTAACGCTCTCCATCTCCGCCCAACACAACCTCTTGCAGGGCAGGGGCATTAAGCTCGGTTCCCGCAATATCACCATTGCGAAGATGAACCTGGCCATGTCCGACAATACATTTCGGGCGCAAGTCACCAGAACCGTGAGCCAGGTCTTAAACGCCTATTACGGGCTCGTCGGCGATTTCATGGATGTCTCGTCAAAACAGACCGCAGTGGATGCGGCCGAAAAATTCCTGGCTGAGACTTCACGCCGTCTGGATCTGGGCGCAGTGGCGCAACTCGACGTCATTACCGCGCGCAACCAGGTAGCCCAGGCCCGCCTGGCACTCACCAACTCCACAGTCACGCTCGACCAGCGTCAGGTTACCCTGAAAAATCTCCTCAGCCGGACAGGCCTCGCCGAACCCGCGTTGCAGGGTATCGCCATCATGCCTCTCGACACCCTGGCGATCCCGGACGTGGACAACCTACCGCCTGTCGCCGAGCTTCTGAAGCTCGCCTACGCCAACCGAACCGACGTTAAAGCCACCGAAAACAGCCTGAAAGAGACACAGATCTCGAACCTCGGCACAGCTAACGGCATTCTGCCATCCGTCCAGGTGTTCGGTACCCGGACCGAGTCCGGCCTTGCCGGTACACCCAAAGTGGTACGGGGCGTTTCCGCCAATCCCTATTTTAAGGGCGGCCTCGGCGTCGCGCTCGCCCAGACCCTGCGGCAGAATTTCCCTACCGAGAGCGCCGGAATCTTCGCCCGCGTCACGGTGAACAATCGTCAGGCTCTGGCCGACCAGGGTATTGATCAGCTTTCCAACCGGCAGCAGGAACTAAACGCCATGAAGGAGCGGAATCAGGTTGCGGTGGACATCACCAATGCCGTTGTCGCCATCCAGCAGGCCCGGGTTCGCTACGAAGCCGCCGCGGAAAATCACCGCCTTCAGGAAAAACTCTTCGAAGCCGAACAGAAAAAATTCGCTGCCGGAGAATCCACCACCTACACCGTCACCCAAATAGCGCGTGACCTTGCTGCCGCCCGAGCCTCCGAACTCTCCAGCCTGGTCGGCTACCGCACCTCTCGCATCAATCTGGACCAGAATACCGGCACCATCCTCGAAGCCAACAAGGTCTCGCTCTCGGAAGCCAAATCCGGGCGGGTAACTCAGGCCTCTGTACTTCCGGAACATCTGCCCTAACCTCACGAAAGCCCGATGCAAGAGGAACTCCTACCGCTGGCCCGGAACTTCCGGCTAAAACTCCAGTCGCTGCGCGACGGCAATCCGCAGACGTTTGAGTGGTACCCCTACGAATCCCTCACCAACGCCGGACATATCGACCGACTGCTGGCCGGAGGCCCCGGAGACATCTTCGGCGAACCCCGCATGGAGTCCCGCATTCTGGATGTCGGCTGCGGCGATGGTGACCTGTCGTTCCTGTTTGCTTCCCTCGGCTACCCCGTCACCGCCATTGACCATCCCTCCACCAATCACAACGGGATGGCCGGAGTCCGTACCCTTCGAAATATGCTCGGTTCTGCGGTCGACATTGTCGAGGCCGACATTGACTCGCAATTTACGCTGCCCCACGGACGCTTTCGCCTCGCTGTTTTTCTGGGTCTTCTCTACCACCTGAAGAACCCCTTCCACGCTCTCGAACGCCTCGCAAAACACTGCGACTACTGCCTGCTCAGCACCCGCATCGCCCGCCGCTTCCCGGACGGAAGTCCCATGCCGCCCCAGCACCCCATGGCCTATCTTCTGGCCGCCGACGAACTCAACGCGGACGACAGTAACTACTGGATCTTCAACGAAACCGGCCTGCGGCGTCTCCTCTCCCGCACCCATTGGGAAGTTGTCAGGCTCTTCACCGGAGGCGACACCGAAGCTTCCGACCCCACCTCAACCGAACATGACGAGCGGGCCTTTTGTCTGCTCCGCAGCCGCTACGGCATGGCGAACGTCGAACTCGGGGCCGGATTCCACCAGCCGGAAGACACTGGCTGGCGCTGGGTGGCCCGTCAGTTTACTGTCAAAGTTTCCGAGCCGCGAGAACGGATCACCATCAGCGGTTTCCTGCCCGAAAAACTGCTCGCCGAACTCGGCTCCATCACGCTGAGCATCACAGCCAACGGCCAGGCCCTGGCCCCGCAAACGCTCAGTGAAGCGGGAGTCTGGAAGCTCGTTCGCAACCTTCCAGGGCGGGGGATTGCCGGCACCGAAATTCAATTCACCAGCGATAAGGCGCTGCCCCCCTCCGATACTGATAGTCGCGAAAGAGCCCTCATCGTCTCTTCCATCGAGTTCGACTAAGCTATCGCGCCCGAACCGGATCCGGCTTCGCGCCCACCGGGGTCTTGAATGTTCTGACAATTTCTCGCTTTGCCACCGAAACAACGTAAACCGTATCCATGTCCTGGATGGAACAATACGCCAGTTTCCCGTCCCCCGAAAGACTCATCGAAACCGGCGAGCCCGGTAGTGGAATCAGCTTCTCCTGCTTCATCGTCGAGGTATTCGCGAACGCGATCGCGTGGTCCAGTTGCAGCGCGGAAATCGCCGTCTTGCCGTCGTTCGTTACCGCAACCCGAACCGGCCCGCTATGGCTTCCGCCCACCGCGATCTCGCCCACTACCTTGCGCGTACCAGCATCAATCACGGTCACCGAGTACCCATCCGAATTGGCCACGTATAACCGCGAATGATCCGGGCTAAACACAAGCCCCTGCGGCCGAGCCCCCACCGAAATCAGCTGCACATTCCTCGTCACCAAATCCACCACCGCCACATTGCCGGTATCGGTGCAGGTAATCCACGCCGTGCGGTGGTCCGGGGCCAGTACCACCATGTGCGGAGCCTTACCCTGAATGTCGTACCGGTCAATTACCGCCCGCTTGTCCGGATCCAAAATCAACAGCGCACTCGGCAACTCCGTCGTCACCAGTACATGCCCGGTGGCCGGATCGAAATCAATCCCATGTGGCCGGCGGTTCGCACCCAGGTCAATCGAAGTAATCTTTTTCCGCTCCCGCAAATCCACCATGGTGACCGAGTTTCCGCCTGCCGTCTTCTCGGTCATCAACATCACACCGTTATCCGATGTAAAGCCATAGCGACCGTCCGCCGACACCGCCATCTCATGCGGATGCCCGCCAATCGGCACCTCGGCCAGCAATTTCCCTCCAGACGTGTAGAATCCAACCTGCCCGGTGCCTTTCTCCACCACCACCAGTTCGGCCGCCACGGCAGTTCCCGCCACCAATAAAAACAGCCCACCCCATCTCATTTCGAGGCCACCTTCTCCTGCGCCAACTGAGCCTCAAACGTCTTCTCCGACTTCGCAACAAATACCCGGTAACCCGCCGGATCAACGAACGGATTCCCGCCCGCCCCCATGCGCTCGTACTTCCCCTTCATCCCGTAGTAATTCCCATGCGCCCCCAAAAACAAGTCGCACTGCAGGCTCTTCAACACCTCGAAGCCCTTCTGGAAATCCTCCGCAATCCCCGGCCACGTGGGCTTCCCCACAAAATGAACCCCAGGGTTAATGGAAGTCCCCCCCACAAATACAACCTCCAGTTGCTTTCCACCCTCCTCCACCGTCATGGTGAAAGTTGTGCAACCAAGGCTGTGACCAGGCGTAAGCCGAGTATGCACCGTCACGCCACCCAGCTTTATGGCTTCCCCGTCCCGCAGGATATGGTCCACTTTGACGGCAGGATACGTCTGCTCTTTCCCCCACCTGGGGTCTTTCACCCCACCGCTCTCCAGCACCGGAGCATCCCGTTCACTGGAGTAGACCTTGCCGCCCGTTAACTTCTGCAGGGCAGCCATACCCGCCACATGGTCGTAATGCGCCTGGCCGTTCAGCAGAATCTTCACGTCCCTGGGATTGAAACCCAGCTTGCGAATCCCGGCCTCCACAATCGGTACGGTCTCGGCATACCCCGCGTTAATCACAATATGTCCGGCCGGAGTCGTAATTAGGTACGAGGTAATGTCAGCCGCCCCCACATAGTAAATGTTGGCGGCAATCTTGTAGGCCGGAAACGGTTCGTTTCCTGGAATGTTATGCTGTGCGGCCAGGGGCGCAACCACAAGCACGAAAAGGGCGATATAACGCATGAATCGATTATCATTCAATCCCTATATGCTTTGAGCCTCGCTGCGTGCAGTACTTCCGATCATCCTCTGTCTGGGCCCCCGGGCTCCTGCCCCGCTGCAGTGGAAACAGGCCGCCGGCCCCATCATCAATCCCCGCGATACCTGGGACGCAAACCCCCGCGGCACCGATCAGGTGCCGTTTGAGGGCAGGGAAGCCATGCAGGTCAATTCCGGTCACCCAGCAAGGCATGGATGCAAAGACGTTCGTCCTGTACGGCGGCAGTTACGGCGGGTTCATTACGCTCATGGCGATGTTCGCTCAGCCCGACGTCTTCACCGCCGATGCCGCGCTGCTGTTTGAGGCATCCCTAAAATAGTCAATGTGAAGAATCCCCTCCCGCCAGCCTGGCTTTGGCCGAACAGGTTGAGCCTGGACGCGCCCCTGATTGCCGTCGTCTGGCAGGATTTCCTGTCCAGAACGTATTCAATCGCCCTGAGCCCGTCCGAGAGAGTCACCCTGGGGCTGAGTGTTTGGGTGATCTATCTGGCCGACCGGTTTCTGGATATCCGAGCTGCCGGTGCCGTACCCAATAGTCCGGCGCATATCTTTCAGGGCCAACGCCGGCACTTGACCATTTCAATCCTCGGGGTTGCCTTGTTGGCCGACCTCTTCATTGCCTGGGCGTGGTTGCCTCGGGAGTTGCTCCTCGCGGGCTTCGTTCTGTGTACGGTGGTCATGGCCTACCTCTGGGTTTTCTCGCACTATCGGCCGGGCTCGACATATAAGACTCTGGCAGCCTCCGCATTGTTCACCGCTGGAGTCTTCGCGGCGCCGTGGGCCAGAATGCCCGTCGGCCCTCGACACGACGGCCTGCCATGCCTGGCTTTCGTGCTCCTGTGCTTTGCGAACCTGCAAGTCCTGGTTCGCGGACGAGTGGTATGCGTGCTCCCGTGGCTGGGCGTCCTCGCCCTGCTCGGGTCGGCCGTGGTCGATTCCCGCATAACAAACTGGTACCTCGCGATCTCGGCCTCGGCTCTGGCGCTCTTCGTGGTGTCCCGTCTGGAGGGTCGGGTATCCCGGTCGGTGTGGCGCTCGTTGGTCGACATGACGTTGTTGACCCCGATCCTTGCCACCTACCTACCTAACTTCCGATAACACATATTATGTCAAATTATGTATCCGGTACCTCCACGCGGCCTCCAATCCACCCCCCCCCCATGCCCAACCTGCCGACAACAAGCAGACGATTAGAATAGCCTTTGGACACCACGCAGACTACTCCCCTCAAACTCGGCATCGCCGGCTCCGGTTTTGCCGGTAAATTCCACCACCGCAATCTCCGTGGCCTCCCCGCGCTCACCGTAGGCGTCACTAGTTCCCGCGCCGTATCCCGCGAAGCCTTCGCCGCCGAATTCGGGGTCCGCGCCTACGCCTCCGTTGATGAAATGCTCCCCGACATCGACGTCCTCGACATCTGCACGCCCCCCGCCTCCCACGCCGCCTACATTCGCAAGGCCGCCGCCGCCGGCAAACACGTCATCGTCGAAAAACCCTTCCACGGCTTTTTCGGCTCCCCCGCCCTCCATCCCAAGGAGGAAATGCTCGCCGCCGTCACCGAAGAACTCCGCGACCTTCGCCGCGTCGTCACCGACTCCGGCATCCTCCTCGGCTACGCCGAAAACATTGTCTACGCCCCCTCCGTCCAGCGCGAACGCGAGATCATCGAGTACTCCAAGGCCCAAATCCTCCGCATGACCGCCGAGGAGTCCCACTCCGGTTCCCACTCGCCTGTCTACGGCATCTGGTCTGAATCCGGCGGCGGTTCGCTCATCGGCAAGGGCTGCCACCCCCTCGGCGGCGTGCTCTATCTAAAAAGGAAAGAAGGCCTCGCCCGCAACGGCAAGCCCATCCGCCCCGTCGCCGTCAGTTGCCGCACCCACTCCATCACCAAACTTCCAGCCTTTGAAGACCGCGGCTATCTCCGCGCCCACTACCAGGACGGCGAAGACTATGCCTTCCTCCACGTCATCTTTGAAGACGGCATGATTGCGGATGTCATGACCAGCGAACTTGTCCTCGGCGGCGTCTACGACTTTATCGAAGTCTTCGCCAACAACCACCGCACACGCTGCCACATCCAGCCCGTGAAAGTGGTCGATCTCTATAGTCCCGACAAAAAAGAATTCCCCGGCATGGACCTGATGGAGAAAATCAGCTCCAACGAAGGCTGGATCCCCGCGTTCCCTGAGTTCGGCTGGAGCAACGGCCAGTACGCGGAAATGCGCGATTTCATTACCTGCATGCACGAAGGCCGCCAGCCCGAGTGCGACCTCGAACTCGCCATCGACTGCACCCTCGCCATCTACGCGGGCTATCTCTCAGCCGCCCGGAAAGGTCAGGAAGTCGAAATCCCGCGAATCTAACCCTCGTTATCTGGGTGCGGGTCGGGGCAACTCGCCCGTTCTGCCAATAGACCTGCCGATACTACCCGGCAATCTCCACCCACTGAATCTTGCCGCCCTTCGGCAACCGGATATTTAACACCACCCAGTCCATCACGGCGCCAAGCTTCCATTCCAGCGTCCGGCCCACCGGCCCCGGCACCAGTTCACCCACCGGAACTTCGCGAGGCTCACCCAACGCCTCCGCAGCCCCATTCACGTGCACTTCCGCCGCGTCCGGAAGTTCCATCCTCAACCTCGCATCCACCAGCTTCGGACCGACATATACCCGAAACGCAGTCCAGCCACCCGCCGCTACCGTCTTCGGCAACTGCGTGCCCTGCGCCTCACCCGGTGCCCACGTATCTGAGTAAGTCACCACGTGGCGCCGAGGTTTCCCCGCCAATGTGGCCAGAGAACCGCACTCCCGCAGCAATTGAGGATAGAAATCCATGTCCGGATTCGGTTTCAGCGAATCCATGTAGTTGAACAGGTAAACCCGGTCCGCACCACGCGCCAAAAACGCCGCCGCCGCGCCCCGCACCGTCTCCAGACGGTTCATCTGGATCTTGTACTCGTGATACGGCCGGATCAGCACTTCCAGACCGGCCGCCAGCAGGACCTTATTGCCAACCAGCTTCCGCCATTCCTCAAGAGGGATCTCGGTCTCAATCGAAGCCCAGAACGGCGTCACCACCAGCATCTGGATGAGGCCCTCATTCGCCCATCGCGCGCCATCCATTCCCATCGCCCAAGCCGTCTCCGGCCGCGACGGCACGCGCGCCCCCAGCGAGATTTTATGGCCGCGTTTTTTCTCCCACAGGTTCAGCAGAGCCCGCGTCCGCCGCATAATAGTAAGCGTCGCCTCGTTCCCCTGCACCTCCTGGCCCGGTTTGAAATGAAATCCAAATCGCATCCAGTCCAGCTCCAGGCCATCGAAGTCATACCGTTCGCAGTACTCTTGCACCAGCCGGAAGTGATGCTCCTGAACCTCGCGCTGCAGGTAATCAAACGCCCGGTCCCGCCAGTCAAAACCCGGCCCCTGTTCGCTCCTCCACTGCAATCGCCGCAGCTCCGGATGCGCCTTCCAGAAACTGGAATGCAGATAGCTCTGCGGATCGTCCACATTATGCAGATCGTTCATCCGCATGCTGATCCACGGCGATAGCTTCTTCTGCCGCGCCCGCTTCATCCAGAGCGCATAAGGGTCAAGGCCCTGCTGGTTCAGCTTCCACGCCGTATGAATACAGCTCCTTGCCACTGCCCGCGATTCCTTTGGCGTCGACGCGAACAGGGGCTGGTCGTCCGGCCCCTTCGGGTCGTAGTCCTTCCAGACCGAATCCCAGACCTTCGAAGCAAAACTCGTCCTCTGCGAATTCGCGGAGAACAAAATCTCGCGGACCTGTGTGTCCGCATACTGGTCCACGAACGACGCGACTTTCTCCGCCGTCAGATCCTGTCCGGCCCGAGAAAAGAAGTAGTGGCTGTTGTCTTCGTTAAACGTGATCGCGGTGTCACGCCCGGTAGCGGAAAACCCCGGCAGGGCCAACAACGGCAAGTGCAGAGCAGCTCGCCGGGTAATCATTTCTGCGACTTCATGAACTGCGCCAGAAGCTCGTACTGATCGCTGGAAATCAGATCCACACCTGCCTCAAGTTCCGCTTTCCAGCGAGCCATCACGGCTGTATGGGACCCGAAGTTATAGTTCGCGTCCCAGCCCTGGTTCTCTTCCGCCGTAAACCCATCCGTCGTGTAGAAGCGGATCCAATACCCCAGACCATGCGTCTTAGATACCAGCGCCTTTAACCGCGCCGCATCTTCGGTCGACCAGTCACCGGCCTTGGGCTGACCCTCCGGTTCCACAGCCTTCCACGAATAATTCACCCACCGGCGATAGTTTGTCGCCCGCGCCGCCAAATCTTTCGCATGCGCCGATCCGAAGACTCGCAACTTCGCGCCCTCCGGCACCTGATTGAAGAAGACGACCTCTTGCGCATCGGCTTCTTCCGTCAGAACCAATAGAGGCTTCACGTCAAAAGCAGACAATTCCGAAGCATCAGCTGTCTTCGTGGCAGTCGTGATCCAGGGCTCGTACTCCCCCAGCACCTTCCACACTTCCTCCAGCAGCGGCTTCTGCAAGTCCTTGAAATCGAAATGCACCACGATCAGGGGCCACTGCGAACGCTTGTTCTCCTCAAGAGCTTTCTCCATCAAAGGCCGAACCTTCTCGAAGAAATGAGCCTTCAGCGTCGGTTCCATACCCTTCGTTTTATCGGTATGAGACACCACTGCCTGCCCATTCCAAAGAGCGATATCCTGCTCAATGGCAACAGGAAACCCAACCGAAAGCGCGCGGTCAATCCGGTCCCCGTACTTCCCCTCGTACGGATAGCAGTTATGCGCATCCAGCAGGGGGCCCTTTATCTGACCAACCCGCATCTGGGCGGCCAGCGAACCCGCCAGAATGAACAAACCCAAAACTTGCCGCATCATGCCTTCGGGGCTACCGTCGCCCTGGTTGCGCCCGTGGAAATACCGCCATCCACCAGCATCGTCTGCCCCGTGAAGTAGCTGCTCGCATCGGAAGCGAGGAATACAACAGCGCCATCCAGGTCCGTCGGAGCGCCCGGCCGCCGCATGGGAATGCGGTCGATAATGTACTCCAGCCATTCCTTGTTCTCGTACAGCACGGCATTTTGCGCGGTCTTAAACCACCCCGGAGCCAGGCAATTTACAGTAATCCCATTCTTGCCCCAGTCATCCGCCAGGCTCATCGTCATCTGCTTCACGCCACCACGGCTGGCGCAGTACGGCGTCAAACCCGCATAACCAAACACACTGGTAACAGAACCGATGTTAATGATCCGGCCAGAGCCGCTTGGAATCATGCAATCCCGAGCCACGGCCTGGGCAACAAAGAATGTCCCGCGCAAGTTAGTTTCGAGCACAGTATTCCACTCGTCCCAGGAAATCTCGACAGCGGGTTTACGGACGTTCAGGCCCGCATTATTCACCAGGATGTCGATCTTCCCGTAGTGCGCCAGTCCCGCAGCTACCGCAGCCTGAATGCTGGAGTGATTGCGAACATCCAGGGCCACCGGAAACGCCTTGCGCCCGAGCCCCTCAATCTCCGTCTGAAACGCCGCCAGATCTTCCACTTTGCGGCTCGTAATAATCAGGTCGGCACCCGCCCGCCCCAGTGCCCGGGCCATATACTGGCCCAGGCCCCGACTCGTCCCGGTGACCATGGCCACCTTGCCGGTCAAATCAAAGAAGTTATGCGGCGTATTGTGATTCAAAGCTACGGACACAGGACCACCTTCCCCAAACCCGGTTCATGATGATAAAGCCGGTTGAACCACGCAGCGCCTTCCGACAGCGGAACCACCGCCGAAATCATAGGCATCACGTTGATAATCCCGCGAGCCATCAAATCGATGCACTGCGGATACTCGCCGTTCGAAGCGCACGAACCCTGCAACCGGATCTGCCGCGTCACCACGTACTGCAGCGGCATGTCGATATTCGGAGCCAAATTCCCCACCATCGTCACCATGCCGCCCTTACGCACCGAGTAGATCGCGGTTGCCACCGGTTCGGCATAGCCAACGCACTCGAACGCCACATCTGCGCCGCGTCCACTAGTCAAAGCCCGTACCGCATCCGGCACATTCACATTATTCGGATTCAGCACATCCGTAGCGCCAATCTTCAGCGCCCGCTCCAGCTTCGAATCTTCAATATCCACGGCAATAATCCGCGAACAACCCGCCGCCTTCGCCGCCTGCAGCGTGACCGCGCCAATCATGCCGGCGCCCACTACTACCACCACATCGCCCAGCTGAATCGGGGTAATCGATACCGCATGAACACCGATGGACACCGCTTCAATCAGCGCAGCCTGTTCGTACGGGAAACTATCCGGCAGTTTGTACATGATGCGGCGAGGAACCGAAACGTACTCAGCAAAAGCCCCATGGCGCTTGAACTCCTTCGGCGCCACCCCGACCACTTCACGGTCATCGCAAAGGTTTACATCGCCCCGAACGCAAAAATGGCACTTGCCGCAATAAACCGTGGAGTCAAACGTCACTCGGTCGCCGATCACCAGATCCTTCACGTTCGCGCCGAGCTTTGCCACTTCACCGGCGGCTTCATGGCCCATGATCAGCGGCGGATTTCGTCGGCCGGACGAGCCGTCAAGGCCGTGCACGTCAGACCCGCAAATCCCGCAGGCCCGCACGCGCACCAGAACCTCGTCAGGTCCAATCTCGGGAACTGGAAAATCCACCATTTCCAGCTTCATGTATTCGGTTAGGAGTAGGGCGTTCATGTTGAAAAGCCATTCTACCGCCAAGGCAACAACGGTGCCTTATGTGCCAGAAAAGGACTTTGACATGGGCGCCACCGGCAACGGGATTCCGCCCGCCATCGGAATTTCGTACCGCGAATCGATCCTGTAGCCGTGCGCCAGGTACAGCGCGATCCCTGTCAGCGTAGAAGTTAACTCAGCGCGCCGATAACCGGCCGCCATCGCACGAGCCTCGCACTCCCGAAGGATCGAGCTTCCGATACCGCGCCGTGACCAGTCCGGATGAATGAAAAATCCCCGCATCCGAACCGGATCCTTCGCGGGATTCAGCAGGCTATCGTCCTTACCCGGCACATTATCGCAGCCAAATGGATTACTCCGCTGGCTCCACGCCCCGCACCCCACCAGCGCGCCATCTACCTCAGCCAGCAGGTACGTGCCGTCGCGAACCAACTGGTTGTCCACGCCAAAGATCACGCCGAGCGCGGCAGACCTCTGCTCATCCGAGTAATCGTCTTTCTGCAGACGCGCCACTGACACCGCGATGAGCCCTTCCATCGCGGGGACATCGGCCGCCGTAGCCGTACGAATCGTTATTTCAACTGAGCCGATGCCGTGATTACCTCAGCATTCAAATAAGGTCGCAACGCTTCCGGGACAATCACGCTCCCATCCGCCTGCTGGTAGTTTTCCATCACCGCAACCCACGTCCGCCCAACCGCCAGACCGCTGCCATTGATGGTATGCACCAGTTCCGCCTTCTTCCCGCCACGGAACCGGATATTCGCCCGACGAGCCTGAAACGCCTCAAAATTCGAGCACGACGAAATCTCTTTGAAGTTGTTCTGCCCCGGCAGCCAGACCTCAATATCGTACGTCTTGGCCGAACTAAAGCCCATATCGCCCGTGCACAACACCACTGTCCGGAACGTCAAGCCCAGACGCCGCAGAATATCTTCCGCATCACCAGTCAGCTTATCCAGTTCCGCATAGCTGGTTTCCGGGTGAGCAAATTTCACCAACTCCACTTTCTGGAACTGATGCTGCCGGATAATCCCGCGCACATCCCGACCATAAGAACCCGCTTCGCTCCGGAAGCAGGGCGTGTACGACGCAAAACAGATCGGCAACTTCTCGGGATCCAGCACTTCGTCGCGATACAAGTTCGTCACCGGAACTTCAGCTGTCGGAATCAGCCAGTAATCGGTCTTTTCCAGCTTGAACAGATCTTCCGAAAACTTCGGCAGCTGCCCCGTGCCATACATGCTGGCCGAATTCACCACAAACGGCGGCAGAACTTCGGTGTACCCATGCTCCCGCGTGTGCGTATCCAGCATGAAGTTGATGAGTGACCGCTCCAGCTTCGCGCCCAGCCCCATATAAATGGCAAACCGCGCGCCTGTAATCTTCGCCGCCCGGTCAAAGTCCAGAATCCCCAGCGACGGCCCCAAATCCCAGTGCGCCTGGGGTTCGAAATCAAACTTCGGAATTTCCCCGAAGCGGTTTACCTCTACATTTTCCTCAGCCGATTTTCCCACCGGCACGGATTCGTGCGGCAAATTCGGAATCCCCGCCAGCATCTCTTTGAACTGGGCGTCCACTTCCTCCACAGCTCCGGCCAGGGCTGCAATGCGGTCCGCCATCTCGCGCGACTGCACCTGCAGCGCGTCCGTATTCGTACCTTCCTTGCGCAGCTTACCAATTTCTTTCGACAGGTTGTTTTGGCCGGCGCGAAGGTTTTCCGATTCCGTAATCGCAGACCTGCGACGCGAATCCAGCGCCCGAAATTCATCAAGTGGCAGCACAAGGCCCCGCGTTGCGAGCCGAGCCGCAAACGCATCCAGATTGGCGCGAAACGTCCCCAAATCATGCATATATGCCTAGGTTATCAGGCCGCCTCCAAACTCAGCGAATCAAATGAGACAATACAAGAATGCCCGTCCCTGTTTCACAGATGTGGACCGTGGTCAGCTATGTGCTGAAACAGCGCCTCGCTGGCCGCGAACGCTATCCGCTGGTCCTGATGCTCGAACCGCTCTTCCGCTGCAATCTCGCCTGCGCGGGCTGCGGCAAGATCCAATACCCTGCGCACGTCCTCAAAATGAACCTCTCCCCCGAGGATTGCTTCAAAGCGGTAGACGAGTGCGGTGCCCCCATGGTCTCTATCCCCGGCGGCGAACCCCTGATGCACCCGGAAATCGACAAGATCGTCGCAGGCCTGGTGGCCCGCAAAAAATACATCTACCTCTGCACCAACGCTCTGCTCCTGAAAGAAAAGCTCCACCTCTTCCAGCCCAGCAAGTACCTCACGTTCTCTGTTCACGTGGACGGCCAAAAAGAACACCACGATTTTTCGGTCTGCAAAGAAGGCGGCTACGAACTCGCCCTCGACGGCATAAAAGAGGCCATCAAACGCGGCTTCCGCGTCACCACCAACACCACCCTCTTTGATGGCACCGACCCCAACTCCGTCCGCAGCTTCTTCGACGAAATGATGGCGCTCGGTGTAGAGGGCATGATGCTCTCCCCCGGCTACTCCTACGACAAAGCCCCCGACCAGAAGCACTTCCTCGGCCGCTCCCGGACGCGCCGCCTCTTCCGTTCCATCCTCTCGAACCGGAAATCCACCTGGCAGTTTAACCAGTCGCCGCTTTTCCTCGAATTCCTGATGGGCGAACGACACTACACCTGCACCCCCTGGGGCATGCCGACGTACAACGTTTTCGGCTGGCAGAAGCCCTGCTACCTCCTGCAGGATGGCTACGCCGACACGTTCCAGGAACTGATGGACTCCGTGGAGTGGGCGAAATACGGCACAGAATCCGGCAATCCGAAGTGCGCCAACTGTATGGTCCATTCGGGCTACGAAGCCAGCGCGGTTCAGCACCAGTTCGCCAGCTGGGAGGGTTTTGTCGCTGGAGCTCGCGCCTTCTTTGGTCTTTACCCCGATCCCGAGGCTCTGAAAATGCTGCAGGAACCAGTAAAATCCGTCCACGCGCAGGCAGGCCTGGTCCAGATTGCTACTAAGGAACCCGAGCACGAAGAGGTGAATGCGTGAGCGAAGCCGTCCTCAACCCCGACGACCTCGAAGTCGCCCCAGGCTTTGAGCACGACTTCCTGCAGGGCCAGGTCTTTCAGGCCGCCTCACCCGAAGAACTCCGCGAAGCTCTGGAAAAGGCCTTCGACTACCGCGGTGACGTCACGGTCACCCTGAAAGACGGCGCTACCGTTGAGGGCTACATCTTCGACCGCCAGTCCGGCGCGACCCTCGCCACCTCAAAAATCCGCATGTTCCCGAAGAACGAAGCGGTGAAGCGGACCATTGTCTGGCAAGACATCGCCGGCCTCGCCTTCACGGGCCGCGACACCGCCGCCGGCAAGACGTGGGAAGCCTGGCTCAGAAAGTACTGGGAGAAGAAACAGGCCGGTGAAACGAACATCGAGCTCAAGCCCGAAAGCCTCGATTAGCCGCGTCACATGCCACAGCTCGATTGGTTCCCCCTCTGGCTCAGCCTGGAAGTTGCAACCATCGCCACCTGTTTTTCCGCGTGTGCCGGGATCTGGCTCGCCTGGGTCCTTGCGAATCGTACTTTTCCCGGCAAGGATATCGTGGATGCCCTCACTGCCCTGCCCCTCGCCCTTCCACCCACTGTCCTCGGCTACTACCTCCTCACCGTTATCGGGCGCAACAGCATCATCGGCCATACCTGGGAGTCGATCACCGGCAGCCCGCTCGTCTTCACCCCCTCTGCAGCGGTCATCGCGGCCATGCTCCACGCCATCCCGCTGCTCGTAAAATCAACGCGGGCCGCGCTCGAATCCATTGATCATGACTTCGAACGCGCCGGACGCAGTCTGGGAGCCAGCGAATGGCGCATCTTTTGGTGGATCAGCCTGCCGCTCGCGAAGCGTCCCGTAGCTGCCGCGACGGCTCTCGCGTTCGCCCGCTGCCTGGGCGATTTCGGTGCCACCCTCATGATTGCGGGTGATATCCCTGGCCGCACGCAAACCGTTGCCGTCGCCGTCTTTGACGCCGTGGAAGCAGGTAACACCTCTACCGCCCGCTGGCTGGTCCTCGCCATCTCCGCTATCACCATCCTGCTCGTCTTCCTCTCCAATCGTCTGGAACGAAGGAGGCACGCATGATAGAAGCGATTATCGGGAAAAGCTTTCCCCCCGCCGAAGATTCCTCCGGTTTTGACCTCAGTGTCGAATTCCAGGCCGGTCCCGGCATCACCACCCTTTACGGACCTTCCGGCTCCGGCAAGACTCTCACGCTGGACGCCATCGCCGGCTTCATCGCCCCGCAAGCCGGCCGCATCCAGCTCAACGGCCAAATCCTCTTTGACGCCGGCACGAAAGTCTCCATCCCGCCCCGCAACCGCGCCTGCGGCTACGTCTTCCAGAACTACGCCCTATTCCCGCACATGACAGTGCGCCAGAACCTCGCGTTTGCCGCCAGCAGCGCCTCCCACAACCTCCCCCGCCTCGAACGCCACCGCCACATCGCCGAATTGCTGGAACGCTTCCACCTTGCGGACCTCGCAGGCCGTAAACCCCGCGAACTCTCCGGTGGACAAAAGCAGCGCGCCTCCATCGCCCGCGCCCTCATCACCCAGCCCAAAGCGCTGCTCCTCGATGAGCCCGGCCGGGGCCTCGACGGCCAGCTTCGCGCCGAACTCTACACCACGCTGCTCGACCTGAAGGGCCTCTCCAAAATCCCCATCCTCCTCGTCACCCATGACACGGAGGAATGCTTCGCGCTGGCCGATAACGTCCTTGTCTACCAGGCCGGACACATCGTCCATCGCGGCTCCCCCCTCGAACTCCTGCGCAACCCTGGCACCGCCGATGTCGCCACCCTCCTGGGCGACTTCACTATCTTCAACGCCGAAGTCATCACGCTCGACCCGGCGCGCCAAACCAGCACCATCAAAATGCTGGGGGAAGAATTCAAAGGCCCCCACCTCCGTGGCTGCTTCCGCGGCGACCGTGTTACCCTGTGCGCCCGCCCCGAAGAACTCCGCATCGTCGGCAAACCGGGCGACAACCGCATCCGTCGCGTTCCCATGCGCATTACCGAACGCCCGCAGCACGTCCGGGTCGACTTCGACAGCGGCCTGATTGTTGACGTCCCCCGCGACCAGTGGACCGCCCGCCCCGACGACATTTGGGTCGATGTCCCCGCCGAAGCCCTTCGCCAAATCGCAAAGTCCGCCGCTTAGCTGCCCCCCTTTTTTTTGCCAAAATTTCGTGGTAAAGTCATTTCCGATATCCATGTCTAAGAACATTATTTTCTGCTCCGATGGCACCTGGCAGCACCAGAATGAGCCCAAGGCGTCGAAGGACACCAACATCGCGAAACTCCCCGCGCTGATCGATCAGACCACTCAGGTCGTCATTTATGAGGATGGCGTCGGCGTTGAATTCCCCGAAGTGCTCGGCGGAGCCTTTGGCGTGGGTCTGTTTGGCAAAGTAAAGCAGGGCTACGCCCAACTTGCCGCCGTTTACCAACCTGGCGACCGCCTCTGGTTCTTCGGTTTCAGCCGCGGCGCCTTCACTGCCCGCGCCCTCGCCGGCATGGTCAGCATCCTCGGGCTCCCCACCAAACTCCCTGCGGGCGACCCCAATAAAACCTCCGAAGAAGTCGCCGAGAAGGCCTTCGCAGCCTACCAAAACGTGCTCCTTCGCGACGAACTAAAGAAGGCGCTCGTGCCCTTTGCTCCCGAGATTCCCGCCATCGCCATGCAGGGCATCTTCGATACCGTGGGTTCCCTCGGCTTCACCGGTGCCCTGTTTGGTATCAAGGACCCCCTCGTTTACGGCTTCCTCGATACCAACCTCTACCCCAACACGGAAGCCGCCTACCACGCGCTCGCCATCGATGAGCGTCGCCTGGAGTTCAAGCCCACTCTCTGGCACTCCACCGTCGCCCCCCATCAGGTCCTTGTCCAGGTCTGGTTCACCGGTGTCCACTCCGAAATCGGCGGCGGTACGGAAGAAACCGGTCTCTCCAACATCACTCTCGGCTGGATGTTGAAGAATGCCGAAGCCCGCGGCCTGGCCCTCACGCCCGCAGCCGACCAGTACCGCACGGTGGATCCCGGTTCCGCGCTCATTCCCATGAAGGACTCCTGGTCCATCCTGTGGGCCTTCCCCGAGCGCCGCGCAATTCCGGACCACTCCACCATAGCCAACAGCACCGCCATCCGCCTCGCCGATGACGCCACCTACCGCCCCTCCAACCTCAGGCTGGATGCCGATGGAACCCTGAACGCCGAATACACCATTGAATCCGTAATCGCGGAACCCACCCTCGCGAAGGGTATTGAAATCCCCGCCAACGCCTCTCAGTTCGACACCCACATCGACATTCAGGCGGGGAAAACCTATAGTTTCGCGGCCTCTGGAATCTGGGTGGACAAGAATCCTCCGGGCGTCACAGCCGATGGGGTTCAGCATCCGGGCTTCCCCAGAGATGCGGCAGGGTTCCTCAAGAAAATGCATCAGGCCCCGTGGATGGCGCTCATCGGTCGCGTCAACTCCGGCGACTGGTTCCTGATCGGCAGCCACGCTACTTTCTCGAACCTTCCGGCCGGCCGCCTCTACTGCTGCGCCAACGATGCCCCCGGCTTCTACGGCAACAACCACGGGACCCTCCGCCTCGACGTGGACGTTGTTCCCGCCGCAGCCGCCGCTACCGCGTAGGCATTCGGGGCAGTGACCTTAGTCACTGCCCTGAACGCCCGCCCGCCCTATCCTTGGAATCAGAGGCGGGACGCAAACATGGGCAAAGCGCCGATGAACCCGAAGCACCCCGAGCGCATCTGCTGGGGTTGCGACCAGTACTGCCCGGTTAAAGACCTCCTGTGTCGCGAGACCCGAGCCATGCATCCGGTCGAACTGTTCGGCGACGACTGGTGGAAACTGGAGGACACGGCGGAAACACCTCCGCCAATTACTTCTGACCTAAGTGAGCGCAGCGGAATGCGCCGCCACGGCGCTGGTTAAACCCGTAAGGTTATAACCACCCTCCAGCAACGAAATCAGCCGCCCTCCGGCGTGTTTCTCCGCCACTTCGCGCAGCAACGTTGTCAGGTCTGCAAAATCCTGGTCCGTCAGCCGAAAATGCCCCAGCGGATCCCCCAGCCGCGAGTCAAACCCTGCCGAAATCATCACCAGGTCGGGCTGGAACTCTGCCATCGCAGGCACCAGTAAGTCCCGAAAAGCGCCCACAATCTCCGTTCGCCCGGCACCCCCTGGGAACGGACAGTTCAGTGTCTTCCCTTCCCCTGCGCCGTCACCACGCTCATCCACATCGCCCGTTCCCGGGTACCACGGCGATTGATGCGTACTGAAGAAAAACACGGACCCATCCCGGTAGAAAATATCCTGCGTCCCGTTGCCGTGGTGGACATCCCAATCGGCAATCAATACCCGCTCCGCCCCGTACTTCTGCTGTGCATATCGTGCCCCCACGGCAACGTTGTTGAACAGGCAGAACCCCATCCCCCGATCCCGCGTCGCATGGTGGCCTGGAGGCCGAATCACACAAAACGCTCGCTCCGCACGCTTTTCAAACACGGCATCCACAGCCGTCATCACCAGCCCCGCCGCACGTTTTGCCACATGCAAAGAATTCGGACAAATATCCGTATCTCCCGTGCTCAGGCTGTCGCGCCCGCTTTCCACATCCTCCGTCGCCACCGCAAGGTAAGCGCGCGAATGGACAAGCGCCAACTCGTCTTCGGTAGCCACCCGCGGTGCAACCTTTGAGATCCGCGCCGCCCCCACGCCCAAAACCGCCGCATCCCACCGAGCCACCTGCTCCGGATGCCCCGGCCCCAGGTTATGCTGCTTCGCGATTTCCTCCGCCAGAAAGAGCGCGCTCACACAGCCCTTTCAGCACGCAGGGCCTGAATTCGTGGTATCCGAGACTTCGGGCTATCCAGACTAAAGCTCCGGAAATCTTCCAGATCCTCCCGGATATACGCCTCAGTTACCGCCACGGCCTCCCGCAACTGCGCCGTCGCCTTTGCGGTGGAAGTCCAGACGATCTCACCCGCCACCGGATCAAACTGCCAGTTCCCCACTGTCTGCCCCCGATCCATGATCGAATGGTCCGGCTTCTCGCCCGCCCCGTGCAGCATCTGTCCCGTGATCGTATCCAGATTGCTCACCAACGAATACTGCGGCATTTTCGGCACCACAAACGCCTCAAATGCAGCCTGAGTCTCCGGCAGCGCCAGGTATTCCCCCGCCACTGGCACCAGCCCCAGCGGAGCCATCGCCGCGTGTGCTGCCTTCGCGCCCAACCCGGAAAATGCCTGAAACCCCGCCGCCCGCGCACACCCCGTCCATCCAAAGAAGAGCCGCGCCAACGCGACAAAACTCTCCGCTTCATTCAGTATCCAGCCAGCCAAAGGATTCGGCGACCACAGAGCGTATTTATAACGTTGCTGATCCAGACGCCCATTCACCGGAACCCGCCGGATATCGCCCGATACCTGCATAGCCCCCAGCACAACCGGGAGCGTCGTGGTCACGCCCTTCTTTACACCCTCCGGCCCCAGACTCCGAGCCGCATCGCCCACCGCCGCCCGCAGTCCATCCGGAGCCAGCAGCTCACCCTTTAATGCGCCCCGAACCGCTTCGGACAGCTGCGCGCGCTCGTCATCCGTAACGCCCAGCTTCCGAGCCACCTTGATCTCAGCCTCCGCAAACTGCCGCCCCACGGTCAAGCCCAGAGCATAGTCCCGCTCCGGCAGAACATACGTGCAGCCACGCGCGCTCGGCAACTCATGAATCTCAAGGGCCGCCAGCGCGGCATCCGCCTCCGCCCGCCGAATCCCCGCCCGCGAAAACAGAGTCAGATAAGGAGCCGCGCCGCCCACCGACCGCGCCCAGCCAACCTTCTCCAGAACCTGCGCGGCCTTCAACCCAGCCAGACTCCCGTCCAAACCCTGCCGGTGGCTCCACCACGCCTTCAATTTTTCGTCCGCCATTACCGGTCCGCCATGCCAGTACCATTATGGCCCGTTCCTGCTATCCTGACCGCATGTCGAGCGCCCCGATTTATGCCGCCGCCAGCCTGATCTTACTCACTCTCCTGATGCCTGCCGCCCCGCCTTTCCACTACCCCGCCACCCGCAAGTCCGATACCGTCGATAACTACCACGGGACCAAAGTCCCCGACCCCTACCGCTGGCTCGAAGACGACCACACCCCCGAAACCACCGCCTGGGTCACCGAGCAGAACATGGCCACCCAGGCCTATTTGGCGAACATCCCCTACCGCCAAAAACTCCGCGAACGCATGACGACGTTCTACAACTACGTCCGCGTCAGCGCCCCCACCCGCCGCGGCAACACCTACTTCTTCCGCCGTAACGATGGTCTGCAAAACCAGGCCGTCATCTACATGCAGCAGGGTCTCGATGGCACTCCCGAACTTCTGCTTGACCCCAATAAGCTGTCCAAAGACGGCACTGCGGTCCTCAGCGCCTCCGCCTTCTCCCGCGACGGCAAATACTTCGCCTATGGCGTCTCCCAGGGCGGTTCCGACTGGCAGGAAGCCCACATCCTGGAAGTCGCCACCCGCAAAGTCCTGCCCGACACCCTGCAATGGCTCAAAGCTACCGGCCTCTCCTGGTCGGGCGATGGCTTCTTCTATTCCCGCTACGCCGCCCCGGAAGCCGGTAAGGAGATGTCGGCCAAGAATGAGTTCCAGTCCGTCTGGTTCCACAAACTCGGCACCGGCCAGGCCCAGGACCAGAAGGTCTTCGAAGACACTGCCCACGCCCAGCGTTTCCACCACGTCTACACCACCGAAGACGAGCACTACGCCATCCTCAGCACTTCGGACCGGGGCTCCGGCAAGAACGGCAACGCCCTCTACTATCGCGACCTCCAGCAACCCGACGGTGCCTTCAAACCAATCGTCAGCGAGATCACCAACGATGACTGGAATGTGATCGACAGCATCCCCGGCGGCTTCTTAGTCGAGACCAACAACAAGGCTCCTAACAGCCGCGTGGCCTTCTTTAGCACCGCCACGGGCGAGTGGAAAGCCATCCTCGACGAGAAGCCAGAACCCCTCGAATCGGCCTCAACAGCGGGCGGCAAGCTCTTCGCCAGCTACATCAAGGACGTCGCCAACCACGTCTACGTCCATTCGCTCGATGGCAAACTCGAAACCGAAATCGTCCTCCCCGGAACCGGTTCCGCAGGCGGTTTCGGCGGTCTCCACGACGATAAATCGGTCTTCTACTCCTTCACGTCGCTCAATTACCCGCCCTCCATCTTTCGCTACGATATCGCCAAAAAGCAGAGCGCGCCCTTCTACGTCCCCCAAATCCCCGGCTTCGATTCCGCAAGCTACGAAACAAAGGAAGTCTTCGTCACCAGTAAGGACGGCACCCGCGTCCCCCTGTTCATCGTCCACAAGCGCGGTCTGAAGCTCGACGGCAAGAACCCCGCCTGGATCACCGGCTACGGCGGTTTCAACATCGTCATGTCGCCCACCTTCGACCCCCTCCGCCTGGCGTTGCTGGAACAGGGTTTCGTCTTTGCTTCCGCCAACATGCGCGGCGGCGGCGAATACGGTGAAAAATGGCACGACGCCGGTATTAAGCTCAAAAAACAGAACGTTTTCGACGATTTCATCGCCTGCGCCGAATGGCTGGTAGCGAACAAATATACATCGCCCGACCATTTCGCCGCCAACGGAACCTCCAACGGAGGCCTTCTCATCGGAGCCGTCATCAACCAGCGCCCCGACCTTTTCCGCGTCGCCATCCCGCAAGCCGGCGTCATGGACATGCTCCGCTACCAGAAATTCACCATCGGCTGGAACTGGGCCCCTGACTACGGCCTCAGTGATAACCCGGAAGAATTCAAAGCCCAGTTCGCCTACTCGCCCATCAACAACGTGCAGAAGGGCAAGCGCTACCCCGCCGTCCTCGTCACCACGGCCGACCATGACGACCGCGTCGTCCCCGCCCACTCGTTCAAATACGCCGCCGCCATGCAGGAAGGCGTCAGCCCCGAGCGCCCCGCCCTCATCCGCATCGAAACCAACTCCGGCCACGGAGCCAGCAACACCGAAAAGGCCATCGAAATCCGCGCCGATGTCTACGCTTTCACCATGTTTAACCTCGGCATCACGCCGAAATTACCGTGATGGCCAAGTTTCAAAAAAAAGCCTGAAACGAGACATAAATACTCACTCCCTTGGCCTCCACCGAATCGGTTGGGCGTGATCCGAGACGCGGTGCCTGCCTCTCGCCAGAGGGTGAATCGGCTGTCCTGACAATGTCCGCCCCAGACAGACGCAGTTCTCTTCGAATTCCCAGCCGCCGTCCGGGGGGGCGAAGGGCTGCTCAAATCGCTCAACGCATTTCTCGACCCAGTTCGGATCCTTCAGTGCGGGCTGCACTCCAAATGCAGCCACCCGAAGACATGATCGCTGGCCGACCTCTTCAATTTGGGCGAGATTGCTTTGCATGTCATCGCGCGCGTTCCAATCGGGTCCATTCTCGTCCCAATGCGACCACGCCCACATTTCACGGGGATCGCTCGTGACCAGCGGATACAAGTTAACGACGATGCAGCCGTCGTATCCCCAGGACCGCGTGAAATGGATCACTCGGTTCATTGTGGGATCGTTCCTCTTTTCGCCCGCATCGCTGGGATCGAGCATAATCCACGCCGCCCACCGCTTCGGATGTATTACCCACCAGCGCCGAAGCTGTAATCGGAGGGTCCGGTTGCGCTGACGCAAATTCAATCGCGGGAGTCATTTTTTGTAATTATCATTCCCCTCGAAAACCCGCAGAACATCCGTTTTCGGAAAATCGTTACCCTTGAATACGAGGGGAGCGCCCTCCGAAACAGCAAGGGCGTAAGCAAAACAATCGCCCAGGTTCAGCCGAGCCGGATGCCCCATCCCGAATTTTGCGAACGCCTCGGCCGCAACCTTAGCATGTTCACCAGTGGCCGCTTCGATCTGGATTTGTAAAGCCTCGATCAGATCTTGAAGTGATGCTGCCCCGGCGTCTCCAAATAAGCGACGCACCCGCACCATCGACTCCCAGTAATTTACCGGACTCATCACTCGGACCGGAGCCGACATGATCGCATCTAACAGCGAATCCCGATCAGGTTCGCACAGCGCGATTCCAAGCAGGGCGGAAGCGTCAACGCAAACCTTCACTTCGGCAGACCATCTTCATCGTACAGATCAGCGTCAGTGAGATCGCTGCCGACCACAGGAAGTGCGCGAAAGCGATCCTGGATTGCACGCACACTAAGACGGATCGAGCCCACCTCGTCGCGCCGTTGCCGCCGCGCGTCAGCTAACCGGGCCCGAACTGACTCCGCGACGGCTTCGGTGATGGAGCGCCCAGTGAGAGCAGCCAGCAACCGAATGTCGCGGACAACATCATCATTTCGGATCTGAATAGGTACGGTCATGAATTTTCAAACTTCATGATCATGATAGCAACTACTTCCAGTCGGCAGTGAACACGTTGAATTCGTACCGCGCGGCGGCTTTCCAGTCGGTGACAAAGACTAACTTCTTGCCGTCCGGGGAAAATTCGCCGAACGAAGTAAACCCGCCGTAGTCGGTTACCTGCTGCAGGCCTGTGCCGTCCACATTAATCAGGAATAGCTCGAACTTACGGCCATCGCAGTTATGTTTGTTCGACGAAAACAGGATCTGCTTCCCGTCCGGAGTAAACGTCGGAGCAAAGGATGCGCAGCCAAAATTCGTTATCTGCTTCACGTTCTTCCCGTCCGCATCGCCCACGAAAAGCTCCATCTTCATCGGACTGGTCAGGTCTTCTTTCAACAGCGTCGAGTACTTCTCTTTGGTCTCCGGCGTAGTCGGATGACCCGCACGCCAGGCAATCTTTTTCCCGTCGCGAGAGAACACTGCGCCCCCGTCATACCCAAAGCTCTTCGTAATCTGCTTCTTCCCGGACCCGTCCAGGTTCATGGTCCAAAGATCCAGATCGCCGGACTCTTTCGACGTATAGATGATCTTCTTGGTCTTGAAATTCACGGTAGCTTCGGCATCATAACCATCGGTCGTGGTCATCCGCTTCGCTTCACTGCCGTCGTCCTTCGCAATGTAGAGATCGTAACTCGGATAAACAGCCCACACATAACCCTTGCTCTTATCCGCGTCCGGAGGGCACCCGGTTCCGGCCGCATGAGTCGAGGCATAGATGATGTGCTTCCCGTCCGGCATGAAGTAGCCGCACGTCGTCCGCCCCTGGCCGTTGGAAACCATGTGCTGGTCACTGCCATCGGCGTTCATCATATAGATCTGATCGCACTTCGCCCCACCCCGCGTGGACTGGAAAACCAGGCGCTTACCATCGGGCGACCAATACGCCTCGGCATTCTCCCCACCCGACGTCAACTGCTTCACATTGGTCAGTTCAGCGCCGAAAGCTACAGACGCCAACGCGAACAGAATTGCAATTTTCATCTTCATCTCCATCTTCATCGCCATCACCGAATCTTGTTTTCGAGCGCCACGCGCAGAACTTCCGCAACGGCTTCACGCTCCGCGCCAACCAGCATCAATCGCGGCGCACGAACCCGTTCGCTGCCCATCCCGACTTCCTGCTGGACCCACTTAATCAACTGCACAAACTTCGGCACCACGTCCAGCCGAAGCAGCGGCAGGAACCAAAGGTAAAGTTCGAAAGCCTTCACCAAATTGCCGCTTTTCGCGTAGTTGTAAAGATCAACTGATTCCCGTGGGAACGCATTTACCAGGCCCGCGATCCAGCCTTCAGCCCCGGCCAGCATCGCTTCCACAATCAGATCGTCCACCCCGCAAAGGATATGCAGACGGTCCCCCAGCAACCGGCGCAGCTCGGCAATACGGCGAACGTCAGCGCTCGATTCCTTAATGGCATGCAAAGTCCCGCACTCCGCCATCAGCTCCGCCACCTGGTGGGGCAGGAAATCGACCTTGTACGCGATCGGGTTGTTGTACAGCATGGACGAGAGCGGTGTGGCAGCCATCACGCTCGCCACATGAGCCTTCATCTCGCGCCAGTCCCCCACGTAAACGTAGGGCGGCAGCACCATCAGCCCGTCGCAGCCGACTTCGTGAGCCAGTTTCGCTATCTCGACAGCCTCGTCAGTACTCAGCGCCGAAACACCCGAGACCACAAAGGCGCGGTCACCGACGGCCGCAACGCAGGTCTTCAGGACGTCCCGCTTTTCCTCGAACGTCAGCGTCGCGCCTTCGCCCAGTGAGCCGAGGGCGACCACACCCGTGCAACCGTTATCCACCAGCCACTGGCAGTGTTTCGCCAGAAACGCATGGTCAACAGTCAGGTCTTCGTTGAACGGTGTCGTGATGGCAGGAATGACACCTGCCCATTTCATTGGCTTCATAGCTTATCTCCATTTGTAACAGGCTCTTGTATGGCAAGCGAGGCAATGCGGGCAGGAAACGCCGGAGGCCGAACCGACGTATCCGGCCAGCCAAACAGAAACCGCACCGCCGCGCCACAAACGCGCCCCTGACACGGTCCCATGCCGCACCTCGTCTGCAGTTTCGCGGCACGGAACGAGCCCCACGCCGCAAGCCGCGCATACGAAACATCTTCACAGCGGCAGACCAGCGTTTCCGGAGCCGCCAACTCGCGCAGTTCGGGACGCAAAGCAAACGCCCCCTGCAAGGCGGCATCGAACGCCCGCGCTGCTACCAGCGCCGACTCGTCCAATGGCCGACCGGCGGCCCGGTATCCCGCCGCCTCCCCCGCAAGCCATGCGTATTCCACATCCCCTGTCTCGGCCACAATCACGTCTTCGGAATCCCCCGCCAGCGTCCTCAGTTCGTCATTCGGAACCAGACCATAGCCGATTGCGGCATAATCACATTCTTCGGTAAGCGTCTTAGCGCCCCGGCGCAACGTCACCCGTTCTACCTGCCCCGCCCCCTCCGCCGAAGTCACCCAGCAATTCGGCAGATAAGGAACCCCCGCCAGACTCCACCCCAAACCAGCGCCCTGCAGCAGTTTCGCCGGACGACGAAGCAAAGCGGCCGCAAAACCCGCCAGCGCCGATACCGGAGCCTGCTCCGCAATCAACCGAACATTCGCCCCCTTCGCCCGCAGCAACGCCGCAACCGCCAGCAGCAAAGGCCCCGTTCCCGCCACCACCACCCGCTTCCCCCCAACCTTCAATCCCGACTTCACCAGAGCCTGCAAGCCCCCCGCGCCAAACACCCCTGGCAGTGTCCAGCCCGGAAATGGCAGCAGCAACTCCCGCGAACCCGTAGCCAGAATCAGCTTCGAGTACGGCACCCACCGGGCCCCGTCCGCATCCTCCACCAGCAGGGTATGCGCCGCCGCATCAATCGACAAAACCCGCGTTCCGGTCCGAAGCTCGCCGCCCAGCATCCGGGTCCGATCCGCATCCCCGCGCCAGATCTGGCCACCCGCGGTCGGGTTGTCATCAATCACCGTAAAGGCCAGCCCAAACTCGCGCACCTGCAGAGCCGCGGCAATTCCCGCCGGACCAGCGCCGACAATCACGATCATGTTGTCACCCGCATGCCCTCGCGCACCGCCACCTGACAACTGCGCACCTGCAAATCCCCGTCAATCTGAACCAGGCACTCAAAACACACACCCATCCCGCACAGAGCCGCCCGAGGCTCCCCCGTCACCGAATGCCGGAACACCGCAACCCCGTTCGAAAGCAAAGCCGCAGCCACCGAACTACCCGGCTCCACCAGAATTTCCGCCCCGTTAACCCAAATCCTAATCATGGTGAGCAAACTCTCGCCCCGGCGCGTACCATTCCCGGGGAATCTCGGACTCACGCCCCGTCACCTCATCCGCAATCAGCCGCCCCGTAGCCAGCGAAGTCGATATCCCCAATCCCTCATGCCCGGAAGCAACATAGACCCGCTCATATCCCGGACAACGCCCAATCAGCGGCACCTTATCCGGAGTCGCCGCACGAAATCCCGTCCACGTTCGGATTCCCTGCAGTCCGCCCAGGCCCGGCATATATTCCACCGCCCGAGCCAGCATCCGGCTCAGCATCCGTTGCTCAATCACCGGATCCTCCGTCCCAAACTGCCGCGAAGACCCAATCAGGATCTGCCCCGTAGCCCGAGGCTGCGCGTTAAACGCCACCGAATCTGACGCCACCGCATGCGCGCTTTTCAGATACCCCAGTTCAATCAGTTGATGAGTCAGAAAACCCGGGTACCGGTCCGTAATCAGCAAATGACCCTTCCTGGGAGCTACCCGAGCCCACGGAAGCAGGCGCGTCACCGCCGTTCCCGTAGCAAGCACCACCAAGCCAGCCGACATTTGCGTCCCATCGGCAAATTCCAGCCCCCCATCGGAAAAGCCCGTCACGCACCGCCCCAGTTCCACCGTTATCCCCGCAAGCAGGTACCTGGCCGCGCAAGGCGGATAACAAACACTGTCCGCAGGCATCCGCAATCCACCCGCCAGCCCAGGCCGCAGCGCAGGTTCCGCCTCAGCCAACTGACGCTCATCCAGAACCTCCACCGGAACCCCGCGCGCCCCATAAAACGCATCTTTCCGATTAACCTCGGCCATCTCCTCCGCATCTGCCGCCACCCAAAGCGATCCGCAAGGCAGAAACTCCGCATCCGCCGGCAGCGAGGGCGCCAGTTCCGCCCAAAGGCGCTGCGAATAACTGGTTAAAGCAAACTGAGCCTCGGAATCATCCATCACCGCCAGATGCCCCATACCCGCCGCCGTAGCCCCGCCGCCAATCACCCCCGAAGCTTCCACCACCAAAACCCGCAGCCCCGCCCGCATCAACTCCCGAGCACACGCCGCGCCCACAATTCCCGCGCCCACCACCACCGCGTCATATAGATTGCCGGACAATGCAATATTGTACTTGTGCCGCACAGAATTCACGTCATTGATTCCCATACCGCCGGCGAACCCACCCGCCTCGTCGTCGCCGGTGGCCCCCCTCTCGGCAACGGACCTCTGCGCGAACGCCTGGACCTCTTCCGCACCCGGTTCGACCGTTACCGCACCGCGGTCTGCAACGAACCCCGCGCCTCTGACGCGGTAGTCGGAGCCCTGCTCTGCGAACCCACTGACCCCACCTGCTCCGTCGGCGTCATCTTCTTCAACAATGTAGGTTACCTCCATATGTGCGGCCACGGGACCATCGGCCTCGCCGTCACCCTCGCCCACATGGGGCGGATTCAACCCGGCCTCCACCGCATTGAAACCCCCGTTGGAATCGTGGAAGCCGAACTCCACCCCAACCTCGAAGTCACCGTCAACAACGTCCCCGCCTATCGCGCGGCAGCAAGCGTCACCATCCAGGTCCCCGCCTACGGCCCGGTCACCGGCGACGTCGCCTGGGGCGGCAACTGGTTCTTCCTTGTCTACGCTTCCCCTGAACGCATCGAACTCGCCAACCTGGAAGCCCTTACCTCTTACGCGTGGGCCATCCGCCAGGCCGTCAACACGCAGGGCTACCCCGAAGTCGACCATATTGAACTCTACGGGCCACCCGTCACCGCGGGAGCCCACTCCAGAAACTTCGTCCTCTGCCCCGGCAAAGCCTACGACCGCTCCCCCTGCGGCACCGGAACCTCCGCCAAACTCGCCTGCCTTTATGCCGATGGCAAACTCGCACCAGGCCAGATCTGGCGTCAGGAAAGCCTCATCGGCAGCACTTTCGATGGCTGGGTAAGTGTCGAAAACGGCACAATCCACCCCCATATCCGAGGTTCCGCCCACGTCACCGCCGAGGCTGTTCTCATCATCCAGGATAACGACCCCTTCGCTTGGGGTATTTAAAACACTTATCTCTCCACCAAATTACATAACTATCAGTTATCATTGAGACGTGGAACTCAGTACCCTCCGCGTATTCATGACCGTCGTGAACGAGCGCAGTTTTTCGCGCGCGGCGGAGAAGCTCGGGCGCACCCAACCGGCCGTGTCGCTCTCGCTCCAAAGACTGGAAGCGGAACTTGGTGAAAAACTCCTGGACCGGTCCGCCAAAGACGTCATGCTTACCGACGCCGGCCGAAGCGTGCTCGAATACGCGCGCCGTTTCCAGAACCTGGAAAGCGAGCTTTCCAACGCGCTCGCCGAACTGCGTGACCATTCGTCCGGTCGCCTCGTCATCGGCGCCAATGAATCCACCTCCCTCTACCTGCTCAAGCACATTGAGCGCTACCGCCGCGTCTACCCAAAAATAAAGGTCCAGATCCGCCGCAGCTTCTCCAGCCGCATCCCCAGCGAACTGATTGACGGCAACCTGGAACTCGGCGTCATCAGCTACCAGCCTCACGACGAGCGCATTCTCTGCAACGTCATCTACGAAGATTCCCTCGCCTTCGTCGTCTCCCCGAAGCACCGTTTCGCGCAGCGGCAGGACGTCCCCATCGCCGAACTGGGTGACGAAGTCTTCATCGCCCACAACGTCCTCTCCCCCTACCGCGAGTACGTCATCCGCGCCTTCCACGAAAGAGGCATCCGCCTCAACATGGACGTGGAAATGCCCACGGTGGAAACCATCCGCTGGATGGTGGAACAGAACATCGGCGTGGCTTTTCTGCCGCGAATGTGCGTGGAACAGGAAATCGCCGAAGGTCGGCTGCTCGCCGTTCGCGTCCCCGAATTCCAGGTAGAACGCAAGATCTACCTCGTGCGGCCCTCCAGACGAGCCCTCAGCTACGCCGCCGAGGCTTTCCTGAAGCTCGTAACCGGATAACGCAGAGCTTCATCCCGAGCCAATCCGCTCCTTGCGCGCTGCGGGGATGAAGGAGAAGCCTACTTCCCGCGCCGCAAACTCAGGATCAACTGCATCACGCGGTGCTCAATGTCCGCCCGTGCCCGCCGGTAAGCGCTGGTGGGCTTCATGTACGGATCATCCACCTTCCACTCCAGCACCTGCTTCGGGGGTGTACCCGGCAGCCGATACCCCGACATATTCACTACAATGTCGTACTTCGCCGCCAGCGCAGGCTCGTACCACGACGGGATATGCGCAGAAATATCCACGCCCATCTCTTCCATCGCATCCACGGTCGAGTTAACAATGCCCGGCATTGGCGACAGCCCCGCGCTCGTCGCCACCAGCACA
The DNA here is from genome assembly GCA_903929755.1 of uncultured Acidobacteriia bacterium. Taxonomy (GTDB): domain Bacteria; phylum Acidobacteriota; class Terriglobia; order Bryobacterales; family Bryobacteraceae; genus BOG-234. The sequence goes on from CAIYVZ010000041.1 coordinate 51,474, forward strand.
TCCGACCCATAGTGGTTCGCGAAACCCTCCGCCATAGGACTCCGGCAGATGTTCCCCAAACACACAAACAGTACCTGTTTCTTTACAACTTGCTCAGGAATAGCGCGTGTACTCTCGAATCCCCCGTCAGTTCCGGGTGAAATGTTGCGGCCAGATGCCTGCCTTGTTCAATCAAAACAGGCGTCCCCTGATATTCTGCCAGAACCGTAACGTCGGGTCCCGTTCGGCGGATAATCGGAGCGCGGATGAACACCGCCTCCATTGGCCCGCCCGGAAAATCGATTTGCGCTACGCGGCTGTCAATCTGCCGTCCGTAACCATTCCTCTCGATCGTCATATCAATCACGTCGAGACTGTTCTGGCTCGGGCACGTCACCTCCGTCGCCAGTAATATTGCCCCCGCGCAGGTGCCGAACACGGGTTTCGTGCCGGCAAAGCTGCGCAGGGGTTCCAGAAGATTCATATACCCCAGAAGCTTAAGCATGGTGGTGCTCTCCCCTCCTGGGATGACCAGGGCCTCCACGCGGTTCAGATCCTCAACGGTGCGCACTTGCAGGGTGTCCGCGCCTGCGGAGTCCAAAGCCCTTTGGTGGGCTTCAAAACCACCCTGCAACGCGAGTACACCGACGAGTTTCTTCCGCGTGTTTTGCATTGGTTACCAGCCCCGGTTCTGCATGAGTTCTTCTTCCGGAAGCTTGGAAATATCCAGACCCGGCATCGCCATCCCCAAATCTTCGCTGGCTTCCAGCAATTTGATCGGGTCGTTGAAATACGTGGCGGCCTTCACAATCGCCTTCGCCCGCGCCTCCGGATCCTCGCTCTTGAAGATGCCCGAGCCGACGAAAACAGCTTCAGCCCCCAACTGCATCACCAGCGCGGCATCAGCCGGGGTTGCAATGCCACCCGCCGAGAAGTTCGGCACCGGCAGACGGCCATTCGCCGCTACCCACTCCACCAGGTCCAGCGGAGCCCCCAGAAGCTTCGCTTCGTGGACCAGTTCTTCCGGGCCCAGAATCGTCAGGTGCCGCATTTCCTTAATGATGGTGCGGATGTGCCGAACCGCTTCCACAATGTTGCCCGAACCCGCCTCGCCCTTCGTGCGGATCATCGCCGCACCTTCCGCAATGCGCCGCAACGCCTCGCCCAGGTTGCGCGCACCGCAAACGAACGCGGTCTTGAATTTCTTTTTGTCGATGTGGTGTTCTTCATCGGCGGGCGTCAGAACTTCGCTCTCGTCGATGTAGTCCACTTCCAGAGCTTCCAGAATCTGCGCTTCCGTAAAGTGCCCGATACGAGCCTTGGCCATCACCGGAATGGTGACCGCCGCCTTAATCTCGCGAATGATGCGGACGGGCGACATGCGAGCCACCCCGCCTTCCTTCCGGATATCGGACGGGACGCGTTCCAGCGCCATTACAGCGCAGGCCCCTGCACGCTCGGCGATGACAGCCTGCTCAGCGTTGATGACGTCCATAATGACGCCACCCTTCAGCATCTCGGCCAGCCCAACATTCAGCCGCCAGCGTTCATTGTTCAGAATCCCATTGTTCACAATCATCGTTCGTTCTCCCTTCAGTTTTCTTAAAACTAAACCCAACCCGCCGGAGCCAGTGCCCCGCTGCGCGACAGGCGCGCTTCCCGCACCACATTGCCCAGGCTTTCAATTCCCCGGCGTATCTCACCCACATCGAGCCCAACAAAGCTCAGCCGCAACCCGGAATCGAGCGACCGCGTCACCGAAAACTGCCGTCCCGGCATGTAATCCACACCCGCCCGCTGCGCCAGGCCACGGAGGGCGGCTGCATCCAGGCCGTCACCCAAATCCACCCACAAATTCATCCCGCCCTCGGGAACCGTGAACGTGCACCCTTCCAGATGCTGGTGTGCGGCTTCTGAGACTGCGCGAATTTTCTCGCGCCCCGCCAAAACCATCCGCTTCTGGTGCGCCGCCAACTCGCCCGACTCCGCGAACCGCAGCAGAAACGCCTGCGAGAGCTGGTCCGTGTGCAGATCCGCCAGCTGTTTGAACTCGGTCACCCTCGCAATTACCTGCTTGGGAGCCAGGATCCAGCCGCACCTCACACCCGGGAACGCAATCTTCGAAAAACTCCCCAGCAGGATCGTGTTCGGGTCCAGCGCCTTCAGCCGGGTCGTCTCCGGCCCGGAATACTGCAGTTCGCTGTAGATATCGTTCTCGATCAGGATCGCGCCCGCCGCCCGCACCATCGCCACTATCTGCCGCCGCGCAGCATCCGGAATCGTGGCCCCCGTCGGGTTTTGGAAGGACGGAGTCAGCACCACGATCTTCGCCCCCTCCTCCAGCGCCCGCCGCAGCGAGAAAGGCTCCGCCCCCGCAGCCCCCACTTCCACCCCAATCAGTTCCGCCCCCGCTTCCAGGAAAAGGTTCTTCAGCCCCGGATAAACCGGCTCCTCCACCGCCACCTTCATACCCGGCTTCACCAGCGCCCGGCTCAGAAGGTCCACCGCCTGCTGGCAGCCATTGGTGATCAGGATGTCGTCCGTGTCACGCGTCACACTGGAACGGGAGAGCAGATACTGCCGCAAAGGCTCATACCCGGCCGGAGACCCCAGTTGCATCAGAGACCGCATCTCCGCGCTGGCCAGAACTTCCCGGCAGCACTCCCGAAACTCCTCAACCGGAAACTGCCGCGCTGAAGGGCGTGAGGACGAGAAATTGATCAGGTTCTCCCTGGAACCGGCCGCCGCCGAAGGAGCCGGCGATTGTGCCAGAGCATACGACCAATTCAGGCTTTCCGGCAGACGCGCCGGAGCGGAACGAACGAAACTTCCCCGCCCCACCTCGCCATGGATCAGCCCCCCGGCCTCCAGCATTTCGTAAGCCGCTGAAACCGTGGTCCGGTTCAGGCCAAGATGGCCAGCCAATTCCCGAGTAGGAGGCAGCTTCTCGCCAGGCCGCAAACTCCCCGATTCAATCAGATTTTGCAGGTATTCCCCTAGCTGCCGATAAATCGGCAACCGCGAATCCGCATTCAAATCTGGCCGGATCTCCATCAGGGCTCCAGCATAGCATGCCAAATTGGACTGCCAGGAAGCCAGCCAATCGAGCCATTTGAATTAAATCGCTATCCTCATTCCATGCCCCGGCAATTCGGACTCATCGTCACCACTCTGCTCGCTTCCATCAGCTTCGCCCAGCCAGGTCGGGTCGCGGTTGTCATCGAGAGCACCCCGGGAATATCGAGGCGGAGATCGACACCGTCCACGCGCCCAAAACCGCCGCCAACTTCCTCCGTTACGTCGATGCCGGTCAATACAACGGGGGGCGTTTCCATCGCACCGTGAAGCCCGACAACCAGCCCAACAGCCCTATCAAAATCGAAGTCATCCAGGCTCGCCGCGACGACAAGACGCCCGCCTACCCGCCCGTCCCCCTCGAAAGGACCTCGGTCACCGGCCTCCACCATAAGGACGGCACCCTCTCCATGGCTCGCGACCAGAACCCCGACTCCGCCGAATCCGACTTCTTCATTTGCCTCAGCGACCAGCCCGCCCTCGATTTCGGCGGCAAACGCAACCCCGATGGCCAGGGTTTCGCCGCCTTCGGTCGGGTCACCAAAGGCTTGGACATCGTCCGCAAAATCCAGACTCAACCCTCCGATGCGCGCCAGCAACTCACCCCGCCCATCGCAATCCTCAAGATCCACCGCCGCTGATATAGAATCAGGAATTGCCACTCAACCCGCGCAAAATCGCGTTCCTGGCCTTGCTGGCGCTGGCCTCCGCAGCGCTCGGAGCTAAAAAGAAGCCCGAAGATTTCACCCAAACGCTGGAACTGCCCAAAGACCCGCCCTTCGTCGCCATAGGCGAAACCCGCAAGCTCGTTTTTCATATCTCGCCGCTCTCCACCAAAGGCCTGCTCTCCATCCAGACCAAAGACGCCGTCAAAGCCCTGCTCAAGCTCAACGGCAACGCGCAGATCATCCACATTCGCGCCTTCGTGGCCGGCAATGGCGACGTCCGCCGCGTCCCCCAAATCATCAGCGAAGCGCTCACTGAAAAGCACCAGCAGTTGCCCTCCATCAGCGTCGTCCGCACCGGTGGCCTGTCGCTCGATAACTCGCAAGTGGTCCTCGAAGCCGTCTCCGTCGCGAAGAAGGACGTTAACCCGACCGGCCTCGATTTCGCGGACTCCGGTGCCGTCACTGCCCCCGATCCCAATTCCTCCCCCAAGCCGCTCCTCGATAAAGCGCTCGACCAGCTTGCGGCCAGAGCTCCGGCGGCGGGCACCCTGCAGGTCACCTGCTTCGTCAGCACCATGACGGATTCCACCGGCATGCTCGCGGCTCTGAGCACCCGCTTCCCCGGCGCCGTCACCAATGTGGTGATGACCCAGCGTGGCCCGTTCCAAGCCTTCGCCAGCTGCCAGTCTATTCGCCGCGGAACCCGCGTCACCGCTGCAAAACTCGCCTTCTCCGGAACCCGCGTCGCGTTTGGCCAACAGGAAAAGGACGCCACGCTTGCATTTCAGCGCCTGGATAAGGACCTGACCGAAGCGGGAGCCTCCCCGGACAGCGTCGTCTTTACCAACATTTACCCCCTCTCGGGCGCGATGGCAGAGCTTTCCCGCAAGCTCCGGACCAGCCCCTCGCCAGTGGCTATCACCCCGGCGGAAGGGGTCGCAGCGGTGGAGGCAGGCTTCGCCGTTGATGCCATCGCCACCGTCCAGAGATAGCCCTTAGCCGGGTCGCCGGGATAGCCATGTTAAACCAGTAGTTTGACGCCTTTAGTCTAAAATATGTCCTCCAAACTCGTAGTCACCTTTGGCGAGATTATGTTGCGTCTCGCGCCCCCCGGATTTGAACGCTTCCTGCAGAGCCCCGGCTTTGTCGCCACGTGGGGAGGCGGAGAGGCGAACGTCGCCGTTTCCACTGCGGGCTTCGGCCTGCCGGCTTCTTTTGTGACGGTTGTCCCGTCCAATCCGCTGGCTGATTCCATGCTTGGTGAGCTGCGGCGCTTCAACGTGGATACCACCCGTGTGGTGCGCGGTAAGGGCCGCATGGGCGTCTACTTCGTGGAAACCGGAGCCAACCAGAGGGCTTCGAAGGTTGTTTACGACCGCGAAAACAGCGCAATCGCACTCGCGAAGCCTGGGGATATTAACTGGGATATGGCGCTCGCCGGGGCCACCTGGTTTCACACGACGGGCATTACGCCCGCCATCAGCGAATCCGCCGCCGCGCTCGCCCTCGAATCCGTAAAAGCCGCCCAGGCGAAGGGCATTACGGTCTCTTGCGACCTGAACTATCGCAAGAACCTGTGGCAGTGGGGCAAAAAGGCCAGCGAAGTCATGAGCGAGCTGGTGAAGTACGTGGATGTCGTCATTGCCAACGAAGAAGATTGCCAGGCGGCGCTCGGCATCGAAGCCGGCGTGGATGTCCATTCCGGCCATCTCGATCACGACGCTTACAAGACGCTCGCGGCCAAGGTTGTCGCGGCACACCCGAACATCAAAACCATCGCCATCACTCTGCGCGAATCGAAGAGTGCGTCGCACAACGGCTGGTCGGCCTGCCTTTACGATGGCAAGGACTTCCTGATGAGTCGTCACTATGAAATCACCCATATTGTGGACCGCGTGGGCGGCGGCGATTCCTTCGCCGGCGGCCTGATCTACGGTCTGAACATGCTGGGCACCAAACAGGAAGCGCTCGAATTCGCGGTGGCGGCTTCGTGCCTGAAGCACTCCCTGCCCGGCGATTTCAACCGCTTCACCCTGGACGAGGTAAACAACCTGCTCAAGGGCGACGGCTCCGGCCGCGTGCAGCGCTAAGACACCACAACTTTACGGCTTCGGCTTCGGGCTCTGGGGTTCGCTCGGTACCCAATTTTCGGGCGCTCCCCAGTTCGCCGTGGCTACCTTGTCGCCGATTTTCAGGGTCGCTTGGATTTTGGGGCTCTTTGGATCAAAACCAGACACACCAGCCATTACCGTGGCGGGGCTCAATGGAATCGTCGTCGTCTGGCCTCCGTCCAGGATCGTGAGCGAGCCTGAGTCGCCCTTGGTGACACTGTCCGTGTTCCAGACTGCGGTAATGTGACCGCCAGCTTCGGAAAGTTCGAGCTTGAGGGTGGAACTGAGCAGATAGTTCGCCCCTGCTCCCACCGCTACCAGACCCACGGCCCCTGCGCTGGCAATGAGGACCCATTTCCGGCGTGATGGAGTAGCCGCGTTTGCCTTTGCAGGGCTATTCGGGGCAGAAGTAGAAGTAGAAGTAGAAGTAGAAGTGGCACCTTCACCGGTGTTCCCTGCGGAGAGGGGCGCTGCTCGGTCCATAAGCTTGTACGCGCGGATCGACTGGAACCCAGTGCCTTCCGCAGGTTCCCAGGTCCCGGCAGGTTTCGGGGATGACGCTGCTCCGACTGCGGCAGTTGGTGCGGTCAGGTGCACAGTCGTCTGCAGTGGCGCCGTCAACGACTGGGGCCCGGAATTCGCCTTCCGGGGAACGAGAACCGCAGCCGGAGCTAACGTCGCAGCGGGGCTGGCAACCACGGCCTTTGCCTCCTCTGCCGGGACAAACGCAAAATCCAGAGGTTCCACCCACTCCAAAACGTCATGAGTTGAACCCTGAACAACCTGACCGGCTCCGTCGCGGAAGAAAATCGAAGCCTTCGTAGTCTCTGTATGACCCGGCCGGATGACCAGCATGATCTGCCATGCTGCGGGGCAGAACGCGTCGAACAGGTCCAGCTCCGCGGCGCGGGGAATGCTGGGTGGCTGAGTCCTGGAAAAGTACCAGCCCACCACGCTGAGTGCCCGGGTTTCCCGCAGAAGACCGGCTGCACGCGACTTTTCGTCGGGGGTAAGGTTGAAGGCCGGTCCGCCGACGTGCGCGGAGGGAAACTCGATGAAATCCCGGATCGAAACCACGCCCGTTCCCGGCTTTCTGCTTCCCAGAAGGACCCCGCCCAACCCAAGCCCGGTATTCGGCAAGGCCAGCAGGCCCTGTAAAGACCGTCTGCGCAGCGCCTCCAGCACGTCTGCTAAAAACTCTATGGTTGCGGGGTATCCGGTTTCGGTCCACGTCAGGCTGGGGGGGGGCATGTATTCGGTTTGGGGGAGCGGTACGGGTTCGGGGAATCTCTGAACCCAGACTATAATAATAACCGTGGCGAAGGCAAAAGATCTGGAGTTGCGACTCGAAAGAACGGAACAGCAACTACGGCTCTTTCAAAAGGTGAGCCGGTTTATGGTCCGGGACATGACACTGCAGGAAGTTCTGCAGGGAATCGTGTCTTTGGTGGTTGAGTTTACAGGCTGTGATTCGTGTCTCGTGTATCTTTGCGATGACCTGGACCTCGTCCTGTGTGCCTCGAATTCGCATCATGAGGCGCAAATCGGCAAGGTTCGGCTGAAACTGAACGAAGGTCTTACCGGCTGGGTGGCCAGGGAACGCCGTTTGCTGGCAATCTCCCGTGAGGCAAACAAAGACCCTCGTTTCAAGTACTTCGGGGAACTTCCTGAAGATAACTTTGAGGCTTTTCTGTCAGCCCCGGTGATCGCCAGAAACCGGGTGGTGGGCGTGATCAACGTCCAGCACCGGCAGGCGCACCAGCATACCGGCGGTGAGATGGAAGTGCTCACCACGCTCGGAGAACAGGTTGGCTGCGCGCTGGCGCTGGCCCGCATGTCGCCCGAAATACTTGAATCCGTGAATCACGCGGCGCTTGTCCTTTCATCAGGCCCCGGAAGGTCTCCTGGACGGACTCACTCGCTATGATAATTCGCCGAATTGCCATCTCTCTGCTGCTGACTTTGCTGCCGCTTACCGCCGCAGAACGCTGGGATGTCCAGTATCGTTACCGGCAGCTGGACAGCACGCTCACGATCAACGACCTTGCGTTTCCCTCGGCCAAACGTGGCATCGCCTGCGGTTTCATCACGGATCGCAAGGAAAAGGACAAGCCCGTGGTCCTGGTCACCAGCGACGGCGGGGAGAAGTGGGCCGAAACGCCGGTGAAAGAAGCCGGGATCGCCATGTTCTTCCTGGACGAATCCACCGGCTGGATGGTGACGGAAAAAGGCATCTGGAAGACGCTGGAAGCTGGCCGCAGCTGGACCAAGTTGACAAGATCACCTTCCGGGATGCTGCGCGTCTGGTTCCTGACTGCCGAACACGGCTATGCCGCCGGGCTCCAGAAACGTATTTTTGAAACCATCGACGGCGGTGACACCTGGGCGCCGCTCGAAATCCTGAAAGAGATTGACACCAATCCGCTGTACACCACGTTTGGCGAAATCTCCTTCGTCGGACAGTCCGGCGTGATCTCGGGCTGGAATGTACCTCCCCGCCGGGGTGGCCCCGACTGGATGGAACCCGAGAACGCCAAACGGCGCCAGGTTCCCCACTATACTGTGCTGCTCCAGACGATCGACGGCGGCAAAAAGTGGATCAAAAGCGAAGCCTCTGTATTCGGTCAGGTAACCCGGGTTAGCCTTTCTCCGCAAGGGACCGGCCTGGGGCTGGTTTCATTTAAGGATGCGTTCGACATCCCCAGCGAGGTGATGCGGCTGAACCTTAAGACCAGCCAGAGTGTTAGTTCCTTTGCCAAAAAGGACCGGGCGATTACCGATGTGCGGGTTTTCGCCGGCTCCAACCGCGGCCTGATCGCCGGTTTTGAACCTTCCGGGCCGATTTATAACAGCCCGATACCCGGTCGGCTCAAGGTTCTAACCAGCCCCGACCTGCAAACGTGGACGGAAATGACGGTCGACTACAAGGCAGTGGCTCATTCCGCGATCATTGCAGGTCCGGATGAGAAAAACCTTTGGATTGCTACAGATACCGGAATGATCTTAAAGCTGATTCAAGACTAGTCTTTCTGCAATTTAGCAAAGGCAGCCTCAGCGGAGGGACGCTTCTGCGCCGCCAGCGAGAGGCGGTACTGGTTGGCTGCACCGGCCAGATCCCCTGCATCCCGAAGTCTGTGGCCCAGGTATTCGTGGGCCAGCGCGGCGTCAGCCTTGTAGGTGCCCACATTCGGCTGCGCAGCGCGAAGTTCCGTGAGGATGCCAATTGCCTTGCGAAGCCGGGAAGTTTCGGTTGGCGGATCTGCCAGAACACCCGCGTAGGTCAGGGCAAAAGCGTAGTCGCCTCTGCCTTTGCGGTCTGCGGGATCGAGTTGAGTCAATCGCTCATAGAGAGCCAGGCCTTTTTCCACCGATTCAGCCGCCGCCTTCGGGTCACCAAGGTTGGGGAGCCATAAAGCTCCCTGAAGGGTGGCCAGACGAACCCATATTCGGGCCAGCCCTGACAGGATGAAGACATCATTTGGGTGTTCCTCCCGAAGGATCTCCCGCATCGCCAGACTCTTTCGGAGCTCGACTTCAGCTTCACCGAGTTTTCCCATCAGGCTGAAGGCACCGGCGCGGCTGGAATAGTCGCTGGACAGGCCCAGGCGGATATCGTCGTTTTTGGGATCAACGAGCAGCGCGCGCAAGTGCGCGTCGATCGCTCGCTGGTTGTGGTCGAGCGCGGTGGGGTCCTTCATGGCCAGGAGAGTGGTGAATAAGTTATGTTCGTAAATACCCTCTTGGGAGAGCGCGACGGCGTCCCCGGGGAAATCGTGGGTTAAGGTTTTGGCGATCGCGAGAGCCGCCTCGTATTCCATTTCCGCTTCGGGCAGTTTCCCGGAGGCTTCGAGGACCGCCCCTACCCTCTGGTGAAGGCCGGAGGCCTGCAGCCGATGCCTTAGACCATTTGAGCGGAGCTTCACCAGAACGGCGGAGGCCTTGCCCCAGGCTTCGATGGCCCCCGCCGTGTTTCCCAGGTTGGCGCGGCCGGGAAAGCCCAAAACGTCTCCCATTTGGGTGTAGCCGGTGACGAGCATGGCACCTACCTCGGCGTCACCGGGCGAGGATTCGGCCAGGCCATCCAGGTATTTCAGGGTGGCGATAATGACGTCCCGCCGGGCGTTCATGGCCCCCGGAAGATGCTCCAGGGTTCCCTGAATTTCAAACAGGGCAACCCTGCCCATCTCCAGTAGATCTTTCAGTCTTTTTTGTGCCTTGGCCCGCTCGCTCTCCGCTTCCTGGGCGTGGAGGGTGGCGCGTTGGGAGGCTTCTGCGGCGGCATCCCGTTCCCTGTCGGCGATCTGGTGCTCACGCTCGGCGCGCTCGCGTTCCGCCACAGCGGAGGCCCGCTGCTCAACGGCCACCAGACGGGCCTGTTCGGCCCGGCGAGCAGCCTGGGTGGCTACGGAGGTGGCACCCAGCAGGCTCAGGACGGCAACGGCCGCAGCCAGAACCCCGAGCCTGTGGCGACGAACAAACTTTCCGGCTCGATACCGCAGGGTATCTTCGCGAGCGATGACGGGCAGGCCTCGCTGGTAGCGACGGATGTCCTCACCGAACTGCTCCACGGAGCGGTAGCGGCGCTCAGCCTCTTTGCGGAGCGCCATGAGAACCATGTTGTCCAGGTCGGGGCTGATACGGCGATCCGGGGCGGTTTCTGACGGGCGGAGGGGTTCCTGTTCGCATACGCTGCGCTCGATTTCCAGAACCGAGGTTGAGTTGACCGTGTAGGGCGGCGCTCCCGTCAGGAGGCGGTAAAAGATGACGCCCAGGGAGTAGACATCGGTGGCGGTAGTAGCGGGCAGGCCCCGGATCTGTTCGGGGCTGGCGTAATCGGGAGTCAGAGCGAACAGCGCAGTCTGAGTTTGGTCGCCGGCAGCCTGGTCCAGAAGCCGGGCAATCCCGAAATCGAGGAGCATGGGCTCGCCCGACAGATTCACCAGAATGTTGGTCGGCTTGAGGTCCCGATGGACCACGAGACTTCGGTGCGCATAGGAGACGGCGTCACAGACCTTACAGAAGAGTCGGCAGATCTGATCGCTGTTGAGATGCCGGGTTTCGCACCAAACGTCAATGGGCGTGCCCTGGACATACTCCATGACGAAGTACGGGATACCCTCTTCGGTAGCACCGCCATCGATCAGACGGGCGATATTGGGGTGGTCGAAGTTGGCCAGGATCTGGCGCTCCCGCAGGAAGCGATCGATGGCGGCAGCCTGCGTGCTTTCACTACCTAACCCACTTCGAATGAATTTGATAGCGGCCGTTTTCTCAAACTGTGCATCAGCCCGGATGGCAAGAAAAACAGCCCCCATTCCGCCGTGTCCGAGAGTGGAGGTAATTCGCCACGCACCCACTCGGCGGCCGATCATCGCCTCGCCAAGCACCATACTGACCGCACTGTCCTCAATGATGGGGGCGAAGGGCCGGGTATTGCTGGTGTCGTAAGCGAGGAGAGACTCCACTTCGCGACGGAGGTCGGGGTCTGCCGGACAGTGCAGGTCAAGATAAGCGGCGCGCCTGGCGGACGGCAACTCCGCCGCCGCAAGGAAGAGTTCCTCTACCTTATCCCACTGTTCCACAATAGTTCCTAAATCTAGGTGCGAGTTTTACTATCGGGATTTGCAGCGTGGAAGTTTAATTCGCGGGCCATTTCGCGGCGGAGCCAGGCTTGCGCCATGCGGAGTTGGCCGCGGACCGAATCGACGGTCATGCCAAGGACCTGGGCTGTCTCTTCAGCGGTAAAGCCGCCGAAGAAGCGCATCTCAATCAGGCGAGCCTTGGCCGGATCCTTGCGTTCCAGGGATTGGAGAGCTCCGTCGAGAGCCAGAAGGGCGTCGTCAGGCTGCTGCTCGATTGAAATAGCGGGGTTTAGCTCAATCTGAATCCCGCCATCGCGTTTACCAGCCTTGCGGCGGCGGGCGTGGTCCACCAGAATCTGGCGCATGGCCTGGGCCGCGATGCCGAGGAAGTGCGCCCTGTTCTCCATCTCCGCCAGGGTGGATTTAGCCAGGCGCATCCAGGCTTCGTTGATGAGCGCGGTGGGCTGGAGGGTGTGTTCGTGGTGCTCGCGGCGGAGTTGAGCGCCGGCGATGCGGTGAAGTTCGGCATACACGAGCGGGATCAACTGATCGAGCGCCGCCCGATCACCATTGGCATGGCGATGGAGGAGACTCGTGATGTCCTGCTCGGCTAACATAGCGGCTTAAGCCCGGTTACCCCAAACTTCATCGGCAACTTCGACGATGCGGGCTAGTTTAGCCCACTGCTGGTCTTCGGTAAGAGAGTTACCTTCTTCCGTGCTGGCAAAGCCGCACTGGGGAGCCAGACAAAGGCGATCCAGGTCAGTGTACTTCGCCGCTTCGTCGAGACGGGCCTTGAGATAGTCCTTCGATTCGAGGTCACCGCTTTTGGAAGTGACAATGCCGACGGCGACGTGTTTACCTGCGGGGACGAGGCGAAGGGGTTCAAAGTTCCCTGCCCTGTCGGAATCCCACTCCATAAAGTAGCCGTGGACGTTGATCTCGTTGAACAGAATCTCGGCAACGGGTTCGTAGCCCCCGGAGGCGATCCAGAGAGACTTAAAGTTTCCACGGCAAGTGTGCATGGTGATGCGCATGTCGGGGGGCGCTTTCGCGACGGCGGCGTTGATGAGGCGGGCGTAGATGTGGGGCAGTTCGTCCGGATCGTCACCGCGATCACGAACCATCTGGCGCTGTTCCGGGTCACAGAGGTAGGAGAGATTGGTCTCGTCGAGCTGGAGATAGCGGCAACCAGCGGCTCCGAAAGCCTGGACGGCGTCGGCGTACGCCGCTCCCAAATCGTGGTAGAACTCCTCCATAGTGGGGTAGATAGATTCGGGCACGGCTTTGCGACCGCCACGAAAATGAAGGACGCTGGGCGACGGGATGGTGATCTTGGCCGTGGTGGGGGCCGGGCCAGTGATATTGTCCTGCAGAAAGCTGAAGTGCGGGAGCATGGGGTGGCCAGCAAAGTGGATTTTGCCGGTGACACGCATGGCCTTGGGGCGGGTCTGGCCGCCTTTGAACTGGATGCCGTGGTCGGAGACGTAAGATTCGACGCCACCGAGGGAGGCAAGGAAGTCGATGTGCCAGAATTCGCGGCGGAACTCGCCGTCGGTGACGCCATAGAGGCCCACGGCCTGCTGTTTGGCGATCACATCGCGGATAGCGTCGTCTTCAATGGCAGTAAGCGCCTCAGCTGAGATCTGCCCCAATTCGCGCTGAGCACGGGCCTGGTGGACCGCAGCGGGACGGAGGAGGCTCCCGACATGATCGGCTCGGAACGGGGGCAGGGTTCTGCGCATGTTTTTCCTTAAGAAGTTTGGAGCAGGGCCTGTTCGAGGATGGCTATCGCTTCATCCACGTGTTCTTCGGTAATAATGTAGGGCGGCAGAAAGCGGAGCACCGTTTCGTGGGTGCAGTTGAGCAGCAGACCGAGTTCGCGAGCCTTCGTGACGATATCGCCGCCCGGCTTGGTCAGCTCAATACCGATCATGAGGCCGTAGCCGCGAACTTCCTTAATGAAGGGGAACTTGGGGGCGAGTTTGGTGCGAATTTCGGAGCGGAAGTACTCGCCGACACGGGTGATGGCAGGCAGGAGTTCTTCGAGGATCTCAAAGAATTCCAAGCCGACACGCGTGGCAAGAGCATTGCCACCAAAAGTGCTGCCGTGCATGCCGGGGCGGATGGCTCTTGCGGCGCGCTCGTTCGAGGCGAGGATGCCGAGCGGGATACCACAGGCAACGGGCTTGGCGGCGGTCATAATGTCGGGCATGACGGCAGGCTGGGCCAGTTGGTAGGCGAACCAGGTGCCGGTGCGACCGACGCCGCACTGGATTTCGTCGAAACAGAGGAGAGCGTTGTACTGGTCGGCCAGTTCGCGGGCGCGGCGGCAGTAGGCGTCACTGAGAGGCACAACGCCGCCCTCACCCTGTATCCATTCGATGCAGATGCCGGCGGTGTTTTCGTTGACGGCGGCTTCGAGCGCGGCGATGTCTTCGGCGGGCACGAAGCGGGCGCCGGGCATGAGGGGTTCGAAGTCCTTGCGGTACTTGGGCTGGCCGGTGATGGCAAGCGCGCCAAGGGTACGACCGTGAAAGGAATTTTCGAGCGCTACGATCTCGTATTTGGTGGGGGAGATGCCATTGCCGTGGGCCTTGATCATCTTCAGAGAGCCTTCGGTGGCTTCGGTCCCGCTGTTGCAGAAGAAGACGCGGTCGAGACCGCTCACCTGCGCAATGCGCGCGGCGAGCGGTCCCTGGTACACGTTGTAAAACAGGTTTGAAGTGTGGATCAGACGCGCGGCCTGATCGGAAATGGCCGCGACAATACGGGGGTGATTTTGCCCCAGCGCGTTGACGCCAATGCCAGCGATGAAATCGAGATATCGCTTGCCTTCGAGATCGAACATATAAGGGCCATCACCACGGTCTAAGACGAGGGGATAACGGCCGTAATTCTGCAGGACGTGCTGCTTCTCGAGGTCAATAACGGATTGGGCTGAGCTTGCGGCAACAACCCCGGTTGTATCGGACATTTAATTCGATGATACAGGGGTGGCAGCAACAGGCGCGGACTTCCTGAAGACACCGGCAGTATTGAGGCCGGCTACCGCAAGAAGTGTGATCGCGCTGATGGCATTCAGGGTGGTGTCCTTTGACATGGATTGCTGCTGTTGACTGGCTTCCCAGGCAGCGGCGGCCGCTCCGAGGACGAGGTTCAGCTTTTGCTGGCCCGCACCGGAGACCGGAACAGCACTCTCAACGGCAACTACGACGTTGAGAATGGATGGAAGTGTGTTGAATACTGCAAGAAAGTTCTTCATGCCTGGAGGTTAGAGTGCGGGAGTTGCAAGATCCGATTGAAAATCATGCATGTTGTTGATACATATAGTGAAAATAAAATCCCCCGAACTGTCACTGGGCGTGGGGGGAAGTTCTTTTTCGGGTCCCAGCCGTTTTCTTTATAGGAGCGGGCGGCGGCGAGGGCGAGTTTGCGGTTGAGCTGCGCGAGGACTTTCGAGGTTGAAAAAACGAACCCATTGACCTCAATGTTTTCCAGACCCATGAGGGAGGTGGGGATAAGGCCGGACTGTTGGGCACCATTGACCTGAATGTTTTCCAGACCCCTGAGGGAGGTAGGGATAAGGCCGGACTGTTGGGCACCATTGACCTGAATGTTTTCCAGACCCATGAGGGAGGTGGGGATAGGGCTACCAACCGTTTCGTTCTTCATAAGGGAGTGGAGGAGGAGGAGTTCGGCCTCTTCCATGGCGGGCGAACTGGCGTTCGGTAGCTCCGACCGGTGCGAGGTCGTCGAGGAGGTCCTTCTCGAACGCGGTGTTGGCAGTACGGTCAGGCTCGTTCATGACCGTAGAATTGACCGGTGAGGCCATGGCGCAAGGCGTTCATTTTGGATTTGGCCTTGCCACCGCCGGTTCAGGGGCCGGTGGACTGCTGTGCGTTGGCGATATTCGCGAAGAGTTGGGAAGCGGAGAGCTTTTCGTTTTCTGTGGACACTGAATTCTCTTTCCGGTGGAGCCGCGGCGTGCCACCTGCTCCAGGAATTAACATGTAGTCGCGCACCTATCCGACCAGGTAGCGTGTAAAACACTGAAAACAAATGAAAGATAGTTTCCGGATTCTTGTGATGCACGTTTACCTGCCGGGGTTGACTTACCTGGCGAGATATGGAAAAATTCAGAGCACACTTACGCCATGGATTGAGAATCTGACCAGATATTTACGAAGGGTCGGGTGCGAAATTCGGGGACGGTAAAGCCTGGGAGCGAGGATCGGCATGTCCATATTGATTCACATTAAGCGAGAGAACGGCGCCGTCAGTTTCGAACCTGTTTCGGTGATTGCAGCCGACCTGGTGGTTTGGGTTAATCAGGACAAGGAAGCGGCACACTGGCCGTCACTGTCGCCTAACCAGATTGGAGCGGCGCCATCGGCGAACTCCAGCGACGTCCCGGCGCCAGGCCCAACGGTTGCGGGGGCGAAACCACCGTATTCGGTCACCTATAAGTGCCTGCTGCAGGGCCACGAAAACGAAACGGGCACGATTAACGTTTTTAACCCGTTTTCGCCGGCATCCACAGCTAACTTGCCGAACGCCGCTTTGAATCAGCCGCTGCCCGCGCCGGTTCCGGTGGCGACGGGCGGGCAATCGCCTTACACGATCAACAGCCAACTGTTTCAGGTGGTAGCGGGCGGGAACATTGTGCAGCAGGGCCAAGGTGTGGGGCCTGGGCTGACTTTAAATGCCACGGCCGACAACACAGGGCTTACGGTCAGCGGGACGCCGACCGTGGCCGGAACCTATACCTTTACGTTTGACGCAACCGATGCCATGGGGCTGAATGTGCAGCAGACGCAGTTCACGATGACCGTTGCTTAGGCGTTGAGCCAGATCCCAGACAGGCGAAAAGAGGAATATTTATGGACCAGGCGAATCTATTGAAGGACGGCGTGGAATTGACGAAGGCAATCAGCCAGGGGTCGCGGCGGAAATTCATGCGCCGGACGATGAGCGCAGCGGCGGCCATTGCGCTGGCGGAACTGGTGGGATTACCGGAAGCGGAAGCGCAGTTGGGGAGTCCGAATTTTAAGAATCCGGCAGAAATTCCATTCCGGAAAGACGAAAAGAAGCTGCGGGCCGTAATGGAGATGTTCTCGGGCAAGTTCGATATCCCGAATGTGGGCAACGCGAGGTTGCTGCGACAGTTTCGGGGCTGGGATCCGAAGAATCCCGCGCCACCGGTACCCACGGCGGTGGGGCCTGGGCCGACACTTCGGGCGAGGGTGGGCGACAAGGTTGAGATCACGACGCTGAACAGGATAGACGACTCGCTGTTTGCCTATACGTTTGACACGAACAGCAAGCCGGGGCTTTCCAGCTTTGGATGCGATGTGAGCGGAGATGGGAAGCTGTATCCCTCGGCGGACAAGTTTCCGAACTGCTTCCACGGGTCGAGCACCGGGAACATTCACTTTCATGGTTTCCATACCAGTCCGGACGGGCTGGGGGATAACGTGCTGGTGCAGATTCTGCCGGATCCCAGAGAGCAGCACTGGAACGAACTGTTCGAGAAGGAAGTATTCAGCAAGCCGATTCCGGCGAGCTGGAAGGGTATGCCGCCCACGTATCAAACGCGGCAGAAGCAGTTGCTGACGGCACACGATGCGCAGGCTGCGGCAGCGGCGAAGAAGAATAATTTACCGGCGCCGGAGGCTCTGCAACCTGCGAATGATGATCTGGTGAAGCAGGGACAGTGGCCGGAATACCTGATGGGCGGCTTCCCGAACTACTTCGAGATCCCCGAACAGGGTGCGACGAACTACACGATGCCGGGGCAGAAGTACAAGGCCGGGCAGGCACCGGGGACGCATTGGTACCACGCGCACAAGCATGGGGCGACGGCGCTGCATATCCTGAACGGGATGTCGGGGACGTTCGTGATCGAGTCGAGTCCGACGGATGCGAACGGGTATGACACGTTCCTGCGGAAACAGATGGGATGGGGCGATTCGTACGGAGACCACGAGAAGATTCTGGTTTTCCAGCAGATTGATCCGAACCAGAACCTGGAACGGAATGTGAGGACGCCGAGGACGGGGAGCCAGCAGGTTTTTGTGAACGGCATGCTGACGCCGACGATCAAAATGAAGCCGGGCGAGATTCAGTTGTGGCGGTTTGTGAATGCCACGGTGGGGTCAGTGGGCGGCGGGACGGGAAACGGAATTATTTGCCCGGATCTGTTCCAGACGGCGGGGTTCACGTTTAGGCAGACGGCGCAGGACGGGGTGCAGCTGAGTCCGAATAACTACCAGAACCAGCCGTATCTGAATGGGAAACTGCCGTATCTTCCCTTTACCGCTCCGTCCACGGGGAACGCGAAAAAGGGCGGTCTGGTGGTATTTGCGGGGAATCGTGTGGACGTGCTGGTGCAGGCACCGCTGACGAAGACGACCACGCCGGTGGCGTTCAAATCGAACGGAAATACGCGGTTCTTTGTGAATGTGACGGACGATGCGGTGTCGCCGACGCAGAACTTCCCGGGCACCTGGCCGACGATGCCGTCGTTCCTGACGGATCTGCCGAAGCCGGGGCCGAATGACCAGAAGAACCCAGGGTCGCCAGTGAGGTTCCAGTGGGAAGACGGGGACGGCGCGGGACGAAATGCGGCGGGACAACCTCCGCACTTCATGATCAATGGCAAGCAGTTTGGGGAGACGGGGCCGGTGATTGACCAGTGCATGCCGCTGGACGGGCTGCAGGACTGGGTTCTGGAGAACGATACGACGATTTTCCACCCGTTCCATATCCATATCAATCCGTTCCAGATTATTAAGGTGGAGGCGCCGGACGCGACGGGGGCATACCAGACGTATGCGCCGGAGACGGACCATGTTTGGCAGGACGTTATCGGGATTCCTCCGGGCGTGGTGGTGAACGGGAAGACGGTACCGGGGAGAGTGACGATTCGGCAGACATATCCGGATTTCATGGGGACGTTTGTGCTGCACTGCCATATCCTGGCGCATGAGGACCGGGGCATGATGGAGCTGGTGCGGATTGTTCCGGCGGCGCATTATCCGCATATGTGCCAGGGGAATGTTCCTCCGCATCACTAGACTGGACGGAGCGGGTAGGCCGATGAAACAAATGCAGGGACCGCCACTTACGGACTCGGCTTCATGGGATTCAAGATCTTTAGGTCGAGAAAATCTCGCTCATTGTCGGTCACAACGATGCAGTCATTGGCTGCTGCGATCGCCGCGATGAACATGTCGACAGAACTCCGGGGGCGGCCCTGGTTGCGGCCATCCGCCATCATGATAGCCCAGATGAGGGCGGCTTTTTCGTCAAACGGCAGAATTCGGGCGGCAAACATCGCTTGTGGACCCGAGGTGCCAAGGAACCACGTCTCCAGGTCCCTACGCTTTCTGCCATCCGGCAAACGCAGGATTCCAAAGCGGATTTCCGCCACTGTAAGTGAGGAGATGTAGAGCGACTCATCAAACTGGTCCTCCATCCAAACGAGGAGTTGCGGGGATGGAGTTGGTTTGATGAGATTACTAACGATGTTGGTATCGAGGAGGTAACGACTCACAAATCGACTCGCCGGGGTTCAACCGGCGAGCGAGTCAGATCGACGCCGGAGCCAACAAGCGGGGAGTTTCGCAGCGCCCGCAAAATTCCACCTTTCGCCGGAGCAGCGCCAGACATGGAATGACTGACGCTCGCCCGAAGCCGTGCGGACTCCGGACTTTCATCAGCTAAAACCCGGGCGATTGTGCGAATCAGGTCGCGGTCGGTGTCGAGTCCCAGAACTTCAAATCGTGCCATCCCACGTTCGCCGAGTCGCTTTCGGTAGTTCTTTAGCGCCTTGGTCTGTGATGTCTTGGCCTGAGACGTCCGGGAAAGTGCTTTTGACAATCGCCACCTACCTATCCTGCAATATATCCAGAGAGTACCATAGGTGCCATTTACGAGCCCCAATTGCGGCTATTCGGACTTGATGCGCATGCAGTAGAAGGAGCGGTAGATGAAGGTGAGGGCCACGGCACCGAAGGCGGCGGCGAGCCAACTGCTGAGGGTGGAGCCCTGGGCCTGGCCTTCGTTTAGTTTCACGGCCAGTTCCACGGCGAGGAGGCCGAAGAGGGTGGTGAACTTGATGATCGGGTTGAGGGCGACGGAGGAGGTGTCCTTGAAGGGGTCGCCTACGGTGTCGCCGACGACGGTGGCGTCGTGGAGAGGGGTGCCCTTTTGCTTGAGCTCGGTTTCGACGATCTTCTTGGCGTTGTCCCAGGCTCCGCCCGCGTTGGCCATGAAGATGGCCTGGTAGAGGCCGAACAGGGCGATGGAGATCAGGTAGCCGATGAACAGGAAGGGTTCGACGAAGGCAAAGGCGAGCGTGGCGAAGAAGACGGCCAGGAAGATGTTGAACATGCCTTTCTGGGCGTACTGGGTGCAGATGGCGACGACGGCTTTGGAATCGGCCACTGAGGCCTTGGTGACGCCCTCGAGCTTGATGTTCTTCTTGATGAACTCGACGGCGCGGTAGGCTCCGGTGGTAACGGCCTGCATGGAGGCACCCGTAAACCAATAGATCATGGCTCCGCCGGCCATCATGCCGAGGAGGAAGGGCGGGTAGAGGATAGACAGGTTCTGCAGATTGGTGGTGAGACCGTTGGTGAGCGACACGATGATGGAGAAGATCATGGTGGTGGCTCCCACGACGGCGGTGCCGATGAGGACGGGTTTGGCGGTGGCTTTGAAGGTATTGCCGGCACCGTCGTTCTCTTCGAGGTTCTGCTTGGCAATTTCAAACTCTGGAGAGAAGCCGAACTGGGCCTGGATTTCCTGGCGGATGTTGGGGATCTCTTCGATGAGCGAGAGCTCGTAGACGGACTGAGCGTTGTCCGTAACGGGGCCGTAGGAATCGACCGCAATGGTGACAGGGCCCATGCCGAGGAAGCCGAAGGCGACCAGACCGAAGGCGAAGACGGCGGGGGCAAGCATGAGCGGCGCCAGGCCCTGGAGGCTGAAGTAGTAAGCGCCGGACATGAGGGCCATCATGGCCATGCCGAGCCAGAACGCGCTGAAGTTGCCGGCGACGAGACCGGAGAGGATGTTGAGGGAGGCGCCGCCTTCGCGAGACGAGATGACGACTTCGCGGGTGTGGCGGGATTCGGTGGAGGTGAAGACCTTGACGAGTTCCGGGATGATGGCTCCGGCGAGAGTGCCACAAGTAATGACGCTGGAGAGTTTCCACCAGAGGGAACCGTCATTACCGAGGTCGGGGATGAGGTAGTAGGAGACCAGGTAGGTGAGGGCGATGGAGACGCCGGAGGTGAGCCAGACCAGGAAAGTGAGGGGGTGCTCGTAGTTGAACTTCTTCATGGCGGAGTATTTCGCCTTGGCGATCGCTTCATTAATGAAGTAGGAAGCGGCCGAGGAGATGACCATCATGATGCGCATGACGAAGATCCAGACGAGGAGCTGAACCTGGGTGACGGGGCTGGTGACGGCAAGCAGGATGAAGGAGATGAGGGCGACGCCGGTGACGCCGTAGGTTTCGAAGCCATCGGCGGAGGGGCCGACCGAGTCGCCCGCGTTGTCGCCAGTGCAGTCGGCGATGACACCGGGGTTGCGGGCGTCGTCTTCTTTAATCTTGAAGGCGATCTTCATCAGATCGGAGCCGATATCGGCGATCTTCGTAAAGATACCGCCAGCCACGCGGAGGGCTGCGGCTCCCAGCGATTCGCCGATGGCGAAGCCGATGAAGCAGGGTCCGGCATAATCACCCGGGATGAAGAGGAGGATGCAGAGCATGATGAGCAACTCTACTGAAATCAACACCATACCGATGCTCATGCCAGCGCGGAGGGGGATGGCGTAACAGGGGAACGGCAGGCCGCGGAGGCTGGCGAAGGCGGTTCGGGAGTTGGCGAAAGTATTCACCCTGATCCCAAACCACGCTACCCCGTAAGAGCCTGCGATGCCGAGGAGACTGAACAGCAGGATGATGAGGACCTTGACGGGGGCGAAATGTTCGAGCACGCCGAAGTACAAGAGGATGATGGCGCCGATGAAGATTTCGAGGATGAGGAGGAATTTGCCCTGACCCTGCAGGTAGGTCTTGCAGGTTTCCCAGATGAGTTCGGAAACTTCCCGCATGGAGGAGTGGACGGGGAGGTCGCGGAGATTCTTGTAGGTGAGGAGCCCGAAGAGGAGACCGAGGGCACAGACGAGGAGGCCACCCATGAGGAGATCCCGTCCGTTTATACCCAGGAATTCGCCCAAACTGAGGTCGGGGAGGACCAGATTGGCTTCACCGCCTTTGCGTTCGGCTTCCTGAGCCAGGCCAAGGCCGGGCATGACGAAGGCGAGAGTGATGGCGAGAAGCAGTGCCGACAGGCTTTGCCGGATGTGCTTGAGGTCAAGAAACTTGATCGGATTCAAGAAAGGTATTCCCCCTGTTTTTACATCTTAAATGGATTTCAATTCGGGACACACGAACGTGCGGCCACAGCCCACTGTGGTCCGGCCATCCGCCAGCGTAGCCCGTGTGGTTCGGAATCGCAACTTTCTGGATAGAAATACGTCCAATTTGACCTGGTTGCCCTCGGGGACGTAGGGCAGGCGATAGAACTGGTATCTTAATAAGGGCGTGAAAAATCGAGTAATAGCGACCCTGATCTTCCTGATTCTGCTGGCCGGATGCGGCCAGGGATTTCACGCCGGAAGGACCACGCAAGCCAAGAACCACTTCCCTCCCCCTCCCCCTTTCGGCGTAAAAGTGGCAGCACAGCCGACCGACGCGAACGACGAAGGTGACGACGAAGACGAAGCGGACGAGGCGGAGGCGGAGGCAAGCGAGCGCGCGGAGGAACGGGAGAGCGCGGACGATGCCCGGAAGTACTTCCTGTTGCGGCGGACGGGGCGGGAGGACGGCGAGCTGCCTGTGGAGAAGTACGAACAGGCGCGGGCGCACGTCGCGAGGATGGGGGTTCGGGAGACGGGTTTTACCGCAAGAGTTGCGCCTTCGTTTGGTCAGGGCTGGATTCAGCTTGGTCCGGGGAACATCGGGGGGCGGGTTCGAGGGATTGCGATTCACCCGGCGAACCCCAGCCTTATGTATGTAGCGGCGGCGACGGGCGGGGTGTGGAAGACAACGGACGCGGGTAAGACGTGGAATCCGCTGACGGACCTGTTGCCTGTGCTGAATTTTGGGGCGATTGTGATGGATCCCACCGATCCGAACACTTTGTACGCGGGCTCGGGGGAGTCTTATACGGGTTTCGCGGGCCAGGGAATCTTTAAGACGTCCGATGCGGGCGCAACGTGGCAGCAGCTGGCGTCGACGGCCAACACGAATTTCACGTATACGAACAAGCTGGTGGTGAGCAAGGTGAATCCGGGGCGCGTGTATGCGGCGACGTCACGGGGGATATTTACGAGCCCGGATGGCGGGGCGAGCTGGACGCAGGTGCAGTCGGGAGTGGCGGGAGGATGCCAGGATCTGGTACAGAACACGGTGGCCACCACGGATTATTTATTCGCCGCCTGTTCGCAGGCCAGAAACGGGCCGGAATATGGCATTTACCGGAATACGAATGCCGCCGGAACGGGGACGTGGGATAAGGTCTTCTCGGCCGTGAATATGAGCCGAACTTCACTGGCGCTGGCACCTTCGCAGCAATCGACGATCTATGCGCTGGCCTCGAGCCAGGGCGGAACGGCGGGGTATAACGGCGGGTTGCTGGCGGTTTTCAAGTCTACGGCGAATGGCGATGCCCTCAGCTGGACGAAGACGGTGACGAATACGGACGCGTCACCGCTGAATACTTCCCTGCTCAGCGCAACGCTTTGTTCGGCTGGGAAGCCGGCATACAGCCAGGGGGATTACGACAACGTGATAGCGGTGGACCCGGTTGATCCGCGACGGGTTTGGGCGGGCGGAGTTCAGCTGTTCCGGTCCGACGACGGCGGGGCCAACTGGGGCTATTTGGCGGGAATTCACCCCGATGAACATGTGATTTTATTTCATCCGGGCTACGACGGCGCCGCGAACCAGACGATGTTTGTGGGGAATGACGGCGGGTTCTTCCGGGTGGATAATTCACTGGGCGGCCTGACGACGCAGAAGTCGGGCGGAGGGTGCGCGGCGGGAGCGTCACCGGCTTTGGCAACCAGTCTGAATACCTCGTTTGTGGCGACGCAGTTTTACCGTGGCGTGGCGTATCCAGGCGGCACCATGTACATGGGCGGCGCTCAGGACAACGGCGTATCGCGGGGAACGGACGCAGGCGGCCTCACGAAATGGAACGGGGTTTACGGCGGGGATGGCACGGCGGTGGCGGTGGATCCGGCGGACATCAACTCCATATTTTTCTCCGCCCAACAGCTGAGTCTGCAGCATTCGACGTCGAACGGCGGAGCTTATGCGCCGAGTATTACGGGGATTACCGACGATCCGAATACATTTCCTTTTGTGCCGGCGCTGAAGATGGACCTGAACGACGGGCGGAATTTGTTCCTGGGCGGCCTGACGGCCCTTTGGCGTACCACCGATGCGGGGGCGACGTGGACGGCGGCGGCTCCGGTGGAGGCGAAGAGCGCGGTTTCGGCGATTGCCATTTCGCCGAAAGATTCGAATACGGTGGTATTTGGGACTCAATTGGGGCGGATTTACCGAAGTACGGCGGCGCTTTCGACGACGGGCGGGGTGGCGTGGAGTTCGGGCCCGGTATTGCCGGGGTTCGTAAGTTCGCTTGCCGTTGACTGGAATAATCCCAACGTACTTTACGCCACGTATGCCGGATTTAAGAGGGTTGCGGGCGATGCGCACGTGTATAAGAGCCAGGATGGCGGGGCGAACTTTGTGCCGTCGGACGGGTCAGGTACGGGCGCGCTGCCGGATGTTCCCGCCAATGCAGTGGTGGTGAATCCGAACGATTCGAACACCGTGTTTGTGGCGACGGACCTGGGGCTGTTCGTTTCCACGAACGGGGGGGCGAGCTGGGCGAGAGAGCCGAGTCCGTTTTCGAACGTGATGGTGCATGACCTGGCGGTGGACCGGGGCGCGAAATCGCAGTGGCTGTTTGCTTTCACATATGGTCGCGGGGCCTTCAAGACCGCATTGCCGGGGATTGTGCCGCCAGACTGTACGTATTCGGTTTCGCCGACTGCAATTGCTGCGACTTCGGCCGGTGGGGTTTTTCCGGTTACCGTAACGACCCAGGCCGGGTGTGCCTGGAGCACACTACCGGGCACCAAACCAGTGAATGTACTCGTGCAGAGCCCCGCGCAGGGAATTGGTTCGGGAACGGCTTATGTGGCCGTGGCGCAGGACTTTTTCAACGCGATCTCCGATACGGTGACGATTGCGGGCGTTCCGGTTGCCGTGACTACGTCCACCAGTTTTGGGCCGACGGGGAACGACAGCTTCAACACGGCGTCGACAGTGAGCGTTCCGGGAGTGGGGAGCGTGGACACGCGACAACGGACATCGGCGGCGGCGGACCCGGTGCACTCTTGCACGGGGTCGGCGGATTTCAAGACGACTTGGTGGAAGGTGGTTGCGCCGTCCACGGGAGCTCTGGAGGTTCGGGGGCAGGGTCGGCGTTATGACGCATTTGGGAATTACGGCGTTATTGTGAGTGCATATCCTGGCACGGGGACTCCGGCAGCGGGGAATGAGCTGGGCTGCGTTGCGATGCCGAAGGATACGCTGCCGGAGGCGGACGCCTTTTTACGGTTCCCGGTGACGGCGGGCGCGAGTTATTTGCTTGAGGCGAGTGCTCCGGCGGGGGCAAATACGGACGGCGGATTTACGGGGCTTTCGGTGAATGTGCTCACCGGTGTGCCGTTATTGAGCGTGACTCCGCGCACGGCGCAGGTTGCGGCGGGTGGCGGGCCGGTGAGCTTCTCGGCGGCGGTGGCGAATTTAGGGAATCAGGGCGTGCGGTGGTCAATATCGCCCGCCATCGGGACAATTGATCCGAACGGAAACTATACGCCGCCACCAGCCGGGGCAGGCGCGGGCCAGGTGACGGTGACCGCGACCTCCTTTGGGGCTCCTTCTTTGACGGCTTCAGCGGTGATTACGATTGGCAGCGCGACGCCGACTATTTCGCGCGCCGGGATCATCAGCGCGGCCAGTTTCCAGGCGGGGAGCGGGGTGGCGCCAGGGCAGATCCTGACGATTTTCGGCAGCGGGATTGGGCCGTTGAATCTGGCGGGCGCGCAGTTTTCGCCCGACGGGAAGTTCCTGACGGGGACCAGCGGCGGAACGCAGGTTCTGTTCGACGGCGTGGCGGCTCCGATGGTGTTCGCGTATGCGGGCCAGATCTCGGCGATTGCTCCGTATGAAATTGCGGGCAAGACGACGACCTCGGTACAAGTGACGTATAACGGACTGACGTCAAATACGGTGTCCGTGCCGGTGGTGTCGGCGGCTCCCTCATTGTTTACGGCGGCGGCTTCGGGGACGGGGCAGGCGGCGATCTTCAACCATGACGGCTTGCCGAACGCGCAGTATCCGGAGCCGGCGGGCCAGGTGGTGGCGCTTTACGGGACCGGCGAAGGGCAGACGATTCCGGCGGGGGTGACCGGGGCGCTGGCCGTGTCCGTTTACCCGAAACCCGCGAATCCGGCGACGGTGACGATTGGGGGGAAGGACGCTAAGATCCTTTACCAGGGCGCGGTTCCGACGGCGGTGGCGGGGCTGTTCCAGGTGAATGTGGAGATTCCCGCCGATGTGACTCCGGGGGCGGCGGTGCCGGTGGTGGTGACGGTGGACGGGGTGCCGAGCCGAGGCGATGTGACGATGCAAGTGATGCAGCCGGATGCGACGCGGTTGGGGCGGATTTCTTACTTCAACAGCGGGACGACGGCGGTGAGCCTGCAGTATTTCCAGCCGGGGTCTTCGGTTCCGGTGGGGACTTATACCGTTGGGGCGGGGCAGACTTTTTATCTGGGGTCGCTGGCGACGGTGGCGAATAACTGGGGTATTTCGGTGGCGGGCGGGGCGTTCAGGGTGGTGGGGAATGTGTGTTCGTGGACGGCGAATCCGAGTGCGGGGATTGCGCCTTTTTGGTTTTGTACGGGGACGGCGGGACAGGCTTTTCCGCGGTAGGGGGGCGGCGGGGGAGGGCGGGATTTGTGCTGGTTTCATTGGGAGAAGTCTTGCGCGGTACCAGCTTACGCCGGCCCGTTTCCAGACTCCCCCTTTCAAACCGTGCGTGCGGTTTTCCCGCACAAGGCTTACCGATGATCTTCTTGATGTGGCTTGCGTGATGCCCGAACTGGTGCGCGACTCGGCCTTATCCGGGTTGTCATGCCGGTTGTCACTGCCTTCGCCGATTCCCGTTTCCGTCGAACTCACTTGGCTCACACCCATAGCCGGACCGTCCAGTTGTCGCGCTTTATCAATGGGGGTGTTGGTCATTTCTGACATGCACTCACGCTTACCTCTCCGCCGACCTGACCAAAGCAGGGCCCCGTCCCTCCAGCGTGTTGTGTTGCACGCCTTCTCAGGTACTACCAAGCCCCTCGGACTCCCTCCCTTCTCCGTGTGACTTCAGCCTTCCGGCCTTATACCCACGGTCTTTGTCCGACTCGACTGCCAGGTAGGGTCTCTCCTGTTCCGCCATGCTCTTTCCCAACGTGCAACCGCTCCAAACCCCGCAGAGGTCCAACATCCCATCCGGATGCAGAATGTTGTCTGTTGCCTTCACCGTGACATGAGCGGCTCGGCCCTCTGAAACACCTTTCGGCTGAAAATATGACGAGGCTACTGCGTTCACTTTCGTTGCGGCCCGCTGGCTTGCTCCCCTCTCTTTCAAGGGCTTTCGACACTCCGCTTCGTACGGTCGGATCTCTCCTCCCGCCTGGAGTCTGCTACCGGGCGCTCCGGCGCTTACCCGGACGGGACTCTCACCCGTTAGAACATCACGTCTTTCAGGACGCACCATGGGTGTATTTTAACTGCGATGTTGGCGTGAGCCCCGACGCGCATCCTGTTATTTGAGCTTTTAGGAACTGCGGCGTTCTCCCGTAGGCATGCGGGGAGTATGGTTTCCACGAGCCGGACTTCCGGCCGGAAAGCGCGAAGGCTGAATCCTGGCAGTTTTCGAGTAACGTGATTCGCCCGAAGCGGCCAAGGGGAGAGCACCGCTTGGGTCAATCTCCTAACAATATTGGCGACTCGAATCCAGCTGAAAGATGATATCATGCGGCTTTAAATGGCGAACCTGATGATCACAAATAAAGGTGAGACTATTGGTATTCGAGGCCGGATAAGGATGCATCACGGTCGGGTGTTGGCGGCACTGGCCTCACTTTGGTTGGCCAGTCTCTCGATCAACTGCGTGCCGAAGAAATCGGCGCGCCTGTCTGCCATCTCGCGGGGGGCTCACGACACCGCGTCGCCAGGTGACACTCGCCGGGAGAACGACACCTCTGCTTCGAGCGAAAACTCCCGAGCAACCAGGCATGTCGAGACCGACGACGAAAAGGACGAAAGGCAAGAGGAAACCGAAATCGGGGGGCCGCACCTCCAACTGGACGCAAGTTCAGCCCAAGCATTAAGCACACTCCCGGTCGTCACATCCCTCGGCGACTGGCGACCTTTGGGGCCCTTCGACTATTCGGGCAAGGCATTCGACGTGGCAGTCAGCCCTGTCGATCCCAATACCGTCTATGGGGCGTTCGGCAAGGGTGGAGGCCTGTGGAAAACCGCCAATGGGGGAAAGACCTGGCTCCAACTCAACGACCGGAGCGACCTTGCAGCAACGTCCTGCGTTACAGTTCATCCTCGACTGCCCGACGTCCTCGTCGCCTGCGTTGGGTCGCAATATGAGGTCCCAACGCCCCGTCGCGGTCTCCTTTACTCTTCTAATGGAGGCCGGCATTGGGACTACATTGGTCCCGTCGATAGCCTGAGCTCCAGCTTTTATCGCGCTATATTCGATCCAAGGAACGCCGACACGATTTATGCGGCAAGTGAGAAAGGCGTTTACCTCACACAGGACCGTGGCATGCACTGGACTCTGATCCTGCAATTCCCGGGGAGCAACCCTGATGGTTACGACCAAATGCCCGATCTGGTGATGAAGCCGGACGACCCCGCAACCTTGATCGCCACGCAGAAGAATCTTGGCGTTGTTCGTTCGTCGGACGGCGGAATAACGTGGCAAAAAGTGGATCAGGCAATGGATCAGTCATCAGCGCCAAGCGTGCTCGCCTGGGCTCCTTCCGATCCCACAATCGTTTACTGTGAGCACAGTACCTCAGATGGTCTTCATGAATTCACGTACGCGTCGAGTGACGCTGGCCTTACCTGGAAGCAGGCGGGATACCTTCAGATTCGCGGATTGCGATATGACATGGCGCTGGCTATCGACCCTACCGACGCGTCGCGCGCTGTAATTGCGAACGCCGACTCGGGAATCTCCCCGGATGGGCTGCGTAGTTACCATTCCCCGCGCATCGCCGCACATCCGGATCACCTTCGGGTCGTATTTGCGCCTTCGGACCCTTCTATCGTTTATAGCGCCAACGACGGAGGCATCTGGCGATCCAGCGACAAGGGTGAAACCTGGTTTCGGTTCGATAATGGCGTTAACACGAACCTCTCGTTTGGCTTCGACGTCAACACGGCATCCGGCAAAAGCTACCTCAGTTCCGGGGACTACATTTTTGACTTTAACGACGCTGCCAGGAGTGCATCGTTTTCACATATTGGGAGCGAGTGGTCAAAGTTTTTCCTCGACCCCAACGATCCGCGCTCAATCTGGGTAACAGTTCAGCCCCCTACTTGAAGGTTTCCGGCACGTCGAAAGGGTACTCGAAGAAATCTTTAAGAATCTTCACTTTAGACCTGGCGCTTTGGA
>CAIYVZ010000042.1 GCA_903929755.1 uncultured Acidobacteriia bacterium
AACGAATGCGGCGAATACGCTCTACACGTATGTAGCGGCGCCGACGGTAAGTGGCATCAGTCCGAGCAGCGGTCCGCTCGCGGGCGGAACCAGTGTCACGATCACGGGTACCAACTTGACGGGCACGACGGCGGTGACGATTGGCGGCACGGCAGCGACCAATGTGACGGTGGTGAGTGCAACCTCGATCACGGCGACAACACCGTCGGGAACAGCGGGAACGGCGAGTGTGCTGGTGACGACACCAGGTGGGACGAGTGCTGTGAACACGTTGTATACGTATGGGGTAGCGCCGACGGTGAGTGGCATCGGTCCGAGCAGCGGTCCGCTCGCGGGCGGCACCAGTGTCACGATCACGGGCACCAATCTGACAGGTGCCACGGGTGTGACGATTGGCGGCACGGCAGCGACCAATGTGACGGTGGTGAGTGCAACCTCGATCACGGCGACAACACCGTCGGGAACAGGGGGCACCGCGAGCGTAGTGGTGACGACGCCTGGTGGCTCGAATGCAGCGAACACGCTTTACACGTATGGATCAGCGCCGACGGTGAGTGGTATCAGTCCGAGCAGTGGTCCGCTCGCGGGCGGCACCAGTGTCACGATCGCGGGTACCAACTTGACGGGCGCGACGGTGGTGACGATTGGCGGCACGGCAGCGACCAATGTGACGGTAGTGAGTGCAACCTCGATCACGGCGACAACACCGTCGGGAACAGCGGGAACGGCGAGCGTCCTGGTGACAACCCCTGGTGGGACGAATGCAGTAAACACGTTGTATACGTATGGATCAGCGCCGACGGTGAGTGGGATCAGTCCGAGCAGTGGTCCGCTCGCGGGCGGCACCAGTGTCACGATCACGGGCACCAATCTGACAGGTGCCACGGGTGTGACGATGGCCGGGACGGCGGCGACCAATGTGACGGTGGTGAGTGCAACCTCGATCACGGCGACAACACCGTCGGGAACAGCAGGAACGGCCAGCGTGCTGGTGACGACTCCAGGTGGGACGAATGCAGCGAACACGTTGTATACGTATGGGGCAGCGCAGGCGCAGACGATCACGTTCAATAACCCTGGTCAGCAAAAGCTGGCAACGCCCCTGCAGCTTACCGCAACGGCCAGTTCCAGCCTGGCGGTGAGCTACTCGTCGAGTACGCCGGCAGTTTGTACGGTGACGGGCTCGGTGGTGAGTTTTGTGGCCGCCGGCACGTGCACGATCACCGCCAATCAGGCGGGTAATGGATCCTATTCGGCGGCGCCTCCGGTTGTCCAGTCGTTCCCGGTGATCAACAATGCGGCACCGCCCCTGGAAATAAGTACGCTTGGTTCCCTGAACATGACGGTAGTGCCGAACCAGACGCTGACAGCCTCCGACGCGGCAACGGTGGTGGCAAATCAAGTTGCCAGCTGGACAGCGGCGACTTCCACTGCGTGGTTATCTGTTACCCAGAACAATGGGGCCTTTCCAGGCGTTGTTGCCGCCACCGCAAATGCCGCGGGACTTGCCACGGGCAGCTACACGGGGGGGATTCTGGTGAGTGCCAGCGCTGGTGGCGTCACCAAAAGCATCACGATTCCAGTCGAGTTGACGGTAGCGGCCCCGGCGGCGCTAACGGCGATGCCAACCTCGATCTGGATGGCTTCCGGCTACCCGGCGGGGTCCGCGACCGGCTTTACTATTCAGACGGGAGCTCCGGGCGTGGCGTTCACGGCGACCACCTCGGCCTCCTCGGCGGGGTGGTTGAGCCTGAGTCCGGCTTCGGGGATTGCGCCGACGCCCATCACGGTGACGCTGGACCCGAGCCGGGCGACGCCGGGTGCTTACACCGATTCCATTGTGATGAGCAGCCCAGGTGTGGACAGTGTCACGATTCCGGTGAAGATGTCTGTGTCCGGGCTCTATACCACCCTGCCGCAGCAAATCAACGCGGCCACGGCGGCCGGGCCGGACCATACGGTGGCCCCGAATGAACTTGTATCGCTTTATCTGAGTGATTTTAGTTGCACGTCGCAACCGGTTGTCAGCATCAACGGCACAGCGTTGGCATGGAGTACGTATGGTCCCGGGCAGCTGAACTATGCGGTACCGGCGAACGTGACGTCCCCTGCCGCCCTGACGGTGGGCTGTAACGGGGCTACGGCCTGGAGTTTCAATGGCCTGCTTACGGCGGCTGCTGTTCCCGGAATCTTTACAAATTCCGGCACGGGGTCCGGACAGGCCACTGCGGTGAATAGCGATGGCACGCTGAATACATCCAGGAATCCGGCAGGGCGCGGGACGTGGCTGACGGTTTATGGCACTGGTTTTGGTGTCTTTAATGCCGCAGGGGCGAATGGCCTGCGGACGGTGGCTGGAGCTGTAACGGCGAGTATTGGCGGCGTGGAGGCACAGGTTCTCTATGCCGGAAGTACGCCGGGAGCCACGGATGGTGTGCAGCAGTTCAATCTGCAGATTCCGGCAGGTGTCAGTGCCGGATCGGCAGTCCCGATTGTGCTGACGGTGAATGGCACGCCGACTCAAACGACGGCAACGGTGGCTTTGCAGTAGAGGCTGCTGCGGCAGGCTTCTTCCTGGTCCCTGTTAACCCGGAAAAACTGTTCAGGACCAGAGTGCGTGGTAATCTAAAATTTCTGGTAGAGGTGCGGCGGCCAGGTGCTGATGTTCGTTGTTCCTGCGATCAAGGGAGACGTTGGCTGGGGGTCGTCCGCCGAAATTGTTTGGTCTGATGGGACCAGGCGGTTGGGGACGTGAGTTGAAACTCCGTCACTGTCATCCGAGCCTTAGGTTCGGGTGGAGCGCTTCCGGGATAGTGAAAACTTTCTTCTGTAGTCCCTCACTCTCCTCACGCGCTCTTATTCTCTGCTGAAAGCCGCCGGAACGGCCTTTTATGCAAGTATTTGACCTAACGCGAAAACTAATCGACATCCCCTCAGTCACACCGGAAGAACTTGCCGTTGGGCATTTCCTCTCGGATTATCTTGGCGACCTCTGCGCGCGTTTTGATGGCAAAGTGGAACGTCTGGAAGTAGAACCGGACCGCTGGAATGTCTTCGCCGCGTTCGGGGAACCGATTGTCACGTTGTCCACGCACATGGACACGGTGCCGCCCTTCATTCCTTCGCGTGAAGACGACGAGTTTATCTGGGGCCGCGGAGCTTGCGACACCAAGGGCATCATCGCCTCCATGCTGACGGCTGCCGAACGGCTGCTGGAAGCTGGTACCCGCAACTTCGGCCTGCTGTTTGTGGTTGGCGAAGAGCGGAATTCAGCTGGCGCCTATCACGCCGCAAAAGATCCTCGCGGGTCGAAGTTTGTCATCAACGGCGAACCGACGGAAAACCAGTTGGCGCTCGGTTCCAAGGGTGCGCTTCGGTATGAAGTGGTCGCTCGCGGCAAGATGGCGCACTCGGCGTATCCCGAATTGGGCGACTCCGCGATTAACAAATTGCTGGACGCGCTGCAGGCGATTCGTGCCGTGGCGTTACCCGTGGATGATGTCCTTGGACCCAGCACGCTGAACATTGGCGTCATCAAGGGTGGACGTGCGCCAAACGTGATCCCCGACGAAGCCCGTGCCGAGATTTTCATCCGTCTCGTGGGCGACTCCGCCTCAACCCGCAAAGCGCTGGAAGAAGCTGTGGGTGACAAGGTGGAACTCAATTTTGTGCTGGAGATTCCGGCACTGCGGTTAACGGCTGTCGAAGGTCTGCCCACCACGGTGGTGGCCTACACAACCGATATTCCGGCGTTCGGAGGCAACTGG
This sequence comes from uncultured Acidobacteriia bacterium, assembly GCA_903929755.1. GTDB lineage: Bacteria > Acidobacteriota > Terriglobia > Bryobacterales > Bryobacteraceae > BOG-234. The sequence goes on from CAIYVZ010000042.1 coordinate 3,768, forward strand.
GGGCAACCGCTCCTGTTTGGTCCGGGCACCATCCACGTCGCGCACACGCTCGACGAAAGGGTTCCAAAACAACAACTGCTGGATGCGGTTGAAATCTATCAAAGAATGGTCAGGCAGCTGCAAGCACAATGAGCAAGATCGAAGTAGGCATTCTCGGCGCCACCGGCATGGTGGGACAGCATTTCATCAAGTTTCTCGACGGACATCCGTTGTTTGAACTGGCGTGGCTCGGAGCGAGCGAACGCTCGGCGGGCAAGCGCTATACCGATGCCGCCAAGTGGCACCTCGGTGGCTCTGCTCCGGAGTCGGCGGCTCGTCTGACGGTGTCTGATTCAAAGCCCGGCAATGCGCCGAAGCTTGTCTTCTCAGCCATGGACGCCTCCGTTGCCACAGAGATTGAACAGGCCTTCGCGTCCGCCGGTCACCTGATTGTTTCGAATTCGAAGAATCACCGCATGGATCGCGATGTACCGCTGCTGGTACCGGAAATCAATGCCGACCACCTGAAGCTGATTGCCGGGCAGCAGGCGAATCGTGGCTGGAAGGGTGCGGTGGTTACCAATCCCAATTGCTCCACCATCGTGCTCACCATGGCGCTGGCGCCGCTGGTGCAGTTCGGCATTACGCGCGTTGTCACTACCACCATGCAGGCAGTCTCGGGCGCTGGCTATCCGGGGGTTCCCTCTATGGATATTTTGGGGAACGTGATTCCGTACATTGGCGGCGAAGAAGAAAAGATCCAGCAGGAGACGCAGAAGATCCTCGGTACTTTCGTCAGTGACAAGACGGCCGGCGATCATATTGCCCCGCTGGCCGCCAAGGTCAGTGCGCATTGTAACCGCGTGGCGGTGATTGACGGCCACACTGTAACGGTGTCGGTTGAGTTTTCTTCCCAGCCCTCGGAAGCCGATCTGCGCAATGCGTTTGAGACGTTCAGGGCTATTCCGCAGCAGCGTAACCTGCCGTCCGCGCCGAAGTTCCCGGTTCATTATCTGCCGGAAGCCGACCGTCCACAGCCCCGCAAGGATGTGGAACGCGAGCGTGGCATGGTCACGTTTGTTGGCCGTCTGCGTGAGTGCCCGGTGTTTGACTGGAAGTTTGTTGCGCTGGGACACAACACGGTGCGCGGCGCTGCCGGCGCTGCGGTGCTGAATGCGGAACTGATCCATTCAGAAGGGTTACTTTCGTAATGCAGCGTGAATACGCACGGGCTTATCGCCTCGAAAATGCTGGTAGCGGAAAGCGCTGAGGTCAAAATGTTAGTGATGAAATTCGGCGGCACGTCCGTCGAATCGGCAGCAGCGATTGAGCGCGTCGCCGGTATTGTCAAGGGCCGGTTGGCGCGCAAGCCCGTCGTGGTAGTTTCCGCGATGGGCAAGACGACCAACAAGCTCCTCGCCATTGCCAGCGCGGCCATCGCCGGGAAACGCGACGAGTACATCCGGCAGATTCAGGATCTGCGGGATTTCCATTCACGCGAAGCCCGGTTAGTTGTGCCGCTGGAGAATCGTGCCGATCTGGATCGTGTTCTGGACGATCACTTTCAGGAACTCACTGAGTTGGTGAAAGGTATCGCTGTGATTGGGGAACTTACGCCCCGGTCGATTGATGCGATCTCCAGTTACGGCGAGCGGCTGTCGAGTTACGTGGTTACCCTGGCGTTCAATCATTACGGCGTGCCCGCGGTGCATCTGGATTCGCGCAAAGTCATCGTCACGGACCGCCGGCATACGCAGGCGGCTCCGTTATTCGAGCAGACCTATAAGAAGCTCGCAGCAACGGTTCCGGCTATGGCGGCGGATAAGGTTGTGGTGATGGGCGGCTTCATCGGCGCTACGGAAGATGGTGTTACTTCCACGCTGGGCCGCGGTGGGTCCGACTTTACGGCCTCTATTGTGGGTGCGGGCATTGGCGCGGAAGCCATTGAGATCTGGACCGATGTGGACGGTATGTTGACAGCCGATCCGACGATTCTCCCCGGTGGGCATCGCGTAAAGAGCATTTCGTTCGCCGAAGCTGCCGAACTTGCGTATTTTGGCGCCAAGGTGCTCCATCCAGCTACCGTGATTCCTGCCGTGGAACGCAATATTCCTGTCCTGATTCTGAACTCGCGTCGGCCTGAAGTTCCGGGAACGACCATCGTTGCGAACCCGGTACATTGCCGCAACGCGGTAAAGTCGATTGCCTGCAAGCGGAACATCACGCTTGTCAATATTCAGTCCAGCCGCATGTTCATGGCGCATGGTTTCCTGCGGCGGATCTTCGAAGTATTTGATCGCTTCGAGACGTCCGTCGATATGATTGCCACCAGCGAAGTGAGTGTCTCGCTGACTATTGATAATCCCTCGCGGATCGCCGAAGTCACCGCGGCGCTTAGTGAGTTTTCGGATGTCTCCACCGAACCGGATCAGGCGATTGTCTGCCTGGTCGGCGAGAATATCCGAAACACACCAGGGGTTGCCGCCAGCGTATTTCAGGCTCTGCGCAACGTGAACGTGCGGATGATTTCGCAGGGCGCGTCGCTGCTGAATCTGGGCGTCGTGGTGGCGGGTAAGGACGTTCGCACGGCGGTGGAAGCGCTGCACACCGAATTCTTCCAGGATCCCGATCCCGAGGTTTTCGACTAATGCGTATCGCAATCGTAGGTTACGGCAAGATGGGCAAGATGATCGAACGGATCGCGATCGACCGCGGCCACGAGATCGGCCTGAAGCTGGACGAGTTTAACAACGCCGGTTTTGCCGGAATCACCGAAGAGAACTTTCGTGGCATCGACGTCGCGATTGACTTCTCGATTCCCGACGCCGCGGTGGAGAACATGGAGCGAATCGCGGCGCTGAAGGTCAATCAGGTGATCGGCACCACGGGGTGGCTGGGGCGTATGGACCATGTCCGCGGCGTGGTGGATCAGGCCGGCATCGGTTTGGTCTGGAGTCCGAATTACTCGGTTGGTGTGAATGCCTTTTTCCGGATTGTGGCGGAGGCGGCGAAGCTGCTGTCAGGCGCTCCGGAGTATGAAGCGTGGGCCTGGGAAATTCATCACTCCGCCAAGAAGGATGCCCCCTCGGGGACGTTGCTGAAGCTGGTGGAGGAAATGAAGAAGTCCGGGTATTCCAAGCCAGTGGACGCCGGTTCGAATCGCGCCGGAACCATCGCGGGCACGCATGAAATTGGCTTCGATTGTGCGGCCGACACAATCACTCTTCGCCATACGGCGAGGAGCAGAGAAGGTTTTGCACTTGGCGCCGTGAAGGCAGCCGAGTGGGTAGTTGGGAAGTCCGGCTTTCACGAGTTCGGCGATATTTGTTTCTAACGGCGGGAGCCGTTCTGGAGGTGGTACATGTTCACTGGATGCGGAACCGCGTTGGTTACCCCGTTCCTTACCGATGGGGGCACATCGCTTGAATCCAAAATCGACGAAGCCGCGATGCGGCGCCTGGTTCGTCGCCAAATAGAGCAGGGCATTGATTTCCTGGTACCGTGCGGCACCACGGGCGAAAGCCCGACGCTGACTCGTGAGGAGCATCTTCGCGTGGTTGCCATCACGCTGGAAGAAGCCAAAGGGAAAGTACCGGTGCTGGCAGGCGCCGGTGGGTACAACACCCGGGAAGTGGCGGAACTGGCGCACGAATGTGAAAAGCTGGGAGCCGACGGCGTTCTCTCGGTGACGCCGTATTACAACAAGCCCACGCCAGAAGGCCTGTATCAGCACTATAAAACGATTGCGGATGCCATCAATATCCCGATCATGCTGTACAACATCCAGGGTCGCACCGGAATCAATATTGATCCGGCCACGATGGTCCGGTTGGCGGAAATCGACAAGATTGTTGGCGTGAAAGAGGCGTCCGGCAATATCTCGCAGATGGCTGAGATTGTGTACCGGTTGCCGCACCGCTTCATCATGGTTTCCGGCGATGACGCCATTACGATTCCGCTGATCGCCGCCGGTGGCCGCGGCATTATCTCCGTGGTTTCGAATCAGATTCCGGGCCCGATGACTGAAATCGCCCGCCTGTGCAATACCGGCGATTTCGCCGGTGCCCGTGCCATTCAGCGGAAGTACTTCGCGTTGATGCAGGTGAATTTTGTGGAAGCGAACCCCGGTCCCGTGAAGTGGGGCATGTTCAAAATGGGCCTGCTGGAACCGAATTTCCGCCTGCCCATGGTGCCGCCCACTGAAGCGAACCAGAAGAAGATTGAAGCGGTACTGGAAGAAGTTGGACTCCTGGAGGCAAGTGTTGCAGCAAGCCATTGAGCAGATTTTCGATAACAAGCCGGAGCAGTACACCCCGGAACATTTCGCCTTATTTAGCCGCTTCAAAGCGGCCCTGAACGCAGGCGAAATCCGCGCTGCGGAGCCCGATGCGTCACAAGTAACTGGCTGGCGTGTGAATGCCTGGGTGAAGAAGGGAATTCTGCTCGGTTTCCGAATCGGCGGAATTGTGGATATGTCGATCGATCCGGCGCGTCAGCCGTTCCTCGATAAGTCCACTTACCCGGTGCGTCAGATTGGCCTCTCCGACGGCGTTCGCATCGTCCCTGGCGGCTCCAGCATTCGTGACGGCTGCTTTATCGGCCGTGGCGTTACCTGCATGCCGCCCATGTACATCAATGCCGGCGCGTATGTCAGTGACGGCACCATGGTCGATTCCCACGCTCTGGTCGGCAGTTGCGCGCAGGTTGGCAAGAATTGCCACATCTCGGCAGCATCGCAGATTGGCGGCGTTCTGGAACCCGTGGGCGCCATGCCCGTGATCATCGAAGACGATGTCATGATCGGTGGCAATTGCGGCGTCTATGAAGGCACTGTGGTCAAGAAGGGCGCTGTCCTGGGTACGGGCACCATCCTGAATCGCTCCACTCCTGTTTACGACCTGGTTCGCGGCGAAGTTTACCGTGCCACCGACGAGCAGCCCCTCATCATCCCCGAAGGCGCGGTAGTCGTCGCCGGCTCCCGTCCCGTTTCCTCCGGAACCGGCAAGGACTGGGGCATTTCGCTCTATACTCCGGTCATCGTGAAGTACCGCGATGAGAAGACCGGCACGCGGATTCAGTTAGAAGATCTGCTGCGGTAGTACATTCGTAGGGATGAAGCCCTGCACGCTTGCTTTCCTCTTATCGGTCACACTGTTCGGTCAGGAGGACGTTCGGAATACCCGCGTCCTCCATACCGACTCCCATTTCCGGATGCCGGGTTACGGCACCCGCCAGGCCTGGGAAGCACGGCGGGGTGTGCTGAAGGCCCAAATCCAGACCGCATTGGGTCTGGATCCGATGCCCGCGAAGACGCCACTCCACGCCCAGGTCTTCGGCAAGATCACGACGAAGGACGGCACCATAGAAAAGGTCCTGATCGAGACCATGCCCGGTTACTATCTGGGCGGAAATCTGTACCGGCCACTTACCGGCGGCAAGCATCCGGCAGTTCTGAATCCTCACGGCCACTGGCAGTACGGCCGACTGGAAAATCAGCCCCTCTATTCCGGGCCGCAATTGGGTTCCAATTTCGCGCGTCAGGGCTACGTCGTCTTTGCCTGGGACATGGTGGGTTATAACGATACCCTGCAAACCCCTCACACATTTGGCACACCAGCCGACCGTCTGTGGGGCTTCGGACCCGCCGGTTTGCAGGTCTGGAACTCCATCCGAGCCCTCGACTTCATCACATCTCTTGACGACGTGGATACTTCGCGCGTCGGCATGACCGGTGCCTCCGGCGGTGCCACGCAGACCTTCCTGACCGCAGCTCTCGACGACCGCATTCAGTTTCTGGCACCCGTCAACATGGTCTCTGGCACCATGCAGGGCGGAGACTTCTGCGAAAACGCGCCCGGCCTTCGCTACGAGACCAACAACATCGAAATCGCGGCCATGGCAGCTCCGCGTCCCCTGCTGCTCGTCTCGGCCACGGGCGACTGGACGCGGAATGTGCCATCGGAGGAATACCCGGCCATCCGCAAGATTTACGACCTCTACGGAAAACCGGAAAACGTCGCCAACGTCCATCTGGATGCCCCCCACAACTACAACAAGCAGAACCGCGAGTTCGTCTACCGCTTCTTCGGCAAACACATGCTGCAGGACCCGGTCGCGGGCGACATTGTCGAAAAGGATGCCACTGTCCCGATGCTGCAGGACATGCTCGCGACCTCCCGGCGGCCCCTGCCCGAAGGTGCTGCTACCTATGGCCAGGTCGCAGAAATATGGCGCAAACGGGCAGGAACAAACGAACCCAAAGCCGCCCTGACCCGCGCCCTCGGTACTTCCTGGCCGGACCAGGTTACCGATGACGGCGCCGTCCTGCTGTGGCATGGAACCCGGGTACCGTACACGTTTGTGGCGGGGCAGGGCAGTCCTGTCCTGTTGATTGGCGGAACGAAGGCGGATATCCCCACTGGCCGCCCGGGCCTGATTCTGGACGTTTTCCAAACCGGGCGCGCCATCATGGCCCGCGACCGCGGCGTGAAGCATTTCGCGACATTCAACCGGACTGACGACCAGGCCCGGGTTCAGGATATCCTCACCGGCCTCGCCTGGTTGGGCCAGAAGTATCCCGGCACAACCTTGGAATTGGTGGGCGTCGGTACCGCCGCGTCAGTGTGGACGGAGTTTGCCGCCGCAGTCGCCCCCGTGAAGGTAAATCTCAAGGCCGAGCTGAAGGGCTTTCCGGGTACCGATGCCGACTTCCTGAAATACCTGGATGTTCCGGACATCCAACTGGCCGGTGGTCTGGCCGCTGCGCAAAAAGTTCTTGGGCAGGCGGCTAATTAAGCCCCAGGATCAGACCTTCGGGAGTAGCTTCCCGGATTTCTCCAAGCTTGCGCACCAACTCGGTCACGGTTGCTTCGTCCCGTCCGGCCAGCACATAAATCCTGCCCTTATTGCCGCGCGATGCCGTGAAGGCGAAGCCCCGATATTGTTCCCGGTAGCTCGCGATTACGGGCCAGCTTTCCAGAACTACTCCGGACTTGTCATAAGTCATCAGGTAAGCGATGTTGAGCTCGGGAAACGTCAAGCGATCCCCGAATGACGCGGCGCCGAGCATGGGAAAGTTCTCCCGGAATGCCGCCACCGCAGGCTTTATCTCTCCAAAGTCAGCCATGATTCCGCTGGTCAGAAGGAAGCGGGGACTCTGTAGTTCCGGCCCCAGTTCCTCCGCACTAACCCGCAGGTAGGTTCCCAGGTAGCCACTGAACAGCGTTGTACCCCGCTTCATCGCCTCAGCCAGTGGGCCGGCATTGGCCTGTCCAATCCGGGGGATAAACGGGTGGTGGTAGGGATCATTGTCGTGCAGACCCGCCCTCTGATCCGCGTCCAGCTGGACCGCTGTTGCCAGACCCTCATTCATCATCGCGTACAAGGCCTGGGCCTCCGGCACAGGGGAGTCCGCAAAATCCCGAATCAGCTGACGTTGTTTCGCGATCGGCGCCAACTCATAAAGCGCGTGGGTCATCTCGTGCAGAATGATCGATACGGTGCCCTCCGGCTTCATCTCATCGGTCAGTTCCACCACCATGTGATTTCGCGCAAAGGTCGCGGTCGCGTCCTTTGATGCCCGGTCACTCCGCGGAATCAGGTGCATGTAGAAATCGCGGACCGGGAGCTCAGCTTCGAAAAAAGTAGCAACTCCCGATGCCAACTCGTCCGCCTTCAGCTTCTTCAATTGGGCTTCTACGGCTTTCCGCTGCGACTCTCCGTAGGCGCGTCCGGTTTCCTTCCACCATGGCTCCAGTCGCTTGTTGAAGTGCCCCAGCGAGGCGGAGAGCCCGGCGATTTCCCCGGGCAACGCCAGGCCTGCGGCTTTCTTCCGAAAATCAGCTTCCGAGCTGGCAGCCAGACCTGCCGCGATCAGCTTTTTCACCACCACCACCTCTGGATACCAGTTGGTGAAGTTCGCCAGAAAGGGCATTTGCTGTGGCTGCGGCTGGCGTGCCACTATCGTTTTCATCGTTTCGTTCCACCGGTCCAGCGCAGCCTGGTCGGCTGGGTCCCAGTGCATTTCCTCGTGCCAGAACTTTTCGAAACTGGATTGCGTACAGGGCAACCGCCCGCTCAGGCACGCCAGATGGTGTGTCGCATTGGGGAACAGCGCCGCATCCACGTGGATATGGAGGGGCGCCGTGATCGCCAGTAATGCCAGCGCCAGCATCATGCTATTCGATCAGACTCACGCCGCCGTCCACCTGCATCACCGTACCCGTGACGTAACTGGCATCACTGGACACCAGGAACGCGACGCCCTTAGCAATCTCCTCCGGCCTCGCCAGCCGACCGAGTGGCAGCTTTGCCCCGCCCTCACGAAGTTCCTCTTCCGTGCTGAAGGCGCGTTCGCCAGGCGTGTCGGTCCAGCCCGGTTCCAGCGCATTTACTCGGATGCGGTGCGGGGCCAGTTCCAGAGCCCAGGTCCGGCTCATCTGGTTCAATGCCGCCTTGGCACCGTTGTAAGGCGATGAATTCGCCCAGGGAACATGAGCCAGCACCGACGTGATATTCACAATTGCGCCCCCGTCCCCCTGCGCGATCATCCGCCGCGCCGCCAGTTGGCAGGTATGAAACGCGCCCCACATCAGCACATTCCAGACCCGCGCGACATCGGCCACTTCCAGATCAATCAGCGGCTTCCGAATGCTCATGCCCGCGTTATTCACCAGGATATCCACTCGCGGCAAACCAGCAAAGAACTTCTCCTGCGCCTCGCGGTCGCTCACGTCAAAGGTTCCGGTAATGGTGTCCGGCCCGATAGCTGCAGCCGTCTCACACGGGTCATGAAGATCGCAGATCGCCAGCCGGGCACCGCGCGCCGCCAGTTCCAGCGCAATCGCCTGTCCGATGCCGCGCCCCGCGCCCGTCACTACCGCCAGCTTGCCCGTTAAATCTCTCATAATGTTTTCGGATATTCGAACAGATTCTCCAGGCCCGTCTCCGTCACCAGGTAGTTATCTTCGATGCGAATCCCGCCGCCAATCGCCTTGGTATAGATGCCGGGCTCCAGCGTAATCACATCCCCCACTTCAAACACGTCGTTGGAACCCGGGATAATCCGCGGAGCCTCGTGGCCGTGGTGGCCGATGCCGTGCCCCGCATGGTGCCAGAAACTCTTTTCGGTGAACTCGTGAGTATCGAGAAACCTCTTGATCTCCCCGTAAACCTCGCGTGCCACCACACCCGGATGAATCAGGCTTTCCCCCAGACCGATCGCCTCACATACCACCTTCTGCGCCCGCAGTTGCAGTTCACTTGGCTCGCCGGCCACGAACGTCCGGCAGGTGTCCCCGAAATACAGATGCGGGGCAGGGAAGAGGTCCAGGGGGTACAAATCCCCAAGCTCAATCACGCGCCGCGTGGGCATCCCGCCCCCGCGAATGCCACGTTCTCCCACGGCAAAATCTCCATTCAGATGCACGAACGTGCCGGCTGCCTGCACTACCGCTGCCTGCATCGCATTGAAGACGTCCAACTCGGTGATACCAGGCCGAATCGCCGCCCGTGCCGCATCGTAAGCCGCCACGATCAGGCGCAAGGATTCGCGAATCTCCGCCACCTCATCCGCTTCCTTCCGTTTGCGTAACCGCAGGATCAGATCGGTAGCGTCAACAGACCCTGCCTGCGCAAACAGAACACCCGTTCCATTGCGCTCCACCCCCACCCTCGCCGCCCCTGGCAAGGCGTCGAAAAACAGGGCCTCGGCATCATGCCACGCATGATCCACCGCGCGGTCGATAGAGTACGTCTCCACCGGCATCACTTTGTCCGCCACCGCTTCCTCTTTCGAGGAAGTCACCAGTAGCGACTTTCCATCCGACTCCAGCGCGAACGCCGCGGGACTTTCCGCCGCCACCAGGTTCCCTGTCAGGTAATAGATGGTTCGGTAGTTCGACGTCACAAAACGGTCCAGCCCCGCCCCTGCCATTGCCCCCAGCAACCGACGTTGTCTGGCCTCGCATCCAACCCGGCTAAGCACCCCAGGCCTCGCGGAACACCCGAGCCCAGTTACCGTGGAAGATCCCGGCAATATCCTCTTCGGAGTACCCGCGCGCTCTCAGAATCGGAGCAAAGTTCTGCATGTCGGCAATGGTATCCACATCTGACGGTGATTGCTCCAATCCAAAGCCACCATCCAAATCACTGCCAATCGCGACATGCCTCGCGTTGCCCGCCAACTGGCAGATATGGTCCATGTGATCCACCACATGCGCCAGCGTTACCGGAGGCCGGTTCGCGGGATCCGCATTCCACCCTGGCACGATCATCCAGTTATCCAGCGCCGCGCCAATCACCCCGCCGCGCTCGATGATGCAGCGAATCTGGTCGTCGTCAAACTGACGGTCGGCCGGAGTAATCGCCCGGCAATTGTTGTGGCTCGCCCAAACCGTGCCCTTGAACAGCTTCACCGCTTCCCAGAAGCTCTCGTCCGCCAGGTGAGTCAGGTCCAGAATCATCCCCAACTCATCCATCACCTGCAGCATCTCCCGGCCCTGCGTCGTCAGGGGGCCGGTGCACCCGGTCCCGTGCGCATAAACGGAAGGCCCATAATGCGCCAAACCCAATGCCCGCAAGCCATCCCGATACCACCGTTCCGCGTGCGAAGGAGACAGGATCGGGTCCGCCCCCTCCATGCTCAGAACGAAGCCGAGCGGCTCAACCCCGCCGCCCGTCAGCCACGCGCTATAGCTCGCCTCAAACCGGGGCAGATCCGTGATGATCCGGCAAACGCCGTCCTCCTCAAGCTGCCGGTAATACGCCAGCTGTCCGCGCGCGACGGCGCACGCGATTTCCTGGGTCCGGAAGTCCAGGTTGTTGTAATTCCCCCTGGGGTTCTTGCGAGCCAGAAACGTAGCTACGCAGATCCCCACTTGTCCGCGCCGCAGATCCGGAAACGACACCGTTCCCATCGCCCGCCCGTGGCCCTGATCCGCCAACGGAGCCTCCACAACACGTGTCTCATGCGCCGTCAAACGGAGGTCGCGGTTCCACCCCAGCGCATTCCAGGAAAGGTCAAGATGCGAGTCGATAATCAGCATTCGTCTCCATGATCGCTTACAGTTTCGCTCGCTTACTGTTTCGGCGCTACTACGAAGTCGATGCCCTCGCGCACGCCGTAGTTTTTTGGCAGTTGCTCAAACGGCACGGTGCCGAGCCCGTTGTAGTTCCAGACGATCTGTCCGGCCCGCAGCGTCATCTCGATCTGCAGGCGTTCTTTGCCCCGGATCGACCCACCGGAAGCATCGGCGAACCCAAAATCGCCCTTCATCACTTGCCACACCGAGACATCGCCTGCCGAGCCCACACTCAGATTGCCCAGCTCCGGTCGCCCGATCATCGCGGCTGGCGTCTCGGTGGAAGCCTTTATGGCCGACTGCAACGGCATCCCCGCCGCCATCATTTTCGAAATCGTCGTCGGCATATCCTGTAAAGGCTGATTCATGCTCAGGCCGTGCAGATCGGTGGAAATCGAATCCGGATAAAACCCCTGCCGGATCGCCGGAACCGCATTCCGCAGCACCAGGCTCGACCCGCCATGGCCCAGATCAAACTTCACGCCGCGCGCCCTCGCCTGCCGCAGATACTCATACACCTTCCCGTTCTCATCCAGCCACGGCACCGGGCCCCGGAACATGTGAGTCGAAATATCCCCGGGCCTCAGCTTTTCTGACACCAACTGCCAATAAGGCCGCGCTTTCAGGAAATACCCGAAATCGACCATCACCGGAATTCCCGCCAGCTTACCCGCCTCAATGGCATTATCAACCGACTTCCAGTCCGGCAACTGGTAATGAGCGCTCTTCACCCCCACCACCACATCCCGATGCTTCTTCGCTATCCGGGCCACCGCCGCCGGGTCAAAATCACCCTGCTCCGTGGCATCGCTCACCATGCCCAGCCCGGCGATATTAATAAACGCGAGAATCCGGGTCTGCACCCGGTCAATAACAGTCTGCCGCAGGGCCTCAAAATTCCGCCACCCCGCCGACCCCGCATCCACCATCGTGGTCACGCCCGTCCGAAACGACAGCGTGTCGGGGGCAATCGACTCATCCCCGGCCCAGCCCCCCGGAATGCCGGTGGTATGGAACACGTGGGCGTGAATATCGACGAGCCCAGGCGTGACATAAAGCCCCGTCACATCAATGGTTTTGCCGGCCTGAGACGCGGGAATATTCGCCGCGACCACAGCAATCTTGCCACCGGAAATCGCCACGTCCCGAACGACGTCAAGGCCATTCTTCGGATCAATGACATGTCCGCCCTTGAGCAACAACGTATAAGGTTGCGCCAGAAGAGCGAAGCAAGAGAACAGGAGACCAGCAAACAGCCGCATTGGCTGATCGTATCAGCCCTCGGCTGCATGATCGAGGTAACAGGTGCGGGAGCGTGGTTCGGACGTGTAAGGAATGGAACGAACTTGTGCCTCTCGGGGTATTTTGAGCGGGAATTCCAAGGCGACCATACAGCCGGAATACCGATAAACTGTTCTGATGCGATACCTACTGTTTCTAATCCCCGCACTTCTGGCCGCGCAAACCTATGACATAGTTCTGCAAGGCGGCCGTGTGATGGATCCCGAATCCGGCCTCGATGCGGTGCGTAGCGTAGGTATTGCCGGTGACAAAATTGTGGCGATTTCCACAGATGTACTGCGCGGCAAGGTGGAAGTCGATGCCAACGGCCTGGTGATCGCGCCCGGGTTTATTGACCCCCACGCGCATGGCCAGACGTCCGAGAACTACCGCTACAAAGCCATGGACGGAGTCACCACCGCACTGGAACTCGAAGTCGGCGTCTCACCGGTAAGTGAGTGGTACACGGCGCGCGCAGGGAAGGCGTTGGTCAACTTCGGCGCAAGCGCGGGCCATATCCCGGCGCGCATGGCAGTCATGAAAGATACCGGCGAGTACTTGCCGCGAGACTCGGCGATGAATCGCGGAGCGACCCCGGAAGAACAGAGAGCCATTCTCGCCGGAGTCCAGAAGGGATTGGATGAAGGGGCACTGGGGATGGGCTTAGGCTTGGCCTACGTTCCCACGGCGACCCACGAAGAGGTTCTGGCCCTGTTTTACGCGGCCGCGAAATGGAAGCGCCCTGTCTTTGTTCACATGCGCGACGCGGGAACTGCTGCTCCGGGTATTTTTGAGTCGCTGCAGGAGGTAATTACGGACGCGGCTGCCGCCGGCACGCCTCTCCACATCGTGCACATCACCAGCATGGCCCAAGGGAAGACGCCGCAAGCATTACGTGTGATTGAAGGCGCCCGTGCGCGCGGCCTGGACGTCACGACTGAAGCCTACCCCTACGTCGCGGGCCAGTCATCTCTCGAATCCGCACTCTTCGATCCGGGTTGGCAAGCGAAACAAGGGGCGAGCTACTCCGACCTATTGTGGGTTGCCACCGGCGAACGTCTGAACAAGGAGTCCTTCGAGCGCTATCGCAAGCAGGGAGGTAGGGTCGTGATCTTCCAAAATACGGAAGAGACGGTGCGGACGGCATTGGCGCATCCACTCGTAATGATCGGCAGCGATGGCCGGATGGTGGACGGCAAGGGGCACCCTCGCGGCGCAGGCACCTACGCGCGCGTACTCGGCAAATATGTTCGTGAAGACAAGGCACTCTCCCTGATGGATGCTATCCGCAAGTGCTCTCTTATGCCCGCGCAACGCCTCGAAGCCGTGACTCCGCAAATGCGGCAGAAAGGCCGCTTGAAAGTGGGTGCGGATGCCGACATCTCGGTCTTTGACCCCAACCGCGTCCTCGACAAAGCCACCTTCGAAAATCCTGGGCAGTATTCCGAGGGCTTTCGTTACGTGATAGTCAACGGAACCTTCGTCGTCCGCGAGGGCCGGTTGCAGGAGGGCGTCTCGCCGGGCCAGGGGATCCGCGCACAATGAAGATGAAAACCCACGTCCTGTCAGCCCTTCTTTCCCCGCCGCGCTCGGATCTCATCCAGCCGTTCCTTGATCCGCTTCTCCATCCCGCGCTCCGTCGGGTGATACCACTGCCGCCCCACCAGCGCATCCGGTAAACAATCCATCTCGTTCATGGCATCCGCATACTGGTGCGCATGCTGGTACCCGTCCCCATACCCCCACGTCTTCATCGCCTTCGTAGACGCATTCCTCAGATGCATCGGCACCGGCTCCGCCCTCCCCTGCCGAACTTCCTGCATCACCTCGCCCAGCGCCTTATAAGAAGCGTCCGACTTCGGCGCAATCGCCAGATACAGCACCGCCTGGGCAATCGCCAGATCCCCTTCCGGCATCCCCAGAAAATGCACAGCCTGCTGCATCGCCATACACTGTTCCAGCGCCCGTGGATCCGCCAGCCCGATATCCTCCACGGCGATCCGCACCACTCGCCGTGCGATATACATCCGGTCTTCACCCGACTCCAGCATCCGCCCCAGCCAGTACAACGCCGCGTCCGCATCGCTCGACCGCACCGACTTATGCAGCGCCGAGATCAGGTTGTAATGCTCCTCGCCGCCCTTGTCGTAAAGCAGAACCTTCTTACCCAGCGTGTCGGCCAGAACCTCATCTGTAATCACGCCGCTCGGATAAGCCGCCGCAGCCGCCACTTCCAGCGTGTTGTAGGCCGACCGCGCGTCGCCATTCGCAGCGTTCGCAATCTTCTCCAGAACCTCGGGCGTCGCCGTCCCGTGTACCTTCTTCAGCGCACGCTCCAGCAACTTGACGATCTCTTCATCCGTCAAAGCCCGCAGCATGTAAACCTTCGACCGCGACAAAAGCGCCGCATTCACTTCGAACGAAGGGTTTTCCGTGGTCGCGCCAATCAGTACGATATCCCCGCGCTCCACATACGGCAGAAACGCATCCTGCTGCGCCCGGTTGAAGCGATGAATTTCGTCCACGAACAGAATCGTCCGCCGCCCCAGCGCCCGGAACCGCTCGGCATCCACCATCACGGCCTTGATCTCTTTAATGCCGGAGAGCACCGCCGAAAAAGGCAGGAACTCGCTCTTCGTCATCTGCGCCACAATCTGCGCCAGTGACGTCTTGCCCACCCCCGGCGGGCCCCACAAAATAATCGACGTCAGCTTATCGCTTTCAATCTGCCGCCGCAGAGGTTTCCCGGGACCAAGAATATGCTCCTGACCCGCGTAATCATCCAGCGTTTCCGGCCGCATCCGGTCCGCCAGTGGACGAGGCCCCGCCGGTTGCGCAAACAGACTCATGCCCGGAAAACTCCACGCTGGCGGCTCGCCTCATAGAGCAGAATCGCTGCCGCCACCGAAGCGTTCAGGCTCTCCACCTTCTGCGTGGCAATGCTGATCGGCGTCGATGCCTCCTGCAACACAAGCCCCACGCCGTGACCCTCATTTCCAATCACCAGCGCCACGGGGCCGGTCAGTTTCACCGCGCTCGCCATCGACACGTTCTCTGACCACGGCATCGCCACCCAGGACGCACACCGATGGGCTGCCAGCAACGCCACCACTTCTTCCGTCTCCAGCCCCGAGACACAAGGTAGCCGGAACAGGGACCCCGCCGAAGCCCGCAGCGTCCGCGGATGATGCAGCCCCACGGTCCCCCTGGCGAAGACAATCCCCGTTGCCCCAAAGGCCTCCGCCGCGCGTGCGATCGCCCCGGCATTTCCCGGATCCTGCACACCGTCCAGAACCACCACCAGAGGTCTGCCTGTGAACAAGTCTTCGGGCGTCCACTCCGGCGGTTCCACTAAAGCCATTACGCCCTGCGGCGTCTCGGTCGCCGATAACGCCACAAACTGCGCGTCCGGCAAAGTAATGATGCGCGATAAAGTCAACTTCTCCAGCAGCCCCGCCATCGCCCGGCCCGCCGATGCAGAAAGCAGAACCGCCGGAATACGGACCTCACTCCGGATCGCCTCTTCCAGCAAGTGGACGCCTTCTGCCACGGCCAGGCCCGAAGCGGTCAGCGTCCCTTTCGTAATCGCCCGTCGCACGTCCTTCAGCAGCGGATTGGCATGGCTCGTTATGGTTTCAATTTGTTGCACTGTCACCCGTTTCGTAACTCAGGATACCGCCCCACCGCATACCGCAATTTCGCAACCTTCTTTACCTGGTCACCTGGTGGCATTCTGTAAGGGTTTGTGATAACCTAGCCTACGCGAACGGGAGCATTATGCGTAACTTCTTGATTTTATTGGCATCTGCCATTGCAGTTTATGCCCAAATCGGTACTTCCACAATAGCTGGCCGCGTTACCGACAGTTCCAGCGCCGTCGTGCCTGGTGTCAAAGTCACGGTCGTCCAGAAGACCACCAATTTCAGCTATTCTGCGACCACTAATTCGGACGGCATTTACCGCGTCCCCTCACTCCAGCCTGGCACCTATTCGATCACTTTCGAATCCACCGGCTTTAAGAAATCCGTCCATGACGACGTTGATCTCCAGACCGGTAACACCCTTGCCGTGGATGCAGCCATGCAGATCGGACAGATCTCTGAATCCGTCGAAGTTACCGGTGCCAGCGAACTCCTCCAGACCGAAACATCTACTACCGGTACCGTGATGAGCGGCAGCGTTCTCTACGAACTCCCGCTCTACCAGCGCTACGTGAACGCCACGCTGAACCTCGTCCCCGGCATGTCCTCCGGCGGCTTCGCATACGGCGGAGATCTGGGTTCTTACCACCTTGCCGGGCAGCGCAACGGTGCCATCGGCATCTTCGAGGATGGAGTCAATGGTAACGACCAGCAGGGCGGCACCGGCACCATCAAGCCCCTCCAAAACTCCGTCGCCGAAGTCAACGTCCTCACCACTGTTCCCCCCGCCGAATACGGGCACTCCGCCGGCGGCGTCATCAGTGTTGTTAAGAAGTCGGGCACCAACGAGCTTCACACGATGGCCTCCTTCTTCGGCCGTACGCGCAGCCTGCAGCACCGCCGCTACTTCGACTTGAAGCGTACCTCCGACGTCCTGCCCGGTCGCCCCAATGGCCTCCCGGTGTTCTTCATGCAGCCCGACGGCAACGTTAGCGGCCCGGTCGTCATCCCTCATTTCTACAACGGCAAGAACAAGACCTTCTTCTTCTTCGGCTACCAGCGCCTCCACGAAAAGAAGTACGCGCAGGTCTTTACCACCACGCCCACTTCCGAAATGCTCGGCGGCGACTTCAACTTCCCGGGCGTTAATGCCAATGCGATTTTCGATCCCTCCACCACACGGAACGTTGGGGGCGTCTGGTCCCGCGATCCCTTCGTCGGCAACAAGATTCCGCTCAGTCGCTTTGACCCTGTTGCGTCCAAAATCCTCGCCGCATCCCCGTGGGTGCTGCCCAACAACGGGAACTCGTTCACCAGCACCGGCCCCAGCAACAATGTACTCGCCGATGAGTTTGCCCGGACCTATTTCAACGATTACAACGTCCGCATCGACCACCAGTTCTCGCAGAAATTCAAGATCTACGGCAGCTTCACCGAAAACGACCAAAGCGGTTACGCACGCCCCGTACTATTTAAAGGTGATTTCGTACCGTTCGATGCCTCCACCGGCAACTGGACGCCGTTCACGCAGAACAACTCCTCCCTGGGCTATACCTGGACCGCCAGCCCCAACCTCATCAACGATTCGCGCGTCGGCTACTTCCGGCGTCGTAACGATACGGTCGTTCCATCCTTCGGCGGCGGCTGGCCGGCGAAACTCGGCATCCCGAATGTCGATAATGCTCTGATGCCGAACTTCGGCGTGTACGGCATTACCGGCGCCACTCCGAACAAGACCGTGAATGAGACCTTTTCGTTCCGTAACGACACCACCTGGGTCAAGGGGCAACACGCCTTCAAGGTGGGCTACGAGATTCTCCACTTCAAGCTGAACTCCGCCAACTTCGCCCGGTTCTCCTCGTTCGACTTCTCCAACGTCACCTCCGGCCTCCAGGCGAACGGCAACACTGTCGCCAACACCGGTATCACCTTCGCCGGCTTCCTGACCGGCGCTGTTCGCACCGCAACCTTTAACGGAGAACTCACCAGCTGGCTGCCGCGTTCCGACATCAACAGTTTCTACGTGCAGGACGACTGGAAGATTACTCCAACACTCACGGCCAACATTGGCGTTCGCTACTCCAATGAAAGCCCCTTCAACACGAAGTACGGTGCCATGAGCAGCTTCGACCCCGCAGGTACCGATAGTCTCACCGGTGGCAAGGGCGCTATTATCCACCCGAAGTCAATTGCTGGCCGCGATAACAACAACTTCAATCCCCGCCTCGGTCTTTCCTGGCATGCCATGCCGAAGTTCGTGGTTCGTGGTGGCATCGGTATGAACACCGTCGATATCAAGTTCCCCCAGGGTCGCGGCCAGTTCGACGAATATACCGCAACTTCCACCCAACAGGCGGCGGTGGGCGATCCCTCTCCCATCTTTCGACTCAGCCAGGGTCCATCTTCTGTGAAGTTCGTCGTACGGCCCGATGGCACCTCGCCCTTCCTTACCTCCACCGCCAACTACAGCGGGCGCAACGTCCAGTGGTGGGATAAGAACCTGCGCAATCCCTACGTCGTCAACTTCAACATGAGTGCGCAGTATGAACTTCGCCGAAACTACCTCATCGAACTCAGCTATCAGGGTTCCGCAGGTGTCGGCCTGCTCGAAACATGGGAAGCCAATACCTTCCCCATCGATGTAACCCCACGTTGCAGAATCAGGTTCTCGCGGCCTCGCAGAACTATCGCCCCTTCCCCTCCTTCGGCAACATTTCCTATCGCTCAAACACGGGTCACAGCACTTTCCACTCCGGCACCATCAAGGTGGAGAAGCGTATGTCCGACGGTCTCTATTTTCAGACCTTCTACACGCTGGCCAAAGCAATCGATTCACAGGACACCGATAACTCCGGTTCCGGCGTTGCGCCCATTCAGAATCGTGGCCTCGAAAAGGGTCGCGCCGGCTTCGACCGCAAGCACCGCTATGTTGGCGTCCTCAACTACGAACTGCCTTTCGGGGCAGGGAAGAAGTGGGCCACCGGCAAGTGGGGCAAGATGCTTCTCGGAGGCTTCGAACTCTCCTGGATCGAAACCCATGAAAGTGGGAACCCCATCACTTTTGGCTACACGGGCAGCCCGTTCAACTACTACCCCGGCTTCGCAGGCAATGGCCGTCCCGACATCACCGGACCCATTTCCATTCGCGACAACTGGTATGACCTCGGCGGCGACCGTTTTGTGAACGGCAACATTAACTCTGTCTACTCCGGCGCCAATAACGGCCTCGCCAACTTCGCCTACCCCGGCGGTTGCGGGACGGCCACCACCATCCCGGCAGGCTTTGACCGAACGAAGTGCGATTTCCGCATCGGCAATCTCGGACGCAACACCATCGACGGTCTGCCGCTACGCTGGTCCCAGGCTTCCGCCCAGAAGAACTTCATTTTCAAGGAAAAATACAGGGCACAGCTTCGCTGGGATATGCAGAACATCTTCCACCGCTACAATTTCAACACCCCCACATCAACGGTCGATTTCCGCAACCCCGCCCAGTTTGGCAAGGTTTCGAGCGACCCCACCACGGCCTCGCTGGGGGGCCAGCCCCTCATGAACCTGACCCTCATGGTTCAGTTCTAACTGTCCGCAGATTCCAGCAATTAAAGGGGCGGCGAATCACTTCGTCGCCCCTTTCATTGTTGATGACAACACCCCGGCTTACAATATGGAGATCGGACTGGCATATATTAAACGCGGCATCACCCTTTTCGCACTGGCGCTGATCGCGTTTCTGCTTACCTATCTGACAGCGCTTTCTATCCGCATTGAGCGCGAAAGCCACATAGACGACGCGCACCAGGCCGATGTCATCCTCGTGATGGGAGCTGCCGAGTATCGCGGCCATCCCTCTCCCATCCTCAAGGCGCGTCTCGACCATGCTCTGGAACTTTATACGAAGAAACTGGCGCCGTACATCCTTACCACCGGAGGTCCCGGCGGCGACCCCTCCTTCACCGAAGGCGGAGTTGGCCGCTCATACCTGATCGACCGCGGCGTCCCCGCTGAATCAATCATCGTTGAGGACCAGGGCGATTCCACCGGCATGTCCTTGTCCGCCGCCGCCGAAATCCTTCGCCGCATGAGCCTCCGTTCCACCATTGTCGTCAGCGACGGCTACCACGTGTTTCGTGTAAAGCGCATGCTGCAGCAGGAAGGCTTCACTGCCTGGGCATCCCCCCGGCAGGCCGGTGAAATCGGCCCCCTGAAACTCTGGTGGCTCTGCTTCCGCCAGGCCATCGGTTATGGTCTCTGGCGCGTCGGCGTACGGATCTAGCTAAAGTCCGAACGCCACGATATTTCCACCCGAAGCAATCGCCACATACTGCCGCCCGTTCACCATGTAGGTGATCGGCGACGCCTTCCATGGGTTTCCCGTGTTGAAGTGCCAGAGCGTTGCCCCGGACTTCCCGTCCACCGCCGCAAAACTCCCGCCCGTTTCTCCATAGAAAACCACACCGCCAGCCGTTGACAGGACGCCGGAATAATTTGATTCCGGGGCCCCCACCTGCGGAACCTCCCAGACAATCCGACCCGTCTGATAATCGATGGCCCGCAGGAATTTCTCCGCTGGATCTTTGGGATCGCGATAGGGCTCGAAGCCGCCCGCCTTCGTCTTTTGGTAGATATTGCAGTCTTCCACGGCCATGGTGTAGAACAGGCCAGCCGTTGGATTAAACGCCGTGGAATACCAGTTTGTGGCCCCACGCACCGCCGGGCACGTCTTCGTCCCGCCCTTCGTGGGTTGATTGCCTTCCAGCAGTACGGGACGCCCATCCGCCCCAATTCCGCTTGCCCAGGTCAGCTTCCGGACAAACGGTTTGCCCAGCAGGAATTCTCCCGTCACACGATCCAAAACGTAGAAGAACCCATTCCGGTTCGCCTGCAGCAACAACTTCCGGTCCCGGCCCTGAAACATGGCGTTCACCAATACGAACGGTTCGGTTGCGTCCCAATCATGCAGATCGTGCGGCGTGAACTGATAGTGCCACTTCAGGACGCCCGTCTTCGGGTCCAGCGCCAGCACGCAATTCGTGTAGAGATTGTCGCCTTCGCGCTCATCGCCATCCGTATCGGGATACGGATTCCCGGTCGGCCAGTAGAGCAGCCCGGTCTCCGCATCGTAGGATCCCGAAGTCCACGTGGCACCGCCGCCAACCTCCAGCGCCGACCCTTTCCAGGTCTCCGAGCCCTTCTCCCCGCGCTTGGGAATCGTGAAGAATCGCCAGACCTGTTCGCCCGACGATGCCTTGTACGCCGTCACGTAGCCCCGCAGCGGTCCGTCGCCACCGGCAACACCCGCAATCACCAGATCGCCGACGACGAGCGGCGCACCGGTCGACCCGAACGCCCCCTTACCCTCCCGCATATCGATATCCCACATCAAAGCGCCCGTCACCCGGTTGATGGAAATCAGGTGCGCGTCGTCGGTGGCAAAGAACACGCTTCGGCCCAGCAGCGCGGCACCACGATTCGCCCCCTTCGCCGCGTCGCCTGCAATCGTGGCACCGGAATTTCGCGGACGAGAATAACACCAGATCGTCCGCCCCGCTGCGGCGTCCAAAGCGCACACCTGATTCGGAGCCGTCACGTACATCACGCCGTCCGCAACCAACGGAGTAGTCTCCAGCCCCTGGTAATCGGTGGACCACATCCACTTCGCCTGCAGTTGCCCCACATTATCCGCAGTGATCTGAGAAAGCGAAGAGTGCCGATTCCCGTTCAGCGCTCCGTTATGGGTGGGCCATTCGCCCATCGCCGGCGTCAAAATCTCGTCCATTTCGCGTTGCACTACCGGCGTGGCCGATGGAACCGGCCCCAACGGAATCCCGCCCTGCCGTGCCAAATACGCCACCAGGTTCTGCCACTGCGCCGCTGGCCCGGTAAACGCGGGCATCGCGGAGCCCTGCTCCCGAGTCACGGAACTGTACTGGGAATCATTGAGCAGGCGCAATCCGCCAGCGGGAACCTGTAGCTGGAGGTCGTGCTTCCCCTGCGCCCGCGCATAGCCACGCAGGGTCTCGCCCGACTTCAGCTTCACCGTTACCAACCCCCAGCGCCCATCGGAACAAAACGCCCACCCCGGGCACCCCTCGGCATTGCGGACCCCAGTGCGCGACGCAGGGTCCAAAAGGCTCTGTTCCAGTTCCGGACGCGTCAACTCTCGTGCAACCCCTGACAAATCCGGGCCGTTTACCCCGCCACGCCCATGCACCATGTGGCAAGATCCGCACTTGCCGGTACCGAAGAACAAAGCTTCCCCCGCCGCAACATCACCCCCTGCCGCAACGTCAAACGCCGAGGCATTGAAGCTTCTTATGTAGCGAGCCAGCGGAGCCAGTTCCGCCTCCGGTAACGCAAACGCCGGCATCCCACCCGGAGCGCCATCACGGATTAAGTCATGAATCTGAGCCTCGCTGCGCCGTCGCAGACTCCGTCGATTGAGCAGCGAAGGTCCGCGATCGGTTCCGGTTAAACCAGCGCCATGGCACCCCGAACAGAGACGGTTAAAGGTCTGCTCAGGAGTCTGCGCCTGTACGAGCGGCAGAAATAAGACCAGGTAAAGGGAGAGGGTACGAAGGCTGTGCATAAAGGGAGGCAAAGGTTATCCTATCGCGCCCCCGTGACTTCCCGCCTCCAAAGCAAAAAGGCCCGCAGCCTGATGAAGGCACGGGCCAAACTTACAGAACTTATGGCGGCGGGGGTGAGATTCGAACTCACGGTACCCGTTAAGGTACGACGGTTTTCAAGACCGCTGCCTTAAACCGCTCGGCCACCCCGCCACACTTTTTCAGTATAGCGGGATGGCTGCGGGAAACTCTACTGAGCGAAGCAGTACAGGTAGGCATTCCCACCCGTGCTGATCAAATTCTCCTGGCTGCAGCCCCGTGATGCATGGGTTGAATTCCAAGACGTATTGCCACCGCCGGTGCGGTCATGGTGCCCCAACTGAGCGGTCCCGGTGGTGCTGGAAGTCCAGTTATTGCAGGTATGATCGACTCCATCGGTGTACGCCGTGCCATCCGGCTTGGAACCCGTCAGCATGTCGTGCTCGTTCGGCGTGTCGCCGAAGCCCTTAACGGTGGCGCCCTTCTCGGTGAACGCGGTCGCTTTCGACAGGTTATTTCCCTGACGAGCCGCTTCCAGCGTGTCTCCATGCAGATCCGCGAGATCTTTGGCAATACGTGCGCCCTTAGCGTTGTACCAGGGGCCATTGCCGATTCGGTCCCGCGCGTTCATGGCCGGTTTCCCGTCCTTCGCACTGGTGCTCAGGTACGCATGCCAGGTCGTCTTGGTGCTTCCGGCGGCCGCGGCCAGCTTTTGGCACTGGGCATCGGCACCTTCCAGTCCGCCAAGATCGGCACCCTTACCGAGCCCAACGCTGGTAATAAAGAAGCTCATGGGTGGGGGAGGGGCCCCCTGAGGGGCCTGGGCAAAAATCGACGCGGCGGTCAGACCAAGCGCGCCGAGCAGGGACAGTGTGAGTTTCATAATTTTAAGTTCTCCCTAATTGAGGATTCTCCGGTAGTTTTTCAGAGTCGGGGCCAGGAGTCAACTGTTATCCCGGATTGCGAATCCGCACATCACAATTTCCGCCGCGCGGTGCTATCCTCACAGGCAGGTCGCCCATCATGCACCGCAAAGTTTTGTGGCTATCGGCGTTGGCGGTGCTGGCGATCTTCGCCTGGGCAGCGTCGGGTGCAGCCTCCGCAGACTCCGTCACCGACGCCCGGGAACGCGCCAAACCCCGCCCCTTTCGCGTCTACAGAAGTCTGGAAGCCTACGACGACGTGGAACTGCCGGCAGACTTCGAGGTCGGCGCAGAGTGGGTTCAGGCCCGCCTCATGTATCCCCCACACCCTGGTGGCCGTTTTTCACGCCCCAGAGGCTTCGGGGGTGGTCGTGACTGGCGTGAAGGTGGCACCAGCTGGTCTCAGGATTACCCCCGCGCTGACCGCCACTTCGCCGCCGCCCTCCGCCGCCTGACCCGCATCGATGCGCGCTCCGCAGAGCAGCCCATCAATCCCGACGATGAAGACGATATCTTCAACTATCCCTGGCTGGTTGCCGGCGAAATGGGTGACTGGCTCCTGACGAATACCCAGGCCGCCAAACTTCGCGAGTACCTTCTCCGCGGTGGTTTCCTCATGCTGGATGATTTCTGGGGAACCCGCGAGTGGAATCGCTTCATGGACAGCATGGCCCTGGTCTTCCCTGACCGTTCCATCGTCGAGATTGACGACAAGGATCCCGTGTTCCGGATCGTGTACGAGGTGAAGGATCGCTTCCAGATCCCCGGCCAATGGGCGCTCAGGCAGGGAACTACGTATCGGGAGGATGGAGCCGTCCCGCACTGGCGGGGGATCTATGACGATCAGGGTCGCCTGATGGTCGTAATGGCATTCAACAACGACGTGGGCGATTCGTGGGAATGGGCAGACGACGCACGCTACCCCGAGAAGTACTCGGCGCTGGGCATCCGTCTATCGGTGAACGATGTGGTTTACGCGATGACTCATTAAGTGCGTGAGTCGTCGGGCCGGGAAGTCCCGAGCTTACTTCTTCTCGGACTTGACGGCGGCAGGCTTCGCTTCCGCCTTACCCTCGGTTACGGGAACCTTCGGACCGGGGTTCGAATGTTCCTGTTCCGTGGAACTGGCAAGGGCGGGGGACTGGGCGTCCTTCGGCTGTCCGCCAGGGTATCCAGTGGGGGTAACGCCCGTCCGGGTCTGCTCCCGGCTATCGGGGCTGGAGGTCCCGCAGGACGTCAGGAGTCCGGCGGTCAAAATGGCGATAGTTGCAAGGGTTGCGCGAAACATCTTTCCTATCATCAACTAAGACACTTGTAGTAAGCAATCCGATAAGCATCTACACTGCTAATAGACTTTTCTATTGACTAACCCCTACATCTTGGGGCAATATTGCAGATGCGCCACCGTGTTCCTCTGATGAACATGCGCGGCGCTTCAGAGGCAGGACGATGGCAAAAGTAACCGCAGACTTAGCTGAACAGATTCAGCAACTTAATCCAATGGTCGATTCAAAAGAAGCGCGCGGTCTCACGACCCGCAAGGGAATCCAGTTCAGCAGGCACTTCACGGTGAAACAGCTCGCAGACGGCAACGCCGCCGGCAAGACGCCGTATGACGACGTTTCATGGGAGACCCGTACCGCTACCATTGGGAACCATAAAGGTGCGGTCGTTTTTGAACAGCGCGATATTGAAGTTCCCGCCGATTGGTCGCAAACCGCAACCAACATTGTTGCCAGCAAATACTTCCACGGAAAAATGGGCTCGCCCGAACGCGAACGCAGCGTCGGTGAACTGGTCCACCGTGTTGTCGACACTATTGCGGATTGGGGCCTGAAGGATGGCTACTTCGCCACCATCCAGGACGGCGAAAACTTTCGCGCCGAACTCGCCCACCTCATGCTCCACCAGAAAGCCGCCTTCAATTCCCCCGTCTGGTTCAACGTCGGCGTAAAGGAATCCCGCGGCTACGGCTGGTTCTACGATCCCCGGCAGGATCAAATTACTAAAATCTCCAACGAAGCCAAGCCCCAGTGCTCCGCCTGCTTCATCGTTTCCGTAAAGGATTCCCTCGAATCCATCCTCGATCTGGCCAAAACCGAAGGCATGCTGTTTAAGTTCGGTTCCGGCACCGGCTCTAACCTTTCCGCCCTCCGCGAAGAAGATGCCATCCTTTCTGGTGGCGGCCGAGCCTCCGGCCCCCTCTCATTCATGAAGGGCTTCGACGCCTTCGCCGGTGTCATCAAGTCCGGCGGTAAGACCCGCCGCGCCGCCAAGATGGTGATCCTCAACGTCGAGCACCCCGATATCGCTCGCTTCATCGGCTGCAAGGCAAAAGAAGAGAAGAAGGCACATACCCTCATCGCGGCCGGCTACGACCCAGCCCTCGACGGCGACGCCTACTCGTCCATTTTCTTCCAGAACGCCAATAACTCCGTTCGCGCCACCGACGACTTCATGCAGGCCGTCGTGGAAGACCGCGAGTGGTGGACCAAGTCCGTGAACGACGGCAAACCGAAGGACCGCTTCCGCGCCCGCGACCTGATGCGCGAAATCGCCGAAGCAACCTGGCAGTGCGGCGACCCCGGCATGCAGTTCGACACCACCATCAACCGCTGGCATCCCTGCAAGAACACCTCGCGGATCAATGCGTCGAACCCCTGCTCGGAGTACATGTTCCTTGATGACTCCGCCTGCAACCTGTCTTCTCTGAACCTGATGAAGTTCTCCGGTCCCGGAGGAGTCTTCGATACCGTGGCTTTCCGCCACGCCGTCGATACCCTGATTGTGGCCCAGGAAATCCTGGTCGATAACGCCGCGTACCCCACCGAGAAGATCGCGCAGAATTCGCACGACTACCGCCCCCTCGGCCTCGGCTTCGCCAACCTCGGCGCGCTGCTCATGTCCATGGGTGTGCCCTACGACAGCGACCGCGGTCGCGACACCGCCGGCGCCATCTCCGCCATGATGTGCGGCCAGGCCTACCTGACCTCCGCCCGCATCGCCGGTACCACCGGCCCGTTCCCCGGCTATGCGCAGAACGTGGAACCCTTCCTCGAAGTTATCCGCATGCACCGCGATTCGGTGAATCTCATCAATCACCGCAATATTCCGAGCGACATGTTCTCGAACGCGAAGAAGGCGTGGGAAGAAGCCTACGAACTCGGCCGTATCAACGGCTACCGCAACGGCCAGATGACCGTGATCGCCCCAACCGGCACCATCGGCTTCATGATGGATTGCGATACCACCGGTATTGAACCGGATCTCGCGCTCGTCAAAACCAAGAAACTGGTCGGCGGCGGCGTCATCAAGATCGTCAACAACACGGTCCCGCAGGCTCTCATCAAGCTCGGCTATTCGCCGGAGCAGATGGAGACCATCGTCAGCCACATCGACTCCACAGGCACCATTGAAGGCGCCCCCGGGCTGAAGCCCGAACACCTGCCCGTCTTCGACTGCAGCTTCCGGCCCATGAACGGCTCCCGCTCCATCCACTACAACGGCCACCTCAAGATGATGGCCGCCGTTCAGCCGTTCGTTTCCGGCGCGATCTCCAAGACCATCAACATGCCCGAAGAGTGCAGCGTTGACGACATCATGGAGGCCTACATCGAAAGCTGGCGTCTCGGCCTGAAGTCCGTCGCCATCTACCGCGACAACTCCAAGGGCCAGCAGCCCATGAGTTCCGGTGGAGGCACCAAGGGCGACACAAAGAAGAACGGCACCGCCAGCGCCGTCCAGGTGCTGAAGGAAGCCATCTCTGAAAAGGTGGTCTTCCGCCCCGTCCGCCGCAAACTGGCCGACGAACGCCAGTCGATTACGCACAAGTTCTCCATCGGAGGCCACGAAGGCTACATCACGGTTGGTATGTATGAGGACGGTATGCCCGGCGAAATCTTCGTCTCCATGGCGAAGGAAGGCTCCACCATTTCAGGCCTGATGGACAGCTTTGCAACGTCTGTCAGCTACTGCCTGCAGTACGGTGTGCCCCTGAAGTTCCTGGTGGATAAGTTCGGCCACGTCCGTTTCGAACCCAGCGGCTGGACCGGCAACCCGCAGATCCCGTACGCGAAGTCGATCCCCGACTACATCTTCCGCTGGCTCGGTTCGAAGTTCCTGGGAGCCGAATACGCTCTCGCCGCGAACAACGAGGCAGGCGCTGTCAACATGCTCCGCCCCACGGAGCCCAGCCCGCAGGAGTCGTTGCCGTTCACCACGTCCGTCGCCTCCGACGCCCCTATGTGCGCCGAGTGCGGTGGCATGATGACCCCCAACGGCAGCTGCTACAAATGTGAAAACTGCGGTGGTACCAGCGGCTGCAGCTAAACAGAAATCGCTGAGGAAAAGGGCCGGACCGCGAGAGCGATCCGGCCCTTTTCATTTCACCGTCCAGGCCCACCCTCGTTTTCACGAATCCACTCAACATAGATGCCCATCACATAGGTGATCCCATAGCTCCCGAACAATACCAGACCGCGCTTACCCTGCTCGACATCTCCTCCGCCGCGTTCCTTGCTGCCATAGCACCTCTCACACCCCGCCAGTGGACCACCCAGCCCGGCCCGGCCCGATGGTCTCCCGCCCAAATTGCGGAACACGTAGTCCTTGTCGAAATCGCTCTTTTGCGCAAAGTGCGGACGCTCGTCGCCACCTCACCCTCCCCGCAACCCGCCACAGAATCCGACTTCGGCCCCGCTGTTCTTGCCAGACTCACCGAGGCCTTGGCCGGGCGCCAGGGCCGTGTCGATGCCCCGGCCAGCCTTCATCCTTCCGGAGGTTGGACCCAGGCGGAAGTCCGCGAGCGCTTCCAGACCCACCGCGCTCAACTCCACGAGTTCCTTCTGACCAACGCCCAACCCCTCCACCTTTACACCGCCCCGAGTCCCTTCTTCGGCCCCCTCAGTGCCTACCATTGGCTCCTGTACGCACCACTCCACACGCAGCGCCACATAAAGCAACTCGATGAGGCGCTTCTTACGGCAAACGAATAATCTGCGCCTGTTTTTTGCGTCAATCCACTTGGCAGCGCTGCGCCAAGGCAACCCAATAGTGGGTTCAAAGCCGAAAAATACCGGCAATCACTGTGGCACACGGATTGCTCTACAAAGGGCGTGCGATTGGAGGTCGCCACTCTATGCGTTTCCTGCACATTCCGCTTATTGCCGTTTGCGCGTTGGTATTGTTCTCGCCGCCGGCCCTGAAATGCAGTACGCCTCCCCGGGGTTCCTGGGATTTGGTCCATGGCTTGCCAAAAGGGCAGGCCATCGTGTTGACCTACAAGAACAATGAAGAACTGAAGGCTGAGTTCCAGGGGTTCACCTCGGATACGCTCCTGCTTCGGAAGGGCGCCGAGGACCTTCGGATCCAGAAAGACAACATCGCTGAAATTGAGGTTGCTTCGAACGCGAAGCGGACCAGAAATACGGTGATGGGTGCGGTCCTCGGCCTAAGTGCGGGGGCCGTTTGGGGGCGACACCTCAACTCGACCGACGGCGGTGCACAGCGCGCGGCCATGGTTCTTCTTCCCGCCGCAGGTATGGCTGCGTTCGCTGCCTTCACCCCTGCTTACAAGACCATCTACCGGGCTCCGAAGGAACACTAACCGAGTCTTAAATTGCGAAGGGCCGGACAACTTCTGGTTGTCCGGCCCTTCGTGCGCTTAGTTGCTGAGCCTAATCCAGAAATTCGTAGGCGGGAAGTGTCAGGAATTCGTTGAATTCTCCGGACAACATCATCTTGCCGAAAAGGTCCGCAGCCAGTTGATACTTACCGGCCTCGAACTTCGCGGCGCCCGCACGGTCCTTCATTTTGCCGAGTTCGTCAGCAATGACCTGCTTCACCAGATCAGCCGTCACCGGGCGACCATCTTCCAGTTTGGCCCCGTGCTTCGCCCACTGCCACACCTGCGCGCGTGAGATTTCAGCCGTTGCCGCATCTTCCATCAGGTTGTAGATGGGCACAGCGCCGTTACCGCGCAGCCAGGCTTCCAGGTACTGGATACCCACATCCACGTTTAGGCGAAGACCGTCTTCCGTAATCGTGCCCGCCGGGATTGCCAGCAGATCGGCGGCGGTCACACGGACCTCTTCTCGCTTCCGGTCAATCTGGTTCGACTGCGGCATGTATTCGTCGAAGACCTGCTTCGCCACGCCGACCAGGCCAGGGTGTGCAACCCAGGTTCCGTCATGGCCAGCCTTTGCTTCGCGAAGCTTGTCGAGACGAACTTTTTCGAGCGCCGCGTCGTTTGCCGCAACATCGCCCTTGATCGGGATCTGTGCCGCCATACCGCCCATGGCATGAATGCCACGCTTGTGGCAGGTCTGGATCAGCAGATCCACGTACGAGGCCAGGAAGTGCACCGTCATGGTGACCTGCGCCCGGTTCGGGAGCATGAAATCGGGACGGTTGCGAAGCTTCTTGATGAAGCTGAAGATGTAGTCCCAGCGTCCGCAATTCAGCCCGGCCGAGTGGTCACGGAGTTCCCAAAGGATCTCGTGCATCTCGAAAGCGGCCAGAATGGTTTCGATCAGGACCGTGGCGCGCACAGAGCCCTGCGGAACGCCACAGTATTCCTGTGCGAAGACGAAAACATCATTCCAGAGCCGTGCTTCCAAATGCGATTCCAGCTTGGGCAGGTAAAAATACGGTCCCGACCCGCGCTTCAGCAGTTCGGCGGCGTTGTGGAAGAAGTAGAGACCGAAGTCGAAGAGACCACCCGAGATCGCCTCGCCATCCACCTGAAAATGCCGTTCCATCAGGTGCCAGCCACGTGGCCGGATTAGCAGGACTGCGGTCTTCTCGTTGAGCTTGTATTCCTTGCCTTCAGGGCTGGTGAAACCAATCTCGCGCCGGATGGCGTCGCGCATATTGCGCTGGCCATCGATGACGTTTCGGCTGGTAGGCGAGTTCGCGTCCTCGAAATCGGCCATGAACACGGCGGCGCCGGAATTCAGGGCGTTAATGACCATCTTGCGGTCAGTCGGCCCGGTGATTTCGGTGCGACGGTCGCGGAGGTCGGCCGGGATGGGCGCGACGGTCCATTCGGACTCGCGGATCTGCGCCGTCTCGGGGAGGAAATCGGGCAGAGTCCCGCCGTCGATGGCGGCCTGGCGTACTTTCCGCGCCGCCAGAAGTTCCAGGCGACGACTGTTGAAGCGGCTGTGGAGCGCAGCGAGGAAGTCCTGCGCGGCAGGCGTCAGAATATCTGCGCCTTCAAGGGTAGTAGTAACGTTATTGGCCATTTTGTTGAGGTCTCGGGGTTAGTTCATGCCGCACACGCCGGGCGTGCCGCACATGCCGGCACCACACCCGCCGCCGGAGGGCATGCAGGAAGAGGAACTGGCGGAAGAGGACGCGGTACGCGCAGCGAAAGTGGAATATTCCTGACGAAGGTGCTTCTGGCCGCACTTCGGACAGCCGGATTCCAGGACGTCTTCCGTCCGACGGACAAGCTTTTCGAAGCGGTTATCGCAGGACGCACACGAGTATTCGTAGATCGGCATATTCTGGGACTATGATATCCTCTTCGGGGTTGTGCGGCGAGGGAAGAAGGTTAGACTCCAGATTTGCCACACATGCTGGATATGGATGGTCCGATTGACGCGACTTTCTCGGTGGAGGCGCTACCCAATGGGGAGTTCGGAATATATTTTGGGCCGCTTGGCAGAGCACAGGCTGCAGCTAACCAAACTCCAGGCACCGGCAATCGGACCAAACGCCTTTGCATCCACTGCACCGTACCAGGATTCATCACGGCCGAGACATTGACGCAGGCGATCTCCAGCGGAGAAGTGGCGGACATTCAATGGGGGGACGCCGCTGGATTTCAGGCCTCGGCAGAGATTCGCAGCGCCGTGGAAGAGTGTGCAATGGCCACCGCTCTTGGGTACTATGAGGCGCTGGGTTGGGATGTGGATCCGAGTGTGGCGAAAACGGAGAGCTTTGATCTTTTGTGCAAACGCAAGGGCGAAGTGTTGCACGCGGAAGTTAAGGGCACAACGGGACTGGGCCGAGAGGTGCTTCTAACCTGGAGAGAGGTGGAGCACGCCCGCAATTTCCCAAATGTGGCGCTCGTAGTGGTCAGCCGGATTGAAGTGAATTACGGTCCGCCACCGACTGCCCGGGGTGGAACTACGGCAGTCTTCGATCCCTGGCGAATCGAAGACTGCCTCTTGTCACCGACGCAATATCGGTGCGCAGTTCCTTTGGTTACTTAACGATTTCGAGCAGTTCGATTTCGAAAATCAGCGTCGCGCCGCCAGGGATCGAGGGGCGTCCCTGATCGCCGTAAGCGAGGTCAGACGGGCAGATCAGGATGGCCTTACCCCCCACCTTCATCAATTGAACGCCTTCGGTCCAGCCCTTGATCACGTTGCCGAGCGGGAATGTCGCCGGCTCGTTGCGCTTGTAAGAGCTGTCAAATTCGGTACCATCCACCAGCGTTCCGCGGTAGTGGACCTTCACTGTGTCGGAGGCGACAGGCGAAGCGCCCATGCCCGGCGTCAGTTCCTTATAGATCAGGCCAGTCGCAGTCTTCTGCGCGCCCGGCTCAGTTGCGGCCTTCGCGAGGTAAGCGGCCGAGGCCCCCTTTTCCTTTTGGGACACCACAGCGGCGCGGGCTTCGGCCAGACCCTGGATCTTCGGACCCCAGGTGTCCAGTTCAACGGCGGGCTTGTTCGCCGCGGCGTCGTGCAGGGCCTGCGTCACAATCGCCAGTTCCGCATCGGAGAGGCTGAAGGACTTCAGTGAACGGGAGATGGAGAGTCCCAGGGCGTAGATTGTTTTTTGTTCGTCAGTCATTTCTTTGGGGGGCGCTACTGGTTTGGGTGCAGGTTTCACGGCGGGTCTGGCAGCCGTTGTGGCCGTGGCGGGTTTCGGAGCGCCGGCGCTGGCAGCCGTGGCCGGTTTGGGCGCAGCCGCGGCCGGTTTGGGCGCAGCCGCGGCCGGTTTCGCGACTGCGGGAGTTGCCGCAGCTTTCGGAGCGGCCGTGCTGGCAGCCTTCGGTGCCGTAGCCGGAGTTTGGGCCGAGGCAGTGCTAATCAGAACGCCCAGAACAAGGGCAGGCAGGAAGACGTGACGAAACCGCATCGCTTTAGCCTAACACTCCGAAACCAGACCTCTTTCATCAGCCTTTCAAACCTCTGCAATACAATAGAGTTGATCCCTTAATGACCCCCGAAAATGTGGACCTGAAGCAGACAGTTAATCTGCCTCGCACCAACTTCCCGATGAAGGCCAACCTGCCCCAGGCAGAGCCGAAGATGCTCGCCCGCTGGGCTGAGCCTGATGTCAACGGAGACGACCTCTACGGCCAGATCCGCAAGGCTCGCGCCGGGAATCCGACCTGGATTCTGCACGATGGCCCCCCGTACGCCAACGGGAAAATTCACCTCGGCACCGCCTTCAACAAGATCATCAAGGACTTCATCGTGAAGTCCAAGAACATGTCCGGCTTTGACGCGCCCTACGTGCCGGGCTGGGACTGCCACGGCCTGCCGATCGAGCACAAGGTCGATCAGGAACTTGGTCCGAAGAAAGCCCTGATGTCAGCCGCTTCCATCCGCCGCGCTTGCCGCAAGTACGCGGAAAAGTGGATCGATGTCCAGCGCAAGGATTTCAAGCGCCTCGGCGTCCTCGGCGCGTGGGAAAATCCCTATTTGACGAT
The DNA here is from genome assembly GCA_903929755.1 of uncultured Acidobacteriia bacterium. Classification (GTDB taxonomy): domain Bacteria; phylum Acidobacteriota; class Terriglobia; order Bryobacterales; family Bryobacteraceae; genus BOG-234. The sequence continues at coordinate 36,945 of CAIYVZ010000042.1, forward strand.
GGCCCCGAAGTACCAGGCCGTCATCGCGCAGGCGTTCGTCGATTTTCTGGATAAGGGCTACGCCTACAAGGGCCTGAAGCCCGTGAACTGGTGCCTGAGCTGCAAGACCGCGCTCGCGGAAGCCGAAGTTGAGCACGAGAACCACAAGAGCCCCTCGATTTGGGTTCGTTTTTCCCTGAAGTCCGACGCGGCGGCCATCGCTCCGGAACTGGCTGGCAAGAAGGTCTATGGCCTCATCTGGACCACCACCCCGTGGACCATCCCGGCCAACCTCGGTATCGCCTATCACCCCCGCTATGAATACGTTGCGGTGGATGTCTCAAGTGAAATCTACATAGTTGCGTCGGAGTTGCTCACCGTAACCTCGGAGAAGTGCGGTTGGGAGGGCGGGGCAGTCATCGCCCGTTTCCACGGCAATAAGCTCGAAGGTACGGTTTTCCAGCATCCGCTGCTGGAGCGGGATTCGGTCGGTATTCTTGGCGAACACGTCACGCTCGAACAGGGCGTTGGTGCCGTCCACACGGCCCCCGGACATGGTCAGGAAGATTATGTTTCCGGCCAGCAGTATGGTTTGCCCGTGTACTGCCCCATCGACGCGGCTGGCCGCTTCTTCCAGCCCGACACGGCCCCCGGTGAGATTCCCGCGGCGCTGCTCGGCAAAACCGTTTGGGAAGGCAACCCGCTCGTGGTGGAGATGCTCCGCGAGGCTGGCGCGCTGCTCGGTCTGGAGCACATCGATCACTCCTACCCCCACTGCTGGCGTTGCCACAACCCGACCATCTTCCGCGCCACGGACCAGTGGTTCATCGGCATGGACAATAACGCTCTGCGGCAGAAGGCTCTCGACGCCATCAAAGCCGTGAAGTGGATCCCCGGCTGGGGCGACGACCGTATTTCGAATATGGTTTCGTCACGGCCCGACTGGTGTATTTCCCGCCAGCGCGTCTGGGGCGTGCCCATTGTGGTGTTCTACTGCGAGGGTTGCCGTCACCCTCTCACGGATAAGAAGATACTGGATCCGGTCGTGGCCCTGTTCGCCGAGCATTCCGCCGATATCTGGTTCGAGAAAACCGCTGCGGAACTGATTCCCGAGGGGACCGCCTGTACGAAGTGCGGTGGCACGGCCTTTGTTAAGGACAATGACATTCTGGACGTCTGGTTTGATTCCGGCTCCAGCCACCTCGCCACGCTGAACGAGACTTTCGGTCTCAGTTGGCCCGCCAACATGTACATGG
>CAIYVZ010000043.1 GCA_903929755.1 uncultured Acidobacteriia bacterium
ACAGAATGGCACTGCGCTGCTGTTCGAGCGCAACAAGAGACTCTGGCAAATGGCACCTCCATTCCTAACGTATCAGTACGTTAGGAATATAGCCACAAAAAAGAGCACCGCTGATCCATCTACTTTCATGTCGCACACCCCCTCGACTACGTCCGCACCACGCAGGACGCTCTCCGTGAGCACTTCTTTTCACCCTTCCCCGGCTCAGAACTCGACGGTATCCAGGGCCTGCTCATGATCGCCGGCCACAACGAGCGCCACGTCCTCCAGCTCCTGGAAGTGAAGCAGGCTCCCGGCTATCCCGCTAAGTAACGCAGCGAACGAGCCTACCGGCGGACGATCACTTCCCGCAGACTCTCGCGCGTGAGAAAGAACTTCACTGACTGGAAGTTTCCAAACAACTTCTCAATATTCCGGTTGTTGAACACCTGGCCAGATGTCCGCACCCCCCGCTCCACAATCAGAATGTTCTTGTCATCCACAATGCGGAACGAGTGTGCCGGTACCTCGGTCACTTTTTCATTCGACGTCACAAATGCCAGCAGATAGGCATCCTGACGCATAATCTGGTGCAACCGCTCAATCGTCGCTGTCAGCAGCGCCGGCCCCATAAACTGCAAACCATCCCACAACAGCACGCCGTCAAACGTATCGGCCGGGTAGTCCAGGCTGTTGCGCAGGAAGTAATCAATCCGCCCTGCGTTGGTTTGCTCGGCCGGATTTTGGCCAAACGCCTCGTCCAGACACCCGATCAGGTCTGACGTATAGAGCTTGTGGCCCAGATTCGTCAGATAGTTGATGTTGTCCTGGTTCGGTCGCGCCAGGTCCAGAATCGTCAGCCCCACCGATCCACGCAGGTTGAAGAAAAACTGCTCCAGCCCCCTGCTGGACCGGGCAACAGGAGGCTCGGCTCGATTCGCCTGCCGCGACAAAGATCCTGGTATCTGGATTCGGGTACCTGCACTGCCCGGCAAACCGAGCTGCTCGCCGTTTTTCTGAAACAACGCTCGCAGCTTGTCGGTTAGCATGGGTCGATTATTAAACCGCGATAAGTTTCCGGTAAGCCCGGAGCGCTACCGGCGTATCCCGCCCTGAGGCCCGCCACCCTGCGTGGAACCCGTTGAGGGCGCAGGCACTACAGGCGCGGCTGCCGGAACAGCAACTGTCGCCGAACCGGCTGCCGCAGGCTTCGGTTCCGTTTTCCGAATATCGATGCTGCCTTTGAATACAGCGCCGTCTTCAATGCTGATGCGGGCGGTGGTAATGTTACCCACCAGCTTGGCATCTTTGCGCAGGTCTACCTTGTCGGTCGCCTCCACATCGCCCTGTATCTGCCCTAGTATGACAACTTCACGAGCCTTGATACTCGCCTGCACGCGGCCATTCGTTCCAATCGTGATGCGCGTATCCAGCGATTCAATAGTGCCTTCCACATCGCCATCCACATAGAGATCTTCGCGAGTGAAAATCTGGCCGACCACACGCACGGCTTTACCAATGAAATTGCGGTCGGGTTCGGGATTACGGAACGGTGTAGTTGCCACGGGTACAAACTCCTTTTTCTGTTCCGGCATTGCTGCCGGCGGTGTTGCAGGGTGGTGCGATACGAGCGGCTGCGGCGCAACGGTTGGCCTAGGTGCCGGCGGATCTTCTTTCTTACTCCAGAGACTCACCATTTCAGTCTAACCAGCCCCTGGCCATGGCGCAATCCGATTCAATTTGGGTTGCACAAAAACTCGCAACAACTACCCCTTCACCCTTCCGCCACTTCTGCCAACAGGCCTCCCCCAACCGCTCGCAGTCGTCCAAAACTTCGTTTTGAGGCAAAGCTGGTATAATACCCCTATATGATCTTGTAATACTCACTTCCTGAACCCCATCTTTCGGCAGCTCCGCCACGCCCGCAGACTTCGGGCGTCGCACAGATTCGGGCGCCGTCCACCCCCCCTTCGAAGCCCCAAAACTTCGAAGCAACAGGAGAACGACAATCGAATGAAGCGAATACTTCAATCAGGCATAGTCATCGCAGCAGGACTTCTGGGAATCGCCACAGCAACAGTTCACGCAGACCAGGACGTTACTTCAACCCGTAAGAAATTTGACCTTCGCGAAGCCATCCTTCGCCGCTTTTTGAAAGACAATCATTCCCCGGCAGAAAACTTCGCCGGCGTTTTCGTGGCAGAAGCCGATGCGCATGGTCTCGACTGGCGACTGCTTCCCAGCCTCGCCTTCGTAGAAACCGGTGCCGGAAAACAGGCCCAGGGCAACAACCTTTTCGGCTGGGCCAACGGCAAAACTCGTTTCACCAACGTCAGTGAAGCGATCCACGAAGTAGCCCTCAGTCTCGCGGAAGGCCGCTCCTACCGCAACAAAGATGTGCAGGCCAAGCTCCGCTCTTACAATCACAATCTCGGTTATGGCGCTATGGTTGTCCGCGTCATGGAACGTATCGCCACCATGCCCGCAGCCCTCCCCACGGCCCTCGCCTCCACCTTTCCGTCTCCCCGGCCAGCCGAGTAATCAGGCGCCGTGCTGCTATCGCATACCTACTTCTGCTGCCCGCCGTCCCAACAGGGTTTGACAATCCGCCAGTGCCTTTCTATAGTTGATAGAATCGCCCGCTATACCTGTTCTTCGGGTCGGCGGGAATCAGGGGAGTACAGTTTTGCCAGATAACGAAGCGGCTGAGAGTCTCGAATCCGCGTCAGGTATTTTTGATGCAGACGTGGTGGATCCCGACGAATACCAGCATCTGCTGGAAGATTATAGCCATCTTGCGCCTCCCGCACGTCACGAGGTCCTCGAAGGCAAAGTCTTAAAGGTCTCCGCTACACAGGTCTTTATTGATGTCGGCCACAAGTCCGATGGCGTCGCCCCCATCGAACACTTCCGCGAAGCCGACGGCACCACCACGGTCGCGCCCGGTGACATCGTCGAGGTCATCATTGAGGACGGCCACACCTCCGAGGGATACGTGCGCCTCTCCCACGAACGCGCCTCCCGCCTCCGCATCTGGGACACCCTCGATAAAGCTCTCGCCGAAAACCTCACCGTTTCCGGCCGCATTACCGGTCGCGTGAAAGGCGGCCTCACCGTCGATATCGGCGTCCCGGCCTTCATGCCCGGCTCCCAAATCGACGTCCGCCCGCCCCGTAACCCCGAACAGTACGTCGGGCAGGACGTCCCCGTCCGCCTCATCAAGCTCAACCGCAAGCGCGGCAACGCCGTCGTATCCCGCAAGCTCGCCCTCGAAGAGGACTCGGTCCTCCGCAAGGCCCAGACCCTCGAAGCTCTTCACGAAGGCGCCATCGTCACCGGCATCGTCAAGAACCTGACCGACTACGGCGCCTTCATTGACCTCGGCGGCCTCGACGGCCTCCTCCACGTCACCGATATTTCCTACGGCCGCGTCACCCACCCCTCCGAAGTCCTCACCGCCGGAGAAGAGATCACCGTCCGCGTCCTGAAATACGACGCCGCCAAACAGCGCGTCTCCCTCGGCATCAAGCAACTCGTCCCCGACCCCTGGGAAGGTGTCGCCGAACGCTACCAGACCCAAATGCGCGTCGTCGGCCGTGTCGTTTCCGTTACAGACTACGGCGCGTTCGTCGAACTCGAACCCGGCATCGAAGGCCTCATCCACATCAGCGAAATGACCTGGTCGCGGCGCATGAAGCACCCCTCCAAGGTTGTGAAGCCCAACGACACCGTCGAAACCGTCGTCCTCGAAATCTCCGTCGAAGACCGTCGTATCTCGCTCGGCCTCAAACAACTCGAAGCCAATCCCTGGACCACCGTCGACCACCGCTACTCCATCGGTTCCGTCGTCGAAGGCCGTGTCCGCAACATGACCGAATTCGGCGCTTTCATCGAAATCGAAGAAGGTATCGACGGCCTCGTCCACGTTTCCGACCTCTCCTGGACCAAGCGCCTCAAGCATCCCAACGAAATGCTGCGCAAGGGTTCCATGATCCAGGCCGTCATCCTCGCCATCGACGCTGTCAACAAGCGACTCTCCCTCGGCGTGAAGCAACTCCAGCCCGATGCCTGGGAAACCTGGTTCCAGGCCCACAACGTCAACGACGCAGTTCGCGGCAAAATCCTCCGCCTCACCGGTTTCGGCGCTTTCGTCGAACTCGCCGATGGCGTCGAAGGCCTCTGTCATTTCTCCGAAGTCCCCGGCTGGACCGGACGCAAATCGGACTCCGCACCCCTCGTCCCCGGCCACGAAATGGAGTTCCGCATCGTCCGAATGAGTGAGGAAGAACGAAAAATCGGCCTCAGTCTGCGCGCCCACGCCGAAGCCGAAGAGCGCAGTCGCCTGGAGCAGTACCAGAAGCAAGCCGCCAGCGCAGCCTCCGGCCTCGAAGATTTTCGCCCAAAACGCCACTAGTATTTGCAAACCTGACGCGTTTTCGGGATAATCTGTTTTACCCGTATTCGCTTCATTCCAGAAGACTAACCCCCAACTGGCATAAGGATATACACTGAGGAAGAGATGACGAAAGCCGAACTGATCGAAGAAGTCTCGCATGTGGTTGAAATGACCCGTAAGGAATCCGAGGTCATTGTCGAGGCAATCTTCGACAGCGTGGTCCGCGCCCTCCGCAATGGCGACAAAATTGAAGTCCGCGGCTTTGGCTCCTTCCGCACCCGCCAGCGTCAGTCACGCGTCGGACGCAACCCCAAGACCGGTACCCGCGTGGAAGTCCCCGCCAAGCGCATCCCCTACTTCAAACCTTCCAAGGAACTGAAGGACGTGGTCAACCTCGGCACCGGCCCCGCTGACACCGCGGCCTGATCCGTCCACATGAACCGTCTCTGAAATGGACCATCTCTGAAATGGACCGGCTCTGAAATGGACCATCTCTGGAGTCCCTGGCGCTATCGCTATCTCTCCGAAGCCCGCAAACCTGAAGGCTGTATCTTTTGCCATATCAGCGCTTCGCCCGATAACGAACTCAATCTCGTCCTCCACCGTGCCCGGCACAACTACGTCGTCCTGAACCGCTACCCCTACACCACCGGTCACCTCATGGTGATTCCCTACCAGCACGCCGCCTCGCTCGCGGAAATCCCCGCCGAAACCGCCGCCGAGATGATGACCCTCACCCGCGCCGCTGAAACCTGCCTCCGCAACGTCTACAGCCCGGATGGCATTAACGTCGGCATGAATATCGGCGAAAGTGCCGGCGCGGGCGTCGCCGGCCATATCCACATGCACGTTCTCGCCCGCTGGTTCGGAGACGCCAACTTCATGTCCACCATCGGCGAAACCCGCGTCGTCCCCGAAGAACTCGACGTCACCTGGACCCGCCTTTCCAAAGCCTTCAATAGCCTGTCCGAATCCAACCTCCCACGCTAAACTAGAAGGTTGCTTCATCATCTGACCGATCTTCTCGTCGCCTGGGGCCCCGCAGGCATTCTCCTTCTCTCCATTCTTGATTCCAGCGGCGTTCCCGTAGCCGGCGTGTTCGACGCCATGCTCATCCTCATCTCCGCCAAAAACCCTGGTGTCGCGTGGCTCTGCGCCGGCATGGCCGTAGCAGGCTCCATGGTCGGCAGTACCATCCTTTTCTCGGCCGCTCGCAGTGGCAGTGGACGCTTCGCCAAACAACCCGAACCCGGCAGCCGCGCCGCCCGCTTCCGCAACTGGTTCCGTCGCTACGGCCTCGTCACCGTCTTCGTCCCCGCCCTGATGCCCATTCCCATGCCCCTCAAGCTCTTCGTCATCAGCGCCGGAGTCCTCGGCACCACTTTCCGCCAGTTCATCACCGTCCTCCTCGCCGCCCGCATCCTCCGCTACTTCGGAGAAGCCTGGCTCGGTGTCCAGCTGGGGATGGAATCCGCCACTTTCCTGAAAACCCACGTCCTCCAGTTCACCCTCGGTGCCGTCCTCCTCGCCACCGTCCTCATCGCCTACATCAAGTGGCGCGACGCCAATACCCCCGCTTAGGCGACAGCCCCTCAGTTGACGCCGCAGCCCAACATGTAACACCTCCATTTTTTTTAAATCCCAGCCGTACCGTCGCAACATCAATAACTTTATGCCGACCTGTCCCCCCCGGTTTCTGCTCCTCACCTTCCTCGCCCTGTCCCCCGCCTTCGCCCAGCAATTCGACCTTACCGGTACCGTCCTCGACACCAGCCGAGCCGCCATAGCCCGTGTCCAGGTCAGACTCACCCTCAATGGCCGCGCCCCCGACCAGGAAACCCTCTCTGCCGACACGGGTGATTTCGCCTTCCACAATCTGTCCGCCGGGCCCTGGACCCTCACCCTCGCAGCCCCCGGCTTCGGTACCAAAACGCTCACCGGTGACCTTCCCGCAGGCGAAGACCTCCACCTCCCGCCCACTACCCTCTCCGTCGATACCCTCACCACCGCTGTAAACGTCACCCAGACCCAGGCCGAAATCGCCCAGGCTCAAATTAAGGTGCAGGAACAGCAGCGCCTCCTCGGCGTTGTGCCGAACTTCTTCGTCACCTACGATGCTGACGCCGTGCCCCTCTCCACCCGCCAAAAACTCGAACTCACCGCCAAAGCCTGGGTAGATCCCTCGTCGTTCGTCATCGGCGGCATCATCGCCGGCGTCTGGCAGGCCCAAAATTCCCACAAAGGCTTCGGCCAGGGAGCTCAGGGTTATGCCAAACGCTACGGAGCCAGCTTTGCTGACTACGGAACCATGCTCCTGCTCGACAAAGTGGTCGCCCCAACACTCTTCAAACAGGATCCCCGCTACTTCTACAAAGGAACCGGCTCCAAACCTTCCCGCGCCCTCTACGCCATCAGCCGCGCCTTCATCTGCCGAGGTGATAACCGCCGTGGGGACGGCAGGCAAGACCAGCTCTGCTACTCCAGCCTCCTCAGCCGCTTCGGTACAGGCTTCGCCACCAACTACTACTACGCCGCCGCTGATCGAGACAAGGCCTCCGTCATCCTCCGCAACTCCACCATAGGGATCGGCGGGGAAATGCTCGGCAATCTCTTTCAGGAATTCGTGGCGCGAAAGCTCTCCCGCCGACACAAGTAACTCCCACCAGAACTCCCCGCCCCAGGCTCGGTTCTGGTTGTTGAACGCACACGTATAGTGCGCAACAATACAGAGGGGAAATAAATGGGTCCAGCATGCTCGCGTTGCTTTGTCGTATTCCTGGCCGCGTTCACCAGCGCCGTCACCGCCATCCCCGCACGGGGTCTGAACGACCTGACGCCCGAACTCTCAACCAGTGACCCGGTCTGTCCCCGCTTCATTGAAGTAAAGGACATGAAAACAGGCCAGACCGCCAATCGTAATCTCGGAGCCGTTACCGGTATCATCGCCCTCGACCTTCCCCCCGTCCCCGGTGGTCAGATCAACTTCACCGGCGGCCACCTCACCGCGCTCAGCCTGTGGGACGGCAGACAGACCCGTGTTGCCGCCTGGTGCATGTCGTCGTTCTACTCAACAACCTATACCGCTTCCCCCGCCCTCTCACCCGACACCGGCCACGACCTGCTCACTGCGGGTGCAGCCGCCTGGACCGGTTTCACCAGATCCACCCCCACCAACCTCGTCCGCTCCCGCCGCCTCTACGAAACCGCCGCCCTTCCCTTCACGCTCGCCGCCAATGGGACCGTCTCCGGAACCGTGCCCGTCGCCATCCGCACCCCGGACGCTTTCCACTATCAGGTGACCCTTGCCGTTCAGTAAAACCACCTCCGCCAGCGTAATTCAGGAATGGACCGAGGCCGCGCCCTTCTGGGACAAACACCGCAGCCTGATCAGTCAAATGTGGTCTCCCGTCACCCAGGCGCTCATCGCAGCCGCAGGCATCACAGAGGGACAATCCATCCTCGACGTAGCCACTGGCCCCGGAGACCCGGCCTTGACCCTCGCCCCAATCGTCGGCCCAACCGGCCAAATCATCGGCATCGACCCGGTCCCCGCCATGGTCACCGCCGCCCGTCGCGAAGCCACACGCCTTAACTTCACCAATACCCGCTTCGAAGTGGCCTTCGCTGACAGTCTGCCCTTCCCCGATGCCACCTTCGACTCCGCCCTCAGCCGCTTCGGAGTCATGTTCTTCCCGTCACCTGTTGACGGCATCTGCGAAATCCTCAGAGTCCTGAAGCCAGCAGGCAAACTCGCCCTCGCCGTCTGGCATCTCCCCGCCCAAAACCCATTCTTCCGAGTTGTCGAGAACATCCTCGACCGCTACATCTCGCCCAACGCGTCAAACCCCGACGCCCCCAATTCCTTCCGCTTCGCCCCCCCGGGCAAACTCCTGAACATCCTCAAGGAAGCCGGCGTCGCCACACCCACCGAAGAACTCCTCCGCTTCACCATGACGGTCCCCGGAACCCTCGAAGACTTCTGGGCGCTCCGCTGCGAAATGTCCGACAAACTACGCGGCCTCCTCGCCACCCTCGCCCCTCTCCAGCTCGCAGAGGTGAAGCACCAGTCGCTACAGGCGGCCCGGGCGTGCGGGTCGGCCAACAGCCTGGCTTTTCCCGCCGAAGTTCTCATTCTCAACGGGAAAAAGCCAGCCTGAAACTCTACAATCTACGCCCCGAACTGGCGCAGATGATGGTCCACATGCTTATACATCAGTGTTGACCATTCTTCCGCCTTCAATTCCCCAAAGAACGTGTGCGGATGCTTCGTGCACCCCTTCGGTCCCGCCGCAACGAACCGGGTCACCAGCTCAAGTAGCCGTGCCCTCTCCCGCTCCAAATTGCGCTCATCTTCAATAATCATGCTCTTCGCCGTCGGCGCATTCCTGGCCATAGGCTGATCGTTCGAAAGGACCTGCCCCTTCGCAAACCACGAAACCAGCCGTCCCAGCAGCATACGGGGAGGATTCACGTCGCCCACCGCAAACTCCATCGCCACCGAACAATGCGCCAGAGCCTGCGCCGCCGTCATCGTGCCCCACTGCCGTTCGTTCTCCGGCCGCAAACTCGCCAGGCGGCCCGTAATGTCCTGCCCCACGCCCGTATCGTATAAGTTCTTCATCTTTTCAGCACCAGATCCCCATCTTTCAGCACAAGTTCCATCGATATTGCATCTTCGTCCGGCTCCGAATAATAGCCCTTGATCCGCCCGGTTCGGCGAAAGCCGAATCCCTTATTTATAGCAATAATTCCTGCGTTACTGGCACGATGATTCGTCACGATTCTGCGGTATCCGTGCCTCCGCGCGAACGCCACCTGCCACGCCTTCAGCAGCAGCCCCAAACCCCGCCCCTGCAGCCGCGGCAGCACCCCCGTCGTCGCGATATACAGCGTACCTTCTTCCCGCACCGGCTCGCCGTTCCGGTCAAACGCCGTGTCCGCCTCAAACGCCGCACACCCTGCTTTCACAGAATCCACCAGCATCCACCAGACCTCCAGTTCCGCCCACATAGCCCGGTCAAAAGCGTCCGCCCCAAACACTTTCTTATCGAACGTCATCAGGCTCCGAAGCTCACTCGAAACCTCCGCCCGCCTGAATTCAACCTTCATTGCCGCCTCCCCTGCCCGGGTTTGCTCCATCGGACCCCAGCCCCGGCGCGTGCCTCCACTTTCCGGGCATCACGTCGAAACTCAAAATATCTCCATCGTCAAATCAACAGCTTACAGCAGACAACGCAATATCCTGTATCCCCGCGCTGCTATTCCTCAATCAGGCTGACACATCTCCTGAGCCCCGAAAGAGAAAATACCGATGCAATACGACAACGCCAAAAACGAAACCGCCAAACCGCCGATCTCCCAGTCCCAGCTCCTCGCCAACCTGGCGAATTCGCTGCAGTCCACGTGCCCCAAAAACCGCCGCCGGCAAATCCAAATCCAAAATGAACGCCCTCAAGTCCGGTCCTTGACACCATTTCTGTTTATCCCCACTAAAGCAGGGCGCGTGCCGACGTTTCTGGTCAACATGGCCTCACCGGGCAGTTCTACGTCATGAATGAGGCCGACCGTCTCGCCTACACCGAATTCGAACGCGGCATCCTCCGCGCCCGCGTCATCGAATACAACAACTTCGGCCTCGGCCACGAGGACTTCGCCCCGGAAACCAACACCGAATCCCCCGAGGTCGAAACCGCCGCCCGCGATGAAGCCGAAAAACTCCTCCGCCTCGAACTCCGCAAGGCGAGAACTGTCGATAAGACGGACAAACTCCAGGTCAATGGCCCGACTCAGTCCGGCCTTATCCCCACACCCGTCCTCGCGCTGGACAAAATCGAGGTCAATGGCTTCGTTTTTTCCACTTCCGCGCGCCTCGCCACCATGAACCGCAAAGACGCCCTCGAAGAAGCTAAATTCTACGACACCCACGGCTGGAACACCCCAAAAACCTGGTCCGGACCCGCCCAAACCCTGCCCCAGGCGGCATGACCTGGAACGAATCGGCGCGAAAAAACACAGCCCGCAAGGTATACTGCTCTTGCCCCGCGGCCTGCTCCTTTGCCTGGCGTCGTCCCTGAAAGCCCAGGCCAAAGAACTCCAGTAAAAGCTGCGCCAGAAAGTGGCCCAAGGAAGAAGGTGGAACAGAATTGCTGAATTCGAATGTCCTCGCCACGCTCGCTGACCTGATCCGGATCAACAGCATTAATCCTGCCTACGACGACGGCAGACCAGAGTCGCACATTGCCGACTATATTGAGCGCTTCTTCTCGGAGCGGGGCATCGAAACGTGGAGGCAAGAGGTTCTGCCGGACCGGCCCAACCTGATCGCCAGACTGCCCGGCCGGAATTCCGGGCGGCGCGTTGTGCTGGAAGCCCATGTCGATACGGCCTCCATCACGGGCATGACCATTCCGCCTTTCGAACCCGAGGTGCGAGACCACCGGATGTATGGCCGGGGCTCCTGCGACACAAAGGCGGGCCTCGCCGCCATGATGCACGCCGTCGCCTCGCTTCACGCGGACGGTGCGAAGCCGGAGTGCGAAGTATGGATGGTTGCCGCCGCTGATGAAGAATACTCATTCCGCGGCGTCACAAGGCTCTGTGAAGGACTTCAAGCCGATGCCGCAATCGTGGCCGAGCCGACCGAATTACGTGCCATTATTGCCAGCAAAGGTGTCCTGCGCTGGAAGGTTCGCACGCACGGGAAGGCTGCCCATAGTTCCAAACCCGCGCTCGGCGTGAACGCCATCGTGAAGATGGCGAAGGTAATTCAGCTGTTTGAACAATCGGCTGCCGAACTAACCCGAAGGCACCCTCTGCTGGGCGTGGCCACTCAGAATATCGGCGTAATCCGCGGCGGAGTCCAGATCAACTTTGTGCCGGACTGGTGCGAGATCGAGATCGACCGCCGTCTTCTGCCCGGTGAAACCGCCGCCGCAGTTCTGGCCGGATATGAATCCTTGCTGGCTGGTCTGGACCTTGCAGTAACCATGGATCCGCCCATGCTGGTGGATGAAGCCCTGGAAACTGCCGCGAATTCATCCGTCGCCCAAACCGCATCCGGCGTCCTTCGCGACATGGGTCTGAACAGCGAACTGGCCGGAGTGCCCTACGGCAGCGACGCCAGCAAGCTCTCCCGCCATGGCGTCCCCAGCATTATCTTTGGTCCCGGCAGTATTGACCAGGCGCACGCGGCGGTTGAGTACGTGGAATGCGAGCAGGTGCTGCGGGCAGAAGAGTTCTACCGGCAGTTCCTGCTGCGGTTTCCCTAAGCCGCGCCTATAGTATGCTTGGCGTCTATGGCAAGTCAGCTGCGGCGACATCACGGGGGGGCTGCCGTGCTCATTCTGCTGGTCCTTTCAGTCGCAATCAACTATCTCGACCGCGGAGTATTATCCGTCTCCGCGCCAGTTCTGCAGCGCGAACTAACCCTGTCCCCAACGCAGATGGGTTTGCTTTTCTCGGCGTTCTTCTGGAGCTATTCCGTATTTCAACTGGCTGCGGGCTGGCTGGTGGATCGCTATGAGGTAAAGCACATCCTCAGTGCCGGATTTCTGCTCTGGTGCCTGGCAACTGCCTCTGTGGGCTGGATCACCGGGTTCGGCTGGCTGCTCGCCTCGCGCGTGATTCTGGGAGTCGGCGAGAGCGTGGCTTATCCCGCTTACTCCCGCATTCTGGCGCGGGATGTTCCGGAGGATCGCCGCGGCTTTGCCAACGCCCTGGTCGATGCGGGCTCAAAGATCGGCCCGGCGCTCAGTACCCTGGCCGGCGGCCTGTTGGTTGGTCGCTTTGGCTGGCGGGCGTTATTCCTCGGTATGGGTCTCGGGGGGCTTCTTTGGTTGATTCCGTGGATACTGATCGCGCCTGCGGGCCGCGAATCAGGAAATGCCAACAGTGACACCCGTCCCGCCAGCATGCGGGAGGTTCTTCGCAGGCGTGAGATCTGGGGAACCTGCCTCGGGATGTTCTCGCTCGGCTATGTCTGGTATTTCCTCCTGTCCTGGTTACCCAGTTATCTGGTAAATGAACGCGGTTTCTCCATGCAGAGCATGGCCGTATTGGGGTCTCTTCCCTTTGCGGCGATGGCGGTAACCTCAATCCTGGGCGGCTGGCTTTCTGATCGCCTCATCCGGGGCGGTTATGCCGCAACTCGCGTGCGGAAGACTTTTGTTACCACCGGTCTCCTGCTTTGTTGCGTGACCCTGTTGCCGGCCGCCGTGGTGCACAGTCCCCGGCTCTGCGTGATTCTTCTGGTAGTCAGCTGCGCAGCCCTCGGGCTCTTCACGTCCAATGTTTGGGCCATCACGCAGACTCTGGCCGGACCTCGGGCGGCGGGTTCCTGGACAGGCATTCAAAATGCCATTGGTAACCTCGGCGGCGTGATCTCTCCAGCGCTGACGGGAATCGTGGTGGGGCGCACGGGCTCCTACTATTTTGCGTTCGTCGCGGCGTCGGCTATGCTGATCCTCGGCGCAATGTCTTATTATTTTCTCATTGGTGAGATCAGGCCCTTGCAATGGGCACAGGACGAATACATTGAAGGATAGGAACGAAGACAGGTTCCCCGGAACCAGGGACATCACTTATTTGGACACGGCCGCCGAAGGCCTTCCGCCCCGCAGTTTTGCCGACGGAATGCAGGCCTATGTCCGCGATAAGAATCTGGGCACGCCCGGCCGCGCCCGATTGCACGAAGTTGAGCGTGAAGTGACTGCGAGTGCCGCCCGCCTGCTGGGCGCGCCACCCGAAGACGTGGTGCTGCTGCCGAACGCCTCGGAGGCGCTCAACCTGCTGGCCAATTCGCCCCACTGGCAGCCCGGCGAAGTGCTGATCAGCGATCTTGAATTCCCCTCGAATGTTGCGCCCTGGCTGCGGCTGCGGCCACTGGGTGTCTCTCTGAATGTGATTTCCACCGAGCGCGGCTCGGTAAGTCTCGATGACTATCTCTCCCGCTTCACCAGCGCGACAAGACTCGTCTCGGTGAGCCTGGTCAGTTACAAGAGCGGCACGCGAATTCCTTTCCTGCAGGAACTTTCTGAAGAAGTTCACCGCCGGGGTGCCCTGTTGTGCGTGGATGCCACCCAGGCGCTGGGCCGCGTGCCCGTCTCGGTGGAGGGCGTCGATTTTCTGGTGTCAAGCAGCTATAAGTGGATGCTCGGCAGTCATGGTCTGGCCGTGGTGTACGCCGCACCGGAGCTTCGTGAGCAACTGTGCGAAGCCACTTCGGGATGGTATTCCAATAAGAACTTATTCAGTCCGAACCGCTTCGAAGCGTTTTCCCACAAAGACGGTGCCGCTGCCCTGATGGCCGGAATGCCCAATTTCCCCGGTATCTACGCGCTGCGGGAAGGCTTGAACACCATTCTCGCCGAAGGTCCGGACCGTATTGACGCGACCCTGAAGCCGATGGTGCGGGACCTTCGCCAGGGTCTTGCCGAGCGCGGATACGATCTGCTCACGCCCGCGGGTCCCGAGTTTGCTTCAGGAATCGTTTCCTTCACGCATGAAAACCCGGAGTGGCTCGGGGCTGCGCTGGCACGTGAGCGGGTGATCGTCTGGGCGGGTGACGGCAGGGTCCGCGTCTCGGTCCACCTCTACAACACCCCGGCCGACATCGAGCGCTTCTTCGCTGTACTCGACAGCCTCTTACGCAAGAACCTTTAGCGCGACTTCCCCCGCCACGTCCGTCAGCCGGAAATTGCGTCCGCCGTAGGGGAAAGTCAGCCGTTTGTGATCCATGCCCAGGATGTGCAGAATGGTCGCGTGCAGATCGTGGATATGCATCCTGTCCTGCACGGCGAAGTAACCGTAATCGTCGGTCGCGCCGTACGCGGTGCCGCCGCGCACGCCGCCGCCAGCCATCCACATCGTGTACCCGTAAGGATTATGGTCGCGGCCGTCACCGCTCTGGGCAATTGGCGTGCGGCCAAATTCGCCGCCCCACACCACCAACGTGTCCTCCAGCAGGCCGTGGGCCTTCAGGTCGGTCAGCAACCCGTGGATAGGCTGGTCCACCGCGAGGGCGGTGCGTGTGTGCAGCCGGATTAGTTCACTGTGAGCGTCCCACCCTACCTCGTTGCCGGGACCATACTCATGGGAGATCTGGATGAACCTCACGTCGCGCTGAGCCAACCGGCGCGCCATCAGGCACTGCCAGGCGAAGTCGCGCGTTTCCGGGCGATCCAGGCCGTACAGTTTCTTCGTGGCATCGCTCTCCTTCGAAATGTCAAAGGCCTCCGGTGCCTCGGTCTGCATCCGGAAAGCGAGTTCAAAGGCCTGAATACGGGCCTCAAACTCGGGATCGTGGTTCCAGCGGTCCGCGCTTTGGCGGTTCATATGCTGCAGCATATCCAGTTCATATCGCTGCTGTTCGGAACTGAGCGTTTTGTTCTTCAGGTGTTCAATGGGCTCCCGCAGCTCGTCCACGCTCATGCCCCCGTGCCCGACAGCAGTGCCCTGATAACCAGCCGGAAGGAAGCCGGAACTCCAGTTCTTCGCGCCGCCATGGGACAGCCCGGGCTTGAGCGTCAGGTAGGCGGGCAGATTCCGGTTCTCCGTCCCCAGGCCATAGATCACCCAGGAGCCCATACTGGGCCGGGTAAACGTGTTCGATCCGGTGTGAAGCTGCAGCACCGCGCCGCCATGAGCTACGCTGTCGCCAACCACCGAGCGCAGAATGCACATCTCGTCCACGTGCTTCGCAACGTTCGGGAATAATTCGCTCACCGGCAGTCCGCTCTGCCCATACCGGCGAAACTGCCACGGGGATTTCAGCAGGCTGCCAGTGTCGCCTTCAGCGAAAGTGAGCGGCCTCTTGAAAGGCAGGGGCTTGCCGTGATCGCGGGTGAGCAGAGGCTTGGGATCAAAGGTATCCAGATGCGAAGGCCCGCCATGCATGAACATGAAGATGACGCGCTTCGCCCTCGCGGCGAAATGCGGCGGCTTCGGGGCCATGGGGTCAGCCGGCGCCGCGGAGAAGCCCTGTTCGGCCAGCAGCCCGGCCAGCCCCATCAGGCCAAAGCCGCAGGACGACTGGCGCAACAAGTGACGGCGGGACAGAAGCCTGGAATTACCTGTTTGTTCTGGCATTAGTTCCTCAATGAATATACAGGAATTCGTTGGACCCAATCAAAGCGCGGCAGAAGCTGGTCCAGGCTTCCGTACGGTTATCCGCCTTGGTCGGAAACGCCCGGAGGTATTCGAGGGCACGATCCACTTCGCGCTGCTCCGCAGGCCGCCCCAGAACTCGATAATACGCGCCACGAATCCGGCCCGCATCGTCCAGAACGCCATCACCCAACAACTGTCCGGCCACCGAACGAGCCTGGCCGGCGACGAACTCGCTGTTCATCATATACAACGCCTGGGGCGCGACGTTGGTCTGTGAGCGCCCCTCGCTGGGCGTGGTCGCATCGCCAAAATCGAACAAAGTCAGCACGCTGGCCAGGTTGGAACGGCGCAATGGCAGATAGACCGTTCGTCGCTTACTCTGGTCAGGGTTCAGGCCCATGCGCTCGTCGCTAAACTCGGTGTCCCTGCCACGCCCGCCCAGCAGTGCGCCGCCCATCGTCACGTCCAGCGTGCCGTCCAGTTGCAGTAAGGAATCGCGAATCTCCTCCACCTCAAGCCGCCTCGATGGGAAGCGGGAAAGCAGCGCATTATCCGCGTCGCGGTCCAGAGCCTCGGGCGCGGGCACGCTGCTCATCTGGTAAGCGTTCGATAACATCAGGAGCCGGTGCATCGACTTGACTTTCCAGCCGCCCTCGATAAATGAAGCCGCCAGGTAGTCGAGCAACTCGGGATTCGACGGCCGCTCACCGGCTTTTCCGAAGTTGCTGGGAGTGCGCACAATGCCTTCGCCGAAATGCCATTGCCACATCCGGTTGGCCATTACCCGCGCTGGCAGGGGATTTACCGGGTCCGCCAGCCAGTTTGCAAGTTCCTTGCGCCCGCTGCCATTCGTGATGGGCTGCTGCCGGTCGCTTGCCAAAATCAGGGGGAAGCGCTTCGTAACCGGGTCTCCGGGATTCTCCGGGTTGCCTCGAATGAACACCCTCTGTTCGGTAACCTTGCCTTCCGTCAGGGCACAGGCGAGCGGCGGCTCGGGCGGGCCGGACTCCTTGAGTTGCTTTAGCTCGCTCTCCAGCGCAGCCAGGCGGACACGCCCACCCTCGCTAAGGAAGGGCTGGCGATCTTTCTCCGGCAGGGCGAAGGGACCTTTCCCTGAAGCCACCTCGGTAAAGAAGCGGTCATCGCCGGGCTGGAATTTGGGTTGCGGCGGGGCCTCCTGGCCAGCCTTTCTGGCCGCCTCCGAGTCCTGCCGCCACTTCGCCAGCGCCTGCCGTCGAAAAGCCGCCGTGGCGATAAAGCTGTTCTGATACCCGGCCCCTGTTTGCGTGAGTGTAGCTGCAGTCGCGTTATACCAAAGCTCCAGGTGAGCCCGCCGCTCCGTAACTGGTTTCAGGTAGGTTGCCCACCTCTCTAAAACCGCCGGATCGAGATGCGCCGCCGCGGCAGCTTGCGCGGCTGTCTCACTGTCGCGATAAACGCGAATCGCGGCCAGCATATAGTCGGCCAGGTGCGGCGCCAGAGAGTCGCGGTACCTCGCGCCTTCCTCTGCCAGAAGATCGTTGATCTCTTTCTGTTTGTCTTTAATACTCGCCTGGTGCGCTTCGTACTTATCTGCCAAAGCCTTCGGCACCAGCGGGGCGAAATACAGCTCCGAGACAACTCCCTCGATCTTCGCAAGTTGTTTCGAACTCGCAAAAATCGAAGCCAGGCTGTAGTAGTCTTTCGTCGAAATCGGGTCAAACTTATGATCGTGGCACCGTGCGCAAGCTACCGTGAGCCCCAGGAAAGCGCGAGACGTCACATCGATCTGTTCATCGACGATGTCATAGAACATCTTGACTTTGTCCTGCTCCGCAATCAGCTTGGGGCCGAGGGCCAGAAAGCCGGTCGCCACCAGGCCACGGACGTTCACGTCGCCCGGTTTTTCCGCCGGCAACAGATCGCCGGCAATCTGCTCGCGCACAAACTGGTCATAGGGAATATCGCTGTTGAAGGACTCGATAACATAGTCCCGGTAACGCCACGCATAAGGGTAACGGTGATCCTCATCGGCGCCGGTGGAATCCGCATAGCGCGCCACATCCATCCAGTGTCTTCCCCAGCGCTCTCCATAGCGCGGCGAATTGAGAAGACGGTTCACCACTCGCTCGAACGCCTGCGGCGAAGTGTCGGCCAAAAACTCCCGGATTTCAGACTCCGCAGGAGGCAGTCCGGTGAGGTCGAACGTAGCGCGGCGGAGCAGGGTCAGCTTGTCGGCAGGAGGCGCGGGTTTCAGGCCCTTCTCTTCCAGCCGGGCAAGGACGAAGGCATCGATCGGGTTCTTCGCCCAGCCCCGGTCCCGGACGGCTGGCGGCGGCAATTTACGAATCGGCTGGAAAGACCAGAATTTCCGCTGCTCCGTCAGATCGGCGACCGGTTTGGCAGCGGAAACTTTAGCGGTGCCCGCCTTGTCAGCTGGTAGCGGTGCACCCATCCCGACCCATTCCCGAATCGCGGCGAGCTCGTCGTCTTTGAGCTTGCTGCCGGGCGGCATTTTGATAGAGCTTTCATACCCGACGGCGCGCAGCAGGCGGCTTTCAGCGGGCTTCGCGGTATCCACCAAAAGTCCGCTGTCCGCGCCCTTTAGAAAGCCTTCCGCAGAACTCAGATCGAGGCCTGCCATTCGCGGTGTGGAGCTATGGCAGCCCTGGCACTTAGCCACGAAAACGGGGCGCACTTTTGCCTCGAAATACTCAACGCCGGAGGTCTGGGCCAGCGAAACAAATGGCGAACACAGGAGCAGACCACCAATAACCGGCCACAGCCGACCGGACGCTGTACACATGCTCTGTACGATATCATTTTGCCGTACCACTGTCGATCCCAGGCCAACTGCATTAGAATTGACGGGTGCAGCAAATCACCCGAAGAGTAGTCCTGGCCGGACTGGCCGCGACGGCCAGCGCCGCAGCCGGGCAAAGCGCCGCAACCCAGGAGAACGCTCCCGGGTACATTGACGCGCACGTGCATGTTTGGACGCCCGACACTGCGCGATTCCCTCATGACCGGCAATACGCCGGACCGCAGTACAAGCCCGACAGCTTTACGCCCGAGCAGTTACTGGCAATTGCCCGGCCCAACGGCGTAACCCGCATTGTCCTCATCCAGATGAGCTTCTACGGGACCGATAACGCATACCTGCTGGACGCCCTGAAACGCTATCCCGCCGTATTCTCGGGAGTCGGCATTTTGGACCATCACGCGCCCGGAGTCCGCAGCGAAATGATCCGGCTGAAGGCCCTGGGTATCCGGGGCTACCGAATCTTCCCGGGCCCGGAGAAAGCTGCCTGGCTCGATTCGGCGGGCATGCAGGCGATGTGGCGGTGCGGCGCTGAACAACAAATCGCGATGTGTCCTCTCATTGGAGCCGACTCGTTCGGATCCATCGACAGGATGTGCGCAAAGTTTCCGGAGACTCCCGTGGTCATCGATCACATGGCGCGGCTCGGAGCCGACGGCGAAATTCGGCAGGCGGATGTGCGCGCACTCTGCGCCCTGGCCCGCCATCGCAGTATCCACATCAAGATATCGGCATTCTATGCGCTCGGGAAGAAACAGTACCCTTACACCGATCTGAGCCCGGCCATCCGTGCCCTGTATGACGCGTACGGTCCGCAGCGGCTGATGTGGGCGTCCGATTCGCCGTTTCAGGTGGAGGCTCCGCACACCTATCCCGGTTCCCTCGAATTAGTGCGGGACCGTCTGGATTTCCTGTCGCGCGAAGATCGCGATTGGCTCCTCCGCAAATCGGCCGAGCGAGTTTTTTTCATATGAACAAAGTCCTTCTCACCGGCGGAACCGGTTGCATCGGCGCCGCCACCACGCATGTTCTCCTGTCGCGCGATGTGGATGAAGTGGTGATTGCCACACGCTCCGGGTCCCCAGGGTTGCTGGGGCTCTGGTTCCCCGAATATCTGGACCCGCGTATCAAACTGGTTCAGTGTGACGTCTCCGATGCCATCCAAACGCGGCAACTGCTTCAAGCTCATCAGCCAACGCGAATCATTCATCTAAGCGCCCTCCAATCGCCGGATTGCGACGCGGACCCGGTCCGAGGCATGGAAGTGAATCTTGGCGGCGTGCTGCATCTGCTGAACGCCGCAGCCGGGCTGGGCGATCGGCTGGAGCGCTTTGTTTTTGCCAGCTCGGCGGCGGTCTACGGTCCGCGCGCGCTCTATCCGGGCAAGACGGTGGGAGAAGAAGACAGGCAAGCTCCGCCCAATCTCTATGGCGTCTGGAAGCTGGCTGCCGAGCACCTGGCGCGTCAGTTTCAGGAAAAGACCGGGGTTCCCACCGTGTGCCTTCGACTGAACACGACGTATGGCAAAGGGCGAGAGAGAGGAAGAACGGCTGCGGCGACCATGGCCATGAAAGCTGTCGCGCAGGGTCACGCGACAGGAACCGTAATCCCCTTCCGCATGCCCTATTGCGGGCGAGAGAATTACCACTACGTCGGCGACGTCGGCGCGCATTTCGCAGCCTGCGCACTCGACTCCTTTGAAGGCTTCGGCGCGTTCAACATCCGGGGCAAAACGGTAGAGGTTGCCGCGTTTCTTGGGCTGGTACGTGAAGTCGCGGCCAGCCTCGGCATGCTCGGCGCGGTGGATCTGGGGATCGCCCCGGATGCGGCTCCGACGATCTTCGTTTGCGATCTGGACGACAGCGCAATTCAGACCGCGTTTCCGGGCGTACCGCAGACTTCGCTGGAAGAAGGAATCCGGATCTCGCTGGAGACATTCTGCAGGGCGGGAAAATAGGCACTATGCCCCAAAACTTCAAAGCTGAGCTCGTCGCCTGCCTTGGCCAGCCAGTCGCCGAGAATCCTACCGGAGTCATGCAGGAGGCCGCCTTTCGCGCCCTCGGCCTCGACTGGCGCTATCTCACCATCGAAGTCGCACCCGACCAACTGGCTAATGCGATCATCGGAGTCCGCGCCTTTGGGATGCGGGGCTTGAATCTAACCATCCCGCACAAGGTGGCTGTCCTTCAACATCTGGATGAGATCGCGCCCGATGCCGCGTTGATCGGTGCCGTGAATACAGTGTGCCGCCAGGGCGACCGGCTGATCGGGATGAATACCGACGGAAAGGGCTTCCTGCGGGGTGTGCGCGCCGATGCCAGGGTGGACCCTAAGGGCAAGAGGGCAGTTGTGCTCGGCGCGGGAGGCGCGGCCCGCGCGATCGTCACCGAATTGGCGCTGGCGGGAACGGAGGACATTCTGGTGGTGAACCGGTCCCCGGAGCGCGCAAAAGCGATGGTCGACGACCTCGCCGCGAAGACCGGGTGTTCGATTCGCTGGCAGCCGTGGACGGGGATCTATCAAGTCCCTGAGGATGCCGGTCTGCTGGTGAATGCAACCTCCATCGGCCTGTACCCGGACGTGGATGCGATGCCGCCTGTTGATCTTTCCGCCGCGCAACCGGAGTTGTTGGTCTGCGACGCCGTTTTCAATCCGCCGGAAACCCGCCTTCTGGCCGCCGCGCGCCGCCGCGGCCTGGCGGTGCTCGACGGTCTTTCCATGCTGGTATATCAGGGCGTGATCGGTTTCCAGCTGTGGACCGGCCAAGACCCACCTGTCGAGGTAATGAAGCAGGCGCTGCGAGAAGCTCTCGGCATCTAACTACGAATCAGGGCAGCATCACCCGAATCACCCCGTCAAATTTATTCATGATGAAAATCTTCCCCTGCTGCCCCAAATTGATCCGCAGATCCACCCTCGTCGGCGGCGTCTTCCCCTGCGACTGCATCTTCTCCTGAATCAACTGCAGCACCGTCCTGGTTGTCCCCTTGTCGTCGAACAACACCCGGCGAATGGAATCCTGTCCGCCCTTCGGGAGGTTATCGGCATCCACGTAGAAAATCTCGCCGCTGGGGTTATCTCCAAAGATCAGCTTATTCGTCAGCTGCGGAATCGCCTTGTCCCGATAAGCAAACACGCCCGTCACCGCCGCAAGCCGCTGCAGAATCGGATCCGTGTGGTCGTACTCGATAATCGGGTACGTCACTTCCTTGTCACCGGCACGATTCTCCACCCCAACCGCGCCCGGACCGTAGGTAAAGCTTCCCTCCCAGATATTCCAGCCGAGATTCGCGCCCGCCTTCACCAGCGTCACCTTCTCCACCACCTCCTGCCCGATGTCGGCCATGAACATGTTGCCGTTCTTCGGGTCCCACGAGAAGCGCTGCGGATTCCGGCAGCCGTATGCATAAATCTCCCCCAGCGTCCCCGGCTTCACGTTCTTCACAAAAGGATTGGTTGACGGAATTCCGTACTGCCCGTTGGCGCTGTTAGTTCCCAACGGATCAATCCGCAGAATCTTTCCGAACGCAAACGCCAGATTCTGCGCGTGCTTGAAAGGGTCCCCGCCGTTCCCTCCGTCCGCCACGCCGACATAAAGCAGCCCGTAATCCGCGCTTCCCGGCTTTGCCAGAGGATTGAAAGCAATCTGCCCCCCGTTGTGAATCTGGAACGCCTTTCTCGTCCGGAAAACCTGGCGCGGCGGGCCGCCGTCGTAAGTAGCCTCCGCCGGATTCTTAGCCGTCCATTCCAGTAACACCGTGTCATGCGAATGTCCCGGGCCGTTCGGCATAAAATCGACCTTACCCGCGAAATTCGCTGTGTCTGTGTAGGTGTAGAATTTCCCGTAGCCCCGCTTGCCCCGCGCATTGAACTCCGGGTGAAAGGCAAAGCTCTGGAACCCGCGGTCGTGACTGGAGAACTGCACCTGCACTCCCCACTTTTCCGCGTTCACATCCAGATACTCGGCAACGGACCTGCCGTCATAGCTGATGGAAAAAATCGGCCCCTGCATCGCGTGTACGAACAACCGCTTCGTGCCTGGCTCGTCCACCAGCAGATTGAGCCTGGGCGCTTCCTGCCCAACTTGCGGGATGGTGGCAAATTCCGCGACTTTGACGTGGATCACATCCTCGGACGCATGGATCGGCTCCGGAAAAGGGTTCTTCGTTTTCGAACCGGGCAAGGTCTGGCCAGCCGCCTGTCCTGGCACCATTGCCAGCAGCGTAATCGTCGCCAGCAATCCGTACCGCGTCCCCCGGAGAGTCTGGCGGCCGCCAATGTTGGGGGTAGTGGTCAGCGTGCGCGTAATCTTCCTCATGAGGTCAATCTTATTATGATGTCGATGCGACAGCGTATTTCGACTGGTTCGTCACATGAGCGGTGGCGCCCTCGCTCCAGGCAACGCAAGAACGCAGTGGCGGGCAGACCGCACCCTACCGCACTGTCACGACGATATCCTGCTGCGCAGTCAAAACCCCGTCGTCCGCATAAGCCCGCAGCACATACTCCCCGGCCTTACCGAAAGTAACTGTCGTAGTGGCTCGGCCCTTCAGCGGCCCTTCAGCCGCGGGCGCGCCTGCCGCCGCATTCTTCACCACCGCCGACCGCATCGGGTCGAAGGTAACGCCCTCCGCCGCGCCCCGGTAAACTACCCACGTGACGCCCAGGCGCACGCCCGGATCGAGTTTCACCACCGCCTGAGTGGCCGGGCTTGCCTGCCGCACAAAATCGCCTCCCGCGGGCCGGTTCGGGTTCGGCGGAGTCTTGCGCACAATCGGCTTCGGATAGCCGTCGTCGACCACGTCTACCGACAGCGTCAGCGGCTCGCCGGGGGCGACTGTCCGGCGCGCCGAGCCCACCATCTCGATCGTCGGCGCGGTATTCGGCTCTTCGGGATAGGTCAGGGCGCCCGCGCCTTTGCGGTTTTCCAGATAGATCAGGTTCCCCAGTTCATACAGAGGAACCAGCGTGCCATAGGCCTTCTCGGCCTTGCCCCGGAAGTTCAGGGTCCAGACGACCTCCTTTTCACCCCAGTTCGCGGGCACCTTCACCTTGAAGACAAACTCCTGCCGGCGCGTATAGAAATGGGCCGGCTGACCCTGATCGGCGGAGCCTGGCTCGAGCTTATTGTCCGGCCCGATCGGAACGTCCACCTCTTCTTCATAGTTGCGGTTGAAATAACCGAATACCATGTTGAAGCTCCCGTCCGGATTCTTCTCCCATCCCTCATACACCGGAACCACGCCCTGCCCGGAGGTGTAACGGATCTGCTGGCCCGGCGCGGCAACATTCGCGAGCAGGCCGAAAGCCAGCAACGTGCAAAGAGTCTTCATGCGAATTACCAGTTACCGCCTACCCGTCAAAGAGCGCTTTTTGGCGTTACGCGTGTCCATCTCGGCTTTGTATTCCTCATCCGTCATGTAGTAAAAGTTCACCCACGCCTTCGACATTTCGTCGTTCGTTCGTTCCCCGTAACCCACCCAGTTTCGGGCATCGGGATTCCACTCGTTTCGCACAGAATTGTCGTGCCAGTTGATCACATGCAGAATGGTGCCCGCCGGCATCAGAGGCGCCGACTCATCGGTGTAGTTGTAGACAATCTGCCAGCCGAAATTAAACTTGCTGACGCAATTGAGCGGCTCCACTCTCATATCCGGGAAGATCGCTTCGATGCACTCCGCTTTCCCGCGATTGTGCATATGCGGCATGAAACCGGTCACCTTGGTGGCCTTCTCGAATTTGTAATAGGCATCGGATCGGGCATTCTCCTCACCGGCGGGAATATCCAGGTCCGTAGCAGCTACCTGCACGGTTCTCACAACATGCTTCGGGACGTAGCCTTTCGGATAAAATACGACGCCCAGGCTGGCCTGGTCGGTGATCTCCTCACCGACCGAATGGTAGTGGACATTGAACTGCAACTTCGAGCCCACCCGCATCAGCTTGCCGGAACCTTCCGGGAAATAATCGCCGTTTTTCCCTACTGCGTACTCGTTCAGCGTGCCGCCGTCCGGGTTGCCTTCTTCATCCAGCAGCGTCTGGACGGAGTGGTGCAGCACGCGCGCTCCGCCTTTCGGCGAAGGCTTGGTTTCAACCGCCTTAATATAGCGGTCTTCGCTGAGGCCGGTTTCCGCCACCAGATTGCCCCACCAGTCGGTACCTTTGGCCTTCACGGTAAATGCCACGGGCGACTGGATCACCAGATCCGGCTGGCCGATGTGCCATTGGCCGGTGTCGTCGAACTTGCGGGGCGCGGGCATGTCGGCGGCATTCCCCTCGCGCGCGCCGCCGTCGGCCCATTTCGAAATCAGCTTGATTTCGTCGTCGCTCAAGGAAGGATCATCCTTAAATTCCCTGATCCCCACGTGTTTATCGACGAACCAGGGCGGCATGCTGCGGGCCGCGACCTTCTCCTGGATGGCCCGCGCCCACGGACGAACCTCCTTGTAAGTGAGCAGCGACATGGGCGCAATATTGTTCGGCCGGTGGCAGTTCTGGCAGGCGCGCTGCAGAATGGGCGCGATGTCCTTCGAGAACGTAATCTCCGGGCCCGCCTGCGCCATCAATGGCGCACCTGCCAGAACCACCAGCATCGCCGACAGGGTGCAATTTATTTTGATCGCCATTCCGTTTCCTCCAAACTTGCCACTCAGAACTGTACCTTCAGCGCCAGTTGGCCTACCCGGGGGTCGCGGGCACTGGTGATCAGGCCAAACGTGCCGGAGTTGATCGCAGTGCCAGGGTTGCTGAAGTTGGCTTTATTGAACACGTTGAAAAACTCCGCGCGGAACTGAACATTCCAGTGTTCCCAAAACGGGAAGTTCTTGAAGGCCCCCATGTCCGTGTTTAGCAGTCGGGGGCCGCGCAGCGTCCCCTTCGCCAAATTACCATAATTCCCCAGGGCGGGAGCCGCAAAGGACCCCGGCACGAGGTAATTGACGCATGGCGCCAGGTTGGCGCAGGCTCCCGAGACGTAAACCGGGCCTCCGTTGTAATCCGCGTGGTCGGCGCCAATGCCCGTCTGCGAGCGGTCGGTGCCGGCAAACAGCGTCATTGGGAAGCCCGTCTGGTAGCTGGTGATTCCCGAAACCTCCCATCCGCCGAGAACATTCCGAACCAGGAGTTTCGACGCCTTCAGGGCCGGCAGCCGCCAGACGTACGAAACCACCAGCACCTGCCGGAGGTCAAAGTCCGAAGGCCCGGTATCGAGCCGCTTGAACCCGGGGATGTAGGGCGACATGGTGAAGCCCGCGTTCAGCATCGGCGAGGTAACGTCCGCCCCGAACGGAACATTGTCGATACTCTTCGACCAGGTGTAATTGCCCAGCACGGTGAAGCCGTGCGAGAGCCGCTTTTCAACGCCCAGTTGCAGTGAATTGTAGAACGAGTTCCCCGATCCGCTCCCCTGAATAATGCTTGTATACGGCTGATAAGGACGGCGCGCATCGGTGGACAGCGCGCTGCCCGGAATATAAGCAGCCGGATTCAGCTGGATGTTTTCCATCAGGTGATTGGTGCGGGACCCGACGTAGGCAACTCGCACCAGCCAGTCGGGCCGGATCTGCCGCTCCGCCGTCAGATTCCAGTTGTAGACCGTGGGCGTCTGTAGTTTGTAGTGCGACGTATCCCACGAATAGACCCGGACCGGTGTCGGGAACACGAAGTCATGCGGGACGGGAAAACTAAGCGGGAAAGGATTGTTCACTCCCTGATACGGATTACTGAACGGGCCGATTGGGTTGGTGAGCGAAACGGTGGGACTGAACGGCGAACTCTGCACCTGGCTATCGTTGGAAAACGCCGGCACCCGGGAGTTGTAGAAGACCCCGCCGCCACCGCGCAGACTCGTTTTACCGTCGCCCGTGGCATCGTAAGCGAAACCCAGGCGCGGCGCGAAATTGTTCCAGGAGGTGGAGCGTCCATCTGTGGGGAAGCCATCGTCGCCCGTGAAGATTTCACCCGGATACGCATTCGTGTAGACCTTCGAACGGACTCCCTTGGCATACAGAGCGGGATCGAAGGCCTGCGCCTGGGGGTAGATATCATGCCACGGGAATGACGGCTCCCACCGGACGCCGTAGTTGAGGGTAAGCCGGTTTGAGACCCGGAAGGTATCCTGCACGAACAGAGAGAAGAGCAGGTTCCGGTTCCGCTGGAACGACCCCCACCCCTGGGTGAACGTCCGCAGGCGTCCCAGTTCGAAGTCGGCGATGGCAACGCCCGTAATGTCTCCGGTGAAGCTGTAGGTCCCGTTCTGGAACAGCAGGTTATTGTGATTGAAACGGGCCCGCTCGAATGCGCCCCCGACAGCGATCGAGTGGCGTCCCTTCACCAGGCGCAGCGTGTCGTACCAGTCGAATGTGCTGCGCGCGAACACCGCGTCCGCGAAGGCGCCGAAACTGAAGAATCCCGAAACGCCGAACGATTCGATGGCCTTGCTGGGAGTCTGATAGAGGTTCTTCACGCCGAAGTCCGTCATATTCGGAGTGTTCGTCGGGGGATGGCGGCTCGTCGTCTCGCGCGTCACGCCGAACCGGAAGTCATTGATCGCGTTCGGGCCAAAGATGTGAGTTTCCTGACTAGCTGTGTTGAGGGAGTTGTCGGGTGTCTTATCGGAGTACGTCAGAAGGTTGTTGTTCGCGAGGATGCCTGGCTGCAGGTAGTAGCTCTTGTTAAACCGAAAGTTGAGCCGGTCGTCGCCTGAAATGCTGTAGTCGGTCCGGATAAGGAATTCGTTGAAGTCCTGGATCACCGGCGCGCTGTAGATCGCGTAGCCGTTCGTCAGGGTCGCAGGGGGAAGATACTTCACCATCGCCAGGGCCGCCGGATCGAACCGGCTGACCGGAATCCGGTTACCTGCAAACGGCTGGTTGGTGGTCGGATCCTTGATCGCCACGGCGCGGCGCAGGGGGTTGGTCGGATCGGCGCCATTCAGAAACGCGGAGAAATCGCCGCTGAGATCCGCCGCTGTCGGCACATATGCGGTCAAACCGCCGCGCGTGTTGCGAATCTTCGTCCCCTGATACCCGCCGAAGAAGAACAGCCGATCTTTCAGGATCGCCCCCCCGACGGTTCCGCCATATTGGTTGCGCTTCAACTGGTCGAGCGTGGGACTGAAGAAATTGCGGGCGTTGAACACGGCGTTCCGGACGAAGCCAAATGCGTTGCCATGCAGGGTATTGGTTCCGGATTTGGTGACCACGTTGACCACCCCCGACGAAT
Source organism: uncultured Acidobacteriia bacterium (assembly GCA_903929755.1). Lineage (GTDB taxonomy): Bacteria > Acidobacteriota > Terriglobia > Bryobacterales > Bryobacteraceae > BOG-234. The sequence goes on from CAIYVZ010000043.1 coordinate 27,504, forward strand.
TTTGGCCGTATTCCGCGCTGAAGTTGCTGGTCTGGAAGCTGAACTCCTGCAGCGCGTCGGGCATCGGCAGCGGCTGGTTCACATTGCTGAAGATATCCTGGCTGTGTACTCCGTCCAGATTGAAGGCAATGTTGTTCTGCCGCCCCCCGTTCACCGACACGGTGACGGCCCCGGGAAAGGTCTTGGTCGCTCCCTGGTCGGCGTTATTCGATGGCGCGTTCACCGCTCCGGCAACCAGAGTCGTCAACTGAGCCGCATTTCGCCCATTGAGCGGCAACTCGATCATGCGAGCCGAATCCACTACCTGGCGGATGGTGGAGGATGTCGTATCAACCTGAACCGCGTTGGCCTCCACGTTGACCGTTTCCGAGGCGGTGCCCACTTCGAGCTTCAGATTGATGGTGATGGTGTCGTTGGCGGCAAGAAGCAGGCCCGTTTGCGAAACCTGGCGGAAACCGGCCGCGGACGCTGAGAGGTTATAGCGCGTGGGCCGCAGGCCGGTGAGCGTGTAAAAGCCATCCGGGCTGCTGGCCGTTTCCCGGGTTAAACTCGTATCCACCTCCGTAGCGACAATCCTCGCGCCGGGAACGTTGGCCCCCGAAGGATCGGTAACGCTTCCGCTGATCGTGCTCAGTCCCTGAGCCTGGACGAGCGCTGTAACCGCGAGCAGACTCATCGCGGCAAAGATAATTGAACGCATAATGGACCTCCCCTGGTGGAACAGGTGGCGGAATGCTATCGCGGCCATCACCCGGAGTCAAGCCCACGCTGACAACTTTGTCAGAAATAAATCACGCGGAGATCCGGGAGTCTGACCGCAGGAACAATCGAGAATCCGAACAGAGCGGCCTTTTGTTGCCCACTCGAAACCTCCGCCCGCCGAAATTCAACCTTCATTGCCGCCGCGCCGGGGGCAGCGCCCCCACGCCCGGTATCACCGGAACCTTCAAAGGAGTCACCGACTCAGCCGGAATCTCCGGAGGCGCAACAGGAGCCACTGCCGCTTTCGGAGCTACCACAGGAGGAGCAGGAGGCACAAACGCCTTCCGCCCCACCGGCGCCGCAGCCCGCCGGACCCACTCCACAGTATCCGATAAATTACTCAGGGCCACATACCACCCGAGCCCGAATACCACCACCAGCGACACCCACAAACACCAACGGACCCTCATGCCTTTCAAGCTCTCTCCAAACCGTCGTGGCACGCCGGCGAGGTGCAGGAAAACGTCCGGGGCCCAAAAACTCCAAATCTTCCCAGTCAAATCAAGAGCTTACAGCAGGCAAAGCGTTAGCCTGCATCCCCGGGCTGTTATTTCTCAATCCTGCGGACACAGCTCCTCAGCCCTGAAAGACCAGGAGCACTGCCACCAGCGGCTTACTTTTCCAGCAGGAAATTGCCCGCTACCAGGGCGTCAATCCCGGATGAATAGAAGCTCCGGACCGCGTCCCGGGGTGAGCAAACCATCTGCTCCCCAAACAGATTGAACGACGTATTGTAGAGCACCGGCAGGCCCGTAGCCTCGCCAAACGCGTGCAATAACTGCCAGTAAAGAGGATTGTCGTCTTTGGAAACCGTATGCACGCGGACCAGGTCCTGCGCCAGAATTGCGCCCCGGAACTGCTCCCGATACGGAGCCCGAACCGTGCCCACCGTCGCCAGATGCCGGGCATTCGCGCCGGTCTCAAAGTACTCCCCGGCAAGCTCTACCGGCACCGACGCCGCGAACTTCCGCGAAACCTCCCGGTGTTTAATGAACGTGTTCAGGTTTTCTGTGGAATACGGGTCGTGCGGCGACGCCAGAATGCTCCGGTTCCCCAGCGCCCTGGGGCCAAACTCCATCCGCCCCTGCATCCACGCCACGATGCGATTGTTACGCAACTGCTCCACCGCCGCGCCCGTCACTTCCGGCACGGTCGGCAGCAACCGGAACCGCAGCTTGCAGTTCTCGAACACCATCTTGATCTCAGACGCCGAGAATGCCGGACCCAGCGCATACCCGCCCGCGTCCAGCCGGTCCGCGTAGCCCAGAACATGGTGCCAGACGTACAAAGCGGCCCCCAGCGCCGTTCCCGCATTACCGGCCGCAGGCTGCGCGAACACGCCCTGGAAGCGGCCCGAATTCTCCAGTGCGGCCACCAGCAGAGCGTTCCACGCCACGCCCCCCGCAAGGCAGACGTTTTCCGCGCCTTCGGCCAGCCGCATCACGTAATCTTCCAGAGTCTTCTGGATACTGGCCGCGTAATGCACCCGGTCGCCCGTCCGCATATTGGCGAACCCGATGGCAGAGAAGAACTTCGAACTGAACCCGTGTCCCTCGAAATACTCCTGGTCAAAGTTATGCCCGGAGATGATGCCGTCGAAAACCGCTTGAAACCGCGGTTCGCCCAGCGCCGAGAGCCACTGTACCCGATGCTCTTCGGAACGACGCCGCATTCCCAGCAAGTGGGTCACGCGGGCATACAAATCGCCAATCGAATCCGGATACAGGAACTCGCGCTGTAGTTCCAGCGCATTGCCTTCGCCCCGCCACGTGGCGCCGCAACGCAGATCGCCCTCGCCATCGAGAGTAATCACGGTAGCCCGCTCAAACGGCGACGCATAATATGCCGACGCCGCATGCGCCTCATGGTGATCAATCGACACCACCCGGGCCTTCTGGTACTTCGCCAAAGCCAGCGGAATGTCCGACCCCGGCGGCAGGGGCCGCGCCAGCGCCACAAAATCAATATCCCCGGGTGTCAGCTTCCCCATCGCCAGACACTCGGCAATGGCCTCAAACGGCAGATCCACCGGCTCCGCGTCACGCGTCAGCTTCGCCTGCTCCACCGCAGCCACAATCCGGCCTTTCGAAATCAGAACCGCAGCGGCCTGGCTGCGGATTCCACCGATTCCGAGAATATTCACTTACTTGCCCTTTTCTTTAGTGTCAGAACTGCGCTTTTCTATCTTGGCCCAGGCATCACGCAACGCCACCGTCCGGTTATAAACCGGCTTACCGGGAGCCGAATCTTTATCGACGCAGAAGTATCCCAGGCGCTCAAACTGTACCCGATCCTCCACCGGCAGAGTCCCCAGCGCAGGCTCTACCTTGCAGTCGGTCAGCACTTCCAAAGACGCCGGATTGATGTTCGAAAGGAATTCCTTGCCTGCCTCAACCTCATTCGGATTCTCCTTCGCAAACAGCGTGCTGTAAACCCGAACCTCTGCATTCACCGCATGTTCAGCCGACACCCAGTGGATGGTCGCCTTCACCTTACGGCCATCGGGAGACCCGCCCCCGCGCGTGAGCGGATCATACGTGCAGCGCAGTTCCACAACGTTGCCGGCCTCATCCTTCACCACACTCTGGCAAACAATGTAGAAGCCCCAGCGCAGCCGCACTTCCCTGCCCGGCGACAAACGGAAAAACTGCTTCGGCGGATCTTCCTTGAAGTCGTCCTGCTCAATGTACAGGACCTTCGAGAACGGAACTTTGCGCGTTCCGGCGGACTCATCCTCCGGATTATTCACCGCGTCCAGCCACTCCGTCTCGCCCTCGGGGTAGTTTTCAATCACCACCTTCAAAGGCTTCAGAACCGCCATGTACCGCGAAGCGCGCTTGTTCAAGTCTTCCCGGACATAGTGCTCCAGCAGGCCCAGTTCAATGGTCCCGTTGGTCTTGGAAACGCCGATATTCGCACAGAAATTCCGCAAAGCTTCCGGCGTATAGCCGCGCCGCCGAATGCCAGACAGCGTCGGCATCCGGGGGTCGTCCCAGCCGTTCACATGGCCTTCCGTCACCAACTGCAGCAGCTTCCGCTTGCTGAGCAGCGTGTACGTCAGGTTCAGCCGGTCAAACTCAATCTGGCGAGGCGCAAAGATCCCCAACTGCTGCACAAACCAGTCATACAGAGGCCGGTGATCCTCAAACTCCAGCGTGCAAATGGAGTGCGTAATGCCCTCAATCGAATCCGACTGGCCGTGCGCATAGTCGTACATCGGGTAGATGCACCAGGCGCTCCCGGTCCGGTGGTGCTCGGCATTCAGAATCCGGTACATAACCGGGTCCCGCATGTTCAGGTTCGGCGAACCCATATCGATCTTCGCCCGCAGAGTGCGCGAACCATCGGGGAACTCGCCCGATTTCATGCGCGCAAACAAATCCAGGCTCTCTTCCACGCTCCGCTCGCGATACGGGCTGTGCTTGCCTGCCTCGGTCAGCGTGCCGCGATGCTGCCGCATCTGCTCCGCATTCAAATCGCACACATACGCCTTGCCAGACTTGATGAGCTGGACAGCCCAGTCATAAAGCTGCTGGAAGTAATCGGAAGCAAAGCAAACCGGCTCTTTCCACTGAAAGCCCAGCCACTTCACGTTGTCGATGATGGAATCGACAAACTCCTGCTCTTCCTTTTCCGGATTGGTGTCGTCGAAGCGCAGATTCGTGGCGCCGCCAAACTCTTTCGCCAGCCCAAAGTTCAGGCAGATCGACTTGGCATGCCCCAGGTGAAGATACCCGTTCGGCTCCGGCGGGAAGCGCGTCAAAACTCGGGCCTGGTGCTTGCCTGTGCGTGCGTCCTCGATGATGATGTCGCGGATAAAGTTCGAAGGCCGCGGCGCAGCGTCGGTGTTTTCAGCGTTAGGAGGAGTCATTTATTTCAGTTTCGCAATCGCCTTATCGATACGTTCCAGGCACACATCACGGCCCAGAGCTTCCAGCGTTCCAAACAGCGGCGGCGCCGTTTTCCGACCGCAAACCGCCACCCGAATCGGCTCAAACATTTGCCCCGCTTTGATGCCCAATTGCTCGGCGGCAGCGCGAAGTCCGGCTTCCAGCCCGTCATGCGAAAACTCGATGGAAGGCAGCGCTTCCAAAGCCTTTTCCAGGGCCTTCAACGCCATCGCCGCATCGCCTTTTTTGGGGATCAGCTCCGCCGAATCATAGGGCGCCAGTTCCTTCGCGAAGAAGAAGTCGCCCACCGTGAGGATGTCTTTCAAAAGCCGGATCCGTTCCTGAATCAAAGGCGTAATATGCGCCAGTTTTCCAGCCGAACACTCAATTCCCGCTTCCACCAGAACCGGCGCCAGGGCCGCGCTCAGGTCCGCTACCGGCATAGTGCGGATCGTCTCCGCATTCAGCCATAGAGCTTTCGCATCAAACGGCTCCGCTTCTGAGAAATTGATGACCGCATTGCTGCGATTAATGCCTTCGAACGAGAAGATGGCCTTCAGCTCTTCCCGGGTCATCCGCTCACGGTCGTCTTTCGGAGACCAGCCCAGCAGACAGAGGAAGTTGATGAACGCATGAGGCAGGAAGCCGGCATCCCGATACGTGGTTACCGACACTACCGGACCATGCTTGCGCTTCGAGAGCTTGGCCCCGTCCGGAGCAATCAGCAAAGGCAGATGCGCAAACTGAGGTGGCTCATACCCGGCAGCCTTGAAGATCAGGACATGCTTAAACGTATTCGTCAGGTGATCCTGGCCGCGAATGATGTGCGAGATCCGCAGGTCCACGTCATCGGCGCAGCTCGCCAGGTGGTACGTGGGAATCCCGGTGCTGCGCAGCAGCGCAAAGTCTTCAATATCCGCGGTGGACTTCACCTGCTCCCCATAAACCGAGTCAGTGAACTTCACCTGCTCCACCACATCCCGCGGAACCTTATAACGGACCACGAACGGCTCGCCAGCGGCCGCCCGGCGGTCGCTGTCTTCCTTCGAAATCTCACGCTGGTCCGCATTAAACAACCAGGTGGAAGCCCCGTGCGGAGCATCCTCAACGGCAACCACCGCCGGAGTGAAATCCCGATAAGCCAGGCCCTTCGCCAGAATCGTCTCCGCGAACTGCTGGTGCAGCGCGAGGCGCTCCGACTGCCGGTACTGTTCGTCCCAATCGAGGTCCAGCCACTTCAGGCCCTCAAAGATGGAATCAAGAGACTGTTCGGTATTCCGCTCCACATCGGTATCGTCGATCCGGAGGATCATGGTGCCGCCATGACGCCGGGCGTACAACCAGTTAAAGATGAAAGTGCGGGCACTTCCGACGTGCAAATACCCTGTCGGAGAGGGCGCAAAACGGACTCTAAGCATGAACTTAAAGTATAGCGACCGACGCCCCGGCGGGCCTTTTGGCCCTACCGGATTTCCGACCAGGCCATGCCGTCGGGATTCTTCCCGGCTTCGAGCCGTCCGGTTACTGCCAGCGTCTTCAGATCAATAATCGTCACGTAGTTATCGGGCGTGCAGGCGATAAACACCCGCGAGCCGTCCGGCTGCATCTCAATCCCCGCCGCGCCCTTGCCGATGGCGATGGTTTTGACGACCGCCCGCGTCGCGGGGTCAATTACGGTGGCGTTTGGGCCGCTCAGCGTGGAAACGAAGACCTTCTTGCCGTCCGGAGTGAACTTCAGGCGATTCGCGCCTTTCACGTCGGCGGCGATGGTCTTCACCACCTTCTTCGAAGCGAGGTCGATCACGGTGACCGTGCCATCAGCGGCGTCGGCCGTCCAGAGTTCCTTGCCGTCTGGCGAGACATCGAAGCCCTCGGCGCCCTTGCCCACCGGAACCACGGTTTGCGACCATTCACCCTGCGGCGAGCCTCGTCCCGGCCCCCGACCACCACGGCCCGCTGCCGGAGCCGCGCGCTCAATAATGGAAACCGTTGCGGCATTGACGTTCGTCGTGTAGAACGTCTTCTGGTCACTGGCCACCCAGACCATATGGGTCCGGTCCTGGCCCGTTCCCAGAACCCAATCGACTTTACGGGTAACGCCGTCGAGGGTGCCAACAGCTTTGTTCGGCTCGGCAGTGAACCAGACTTTGCCGCCCGAGTACATCAAGCCATGGGGGCCGCGCAGGCCACCGAGATCAACGGCTTCCAGCGTCTTCTGGGCGATGAGGTCCACCACCGTAATGGTGTTGTACTGCCCTGACCCGTAGTTGGAGATGTAGGCGAATTTGCCGTCGGAAGAGGCGACCACTTCATGAGGGTCGGGCCCCGAAGGCATGGACGCCAGAACCTTGAGCGAGACGGGGTCGACGATTGCGAGCGTGAGCTCTCCCTTCGACAGGATCAGCAGAGATTTCGAGGGGGTAGACGCAGCGAAGGCCGCCAAAGCGGTAAAGGCAATGGCGGCCAGCAGCACGGGAACGTTCCGTTTCATGAAAGCAATGGTATCGCGATTAGGCTGTGCGTTCCAGCCTCCGAATCACCAGGGCGATGGCAGCCACCGTGATCGCGATAAATAAGGCCGAGAGTGCCAGCCCCTTCCGTCGCTGATCCTTCTCGCGCAGCGCATCTTCGGCGGCAGCCTTCGTCCTGGCGGCGATGGCCAGGCCGATGTCCACTTCCTTCTTCACCTTGGCAGTATCGAAGGAATGCAGCGCCAGACGAGCCTTGATGAGGCTTTCATGGCCATCGTTCCATTCCAACTGAGAGGCCGAAACCTCCATACCGTAGTACTCGGCCTGTTTCAGAGTGGCTTCGCTGGTTTTCAGGGCAGCATCCAGACCGTTCAGACCCTTGGCGAACTCAGCGGCGGCGTTCCCGCCGGGAGTGCCCGCTTCATGGCACGGAGTGCAGACCGCCTTATCGCCGGTCAGCATAGCCGTGGAAGGCTGGTGGATGGCGTGGTTACTGTGGCAAACCGTGCAACCGCCCTTACCATTACCCCCGCCGAAAATCGGCTGGTGGACGCTCTTCTCATAGAGCTGAGCGAACAACACGTGGCAGCTGCCGCAGACGGCCGAGACCGACTCGACATCCGGCGGTTTCGCACCGTGATTCCCGTGGCAGGAAACGCAGTTCGGGGCCGAGAGATCGCCCTTCTTCGAAATGGCATTCCAGTGGACGCTGGTGTGGTACTCGTCCACCTGATTGGTGGGGATGCCGTACTGCTTCATCTTCGCGGCGTCCGAGTGGCATTTGCCGCAAGTGGCCGGGATGTTCAGAGGATGCGTGGGCGAATTCGCGTCTTTCACGGCGCGGATGTTGTGAACGCTGTGGCAGTCGACACAGGTGGCGGCGTTCATGTCGCCGGAAGCGAGTTTCTTGCCGTGAATACTGGTCTTGTAGAGCTCCAGCTGATCCACACGCTGCTGCGGCCGGTAACGGCGCATGTAGCCTGGGTCGCTGTGGCACTTCCCGCAAAGAGCAGGGATATCGGCGCGCTTCGGCTTGCCAATAAAGCCCTTGGCCTTGCTCATGGAAACATCGGGCTCGACAGCGGTGGCGTCGCCACCGTGACAATTGGCGCAACTCAGGCCGGCCGTAGTGTGGACGTCGTCCTTTATAAGAAGCGCGGGCTGCTGAATGGCGCCTTCCATGGCGGAGTGACACTGCGTACAAGTGTCATCCGGAGCGTGCGCCGCCTGGGTAGTAGAAGCCTGCGGTTTCGCAGGGGCCTGCGCCCAGACCGAGGCAGTCACGAGAGCAAACAGCAGTGTAAGGCGTCTCATTTGTAGTACCCCAAAACACTGAACACAGCCAGATAAACGATCAGGAAGATACCGGCGCCTGTTGTGAGGCGAGTCCTGGCCTGACCGGATTTGGTCACGCCCCAGACAGGCAGCAGCGCCCATCCGGCACCCAGCAGAGCGAAGCCCAGTAGCCCGAGCAGTTCCCCTTCAATCGGCCCAACGTGGCCAGGAATCAGCTTTAACGTGTAGAACTCAGCCAGGAAGTACCATTCCGGTCGAATGCCGACAGGCGCGGACGAGAACGGATCGGCCTTTTCGCCGAGTTCCCACGGGAAGATAGCCGCCAGCGCGCCCAGAACGGCCAGCGCCCCGTACCAGACCATGAGTTCACGCAGGAAGAAGTTGGGGAAGAACGGCATGGAACGGACCGTTTTCGGATCCAGCTTCGGCGGCGTGCTCATACCATTTTTCTGGACCAGGAGAACGTGGAGGAATACCAGTCCGACAGTGGCGAGTGGCAACACCATGACATGGAGAGCGAAGAAACGCGTCAGCGTTGCCGCGCCGACATCTTCGCCCCCCCGCAGCAGACGGCCCAGAGTGGGCCCGATAAGCGGCGTGCTGGCCGCCACATCCGTCCCGACCTTGGTGGCGAAGTAGGCGATCTGGTTCCACGGCAGAAGGTACCCGCTGAAACCGAAGACCAGCAACAGCGCCAGCAAAGCGATACCGCTGGCCCAGGTCAGTTCGCGTGGTGGCCGGTAAGCGTGGGTGAAGACCACGCTGAACATGTGGACGAAGGCCATAAAGATCATCAGATTCGCCGACCAGCTGTGGATGGACCGGATGAGCCAGCCGAACTCCACGCGGGTCATGATGAACTTCACGCTTTCGAAGCCCTCGGCTACCGTTGGGCGGTAGTAGAAGAGCAACAGGATACCCGTCATCATCTGGACGCCGAAGAGGAACAGCGTGATCCCACCGAAGTAGTACCAGTGGGTGGCAGAGTGGACGGGAACGGTTTTGTGGCCAGCGACTTCGCGGATTGCCGCCAGCCCCAGCCGATCTTCAAGCCATTCGCGTGTGGTCATGGTCGCTTAGGCTTTCTTCGTGATGACAACTTCGTCACCCCGCAGGTTAACGGTGTATTCTTCCAGCGGAGCCGGGGGCGGTCCGCCAACTACGCGACCGCTCATATCGTAGGTGCCGTTATGGCACGCGCACCAGATCTGTCGTGTGGTGTCGCGATACTGCACCGTGCAGTTCAGGTGGGTGCAGACGGCTGAGAAAGCCTTGAATTCCCCTTCCGCAACCTTGACGAGGAGCGCCGGCTTGTTGCCGAACTTGATAATTTTGCCGGAGTTGGCCTTCAAATCGCCAACTTTCCCTCCGGAAGCTTCATTGACAGCCGCCTCGGTCACCGCCGGCGGATTGATGAATTTCAGAACCGGATAGAGGAAGGTTGCAACCGAAGCCAGCGCCCCGCCACCCGCGATCCACGATAAAATTGTGCGTCTACCTTCGTTCTCATGAGTGCCCCCATTTGGACAATCCGGGCACTTACCCTCGCAATCGTTCGAAGCCATCCGTTGACAAATCCTTTCAGACTAATACCTGCAGCGAAGTTTAATGCAATTGATGGGCCAGAAAATGAAGGTTGAATCCCCGTTTCGCTGGGTCAAATAGCGCACGATTTCAAATGACAGCTCCGACGTTGGGTACATGCGCCAGATGGCGCGTCGGATGTAGGATGGAAGCCTGTATGCTACGTCGCAAACTCCTCCAACTTTCCTTGATTCCACTGGCACTTGCCGCCCCGCTTCCGGGACAACGATCTAAACGAAAGACCAAAGTGGAGATTCGGGGCGACCAGTTCTTCATTAACGGGAAGGTCACCTACGGGGGCCGCCGGTATCAGGGGATGAAGATTGAAGGCCTGCTGATGAATTCGCGGGTGGTGCAGGGGATCTTCGACGATGCCAACCCGGAGACCCGGAAGCGCTGGGCGTATCCAGATACGAATGCGTGGGATGCGGAGCGGAATACGCGGGAGTTCCTGGCGGCGATGCCCGAGTGGAAGAAGAACGGCCTGCTGGGGTTCACCATCAACTTCCAGGGCGGGAGTCCGGAGGGGTATTCGAAGGCGCAGCCGTGGGTGACGGGTGGGTTCAACGCCGATGGCAGTCTGAAGCCCGATTACGTTGCCCGGATGAAGAAGATTCTGGACCGGGCCGATGAGTTGGGGATGGTGGCGATTGTCGGGTACTTCTACTTTGGGCAGGACGAGAAGCTGAAGGACGAGACCGCGGTGAAGGCGGCGGTTTCGAATGCCACGAACTGGCTGCTGGACGAGGGGTACACGAACATTCTGGTAGAAGTGGCGAATGAGACCAATGTCAAGGCTTACGACCACGACATTATCAAAGCCGACCGCATTCATGAACTGATCGCGCAGGTGAAGGGGATGAAGCGGGGATCGCGGCGATTGCTGGCCGGGACGAGCTATGGCGGCGGGACTCCGGCGGCGTCGAGTGTGGTGAAGGTGTCGGATTTCTTGCTGCTGCACGGCAACGGCGCGGACGATCCTTCGCGGATTCTGAAGATGATCCAGACGTCCAGGGCGGCGGAGGGGTATCGGCCGATGCCGGTGCTGATTAATGAGGACGACCACTTCCGGTTTAATGAGCCGGAGAATCATCTGCATACGGCGCTGACGCAGTATGTGTCGTGGGGCTATTTCGATCCAGGCGCGAACAACTACAAGGACGGGTACCAGTGCCCTCCGGTGCAGTGGGGGATTAATACGGAGCGGAAGAAGGAGTTCTTCGCAAAGTTGAAAGAGATTACGGGGGCGTAAGGGGCCGCGCAGAGTAGCGGTCCAAAGTGGCCAGGAATAAAGCCGGTGAGCATCGAAACGTTGTATGCCGGAGCCGGTCTATGGCCCGCGAAAGGTCTACGAGTCCGCGCGTTGCAGCTTCCCCAGGGACGCCGAGAGTGCCCGTGACGTCCAGACCTCGGTGGGCAGCCACGAGACGGGCGGCCTTTTCATCAATGATGATGAGATCGGCGCGGAGGTACTCCGCCAGATAAATTGCCGCGATCTCACCTGCCTGCCATTTCTCCGTTCCGGGAAAAACCACGTCAGGAGGCCTCTCGACGAAGGCCCACGCAGGAAGGCTGACTGCCCAACTTCGAACCGCCACAGGTGCATCCGGGTGGAGGCGTTCCAGTACCGGCACAGCCCGCATTATTACGCGGAAGCCAGGCGCAACTGCTCCAGCGTCCAATGGCAATTGAGGATTTTCTCCGCAATATCGAGTGGACGGTAGTAGTAGTGGTTTGACCCTTCGAAGGCCAGGATAGAGTGCTTTCGCACCAGGCTGAACTGGGCTTTGGAGATTCTCAGCTCGTCGCGCACCAGAGCTTCCAGCTCCTTCCGGGTATCGGCGGTGGAGGGTGTTCCGCGCAGCATGTAGAAGCGGACCTGATTGGCCACGCTTTCGAAGTGGTGGAGGCAGGTTTCGGCAATCGCCAGATCCAGCGCGGCGTGTTGCGGCGTGGCGGTCTTCATCGCTGTCCGGAATTGGTCCAGCCCCTGACGCCAACCCGCTGCCAGCTTTGAGAACTGGCTGTGGACGACCTGGGGAGGGTAGGCACCGCACCAATCGGCAAGCGCGTCGTGGGGAAAGAGGATCATGCCTGGCTTCAGGCCGGTCGGGCTCAGGCGCAGCAGATTTGCCGGGCCATGCTGGGTGGGGATGACGTAGACGTGGACGCCGTAAGGGAATTCGCGGAACGCGTCGCTGAAGAGCCGCCAGGACTCGACCACTCCGGCTGCGGCGGCTGCGCCGTAGCGGCGTTCAGCCACTCGCTGAAGAACGGCGACCGGGTCGGGCTGCGCGTCGAAATACCAGGCGGAGGCCACTTCCAAATTGGGTGAGGGGTAACCGCCGCAGGTCCAGGAGGCGAGGACGCCGGAGACGCCTGCTTTGGAAAGACCCTGGAAGTGCTCCACCACCAGGTGGGGCACGGGAATGTAGGGAACAGCGGAGATTTCCCACGTGTTGCCGGCCTGAATCTTGGCCATGGCGGAGAGACCGGCGGCGCGGGCGTTCGACCAGGATTTGAGCGCACGCGGGCCGGGGCCGGGGACCGACATGGAGTACTCGCCCACTCTCGTTTTCACGCCGCCGCGGTTCACCGGCTGGTCCCATTCGCTGATGCTGAGGACAGCCACCTCTTTGGGCAGCAGGGGCATGATGTGGTCCAGCATTTCCTGCGACCAGCCCCAGTCGTAGGCGATGAGGCGGGCCTGGGTGGCAGCGGCGCGAATGCCCTCCTGCATGGCCTGATGAAGGCTCGAGATCACTTCCCAGCTTTCCAGGCGGCTGCAGCGGGGGCAATCCTGCACACGCCCCGTCTTTGCGCTCCACGACCCCGTGTGGGAGTAGCAGTTGGTGTGGTTCTCCGACATGGTGATGGTGAAGAATCCGCCAAGATCCGGGGCGTTGCGGCAGATGTGAGCGATGCTGTCGCGGAGCCAGGCGTGAACGGCTGGAACGCTGGTGCAGATGGAGTAGAGGTCCTTGTTGCGGGAGCCCTTCATCTCCGGGCGGCCGGTGAAGAACGCGGCTGGCATGGCCCGTGGCTCATTCAGGTAGAGGTAAATGCTGATGCCGTGGCGGCGGGCGCGGGCGATGAGGACGTTCAGTTGCGCCAGTCGCTGCTCCCAGTCCTTGCCGAATTCCGGGAAGGCCGGGGCGGGCGCAAGGTTGTTCAGCAGAGCCTGCATCCAGACGCCGTTGATGCCGGCCTGCGCGAGCTGGGCGAGGTATTCGTCCGGGAAGGGATCGGCTTCGGGCTCCAGAAGAGGGTCGCCGTAGAGAGCGAAGAACGAATAGATAATGCGGGGATTCCAGAGGGCCGGGCGGGTTTCAGGGTGCGCCGCGGGGCTGGCGGGGCGTGAATATTCGGCGACAAACGCGAAGGCGTCTTCCCCTTTCAGATTGAGCTGACCGCCCAGTTCGTTACGCAGAGTCTGGCGGATGCGGGCGGCCTGTTGGCGTTCCGTGGCGGAGGGCTCGGCGTAAACGACGGGTTGGAGACTGGCGGGCCTGGCACCGAGTTTCACGTCAAGGAAATCGTCTTCCTTGAGCGTGAAATCGAGTTTCTGCTTCGTCCAGCCGAGAAGCTCCACGAGCTGGGATTCGGGGAGGAGATGCCAGTTCTGGCGGATGACGGTGATGTAGATGCGGCGAAGCTGGTCGTCAGAAAGCGAGCGTTTGGCAGGGAGGCCCATGGAGGCTCCGAGGGCCAGGACGTTCTGCCGGCTTCCGCGAATCACCTGAGCCAGGCGGCTGGTGTTGGCCAGTTCCCAGTTTCGCCAGACGAACTGGTGAAGGCGGGACGGGAAGTGGGGCTCGGCGAGGGCCGCCTGTGCGAAAGCCGGAGTGCGGAACAGGAAGAACGGAGCCGCCTTGAGAAAATCGCGTCTGACCATGGTGAGCTACCGGTAGAACGGGGCCCAGGTTAGCCAGGTGGGGCCGTATTTGAGTTCCGGTGCACCGACTTCGAGGGCTCCCAGGTCCGGGGCTTTCCCAACAAAGTTGTCGTTGATGGTGGGGATGCGGACTCCGGCGTCCACGGCTTTGCTTCCGGGCTTTAGCTTGAAGTTCAGGTCCACCGAGTGGTAAACGGCGTGGCGGTTGGCCGGGTTGGGGGGCGAAAGCTTTTCGAAGATGTCGAAATCAACTTCCATACCGTGGGCTTCCTGGCCCGTGGCGGCTTTGAAGTCAGCCAGTGAGGCATAGGTCTTCCACTCTGTCGGTTTTGGTTCGTAAGCTGTGGCACCCTTCGCCGGCGCCAGCCACTGGTATTGAGCGGCGATGCCTTTGTTGGGCCGGAAACCGTTGTAGTCGGTGGAGAAGTCGCCCGTCGCGTTGGCCCAGGCCATGATGCCCCGCTCCGGCGTGTCGCGTCCCAGGAAGAGATTATTACGGAAGTGCGCGTTGGAATACGGGTCCTTCACGGTCTGTTCGGCGATGAAAGTGTTGTGGAAGACGTAGAGGCCGGCGGGCTTGGCGGAGAACTTCAGGGCGACTCCGGTGGGCACGTTGTACAGAATGTTCCGGTAAAAGTAGATGGGACCGCCGAAGACGGGCTGAGAACTGTAGCCGCCCTGGGCCGCGTTGACGCCACGGTTGTTGAACACGCGGACGTTGTGAACGCTGCCGTCGGTTTCGAGGACATCGTCATTCGACATGTGGGTGTCGTTGCCGTAGATGTCGATGGAGGAGGCCTGGAGCTCTGGATCCTTCTCGGGGGTGCCGTAGGTGGAGATGCCGAGGGCGTCATGAAAGTAGGCGATGGCATTGCGGGCGATGACGTGGCCGGGGCCGTAGAGCTTCACCGCGTAGTAGCTGGTGAGCTCGTGGGAGCCGTAGGCCCCGGCGCTGGCCCAGAGGGGGCCGGTCCAGCCGACGAGACGGAAGCGGTCGTCGCGGCCGAGGAAGAGGTTATCGGCGATGTAGAAGTCGCTGGAGCCTGCCCATTCAGTCCAGACGCCGAAGCCGATGTTTTCAAAGCGGCAGTTCTTGACGGTGAGGCCGACGGCTCCGATAACTTCCTTCTGGCCGGCGAAGATGGCGACATCGGTGTTGCGGATGGTGATGTTGTCAAAAATGTGGTACTGCGAGGCGACCACGTCGAACATGCTGTGGTTGCCGTCGCCATCGAAGATCACCTCGCCATCGCCGGCGGCTTTGATGGTGATGGGCTTCTCTTTGGTGCCTTTAAGGGTAAGCGACATGGAGCCATCGAACGGGGTCATCATGGGGTCGACGTAATTTCGGCGCTGGGGCTTGTAGAGGCCGGCGTGGAGCAGGATGGTGTCGCCAGGCTGCGCGCGGCGTTCCCAGACGACGGACCAATCGCCGAGGCCTGCGCCGTAATAGGCTTCGAGGAGGGTGGAGAAGTTGGGTTCGAGTTTGTCACCCTTGTAGTCGGGGGGATAGACGTGGAGCTGGCGGCCTCCGGCGTAAGGCTGGGGCTCAGTACGGGTTTTAACCTTGACGGTTTGGGTAGCAGTGCCTTTCAGACCGTCGGGGTCAGCCATCTGAAACCGGCATTCGTATTCGGTGCCAGGCTGGAGGTTGAGGATGCTGCCGGCGAAGCCCTGGGGCACGGTGTAATCGAGGTGTTCGCGGGCGCGGAAGATGCGCTCGCCACCGATTCGCATGAGCGGAAGGGCTTCGTGCCAGGCAGATTCGCCGGTGGCCCGGTACTGGACAGTGACACTCGCGTTGCGGTTGGCATCGCCTTCGATGGCCCATTCGAAGCCGAGGTTGAGGAGCGTGGGGTGTTCGACCACGAACTTTCCGGAGGTGGTCGGGTTCTGCGCCAGCCCGGCGGCGGCGAAGACGAGGGACAAGAGAAGCTTATTCATGGCATCCAATAATCTATCCGATGAGTGAGTGCGCTAAATTGTCGGTGAACCCTTTATGAAGATCTTGATCCTGATACTGGCTGCGTCGCTCGGCCTTGAGGCCGCCCGTTCCGACCTTGCGCGCCTGGAGAAGGAGGCGAAAAAGGTCTCAATTATTCGGGATGACTGGGGAATCGCGCACGTCTACGCGAAAACGGACGCCGAGGTGGTGTTTGGGGCGATTTACGCACAGGCGGAGGACGACTTCAATCGCGTAGAGACGAACTATCTGAACGCGCTGGGCCGCCTGGCGGAGACCGAGGGCGCGGACAGGGTGATTCAGGATCTGCGAATGAGGTTGTTTATTGACCCCGCAGAGCTAAAGAAGGAGTTCGCGGCGAGTCCGGCGTGGCTGAAGAAGCTGATGGAGGCGTGGGCGGACGGGCTGAATTACTACCTCGCGAAGCATCCGGAAGTGAAGCCGCGGGTGATAAGAAAGTTTGAGCCGTGGATGGCCCTGAGCTTCACGGAGGGGTCGATCGGCGGCGATATTGAGCGCGTGAATCTGACGCAGTTGCAGGCATTCTATGACAAGATGCGGGCGTTTGTGACGATTCCGGAGCCGGTGGAAGATCGGGCGCGTCCGAAAGAGCCGACCGGGTCGAACGGCATGGCGGTAGCGCCTTCGAACACGGCGGGGAAGCATTCGCTGCTGCTGATTAATCCGCATACCAGTTTCTATTTCCGGTCGGAACTGCAGATGGTGAGCGAGGAAGGTTTGAACGCTTACGGGGCTTCCACGTGGGGGCAGTTCTTCATTTACCAGGGGTTTAACGAGAAGGCCGGGTGGATGCATACGTCGAGCGGTGTGGACGTGATTGACGAGTATCTGGAGACGGTGGAGCAGCGGGACGGCAAGTATTTTTATAAGTTCGGGAATGAGTGGCGTCCGATGACGGCGGTGGAGATACTGATCCCGTATAAGTCGGCGGGCGGGATGAGTACGCGGCGGTTTACGGTTTATAAGACACAGCATGGCCCGGTGATTCGCGAGGCCGCGGGGAAGTGGGTTTCGGTGAAGCTGATGCAGGAGCCGGTGAAGGCTCTGACACAGTCGTACACTCGGACCAAAGCGCATAACTACAAGGCGTTCCGGCAGACGATGGAGCTGAAAACGAACTCGTCGAATAATACGATTTTTGCGGACGCTGAGGGGAATATCGCGTACTTCCACGGGAACTATGTGCCGAAGCGGGATACGTCGTTTGACTGGAAGAAGACTGTGGATGGGAGCAATCCGGCGACCGAATATAAGGGTCTGCATGAGCTGAATGAGTTACCGCATTTGCTGAATCCGGCGAGTGGCTGGCTGTATAACTCGAATAACTGGCCGTGGACGGCAGCGGGGCCGAGTAGTCCGAAGAAGGAAGATTTTCCGGCGTATGTGGAGAATGGCGAGGAGTCGGCTCGCGGACGGCATGCCGTGATGGTGCTGGCTCCGAAGAAAGACTTTACCGTGAAGAGTCTTCTGGACGCCGCGTACGACAGCTATTTGCCGTGGTTTGAGCAGCCTTTGCCTGCGTTGTTGAAGGCGTGGGATGCGCTGCCGGCGGGGAGTGCGTTGAAGGATAAAACAGCGGCCCAGATTGGCGTCTTGCGGAGCTGGGATATGCGGTGGGCGGTGAATTCCGTGCCGACTTCGGTGGCTGTGTTCTGGGGTGAGGAGCTTCGACGGAAAGCTGGCCGCGCTGGTGCGGAAGGGGCAGCGGGCGATGTGATGCTACAGGCTCTGGCAGCGGCGGCGGACAAGCTGACGGCGGATTTCGGGAAGTGGAACACACCGTGGGGCGAGATCAATCGATTCCAGCGGTTGACCGACGATATCCAGCATCCGTTTAACGACGCGGGACCGAGCATTCCGGTGGGGTTCACGTCGGCGGACTGGGGCTCTCTGGCATCGTTTGGATGGACGACTTATCCGAATACGAAGAAGCGGTATGGGATCAGCGGGAACAGCTTTGTGGCGGTAGTGGAGTTTGGGGAGAAGGTAAGGGCCCTGGCAGTGACGGCGGGCGGTGAGAGCGGCGATCCGAAGTCGAAGCACTTTAACGATCAGGCGCAGCGGTACAGCACGGGCGACCTGCGGGAAGTTTATTTCTATAAGTCGCAGTTGCAGGGACATACGGAGCGCGAATATCATCCGGGCCAGTAAGTTAATTTGCCCGGTGCGCGAGTGCGGCCTGGGATTAGTGCGTGAAGGCATGCGGGTTGCCTGCGCGAAGGGGCATGCTTTTGATCTGGCGCGGTCGGGATATGTGAATCTGCTGCAGCCTCAGGATAAGAAGTCAAAGCAACCAGGGGACACTCCGGCAGCGGTAGCGGGGCGACGGCGATTGCATGACCTGGGTGTGACGGAACCCTTATTTGCGGGGATTGCGGAGATGGCGGGCGTGGGGGCTGCGGATTCGGTTCTGGATGCAGGCTGCGGGGATGGGTCTTATCTCGGCAATTTGCAGAAGCTCACCGGGTGCGAGGCGCATGGCGTGGATATCTCGATTCCGGCCGTGGATGCGGCGGCAAAGCGGTACCCACAAGTGGAGTGGATTGTGGCGAATGCGGACCGGGCGGTGCCTTATGCAACGGGCGCGTTCTCGCTGGTGATGTCGATTACGGCGCGGATGAACGCTCCGGAATTTCGGCGGGTCTTGCGGGAGGGTGGGCGATTGCTGGTGGCGATTCCGGCTCCGGATGATTTGGTGGAGTTGCGGGGTGTGGGTCGGGACCGGGTGGAGAGGACTGTGGAGACGTTTGCGGGGGCGTTTCGCCTGGTAAAGCAAGGGCGCGTGACCACAACCGCAGCTTTGGATGAGGCGGCGGTGGAGGATATCCGGCACGCTGTCTACCGCCCCATGCAGCAGGAAGCTGCCCGCGCGATGCAGGTTACGTTTAGTCTGGATTTGCTGCTGTTTAGCGTTTGCCTTTGAAGGTGGCGAGCACGGTTCGGGCACGCTTTTTCATCATGGCTTCAAAGGAGGCGCGGGGGACATCGGCCAGCTTGCGGATTTCCCCTCCGCGGGCGGCTCTTTGGAGGGCATTGGGGATTTTGGCGATGGCGCGATCAAAAGCTCCCTGCGAGACCGACATCATGCCCGCTATGGCTCGGTAGTAGCCGTTCTGGTTATCGAGTTTTTGGCAGCCCGAGATGAGGGCGGCCAGGACTTCGTGGCTGTCGTCGAGTTTGGCTACCAGGGCTCCCCAGTCGTCCAGGAAGGGGCAGAGCGGGAGTAAGAGGGCTGCGGACTGGCGGAGGGGTTTGACGGACCGCAGGGGGTAGTGGCGGTGGCCTTCGGCGGAGATTCCCGTTTCCTGGTACATCTTCACGGCGCGTTCGAATTTGCCGTGATTTTGCAGGTACTCCATCACCGGCTGGGTGGCAGGGATCTTCTTCCAGAAGCCGAGACCCTGGGTCAGGTCACCGCGGTTGTGGGCGAGCGTCATGGCGACGCGCAGAAGATCGAGTTCGGCGTCTTTTTCGGCGGCAACCTGGTCGAAGACTCGCTCTTCCCGTTCGATCTCGGCTTCGATGGCGGCCTGCGCCTGTTCGGCGGCTTCGGTGTCGCCTAATTCGAGGAAACGGCCCAGGGCTCCGGCGATGACCGACCAGTGCTCTCCGTTGTGGCCGCTGACGCCGCGAACGCCCTTCAGCGAGACGCCTTCTTCGGTCCATTTTTGGGCCTGGAAAGCAAGTTTGAGCATGGGGCGCAGGACTTCGGGATCTTTGGTGTCACGCCAGAGGACACCGCGAATCTTGGCGTCCACGTCGGTGGGAATAAAGCTACCGACGGTTGCCTGATGGCAGGAGAGGCAGAGCGCGAAATAGTCCTGCAGCTGCTCTTCGGGCGTGAGGGTTTCGCGGAGGATGTTCTGCCAGCTGCCCAGGATGCGGATAAAGCCGTCGGGGGTATCACCCAGGTTGATGAGGCGCTCGGATTCGGGTTTGGGCAGGGTAAGGAAGGGTGCCGTATTGCGAACCTGCGCGAGCAGGGTTTCGGGCGCGATCCATTTGGACCACGGAGGCCGGGGTCGGAACGGGGGATCTATTGAGACATCGGGGGGGAGATCGGCGGGGGTCAGAACTGCTCCATAAGTTTGTAGACGAGGTGGACGGGGAGGCCGACGACGTTGGCGTACGACCCGTCAATGCGGTGGATGAAACGTGAGGCGAGGCCCTGAATACCGTAGGCTCCGGCTTTGTCCATGGGCTCGCCGGAGGCAACGTACCAGGCGATTTCGGCTTCGGACATGGGGGCGAACCAGACGGCGGTGATGGCGGCATCCACCAGAATTTTATCGCCACGCTTCAGGCAGACTCCGGTGATGACCTGATGTTCCCGACCTGCGAGAGCTGTAACCATGCGGATAGCGTCGGCGGCGTCTTCGGGCTTGCCTAGAATTTGGTTGCCAATGACGACAGTGGTGTCGGCACCGAGAACGATTTCGTGGGGTGAGGCGGGGACGGCGTGGGCTTTTTCGCGGGCGAGGCGGGTGACGTAATCGAGAGGCGCTTCACCAGGGATGACAGTCTCATCGACATCGGCGACGCGGATTTGGAATTCAATACCAGAGGAGGAGAGGAGCTCGGCTCGACGTGGAGACCGAGAGGCTAAAACGAGATTCAATGCTTGCCGTACCTCAACTCACCCGCCGGAATGGCGAGGGGGAGAACGTTCTGTTTCGGTGGCAGGGGACAGGTGGCGTATGCGGTGAAGACGCAGGGCGGGTTTTCGGCTTTGTTGAAGTCGAGGTCGAGCGTGCCGTCTTTCGCGAACGGGGTGTAGAGGAAACGGCCGGCTCCGTAGGTGGTGGAGGTACTGGTGGGGTCCTTGAATATGAAGAAGAGATGGTCGTCTTCGATGAAGGGATCGAGGCGGTAGGTTTTGCCGTTCACTATAAACTCAGCATAACCGGGGGCAACCTCGTCAGTGACCTGGCCGAGAACGTTGGGGACGCGGAGGGTGCGGGCGGGCGTGTAGGCGGTCCATTTGGCTTTGAAGTGCCATTCGGGTTTCGCGTCGTACCACTTGAGGCCGGTGAAGTGGACTCGGGTGTCAGCGGCGGGGTCCTTCATGCGGATACCGATTTTCGGGCCACGCACGATGAGGAAGAGATTGACGGCGCCGAAGGCAAGGGGTTGGGAGTTTTCGTCCAGGGTAGCCGAGGGGCCGGTGGTGGGTTTCCAGACGGCGACTTTGCCGTGGAGGTTGAGGATGCCCGCGTGGACGGGGCCGGTTTTGGGCAGAACGACGTCAGAGAGTGGGTCGGAACCGACCTTGTTCTCACCTTCGTGGAGCCAGAAAAGACCTGCGACGGCGAGCCAGCTGTCGGGGGCCTTCAGTTTTTCTTCGCGGACTTTACGCCATTGCGCAAGGTCCTGGACGTAGTTTGGATCTGCGCTGGCGGCGAGCGCGAGGCTCGCCGCCAGCAGGAGGGACAACCTTTTCATTCTCTATTTGATAGCAGAGAAGTCGGAGGGATTCATGTAAACGCTATCGACGTGATCGACGATCTTGCCATCTACCTGAGATTCTGCCGCGACTTTCTTCCATTCGGGGTCGGCCTGGAATTCCGCCCAGTTCTTCTTGCCTTCGGCAACGGAGGGGTGCTCCAGGATGTAGATGAGTGCGTTGTCCTTATTGTCGATCGGTTCCCAGTAGCCGATGCTCTTCATGTTGTGGCGGTTAAAGATGCGGATGGTGTGGTCACGGAAGCGGGCTTTCAGGTTCTCCAGCTTGCCGGGAGGCGCATAGTATTTGCGATATTCGAAGACGTGGCTGGGAGCCTGCGCCTGAGCTTTGGACGGGGACTGGATGACCATGCTGACGCCGAGCATGGCGAGCGCGCCGAAAGCGAAAGAGGTGAGGTGGAAGACTTTCTTCATGATGATTACGATATCGCGGATCAGGTGCTGAGTGGAAAACGGGCGAGCGAGGCGGCTTCAAAAACCAGCGTCGGAAGGAGTTTCACGAGGGGGGCGGAGCGGGAGCCGGGTTCCACAAGGTAGCGGGTTTCGGCGGCGAGGAAGTGCGTTTGGAGAAGAGCCTGGAGGGCGTCGGGACGGAACCAGCGCGCACGGAAGGGGAGGTTGGCCTCCGTCACGGGCGCGTGGCCAGGTGGGCGAGGAGTTTCTCGGTAGCGTTGGTAATTTCCTCCACGGCAGCGTTGAAGGCGGCCTGGTTGGCTTTGGAGGGTGCTCGGTAGCCGCTGACTTTACGGACGAACTGGAGGGCTGCTGCGGCCGTCTCACCGGGCTCCAGTGCGGGTTCGGATCGGCGGAGGAGTTTGATGCTTCGGCACATGTTCGAAAGGTTATTATGCTACGAGAGCGATATGGAGATTTTGGACGAGTTGCTGCACCGACCGGTTTCGCCGTCGGGTGCGGGGATGGTTTTGACGCATGGCGCGGGGGCGAATTGCCGGTCGGCGTTGGTGGTGGCAGTGGCGGAGATGGTGGCAGCGCTGGGTGTGACGGTGCTGCGATATGACTTGCCGTTCCGGCAGAAGCGACCGTTTGGACCTCCGCATCCGAGTGGGGCGCTGGGGGATCAGGCGGGGTTGCGGGCGGCTGTTGAGGCGTTGCGCACGTTGGTAAGCGGCCCGGTCTATTTGGGTGGGCACTCGTATGGGGGGCGCCAGGCGACTATGCTGGCGGCTTCGGCGCCGGGTCTGGTGGACGGGCTATTGTTGCTGTCGTATCCGCTGCATCCACCGGCGAAGCCGGAAAGCCTGCGGACTGCGCATTTCCCGACGCTATCCACCAGGGCTGCGTTTGTTCATGGGGACAAGGATGATTTCGGGTCTCCGGAGGAGATGCGAGCGGCGCTGGCACTCATCGCAGGCGAGACGCACCTGCAGATTGTGCCGGGGGCTGGGCATGATTTGAGGAAGGGGAAGGTGGATGTCGGCCCTTCCCTGAACTGGCTGTTGGGTCAGGCAACTTTAGAGAATCAGTAAGGACTCAGAGAATTTACTGCCGGCGGCCAGGATTCGGACTCCCCCCTCGAAGGTGACCAGTTGGCTACGGCGCTGTTGCCAGCGCACCATGCGTCCGCCTGAGGAGTACCCACGCAGCGCGAAGGAAACCTGCCTGAGTGAGGGAGCAGGTTTTCCATGGCAGATTCGGCTGAGCGCAAAACCAGCGTTCAGCGATTCGGTCTGATTCGCTTTCGGGAAAGGAGAGAGCAACCAGGACGTTAACGTCTGGCAGAAAGCGCGTGGCCTGATTCCGCAGCCACGTCTTCCTCCTCCAGTTGCGTTAGCCTTTCATTGATCCGGCGACGTGTGGTCGCAGGCTCTTTTACTTCGACTTCATGACCCAGGTGCCGTTCCATTCGGCTCCGGGCGGGTTCTCTCGCATCAGATTGACTCGCTTCAGATACGTCTTCGACAGGTTATCGCCGGGGTTCGCGGCCAACGCTGCGTTGAAGCATTCGTCGGCCTTATCCCAGTCCTGGCGGCGGTAGTTTGCCAAACCGTCACGGAAGCATTCCATGCATTCTCGTAAGTTCGGGAAGGTTTCGGGCGTGTGGTAGTCAAGGACTTCGAAGACTGCCACCGGTTCGGTCTTACCCTTCACGACCACCATATCGACCTCTCGGACCCGGTAGGTGCCTTTGAGGCGCGTGAATGTGTTCTCGCTGATCAGGATCCTGGCGCTGTATTCCTTACAAGCGCTTTCCAGCCGTGACGCCAGATTCACACCGTCCCCGATAACCGTGTAATCCATGCGCTTGGGCGAACCAATGTTACCGGACACGATGGTATCCGTGTTGAGCCCGATACCGATATCGACAGGCTTTTTCCCCGCCGCGGCGCGCTCAGCGTTCCAGCGGCGCAGTTCGGTAATCATCGAGATGCAGGCACGAATCGCCCGGTCCTCATCGTCTTCATGGGGCAGCGGCAGGCCAAAGACCGCCATAATAGCGTCGCCGATGAACTTGTCGAGCATGCCGCCCTGCTTCGTGATGCAGTCCACCATGATGGTGAAGTACTCATTGAGCAGCATGACGGTGCCCTGCGCGCCCAGGTCTTCGGTGATGGTGGTGAAGCCGCGGATATCGCAGAAAAGCACGGTCCCGATAACGGATTTGCCGCCAAGCGCGTCGCCTCCGCCTTCCATCAGCTGTTCGGCAATGGCGGGGTCCATGTAGCGCGACATGGTGGACTTCATGCGCTTTTCGCTCGAAACATCTTCAATCATCACGAGCGTGCCGAGTTTCTTGGCCGGCGTCTCCCCGTCGGGCTCGCTCATGAGGGGGAGGACGGTGAGGTTGACGGAAAGCTTTTCGTCGCCTGCAACCAGGTCGGCATCAACCATGATGTCGGACTTCAGGGTCTCGTTGACGTGCGCGATGCGGTCCATCACGAACTGATTGGGGCCCGTAAAGAAAGCGGACGCGGGCTTATGGATGATGTCTTTACTATTGACCTGCAGGATGCGTTCACCGGCATGGTTGCAGGTGACGATCTTGCCATCCTCATTGAGCGTGACAACGCCGTTCGACATGGACTGCAGAACGCCTTCGTTGTAGTTCTTGATGTTCTGGATGTCGTCGAAGAGTTTGGCGTTTTCGAGACTGATGGCGAGCTGGGCGGTGAAGACTTTGAGACGCTTTTCGTCCTGGTCAGTGAAGGGGCCGCCCTTCTTGTTCAGAACCTGAGTGACACCAATGCGCTTACCTGCCTTATTGACGATGGGGACGCAGAGGATGGAACGGGTGAAATAGCCGGTCTTCTTATCGAAGGATGGGTTGAAGCGGAGGTCGGCATAGGCGTAGGGGATGTTGACGACCTGGCCGGAGGTGAAGACGGCGCCGGCAATTCCGGCGGTATTGGGGAGGCGGATCTCGCCCACGGACGCGCCCATGGCGACGCGGGAGAAGAGCTCGTTTTTCTTTTCGTCGTTGAGAAAGAGCGACGCGCGGTCGGCCTGCAGCATGCGGGCGGCTTCGGTGACGACGCGGGCGAGCATGGTGGAAAGGTCAAGGTCTGACGTCAGTTCGCCGACCATGTCGAGGAATTTGAGTTCTTCCTGGCGGGCGGCGAGAACGCGCTCCATGACCTGGGCGCTGCGCAGCGTCATAGAGGTCTGCGCGGTCATGGATTCGAGGAGGATCAGGTCCTCGGCTGTGAAATTGCCCTCGCGCTTGTTGAGGATCTGGAGGACGCCGATGACTTCGCCGGTGGGCGTGACGATGGGAGCGCAGAGGAGGTTGCGGGTAGTGAAGCCGGTATCCGCGTCAACGGAGCGGTTGAAACGAGGGTCGTTGTAGGCGTCATCAATGATGAGGCCCTGCCCGGACTTGAAGACGGCGCCGGCAATACCGGTGTCGTTCAGGAGGCGGATTTCGCGCATGCCGACGCCCTGGGCGATACGGGAGTAGAGTTCGTTGGTTTTTTCGTCGTTGAGGAAGAGAGAACCGCGTTCGGCATCGGTTTGCGAGACGCTGACTTCAACGATGTAGCGGAGGATCTCGTCCAGGGTCTCCGCGGCGGCCACCTTGGTGGCAATCTGGAGGAGAAGGCTGATCTGCTTGCTGCGCTTTTTGGGACGCGGCTTCGTGTGGGCGGGGACCGCCTGAATCTTTCGTGCGGTCTCAGCCATTGGCATTCTTTAGCTCCTGCTGCTTCTTTTCCAGAAGATCACGGACTTCCTGGATGGTGAGGTGAAGCTGTCTCAGTTCGGCGGCCGACCCGGCACGGATGCTTTGTACCAGATCTTCATTATCCGCCTTTTGCTTCTCCATTTTGTCGCGGAGAGCCTGCACGGTGGATTTCATGCTGGCCAGTTCTTCGTGGGCCGCCTGGATAGCCGCCTGGATTTTGGCCTGCTCGTCGAAACGGGTCTTTTCCAACAGGTCCCGGAGAGCCTGTACGGTGGATTTCATACTGGCCAGTTCTTCGTGGGACGCCTGGATGGCCGCCTGGATTTTGGCCTGCTCGTCGAAACGGGTCTTTTCCAACAGGTCCCGGAGCGCCTGTACCGTTCCCTTCATATTGGCCACTTCTTCGTGGGAGGAGACCACTGCGGCCTGAATTTTGGCCTGCTCGTCAAAGCGGGCCTTTTCCAGCTGGTCGCGCATGGCGGAAATGGCCTGGCGAAGCTGCAAAACCTCATCGGCAGAGGTGGCAATGGCCTTCTGGATGCGTTCCTGCTCGCCGATTTTGGACTTCTCCAACGCTTCGCGCATGGCCTGCACGGTCTCGCGCAGTACCAGGAGTTCACTGTTTGCAGCGACGAGCGCCTGTTGCAGTTCTTCCTGGGGTGACTTAGAGGGAGTTTCCACGACTATGTAGCTATTGTAAACCCTTCACTTTCTTCGAGATGTGAAAGTCTTACGGAATTTCTCCAGTTTCGGTACCACAACGAACAAGCAGTAAGGCTGGAACGGGTTTCTGTTGAGATAGTCCTGATGGTACTCCTCGCCGGGCCAGAAGGTGGTTACCGGTTCCAGTGCCGTCACCACGGGCGACTCGAACGAGTTCCCGAAGGTCATTTCAGCGATGATCGCCTGGGAGGTTTCCAGCTGTGCCGGGGAATGGGTGAAGATGACGGAACGGTACTGAGTTCCTGCGTCGTTGCCCTGGCGGTTGAGGGTGGTGGGGTCGTGGATGACGAAGAAAATCTCCAGGATTTCACGGAAGGTGATTTCGTCGGGATCGAAAGTGACCTGCACAACTTCAACATGGCCGCTGGCACCGGAGCAGACTTCCCGGTAGGTGGGGTTGGGCGTCGGGCCGCCCATATAGCCGGAGACGGCGGAGATGACGCCCTTCGTCTCGCGGAAAACGGCTTCAAGGCACCAGAAGCAGCCTCCGCCCAAGGTAGTGATTTCGAGATCAGGCATGTTCTACCAGCTTAGAATGACAATGTGATCCTCACCACCACAGTTGGTTCTTATCCCACGCCGGACTGGCTTGCAGCACTGCCCAGCGAACAGGCTCGCGAAGACGCGACCCGGGTTGTTTTCGATATTCAGCGGCAGGCCGGCATTGATTTACCCACGGACGGCGAGTTGTATCGGTTCGATGTGAATCATCCGGACACAAACGGGATGATCGAGTACTTCATTCGGCCAATGGGCGGGATTCGGAATGAGCTGGGGCGGTCGGATTTCGAAGAATACGCCAGGCTGGAACAGATGAAGTTCCGCCGGAAGCCCGCCGCGGCGGTGGAAGGCCCGGTGAGCGAGGGTTCGCTGAATCTGCTGAACGATTGTGAAGCGGCTGCTAAGGTAGCGGGCGGCGACTTCAAGTTCACGGTGACCAGTCCGTACATGTTGTCGCGGAGTCTTCTGGACCGGCATTACCGGAACTTTGATGATTTGACGATGGCGATAGCAGGGGTTTTGGCCGAGCAGGTTCGGGGGCTGCCGTGTTCGTGTCTGCAGGTGGACGAGGCGAATCTGCCGGGGAACCCGGATGATGCGGAACTGGCAGCGCGGTCAATGAACGTGGTGCTGGATGCGGTGACATCGAAGAACCGCGCGGTGCATTTATGCTTCGGGAACTACGGCGGGCAAACGATTCAGAAGGGCGAGTGGAAGCGGCTGATTGGGTTCCTGAATTCGCTGCATGTGGATCATTTGGTGCTGGAGTTGGCGCGGCGACCTGCGAGCGATCTGGAAGCGCTGAAGGATATTGATCCGCGGATCAAGCTCGGCATCGGCGTGATTGATGTGAAGGACAACCACGTGGAGACCCCGGAGGAGATTGCACGGCGGATTGAAGCGGTGGATAACGCGGCGGGCGTGGGTCGTGTGGGCTGGATTCACCCGGACTGCGGGTTCTGGATGCTGAAGCGCTCCGTGGCGGACCGTAAAATTGCGGCGCTGGTGCCGGGACGTGATTTGTACCAGAGCGCGGGGAAATAAGGGCTTTGGCAGGCGTCTACATTTCGTGGCCGTTCTGCGCGCAGAAGTGTACCTACTGCAACTTCGCCTCCGGCGTCCAGCCGAAGGAGCTGGAGGCGAAGTATACGGAGGCCTTGCTGGCTGAGTTTGGCCGACATGAGTGGAAATGGACGCCGGAGACGGTTTTTTTAGGGGGCGGGACGCCGAGTTCCATGTCGGGCGCGGAGCTGGGGCGATTGTTGGCCGCGCTGCCTGGAAAGCCGTGGAAGGAAGCGACGATTGAGACCGCTCCGGGGTCGGTGACTCGGGAGAAGGTGCGGGGCTGGCGCGCGGCGGGGATTAACCGGGTGAGCCTGGGAGTTCAGTCGTTTGTGAAGCAGGAGTTGGCCCGGACGGGGCGGCGGCATGATGCGGCTGTAGTGGAGGCCGAAATTGCGCTGCTTCGGGATGAGGGCATCAGCAACATCAATGTGGATTTGATTTCCGGGCTGCCTGGACAGACAGAGGCATCCTGGCGCGTGTCACTGGAGGCTTTGTTGGCGCTGGAGGTTCCACATGTATCGGTTTACATGCTGGAAGTGGATGAGGACAGCCGACTGGGGCAAGAAATTCTGCTGGGCGGGAAGCGGTATGGGGCTTCAGATACGCCTTCGGACGATGTGATTGCCGGGTTCTATGAGATGGCGGTGGAGAAACTGGCCGAGGCGGGGATTGCGCGCTATGAGATCTCGAACTTCGCCCGGCCCGGCTGGGAGTCACTGCACAATTTGAAGTACTGGAAGCGCGAGCCTTATGTGGGCTTTGGCTCGGACGCGCACTCGTTTGATGGTGGCGAACGGTGGCAGAATGTGGAGGCCGCGAAGGACTATGTTGGGGCAGCGTCTCCCGTGGCGGAGCGCTCGGTGCCCAACGCTTTGGAAGAGCGGTTTTTTGTGGGCTTGCGACTCAGTTCAGGTGTGGTGCTGGAGCCGGGTGACCGGGAGCGGTACGGGGCAGTGATCGACCAGTTCCTGGCAGACGGCATGCTGGAACAGACGGATGGCGGTGTGCGGCTGACATCGCGTGGAATTATGGTTTCGAACGAGATATTTCAGGAGTTTTTGACCTAATGATCGATTTGCGCAGCGATACCGTTACGAAGCCGAATGAGCAAATGCGCCGGGCAATGGCGGAGGCAGAAGTTGGGGATGACGTTTATGGGGAAGACCCGACCGTAAATCGCCTGGAGGCCCGCGCGGCGGAGATTCTGGGGAAAGAAGCGGCGCTGTTTGTCCCGACCGGGACGATGGGCAATACGATCGGGATCAAACTGCTGACCGAGCACGGCCAGGAAGTGGTCTGCGACTCGCGGGCGCACATTCTGGACTGGGAATTGTCCATGCTGGCCTGGTTTTCGGGGTGTTTGATTCGGTCGGTGCCGACCGACACCGGTATTCTTACATGGGACGCGATCAAGAGCGTGGTGAAACCGGTGGGGCCGCACTGGGCTCCGACGGGCGCGATTGAGATTGAGAATACGCACAACATGGGCGGCGGGCGGGTGTACCCGCAGGCCGTGATTGATGAGATTTGCGATGAGGCGCATGCGTTGGGGGTGCCGGTCCACATGGATGGCGCGCGGTTGTTCAATGCGGCTGCGGCGGCGGGGCGTCCCGTGAGTGAACTTGTGGCGAAGGTGGATACCGTGACGTTCTGCCTGTCAAAGGCGCTGGGGGCTCCGGTGGGGTCCATGGTGGCCGGACCTCGGGCGCTGATGGATAAGGGCCGGTTGCTGAGGAAGCGACTGGGCGGCGGGATGCGGCAGGCAGGAGTTCTGGCGGCGGCGGGTTTGATTGCGCTGGAGGAAGGTCCGAAGGGGTTGCCGGCGGATCATGCCAATGCACAGTACATTGCGGGTCGGCTGGGCAAGATGGAACAGATCAGTGTGTTCCCGGTGGAGACGAATATCGTAATTTACGATGTTTCGGCGACGGGGAAGAGTTCGAAGGAGATCAGCGGGGCGTTGAAGGCTCGGGGCGTGCTGATGAACGGGTTTACGGATAAGCTGATGCGGGCGGTGACGCATCGAGATGTTAGCCGGGTGGAGTGTGAGACGGCTATGGATGTGTTGGAAGAAGTGGTCCGTTAGAAAACTGCGATACGCTTTAGGCAGGCGCGTATGATTATCGAAATTCACGACGCGGATATTGAAGCCAGGCTTGCGAAACAGATCAACGCCACCGGCGCGAGTACGGCGGTTCGCGCTTTGGAGCGCCTGCTGGAGACGCAGGAAGAGCAGGATCGGTGGCTACTGGAAAATCGCGCGCTCATTAATTCGCGGATTCGGCGCGGAATTGAACAGCTGGAGCGCGGTGAGGGGATTCCCGAAGACCAACTCGATGAGCAGCTTGAGAGGCTGAAAAGACTGCCTGGATGAGACGCAGGTACATCCTGTCGCCGGATGCCGTTCTGGATCTGGCAGGGATTTAGCGTCACGTCCGAAAGAACGCCAGCGTTGAAATGGCGGATCGGGTTGAAGCGGTAATCCGCCAGAAGTTTGTTTACTTGTCGGGGACGCCGGGCGGCGGGCATTGGCGGAAAGATCTGACAGATGAACCAGTAAGATTCTTCGCGGGATATTCGTGGCTTATTGTGTTCCTGCCAGACACCAAACCGTTGCAGATTGTGGCGATTCTCCACGGCCATTGAGACGTGGAGAATCGCCTAATAGAACACCGGTGACTTACTTGCCCAGGTACTTCGCCAGATCGGGGTGGAGGAGTTTTTTGATGTCCTCTTTGTCGAGATCGGCTTTGGTGACCACTACCGCCGTCAGGTCGATTTGCTTGGTGGGCGACCCTCCGTTGAGCTTTTCGCTGACCGCTTTCACGGCTTCGTAACCGATCTTGAAAGGGTCCTGGGCGATGAGGGCGTCAATGGTGCCATTCGCCAGATCTTCCACCAGACCGTCGCTCGAATCGAAGCCGACGAACTTCAGTTTTCCCGCCAGATTGCGGGACTTCACGGCCTGCGAAACGCCTACCGACGACGGCTCGGAGGAAGCGAAGATGCCGACGAGTTCGGGGTGCGCGGTGAGAATGTTTTCCGCCGACGCCATGGCTTTCGCGCGGTTCGACATGGAGAACTGCTCGGCCACGATTTTGACATCGGGGAATTCAGTCTTGATGGCGTCCTGAAAGCCGCGTTCACGGTCCATGGTGGACGCGCTGCCGGGGGCGTTTGACACCATCGCGACCGGTCCCTTGCCTCCGATGAGTTTCGCGAGCTGCCGTGCTCCCAGTTGACCGGCCTGGTAGTTGTTGGTGGCGACGAAGGAGACGTAATTGGTGGAATCCAGACCGGAATCGAAGACGACGACCGGAACGCTGGCTTTGGCAGCGCGGTCGAGGGACGCATTCAGGATCGTCTTGTCGGCGGCTGCGACCACGATGCCATCGACGTGTTTATTCATCATGGAATCGAAGATTTCGAGCTGGCGGCTGTAGTCGGTTTCGTTCGGCGGACCGTCCCACAAGATTTCCAGCTTGAATTCCTGGCCTGCGGCGACGGCACCGGCGTGAACGGTCTGCCAGAAGACGTGAGCGGTCCCCTTGGGGATGACGGCAACGCGCCGCTTCTGCTCGCGGTTACAGCCCGCGAGCAGAATGGCACCAAGCCCGAGCGCAAGGAGCAGGCGATTACATTGCACACCAGCCTCCGTCAATCAGAATGTCGGTACCGGTAATGAAACCGGCGTTGTCACTGCAAAGGAAGGCGGCGAGCGCACCGATTTCTTCCACTTGGCCCCAACGGCCAACCGGAATTTTGGCGACGAACTGAGCGTTGAGTTCCGGGTTGTTGAGGATAGGTGTGTTCATTTCAGTGGCGAAGGGCCCAGGGCTGATGCCATTCACCGTGATGCCTTCGCGGGCCAGTTCCAGCGCCAGGGCCTTGGTGATGCCGAGCAGCGCGAACTTGGTGGAGGAGTAGAGCGACCGCTGGGGCATGGACACGTGGGCCATGATCGACGTCATGTTGATGATGCGGCCGTAACCGGTGCCCTTCATGTGCGGCACAAAGGCCTTGCACATGAGGAAAACACTGGTGACGTTGGTGTCCTGAACGGCCTGCCATTCGGCGAGCGTGAAGTCCTCAATGTTCTTGCGGTTGTTGGTACCCGCATTGTTGATGAGGATCTGGACCTTGCCCACGGAGGCGGAAATGGCCCCTTCGAGGGCAACGACCTGGTCTTCCTGGGTAATGTCGGCGGCGAAGACAGAGGCGGTACCGCCAACGGCGCGAACTTCTTCGGCAACCGATTCCAGCTTCGCTTTATCGCGGGCGACGAGGATGAGGTGCGCCCCTTGTGCGCCAAGCGCGACGGCCATGGCGCGGCCAAGGCCCTTACTGGAACCGGTGATGAGAGCGTTGCGCCCTTGCAAACTTTGCGTGTTCATAGGAGTTGAGAGTGTAAATTCAGGTCGAACCCGGAATTGTACCAGGTGAGCAACATCCGTTGCGGAAGCAAGCGCGCCGTAGCCCCTGACGGGGTAGCATAAAACGAGCCAAGCCCCATGCCAGACCTGCAGATTTTAACCCCCGATGGCAATAGCCGGATCGTGCCTCTTGACACCGAACGACTCACCATTGGCAGGTCCAGTGCCAGTGATTTGAGCTTTCCGGAGGACAACGGGCTGTCGCGGCAGCACTTGTCGATTGAGCGCACGGGCGAGGGCTGGGCTCTGTCGGATCTGGCAAGTAAGAACGGTACCATTTTGAACGGCAACCGGGTCAGCGCGAAAACGCCGCTAAAGGCCGGGGACCGGATTATGGCCGGGCACCTGATACTGGTTTACGACGGCAACACGATTCGGCAGACGAAGCCGGTGGTAATTTTCGACCCGAACCAGGATAACGAAGGGGAAGAACAGACCAGTTCCTCCACCGTGATCACCAACCTGGAAGGTGCCATTCGTACGGACCGGGGTGATGCGGCTGGCGTGGCGGCAGCGCAGATTTCGGCCCTGGTTCGAGCCGGGAACGAACTCTCGGGCCACCGCCCCCTCCCGGAACTGTTCCGCTTCATTCTGGATCTGGCGATTGGAGCCGTGAAGGCCGACCGCGGCGTGCTGTTGACCATTGAAGACAGCGACCTGGTGGTGAGGGCGAATAAGGGCGAAGGTTTCCGGATCAGTTCCACGGTGCGGGACAGGGTTTTGACCTCCGGCGCGTCCGTGCTGGTACGCGACACCTCGATTGACGATGCTTTCCGCGAGCGGAGAAGCATTGTGGAACAGAATATCCGGACGCTGATGGCTGTGCCGCTCCAAACGCGGGACCAGATTATTGGCATAATCTATGTGGATTCGCCCTCCCTGCTGCGCGAGTTTACGCGCGACGACCTGAATTTGCTCACCGTGATGGCGAACGTGGCGGCCATCCGTATTGAACAGTCGCGGTTTGCCGAAATGGAGCAGGCGAGAAAGCTGCTGGCCCGGGATCTGGAGCAAGCGGCCGAGATTCAGCGCCAGTTCCTGCCGGGGACCGCACCTCCGGTTGCCGGGCTGGATCTGGCCGGGCACAACGCGCCTTGCCGGACGGTGGGCGGCGACTATTACGACTTCTTCCCTTACGAAAACGGGCGCGTGGCGATGGTGCTGGGCGATGTTTCAGGCAAAGGGATGCCGGCCAGCCTGCTGATGATGGGCCTGCAGGCTCGCGTGGAAGTTTTGGCCGAAGAGCCGCGGGATCTGGCGCAGGTGATGACGAAGCTAAATCGCATCACGGCGGCAAACTGCCCTTCGAACCGCTTTATTACCCTGTTTTTCTGCATTCTGGATGGCGAGACCGGCGAACTGACGTACTGCAACGCCGGACACAATCCGCCGGTGATTGTGCGGGCGGATGGATCCGCAGAACTACTGCCGGGTGGCGGGCCGGTGATCGGGATTATCGGGTCGATTGAATACACGGCGCTGAAGGCACACCTGAACAGTGGCGACACGCTGGTAATCTACAGCGACGGCGTGACGGAAGCGACAAGCCCGCAGGACGAAGAGTTTGAGACGGACCGTTTGGGCGCCGCAGTTGCGTCCGTGAGGGAGCAATCGGCCGAGAAAATTTTGGCCGAGATCAACCGGGCTGTGGCGGAGTTTACGGTGGGCGCACCGCCGAGCGACGATATTACCGTGATTGTCGCCAAGAGGTTATAGAGAGATATGAACGTTGGGTTGCTTGGGCTGGGATTTATGGGCGCTACACACGCGAAGGCCTGGGGCCAGGTTCCGGACGTGCGACTGGCTGCGGTGATGAGTTCGGATGAGCGAAAGCTCTCGGGCGATCTGGTGGGAATTGAAGGCAACCTGGGGAATCAGGGTGAGCAGTTGGATTTCAGCGCGACCGCGAAGTACCGAACGGTAGCGGACATCCTGGCCGATCCTCAGGTGGAGGCCGTAGATATTTGTCTTCCCACGGACCTGCACGCTTCCGTGGCACGGGCGGCGCTGGCTGCCGGCAAGCATGTTTTGGTAGAAAAGCCGATCGCGCTGGACCCGGCAGAGGCCGAGGCACTGGTGGCGCAGGCTGCCGCAGCAGGCAAGATTCTGATGGCCGGGCAGGTGCTGCGTTTTGTACCTTCGTACCTGGCGTTGCGCGAACAACTGGCCACCAGCGGCCCGATCCGGGCTGCATTTTTCCGGCGGCGGTGTTCGGCACCCGCGTGGAGCAAATGGCTGGCGGATCCGGCGAAGAGCGGCGGGGGCGTGTTCGATCTGCTGATCCATGACGTGGATTACTGCATTTCGCTGTGGGGCGTGCCAACGTCCGTGCGGGCTTCCGGTTACGAAGACATGGCGGCTGGCATCGACTGGATTCATGCCGAGTTGCGGTACCCTGGGCTGGGGCCCGTAGTGATCACGGGCGGATGGCACCATCCGAAGTCATATCCGTTTTCCATGGAATTCACGGTGGTGGCGGAAGCCGCTACCTACGAGTGGCCGTTCGGCGGAGCGGTGGTGAAGCGCTACGGCGCGGATGGCGAAGCCACCGATGTCGCACTGACCGAGGCCGACGCGTTCGCGGCGGAGTTGGCGTATTTCGCAGATTGTGTTACCAAGGGACATCAGCCGGATTTTTGTCCGCCATCGCAATCGGCGGCTTCGGTGCGGGTGATGATGCAGATGCTGGAGTCGCGGAAGCGACAGGGAGAAGAGATTTTATGCCGCTAGGAACACCTCTTGCAAATTTTGAAACGGGCGTAATGTTCTGGGCCGGGCGCGACCCGGGGGCGACACTGTCGGAACTGAAGGACCTGGGGATTCGCTGCGGACAACTGGGCATTCCAGGGGATCTGGACCTGAGCTGTGCTCCCGCGTGGAAGGCCGCGCTGAAGGCTGCGGATTTCGCGGTCTACACGGTGTTTGCGGGGTATACGGGCGAGAATTACACCGACATCCCGACGGTTCAGGATACGGTGGGGTTCATTCCGGCGCGGTACCGTGCGGAACGCGAGGCCCGGACGCGGGGCATCAGCGATTTTGCCCGAGAGATCGGGTGCCATGGAATTGGCCTGCACGTCGGGTGTCTGCCGGAAGATGACTCGGACTCGGATTACATTACGGTGCGGGAGATGGTGCGGCGGATTGCGGACCATGCGGCAAAGAACGGGCAGACGTTCGCGCTCGAAACCGGGCAGGAGAACGCGGACGCGCTGCGGAGCTTCCTGATCGACGTGAATCGGGAAAACGTGGGGATTAATTTTGACCCGGCGAACATGATTCTGTACGGCACGGGCGATCCGATTGAGGCGCTGGGCGTGCTGGGGCAGCGTATCCTTTCCGTGCATTGCAAGGATGGCGACTGGCCTCCAGCCGGGGTTTCGGGGGCGCTCGGCACGGAAAAGGCACTGGGAACGGGGTCGGTCGGTATCGAACGGTATCTGCGGAAGCTGAAGCAGATTGGGTACAAGGGGCCGCTGACCATTGAGCGCGAGGCCGAAAATGCGGCGGAACGGCTTCGGGATATTAAGTCGGCGATTGCGCTGCTGGCGCAGGTGAAGGCGTCTCTGGGTTAGGCGGGGGGGCGGGTCTACTTCTTGACCAAGGCTTTCACAGTGGCGGGCAGTTCGAAGCGGTCGGCCGGAATCTTCTCGCTGTAAGAGATTTTGGTAAAGCGCATGGCCATTACCTGGCCAGCGGCCACCTGTTTCATCACGAAGGGCGTCTGAATGCCTTCCACGTCACGATAATCGAGCAGCATCATGTCCACGTTGATCTCGCCCAGAGGCGAGACGACGATCTGCGACACACGGACAGGCAGGCCGGTTTCTTTGTCGAAATAGAAGGTTTCGGGACGTCCGTCGTTGGGGACAAGCTCTACTTTCCACGTTGCCTTGCCCTCCACGGTGGCTTCGCCCAGATTCAGAGCGCTCTTGTACTCCTCGCGCCACGACGCCACCATATTGAGTTTTCCGGAGCGGATGGCGGCGGCCTTCTCTTCCCCACTCTTGATTCGGGCACCCTGCAAAGCGTTCATTTCCCAAGCGGTAGCGCCGTCGTAGCCTTCCTCCACCTTGCCCACACCAGGAAATTCGATGGCCGTGTAACTTTTCCCATCCTGCTGCCAAACGGACACCGGGCCATTAATATTGCGGCCCTCAATGGAAACGGTGCCGTTCATCACCACACTCTTCGCTTTGGCGAGCGCAGCTGCGGAGCCGGTCTTTTGCGCGGCTTTCTCCATGATGCTTTCGCCAGTGGGGACATCGGCGGCGAACGCGAGGGTAGAAATGCTGAGGAGAACTGAGAGAACAGTCAGACGGCGCATGGCAGTCTTCATGGTAGCGTGATCGCGAAAAGGACTCCGTTTGCGTTACCGTAATAGCTGTGGCTCTAATCCGCATCTCCTTCATATTCCTGGCGGCCTGGCCTCTCCTGGCGGAGTGCCGTGTGCCGGACCTGGCCCCTGGCGCGGTTTCCCGCCTGACGGCTCCGGAATTAGTGGATACAGGGCATTATCTGCGCGCCGAGAAGGCCTTGAGCATGCCTGCAACGCCTCAGGAGCAGTGGTTGTTGTCGAAAACCAAGGCGGCGCTGGGGAAACTGGATGAGGCGATGACTCTGGCCGAGGCTGCGCTGGCCGCCGACCCGAACAATGCCGCGTATCATGTGCAGGTTGCAGCGGTGTCCGGGCGTTTGGCTGAAAAGGCCTCGTTTCTGAAGAAACTGGGTTACGTGCGGCGCGCGAAGCAGGAACTGGATGCGGCGGCGGCCCTCGATACGAAGAATACCGAGGCGCAGTGGGGTTTGATGATGTACTTCTACGCCGCGCCGCCCCTGGTGGGCGGGGATAAGGCCAGAGCGCAGCAGATTGGCGAACAACTGGCTACGGCGGTGCCGGATCTGGGCAGGTATTATCAGGGTCGCCTGGCGGAAGAATTGAAGGATCCGGAGAAGGCCGAGGCGTTCTACAAACAGTCGGCAGGCGAGAATCCGATGTTGTTCGATACGATTTCGGCACTCGCAATGCACTACATACGGACGAAGGCGGATCAGCCGCGAGCGGAACGTTGGGCTTGTCAGGCGGTGCATTCTGACCCGGTGCGGGGTGAGGCCTGGGCGTTGCTGGCGCGGGCCTACACGATGTGCGGGTGCTGGGATAAGGCCGTGAATGTGGCGAAGCTGGCGCAAGAAGCTGACCCGGACAACCGGGCATCGTGGTTCGCGCTGGCTGAGGCCGCAGTGGAACGGGGGGAGCAGACGGAACCGGCGATTGCCTGGATGAAGAAGTATCTGGAGAACCCGACTGAGGGCAATCAACCGGGCGAGGCCGTGGCACGAATGCACCTGGCGCAGCTGCTGGTGAAGGCAGGAAAGCAGGCTGACGCCCTTCCGGAATTGAGGGCCGCGGTTGAGCTGGATCCGACGCTGGATCTCGCGAAAGCGGAACTGAAAAAACTAACCTCTGATATCAAAAATCAGGAGACCGGGAAGAACTAGATGACGTACGTTTTGAGTGGTCGCGAACCGCAGGGATCGCGGATTTTGTTTGTGGAGAGTGGTTCCCGATCCATTGCCGCAGGCATACTGCCGACTTTAGTGGGTTCATGGGCGGGTGCCTACACGATTGACCTGGCGACTTGCTACGGCGGGTATCCGGAGGGCTTTCCGGAGGGCGGCGAGATCATCCGGGTGGGGGATTACGGGACTCCGGAACTACGCGACAAACTGGCGACGACACTGCGGAAGCGGGATTACGCGTTTGTCGGTATTATCTGCTCAGCGGAACCGATCATGCTGTGGTGGAAATGGTTTCTGGTGCTGAAGATCCCGGCCAAAGTCTTCATCGTCAACGAGAACTGCGACTATTTTTGGATCAACCGGGAGAACGCCGGGGTCCTGAAGGAGTTCGCGCTGGTCCGGATGGGGATGGAAGGTGGCGGCACGCTGCGGGTGCTTGGACGCCTGGGAGCCTTTCCGTTCGCAATTCTGTATCTGTTGCTGTATGCTCTCACTGTGCACGCCCGGCGGGCTTTGCGCCGGGTGTTCACATAAACTGGTTGAAGAACGCATTCCATACCTAAACCAATGAAAATTATTCAGATTACTCAGCCGGGTGGCCCCGACCAGATGCAGTTAGTGGACGCGCCGATTCCCTCCCCCGGTCCCAACCAGGCGCTGGTTCGCGTGGCGGCGGCCGGCGTGAACTTCATTGACGTGTACTTCCGAATTGGCCTCTATAAAGCTGAAGCCCCGTTTACGCCCGGTAATGAAGGCGCGGGTGTGGTGGAAGCGGTTGGCCCTGGCGTGACGGGCGTCGCGGTGGGCGACCGCGTGGCGTGGGGCATGTTCCGGGGCTCGTATACGCAGTACGCCGTGGTGCCGGTGGCGGCGCTGGTGAAACTGCCGGAGGGTGTAGGCTTTGAGACGGGCGCGGCGGCCATGCTGCAGGGCATGACGGCGCATTATCTGTCGCATTCGTCATTTCCTTTGAAGCAGGGCGATACCTGTCTGGTTCACGCGGCTGCAGGTGGCGCGGGACGTCTGCTGGTGCAGATGGCGAAGATGCGTGGCGCGACCGTTTACGGGACCGTGGGCACAGATGAGAAAGCTGCTATCGCGAAGTCTGCCGGCGCGGACGAAACGATTGTCTACACACGGCAGGATTTCGCGGAAGAAGTGAAGAAGCTGACAGGCGGCAAGGGCGTTGACGTGGTGTATGACTCGGTGGGCCAGAGCACGTTCCTGAAGGGTCTGGATATTATTCGGCCCCGGGGCATGATGGTTCTGTTTGGGCAGTCGAGCGGCGCGGTGGCTCCGTTCGATCCTTCGATTCTGAACGTGAAGGGGTCTCTGTTTATGACGCGGCCCAGCTTGGCGCACCATTGCCTCACGCGGGAAGAACTGAACTGGCGCGCCGGTGATGTTCTGGGCTGGATTGCGGCGGGCAAGCTGGAACTGCGGATTGAGAAGACTTATCCGCTGGGCGACGCTCCGCAGGCTCACCGGGATCTGGAAGGCCGCGGCATGGCTGGCAAGCTGCTGCTCATCCCGTAATGGCTGCTGAACGAAGAGTACGGCTTGTCGAGCGACTGGCTGAGGCGGGCGCAGCCCAGCCATCCGGAGTGAAGGCCAAGGCACCGGATTCTTTCCTGGTGACGAACCTGGAGAATGTCCGGTATCTGACCGGCTTTACGGGCAGCAATGGGATGCTGCTGCTGGGCAAGGACGGCTCGGCTCGGCTGTTTACTGATCCCCGGTACACCTTGCAGGCTGCCTCTGAGGCGGATTGCAAGGTGACGATCGCCAAAGGGCCAATGGCGAAGTCGGTGGCGAAGGCCATTGAGAAGGCCGGATATCGTCGCCTGGCAGTGGAGCAGGAGCACCTGACGCTGGGTGCGTCCGAGGCGCTGAAGAAGGATTTGCCTTCGCGGACTGAAACATTGCCGGTTTCCGGGCTCGTGGAAAACCTGCGGATGGTGAAGGACGCGAGCGAATTGCAGGCAATTCGCGAGTCCGTCATCGCAAATTCGGAGGCACTGGAACAGGCGCTGCGGCAGTTGAAGCCGGGGATGTCCGAGACCGATCTGGCGGCGGAAATTGACTACCGAAACCGGAAACTGGGGGCGGAACGGCCTGCTTTCGATACCATCGTGGCGTCAGGGGAGCGGTCTGCCCTGCCCCATGCGCATCCGGGAGATACGCTGATTGGCAGCGGGATCCTGCTGATCGATATGGGCGCTTTCCTGCATGGGTATGCCAGCGATATGACTCGTATGGTCCATTTGGGGAAGGCTCCGGCGAAGTATAAGCAGGCTTACGCGGCAGTGCTGGAAGCCCAGTTAGCGGCGATTGCGGCCGTGAAGCCGGGTGTCAAGGCCAGCAAGGTGGATAAGGCGGCTCGGGACGTACTGAAGAAGCACGGTCTGGAGAAGGCGTTCGTCCATTCCACCGGGCATGGTCTGGGCCTGGAGATTCACGAGCGTCCCCGGCTTGGCCGGAAGGATTCCACCGTACTAACCGAGGGCATGGCGATTACGATTGAACCGGGCGTTTATCTGGAAGGTTGGGGCGGGATTCGGATTGAGGACACCATTGTGGTGACGGCAACCGGGTGCGAGGTCTTGACGCCTACTACAAAAGACCTACGGACGATTTAGCGGCACTCGCGTAGAATTAGTTCATGCGAAAGCTTCTGATTGCGGTTGTTGTTCTTGCGGCCAGTTTGTTGGCTGGCGATCCATGGACGGCGAAAGACCTGGTACAGCCAAAGGATGTCGCGGCGGATATCAAGACCCCGTTGCTGCTCCATGTGGGGTTTCCGGTGCTGTATCGGGCATCGCACATTCCGGGGTCGATTTATGCCGGACCTGGCGCAAAGCCGGAGGGCATTGAGGAGTTGAAGAAGGCGCTGAAAGGCCAACCGAAGGACCGGGCGATTGTGCTGTACTGCGGTTGCTGCCCCTGGGAAAAATGTCCGAACATGCGGCCCGCGTTCGCGGCTTTACGCGAGATGGGCTACACGAACGTGAAGGCGATGGTGGTGCCGGAGAATTTGAAGGCGGACTGGACGGATAAGGGTTATCCAATTGATCGTCGGGCCGAATAGTGGTATTTTGATGTTGTGGAGGCCAGCGGTTGCGATCCGCCAGCCTCCATCGGGTCAGAGATCAAAATTTGAAGTCAATTTTGATTCTGAGCCGTCGCAACCTGAGTACTAACAGGCAGACGATCAACATCGAGAAGACCATTGACCGCGAGCGCACGATAATGTCTTGGATTCTATCCGCAGTGTTCCGGCAAATCAACAGCCGGGGAACGGCCCCGTGCTTTTGGCCGGAGCATTGCGGATAGAATGCGTTGAACTGAGCCGGACCGTAATCTATGGGGATTGAATGGTTTTCCTGA
>CAIYVZ010000044.1 GCA_903929755.1 uncultured Acidobacteriia bacterium
CCTGCTGACCGTCACGCAAACCTGCCGCATGCAGAACCGTCACCCTCTCGACTACCTCAACAGCGCCATCCGCTCACACCGCCTGGCACAACCGCCCACGTCCCTACTCAAGAATTCCCGCCCTACCTGAACTGTTACAATTTACTTGCGGCAGGCCGAGATCGCTGGCCACGGCGCGTGAGGTGTCGAGTACCTTACCTCCACCAGCGCCGATGACGATTCGTGCTCCCATGGCCCGGCCTGCTGCCACGCCGCGCGCGATCTCGGTGGAGGTGCACTCGCCAGTGAACGGGAAGATCTGGTACGCGATGCCGGCTGCGGTCAGCGTTTCACGCCAAACTGTTTCCAGCAGCTTCGCCGCGCTGCGCCCCGCGACGATAATCGCCGGGCCGGAAAGCCCGAGGTTGACGATCTCTTCGCCCAGGGAAGCCGTGGCGTTCGGACCCTGGGTGTAGCGGGCGGGAGAGCAGAAAACTTTCAGCATGAGGATAGGTTATACCGTGTACACGCTGCCGCCAGGAAAGTATCAGGCTGCGACTTGAATCGGACGGGCCCGCTGGATTCGGGCGCTTTCGCGAGGGGAGTGAATTGCGTCCCACAAGTCGTTGCGTCGCTGAATGTTGAGCCAGAGCTCGGCGCTGTTGCCAAAGACCCGGGCGAGGATAAGCGCTGTCGGGGCTGTGATATTTCTGCGCCCGTTGCAAAGCTCATTCACATGCTTACGGGGGACACCCATGGCTTCGGCAAGGGCGGTTTGGGTGATGGCCAGCGGGGCCATGAATTCTTCGAGCAGTATCTCGCTAACGCCGGCTGGCTTGCGTTTTGTCGTCAGCATTGATTCACCTCATCGATAGTTGTGTGGATCCAGATACAAATCGGAAGCCTCGCCGAGGTTTCCATTCCATCTGAAGATTAAGCGCCATTGTTTGTTCACCCGAATCGAATAAAATTCTCGGAGAGGACAGCTTAGTTTTTCAAAATGATTGCCGGGCGGCACGCGCAGATCCAGATCGTTTCGAGGTCCGGCGGAACCCTTCTGGAACGAACTTGTTCCGGAAGCTGGCGATCATGCAAAGGTTCCATCTATGTGTTACTGTTCGACTCTACGGTACAAGTTGCGATAGCGGTTAGAACTCACGCCGGGGTGGTGTCTGGTCCGGACCAACGCGGCCTGCGGCGACATCGGCCACGTAGTAATTCTCGCCCTTCATCTTGATGCCGGCCTGGCGGCGCAGCATGGCCAGTTGACCGGTATGCGTCAGGGCATCTGCAATCGGGCCCTGGAATAGTTTCTCCGGGGTTGACGCTCCGGCCCCAATCTCGGTAAGCCTTGCATCCAGGGCTCCGATTGCCTGGTAACAGCGGGCGATCTCATCCGGCCAGGCGAGCGGTATTGCGTCGTGCCACGCCGGCTTCCCGTTCACCATGGAAAGCGCCCAATCCATCAAATCCCCCACGTGGGCGAGAATCTTCCCCGCGCATTGCGTCTCGCATTCCGGGTAGGTGGCGAAGGTCTCCGGGGTATCCCGGAGAACCTTCCCCAATCGATAGGCCAGCGTCGCGAGGGTATGACGAAGGAGCGCTTCCATATTTGTCTGCCTCTACCTTTGTTTACCGCTACTTGCTGTAGCCGGCGATCTTGTCCATCAGCAAATAGCGGCCGCGGTTGGTCTCGGGTTCCACGCGGGTGTTTACGTCGATGTGCATCACCGAGACGTCCTTCCCCTTATTCGCCGCCGGCCACTTGGCCAGACCCTTGGCGTCCGGGCTGCCGGTTTTGATGAAGTTCGCGAAGTACGCCTGCATGGTTTCGGAAACCTTTACATCGTCCTTATCCCACGCGTAGATTTTGTTGCCATCCAGGTTACCCATCGCATACTCGATTTCGGCGGAATGCACCGCACCCTTTGCGGGCGGCGGTGGGGGCTTCGCGGGACCTTCGTTGCGGATCACGCCGCCTGCCAGACCTGCGGTCACGTTGCCCATCTCAGGGCGCATCTTCGGACGGGGCCGCGAATAGTAGTAACGGTAGATCGGCTTGCCGCTGGTCTTGCCGTGCGAATCGAGGGCCTTCCAGGTACCGAAGGCGATGAAGCGGTCGCTGGCCAGAGCGCGGGCGACGGGTTCCACGTCGTCATCATTGGCGGGCGCGTATTCCTTCAGGACATCGGCTGCTTTTGCGCCATAGAGCCGTTCCACTGCGGCTTTGAAGCCAGCAACGGTGGCCGGATCCTTGCCGAGGACAGAGTTTGCTCCC
This sequence comes from uncultured Acidobacteriia bacterium, assembly GCA_903929755.1. Lineage (GTDB taxonomy): Bacteria > Acidobacteriota > Terriglobia > Bryobacterales > Bryobacteraceae > BOG-234. The sequence goes on from CAIYVZ010000044.1 coordinate 2,258, forward strand.
TGTTCCTGCGAATTCCAGCCGGCGAGGAAGGGCACGTGGGCCTGTTTGCCTGCGGCGAAGGTTGCGGCCGGCGTTTCGGTGAAGAAGTAGCCGTCCACCGTTACGGGGAAACGGGCACCACGCTCTTTGCCGACGGCGTCCAGAAGTTCCTGCGCCGTCAGTTTTCTTATGTCGGCCAGGGTCTTGGCACCAATGGCGGACATGAACTTTTCGCCGACCGCTTCGGCTTCCGCGAGCGGCGTCGGGGGTTGCAGCCCCAGCAGGGAACCGCTTTCGCTGATGGCGCCCGCAATCAGGTTGCGCGACATGGCGGAGGCCATCTGTGCGCTCACGGCGTAGGCTCCGGCAGATTCGCCGGCGATGGTGATCTTTTTGGGGTCGCCGCCAAAGGCTGCGATGTTTTCCGAGACCCAGCGAAGAGCTGCGCTCTGGTCCATCAGCGAATAGTTGCCCGACGCGTGGTTGGGAGACGCTTTGGTCAGTTCCGGATGCGCCAGGAAGCCGAAGATACCCAGGCGATAGCTGACCGTGACGGTCACGATACCTTTGGTGGCCATGCTCTGGCCGTCATAACGAGGTTCAGAACCATCGCCCGCCTGGAAGCCGCCGCCGAAGTAGTAGACAAGAACAGGAAGTTTTTCCTTACCTGATGCGCCGGTTTTAGCCGGGGTCCAGATGTTGAGATACAGGCAGTCTTCACTCATGCCGACGTTGCGGAAATTCATGTCGCCGAAGAGGGGCAACTGGGAGCACCGGTTGCCGAATTTGGTGGCGTCAATCACGCCGTCGTGCTTCTTCACGGGGGCGGGGGGAGCCCAGCGGAGATCGCCTACTGGCGGCGCTGCGAACGGCACGCCCTTAAAGGCGCGAATGCCTGCGACGTCGGGGCCGGTTCCTTCCACTACACCCATGGGCACAGTCACGCGATCAGCTGCGAAGGCACTCGCCGCAGTCAACAGAAATATCAGAGTTCGGTTTGTCATGCTACGTCTTCCAGCATATTTCAGCCCTGGCCATGTCTGCGTAAATTGTGGTAACACTGGAGGATCTGAAATGACGGCGAATCTGGGGTTTGTGCATGCGGCGCGTCGCGCCGGGGAGTTCGGAGTCCACTCGGTGGACCACTTTGCGCTGGCGGTTCCGGATGGGGCTGAAGCGCGGCGTTTTTACTCCTCGTTTGGCCTGGACGCGCGGGAGGAAGGTGGTGGTATCGGGCTTTACGCCGCCGATGGTGCGCACCGGTGGGGCATGATCACGGAAGGCGAGCGAAAGCGCCTCCAATACCGGTCGTTTGCTGCTTGGGAAGAGGATTTCAGGGCCATTCGCGACCGGTTGCAGGGGCTGCAGATCCGGCGTCTGGATCCCCCCAAAGGTATCGAGTCGCAGGGCCTTTGGTTCCGGGATCATGACGACGAACTGGTAGAGGTGTTTATCGGGGAGAAGACTTCGCTTGACGCGAAATCCCCGTTTGAGTGCCCGGTGGCGCCCGCAGGTGTCCGGGGGGCGCAGGGGCGGTCTGGGGCCTCGAAAGTTCATCCCCGACGTCTGGCTCACCTCCTGCAATTCACGCGGGATGTCCCGGGCGCTATCGCTTTTTACAGCCAGGTGCTGGGCCTTCGGCTGTCTGACCGGTCCGGTGACGGAATCGCGTTTCTGCACGGCATCCACGGCAGCGACCACCACATGCAGGCGTTCGCAAAATCGAGCGGGCCGGGCTTGCACCACTGCAGTTGGGACGTTGGCTCTATCGGGGCGGTTGGCCTGGGGGCCATGCAGATGGCGGACAAGGGGTATTCAGAGGGGTGGGGGCTGGGGCGGCATGTTCTGGGGTCGAACTACTTTCACTATGTTCGGGATCCGTGGGGCAGCTACTCGGAGTACTCGTCGGACATCGATTACATTCCGGCTGATTGCGCCTGGCCTGCGGCGGACCATCCGCCGGAAGACGCCATCTATCTGTGGGGGCCGCAGCTTCCGGCGGATTTCATTGTGAACCACGAAATCGAGAACCACGAAGCGTAAATAAGTGTCTCGGCTATTCTCGCGATAACGTAAGACTAGTGCGACTGTCCAGCCTCCCGATTCTCTTTTTTCTTGCGTCACCGTTTGTTCATGCCCAGGGCAACTACGAAGTGCAGGTCTATGGCTCCGAAATGACGGAGGTCGGCCATACGATGGTGGAACTCCACTCCAATTTCACCTTTCAGGGGTCGAAAGAAACGATCAACGGCGTCCGGCCAACCGAACATGCCCTGCACGAAACGCTCGAGATTACGCAGGGCTTTACCAAGTGGTTCGAAACAGGTTTCTATCAATTCACCAGCTATCGCCCCGGGGAGGGCTTTCAGTGGGTTGGCAGCCATATTCGCCCGCGCGTTGGCGTTCCCGAGGACTGGAACTGGCCCGTCGGGGTCAGCCTTTCCGCAGAATTCGGCTACCAGCGCCACGCGTACTCTGAGGACACCTGGACGCTGGAAATTCGGCCGATCATCGACAAACAGATTGATCGCTGGTACTTCTGTTTCAATCCCGTCTTTGATCGTGCCTTTCATGGTCCGGGAGTGGGGCAGGGCTTGGTATTCTCTCCCAACGTGAAAATCGCGTACGATGTGACAAAGAAAGTGACGCTGGGCATGGAATACTACGGCTCAACCGGTTCGATCCGGGGCTTTGATCCAATCTCGGAGCAGCAGCACGCGGTGATGCCCTCCATCGATCTGAATTTGAGCAAGAACTGGGAGTTCAATTTCGCGGCTGGTGTCGGGCTTACAGGCGCGACTGACCACATGCTGGTGAAAATGATTCTGGGACGCCGGTTCGACTTCAACTGGAAGAAGACCGGCGCCGTTCACTAACGCGGGTCTGGGCCCGGTCACGACCGCTTATTTGGTGACGGTGACCTTGTCCAGAACCGCCGCTGAACCAGACGACATCTGGTCCCAGAAGCCGGTAAAGCGCTTCGTCTCGGGAGCATCGTACGCCTTCAGGTTATTCGCCCAGCGATACCCGATGGGTTGAAACAGTAACTCGGCTTCGATTTTGAAGGGCCCCTGCGCCGTGCCGGTCATGACACCGTACCGGACCTTGTCCCCGCCAGCCTGGAAATCGGAATCTGTAGCGGCAGCTCCGCGAACCACGATATCGGCGCTGGCCTTCGTCTTTTCCAGACCCTTGGGCAGCAGCCGATTATCCTTTTCGTACTTCACCGCGGCCAGAAGGCCAGTGGTAAGCGCACCTGCCTGATCCACCATGATGGCCTCGTAGATCTGGACCTGATCGGGCGACGTGATTTCGTTGTAGTGTGGTTCGAATCGCTTCGCGTCGATATCGTTGTCGTTGCCCTGGATCATACCGCTGGGCGCCACGGCCCCGGATTCAAAGATTGCTTTGCCTGCGGAGTCGCGGACCGTGACATGGAGCCACACCCGGCGCGAGGGATAGGCCGTCGGCAATTTGTGGCCGCTGAGGTTTTCCACGGAAACGGGGAACGTCAGCTGACCGTTGCGGACGGCCACATCTCCGATAGAAAGCTTCGCGGTGTCGCTGCTCAGATGCTTCAGCGTGCGCATTGCGGCGCCCTCCAATTCATCGGGGAGCGCGTCAACCGACAGGTCACCGCGGAATTTATTGAGCATTCGCTGCATGAAAAAGTTCCCACCGATGAACGTATGGCGGGAGACGCCTTCGCGCGGTACACCCAGAACCTTCGTGATGGAAACTTCTTCCTTCACTACCGGCATATGGCAGGCCTGGCAACTCGTCGTATCTTTGTAGCTGCTCTCCGCCCATTCGAGGTACGGCATCTGCTCAGGCAGTTCGCCAACAACCTGCCCGTTTGCTCCCAGCGCTTTGGTGTAGAGGGTATGGCAAGTGGCGCATATTTCGGACTGCCGGAAATACTTGCCCTGCGTCGGCACGTAGCCACCTGAAGATGTCCGCATAATACGGTTGTGGCCTTTTTCGACCTCATAGGGGCCGTACTCGGCACGCTCTCCGCGCGGTTTTTTCGTGTCCACGACGTAACCGCCGACATAGCTGTCTTTTGTACCCAGTTTCTCTTCAGTGATCTGGTGGCAAAGCGAACACGACACGCCATCCTGGGCCAGTTTGCTCAGGGGTTTCCCGGCATCGAACGGGAGATGGGCGAAAATCTGGGGGTCCTGCCCCATCGCTTTGGACACGGTTCGAGCCATCGGCATATGGCAAACCGAACACTCGTCTTCGATTAGCTTTTTCGATTCCGGGTGGTCCATACTCTCGCGGCGTACTCCGGCCTGCCAGTACGGATCACGTGCGGAATTGGCCATCATTGTGGGGCGCCACGAGAGACCGATGGAGATATCTTCACCGGCTGCGGTGGAGAGCCCGTTGTGGCATGCGAAGCAGCGGTCAGAGGTCTGGAATATCTCCAGCGCACTGTGATGTTTCGCGGCCGACAGGGGCGAAACAAGAATTGTAGTGGCAATCACCGGCAGTGCCATCACGAAGCTCAGGGTGTTCCTCATAGCTATTTCCACCCTTCGCGCAGGCCGCCATCAAACCAGTCCCAAAGCAAATAGAAGACGACTTGTGTTGAACGTCCCGCCGTATTATTTGCGGGAACCCGCACGCCGACGTTGGCTCGGATATGTTGCCGTTTACTCAGGGTGACCTGGAACTGGGGCAGGACATCCCAATTCGTCCTGGCACCTTTTACCAGATCGCGATCGGCGAGGAATTCCACCATGGGGGTCCACATCCGCCCGAGGCCGCGGTCGGCCTGAATCGATTTCCCCAGCGCAGTTCGCCAGAAGGTGGCACGGGGAAGGTTTTTGGTGCTGGTCGGGAACTCCATACCCGCCTGTACCTGAACAAAGCTGTTGCCCGGCAGCGCCTGACCGAGGGCGCCAAAAGTTTCAAACAGAGTTACGCCATTACCAAAGCCGCGATTTCGATTGCCCGTTGGCAGCGCGACTTCGCCCTGCGCGCTCAGAATCGTTCCGGTCCGCAGGCTCTGTCCGAGGACCCTTTTCAGGCCGACGCGAATATCTCCAACCCCGCCATACCAGTTCCCTGAATCCTTCGCGGCTGAGAACGGAATACCGAGCTCCAGCTGGGTTAGTTTGCCCAAACGCTTTTCGTACGCCAGTTCGTTCGAAACAGACGGTGTGCCCTTTGTGGTAATGGCCGTCGTGATGATCGCCTCGTCTTCAGGGAAGGCCTTTTCCGTTGCCATGGCGCGCGGAAAATTCAGCTCTCCTTTGGGCCAACCCGGTTCCGCACAGAAGGACCGCAGATATTGGACCAGCTTATCGATCTGAGGTATGGTCAAAGCCTCGGAAAAGGAGGGCATGATCTCTGAGAAACCGCGACCATGGCCCCCGTAGTAAATAGCGGCCTTGTAATCGTTCTCGCGCTCCCGCATGGAGCCGCTGCAGTCTGAAAAATCAGGAAAGGTTGCCGGCCGCTCAAATGCGGTGCTGGACTCAAGCGCGCCCTTGCCGTTGGAACCGTGGCATCCGATGCAGGCCGCTTCGAAGATTTGTTTGCCTGTGTCCAGCTTGAGCGACTGGATCTTTGAGGGTGGGTTGGTGGGTGGGGGCGCGCTGGCGGGCGCCTGTGCCAGCCCAAACGGAGCCAACAGAGCGATCAACCCAGCTGCACAGCAGCGATGCTTGGATGTCATAGGGTAAAGAACCGAGGATATCAGACCGAGCCTGTGACGTCGGCTACTTTTATCCCGTCACGGGCGCGACCGCGCACATGCTGGTTAAAATGATCCTGGGGCGTCGGTTTAACAGGAACCGGAAGAAACCGAGCCGTTCACTAAAGCAGTGCCCAATTCTCACAGGTCGGCTTCTCAGAAGACAATTCGGGCCCGCGTTGATGATTTCAACGCGGGCAGGGATCCCGAGCGTCTGGAATTAAAGTATGCCGCCATGCGGAAGGACGCTTTCGTTTTTCTCCGCAGTACCTGCCACCTGTTTTACGAAGATCTGGACCCTGGGGTACTGCCCGATTCGCCCCTTATTTGGTGCTGTGGTGATCTCCACTTGCAAAACTTCGGTAGCTATCGGGGCGACAACCGGTTAACCTACTTCGATCTGAATGATTTCGATGAAAGCTGCCTGGCTCCCGCAATGTGGGAACTGGTTCGCTTTTTGACGAGTGTGGTGGTTGGCGGTCGCATTTTGGGGATGAATGGCAAGATTATCCGCAGGCTGGAAACGGCATTTCTGGACGGCTATACCTCCGCCCTGCGGCAGGGAAAAGCCCTTTGGCTGGAACGCGCCACGTCGGAGGGCGAGATCCGGACTCTTCTTTCCCGGTTGAAGCGGCGGACGCAGAAGAAGTTCCTCGCTTCCCGCACGGAATTACGCAAGGGGAAAAGGGTGCTCATCAAGGACGGCAGCCGGGCGCTGCCGCTGCGGGAACCCGACAGGGAAATGCTTGCCGCGTGCCTGAAGCACTTCGCCAAAGGTCGCCCGCATCCGGAGCGCTTTCACCTGCTCGACTCCGCCCGCCGGATTGCGGGCGCGGGCAGCCTTGGCCTGGATCGCTACGTTCTGCTGGTGGAAGGCCATGGCGCGCCCCATGGGCATTTCCTGCTGGATCTGAAATTTCAGCCCGGTTCCTGTGTGCTGCGCAGCCACCATCCGAAACAGCCGCACTGGGCCAGTGAAGCGGATCGGGTGGTTACCACGCAGAGGGATGTACAGGCGATCCCGCCGGCGCTGCTTGCGCCCTTGCATCTGGAGGGCAGAAGTTGGGTGCTGCGGGAACTGATGCCTACCGACGACCGCCTGGATATCACGAAATGGGCTGATGACGTTGCGGGGTTCATTGGCGCGGTACGGACGCTGGGGGCCGTGGTGGCGTGGGGCAATCTGCGGGCTGCGGGACGGCGCGGGGCCGCACTACCCGAAGAGCTGATGCGGTTCGGCGATGATCGGGACTGGGCGGTGCCTTTACTGCAGGCTGCTCGTCACGCGGCGCGCCATACGGAAGAGCAATGGCATGAATTCACAGCGTCATTCTGAGGTCCCTGTCAAAATAGACATGTGATCTCCTGCCGTAATCTAACGAAACGCTTTGGCGAGTTTACCGCTGTCAACGGCATTTCGCTTTCCGTGGAACGCGGCGCTATTTGTGCCTGTCTGGGGCCGAACGGGGCGGGGAAGTCGACCACTGTCCGGATGCTGACTGGATTGCTGGCACCCACTTCCGGAGAAGTGACGGTGTGCGGCCTGAATGTGACGGTGAATGCGCTTGAAGTGAAGAAGCACATCGGTGTCCTGCCGGAAGACCTGGGCCTTTTCGAGGATCTCTCAATTGACGAGCACCTGCGGCTGACTGCCGACGTGTATGGCTTGCCGAAAGCGGTGGCCGATGACCGCATTGAGCAGTTGATTGACGCGCTGCGTCTGACGCCCGCCCGGCGAACCTTTGCTGGCCGCTGCTCGCACGGGACCCGCAAGAAGACATCTTTGGCGATGGCGCTGCTACCCAATCCGCAGGCGTTGTTTCTTGACGAGCCGTTCGAAGCGATTGATCCGGTCACTTCCAAAGCGATGCGCGACATTCTGGTGGCTGCGGCGAAACGGGGCGTCACGGTTTTCCTCACGTCGCACATTCTGCCGGTGGCCCAGGAAATCGCCACGCAGTTCATGATTATTCGGGAAGGGAAGATCGTCTGGCAGGCAAAGGCTGCGGACCTGACCGCGCCCCTGGAAGAGCTCTACTTTGATCTGGCTGAGCCTCCGACGCACGGTGATCTGGACTGGCTTACCCAGGGGCCTGCGTGAGTCGAATCGAGGCCGTCCTCCGGGCTCTCTGGAACGCGCTCCGCCGGGAGCAGGAATCGCTGATGAAGTTCCCGGCGAACAATCTGTATTACGCGGCGCTGGCATTCCTGGTGATGATGGATCCTGTCGTGTTGATGTTTGTGGGGGTGGTTGCCGGTATCGTGCTGTTCTTTCCACTCAGCACGGACCCTCTTCGCCGCATTCCTGCGTCCAGGTTCCAGCTCTGGCCACTCACCGCCACGGAACGGCGCCTGCTGCGCATGATCAGTCCGTGGCTGAACCCGATGACGTGGATTGTGGCCGGGTTTGCTCTGTGGCGAGGCGTGTCACTGGGGCTTGGGGTGCTGGCGGCCGCGTTGTTCCTGGTGGGATTTCTTGCGCCGTCGTTCGGATTTCGCGGGCGGGGACGTTCGCTGGCTTTGCCGCTCCCGTTCCCGGCGCCTTTCGCGGAACTGATCCGCAAAGATCTCCGCAGCCTGGTACGGACGCTCGATTTCTATTGTGCGCTGATTGTTGGCGGAGCCGCGGCTGCCTATCGCTTCGCCGGGCTGCTGCCTGAGGATGCTTTTCTCCCGGGAACGATGCTGACGTTGCTCTGCATCTCCACCTGCGCGCAGACGCTGTTCGGGCTGGATGGCCGTGCCGGTCTGACGCGCTACCGCCTGCTGCCGATGCGGGGCTGGAAGATCCTGCTGGCCAAGGATGTTGCGTTCCTGGTGGTGGCGATGCTGTTCACGGTTGCGCTGGCTCCGCTGGCGGGGTTTGCCGGGGGGCTGGCGGCGCTGGCCGCAGCTCGCTATCCCGCCATTCGTGAGCGGCGGGGCCAGTTGCGGTGGCGCCTGCAATCGGGAACGTCCTTCGGGGGGGCGCTCACCCAGATTCTCGCTATGGTTGGTGCGGCCTCTGCGGTTCACCTCTACAGTGCATTGCTGCTTGCCCCGTGCGTGCTTGCCTGGTTACTCTCCTTGTGGTGGGGTGGCAGGGAACTTGAACGCGCAGCCCTCTGATTTGGAAGACCGGATACGAAAAACCAATGCCCACTTACCAGCAACTGTTTGCCAGCAACCGCCGTTGGGCTGAAGGCCTGCTTCGGACCAACCCCCGCTACTTTGCGGAACTGGACGAGGAGCAACGGCCGGATTACCTGTACATTGGCTGTTCGGACAGCCGTGTGCCGGCGAATGAGATTATGGGGCTCGAAGCTGGCGAAGTGTTCGTTCACCGCAACGTTGGCAACATTGTCGCGAACACGGACCTGAATGCAGCCTCCGTCATCGAATACGCCGTCGCCCATCTGAAGGTGAAAGAGATCATCGTCTGTGGCCACTACAACTGCGGTGGCGTTCGCGCGGCCCTGCAGGCGCAGGATTTGGGGATTCTTAACCCCTGGCTGCGCAACGTGCGGGACGTTTACCGCCTGCACCGTGACGAACTAAACGACATATCGGATTCCGAGGCCCGCTTTCGGCGCCTGGTGGAACTGAACACTCTGGAGCAGTGCCTGAATGTGATCAAGACCGCGGTGGTTCAGCAATCGTGGGTTGCAAACGGCTTTCCCCGGGTCCACGGCTGGGTGTTTGATATTCGGACCGGGCTCATTAAGGATCTGGAGATTCATTTCGAAGAACGTTTGAAAGCAATTCAGGAGATCTACGATCTGACCAATATTCCGCCATTTCGACCCTGAAGTATTTTCGTTTTTGATGGCGCATTGCATGATATCCTTGCCCAATGTCGGTCGCTAAAGGTCTCAGGTTCTTCGAGTATTTTGCCGTTGGGCGCCTTGCCACTGTCCTTGCCGCCGCAATAACCCTGTTGTGGCACCCCGCATCCGCGCAGACACCTCGGGTGGAACATCAGGCGCTGGCCGCAACGCCACTGCCTCTTCCCGTTGCGGCCGCCGGAGATCTGGTGGTAACGGCTGCCAGTTGCAGGGCTCCTTTTCGCGAGGGGGGCACCACAGACTGCCGCATTGGCGATACCGTTCTGGTGAAATTCGAAAATCTCACCGAATGGGTCAAGTCGGATCCGGTGAAACACGACCCGGCGAATCTGATCATTGCGCTCAACAACCATCCCCTCAATGGGACCCATGCCAACGCCCTGATAGCCAATTCGAACCTGTTGACCTTCGATATGGTGGTGCCTGAGGGCAACGATCCGGACTCTGAGGCCAATAAGCAGGGGTGGCGCGAGATTCTGCGGAAGCACCATTCGCCGGCCACGATGATGATCAGCGTCGGCCTGCGGGGGACCCCGACTTTCTATGGTCCGGTAAAGCTAAGCTTTCGCCTTTATCCCTGGTATACGAGCATTATTTTTCTCGGCATTGGTTCGCTTCTTCTGGCTATTATCTGGCTGGCGGGAAAGACAAACCTCATTCGCGTCCCCGGGGCAAAACCGGTGGGTGGGCAAACGCCCTATAGCCTGGGAAAGGCGCAAATGGCCTGGTGGTTCGTGCTGATTGTGGCTTCGTATCTCTATATCTGGCTCATCACAGAGAACCGGGACTCTTTGACGCCGGGAGTTCTGATCCTGGTTGGCATCAGTGCGGCGACCGGCCTTGGATCCCAGGTGGCTGGCGGGTCGAAAACACCCGGGGCGGCTCCTTCTCAGCAACTTGCGGACGCGACCGAGGCCAGCCTGCCGCAGCTTCCGGTTGCGCCGGTACAGGTCTCCAAAGGGTTCCTGGCCGATATTCTGGGGGACGAAAACGGTGTCTGTTTTGACCGTCTTCAAATGGCAGTATGGACCGTGGTTCTTGGCCTTGTCTTCGTTATGGAAGTTGTTAACGATCTGAATATGCCGGATTTTAGTCCTACTCTGCTGGGGCTCATGGGGATCAGTTCCGGCACTTACATCGGCTTTAAGTTGCCCGGCAAGAGTTAAGCATTCGTTAGTGCCGCAGCCTTCACGGCCTGACTGGGATGAAGTAAGGGAAAGCATCATGCTTGCCAAAAAATCGGGACCGTGGCTTCCACCACGGTCCCAGGGGTTTACAACTTCAGGGATAACTCTAGCGGGTAAACCGGACGCCCAACTGGATCAGCCGGGGGTAATTCGCCTGGGCGGTAATCAGCCCGAACGAAGCACTGGTAAACGTCGTGTTCGGCCCATAAAACTGCGGTGTGTTGGTCACGTTCAGCGCTTCAGCCCGGAACTGCGCCTTAATCCCTTCCGGTACCTGGAAGGACTTGAACACCGAGACGTCCCAGCTGATGGTTCCCGGGCCGCGCAGGCTGATGGTCCGGCTGACATTGCCGAACGTGAACTGCGGAGCCTGTGAGAAAGCTGCCGGGTTAATCCAGCCGTCGATCCTCTTGTCGAACGAAGCATCCACTGCGGCGGAAACGCCCGTGGCGTTTGGCCGCTGCGCACTTGCGCCGAACACACTGTTGTTATTTGGCTGCGAGATGGCCAGAGGGTAGCCGGACTGCAGCACGCCGACAACATTCGCCGACCAGCCACCCAGCGCCATATCGGCGATGCGATTGCTCGTCAGGAACTTCTTACCCTTGCCGAACGGCAGCTCATACGTCACGGCGGTGGACAGCCGGTTTGGAGTATTGGACGTGGATAACCCATATTCCGACTGCAGGTCATAAGCATTCTGAGGCCCGGCCGGCGCGGCGCTGAAGCTGTTTGCTACCGTACCGTATGCCAGATCGGTCTGCCGGGCGTGTGTATAAGTTGCCAGCACTGTCATTCCGCTCGAAAAGCGCCGCTGTACCTTGGCGTAGACGGAAAGGTACGAGGCATGGTTTGTATCGGAGCCGGTAAGTGCGACGGACGTGAATTGCGGGAACGGGAGCAGTAACTGAGAGCGCGTAATGGTGGGGTTTCCCACGTTGAGCGCGCCGCCCTTCAGGTACAGGGGATTCGGAACTGAAGTATTGAGCGCCGAGCCAAGCGACAAGTAGGAGGGGTTGAGCTGATCGATGTTACGCCCGTCCTGCACCAGGTGGAGGCTGTGGGAGCCGATGATACCGCCGGAGACCACCAGCGAACCGGGCATCTGCCGCTGGAAGTCAAACGAATACTGTTCCACGTAGCCTGCGGACTTTGTGCCGCGGTCATAGATAGTGATCGCCTGCCCAACGCCTGACAGCCCGCCCTGCGTGTTGCCCACGGGCTGCAGCAGACCCGTTGGATAGGGATTTGACACCGTGGCCGCCGGTGTGAAGTTATTATCGGTGGACGCGATGATGGGCGTTGACTGCGAGTAGCCCAGGGTGTTCTGGAACGAGAAGGGCAGAGGGGCCCAGAAGATACCGAAGCCGCCGCGAATGGCAGTCTTGGAATCCAGCGAGTAAGCAAAGCCGCCACGGGGGCCGAACTTCGTCTTCAGCGGCGTAAACGTGCTGTTAGGGTTTCCATTTACCCCGGCATAGAGCAGCGTGCCGAAGATCTTCGGATCCGCCACGGTGGACTGCAGGGGGCTGGCGGGCGAGGGGTCAAAGCCGATGAGGAACTTGTTGTTCTTGTCGGCGGGACCGGTTTCGTATTCCCAGCGAATCCCCAGATTGATCGTCAGCCTGGAAGTTACCCGGAAGTCATCCTGGACAAACGCTCCGTAGTAATTCACGTAGTTATAGAAGTTCGTGCCGACTGTCTGGCTCCCGCTTGTGGGATAGCCGAGCAGCATGGTCGCGAGCGCCGCTCCGGTGCCAACGGTGGTGGTTTTCGGCGTCGCGCGGGTGAAGACGTCATTGAAGCCAAAGCTGCTGGGGCCAATGCCGGGGGCTCCGTCGTGATGCAGGCCGCGCCAGTCCATGCCTGCTTTCAGGTTGTGCCTTCCCATGAACTTCGAAACGGTGCCGTTCAGGCTTCGGGAGTAATAGACGCTCTGGGCCGTGGTGCCGCCGCCGTAGCTGGCGATATCACCCATGGTGATGGCAGGGAAGGCGGGATATTTCGTGACGGAAGTAAGTGAAGAAGGCAAACCCAGGGATGCCAGATCGAACCCGAGGCTGATAGGCGGGGTGAAATTCGGGAAGCGGTTGAAGCCATACCGGATCGCCACCACCATGGTCGGACTCGGAGTAAGCGTAGTATTCAGCTGGGTCGCGTCCACTTTGCGGAAGATAACGCCCTGATTGGGCGACGCGATCTGATTCGGGAACCAGCGGTTGCTGGGTTCCTGGCTCCCGTAGTGAAGATAAGAAGCGGAGGCGCGCCACCAGCTCCTAATCTCCTGGTCACCCTTCATAGTCAACTGATCGGCGCGATTAAAAGCGCGGACGGTGGCATCGAAGTTTGGGGCGGCGTAGACGGAACTGGTTACGTTGGGATTCGGGTAATAAGAAGCAAGTTTCAGGCCAATTGGATCAAGCCGGCTGGCCGGAATCGAGTTACCGGCGAAGGCGGTGCGACTGCCATCGGGGAGCGTGGTTTTAGGGTCATAGATGGTTTGTACGGTTCCCTTCGTGGAAAGGCTCTTCGAGAAGTCGCCGAGCTTTTCGAGTGACGTAGGTACGGACAGGCGGGTGCCGGAAGCATCATACTGGCGATACGCTTCACCGGCTACGAAGAAAAAGGTTCTGTTTCTGCCGTCGTAGACTTTGGGGATTCTGACAGGCCCGCCGAACGAGCCGCCGTAGTTCTTAAAGGGCTGATCGGGGTTGGCTTGACCGGCGCGATTGGAGAAGAAGTTATTCGCGATCCAGTCGGTTTCGCGGATGTAGCCAAAGGCGCTGCCATGTACCTGATTGGTCCCTGAGCGGAGGAAGGTATTGAATGTGCCACCACCGGTGCGGCCCATTTCCGCGTCGTAAGTGTTAGCCCGCACCTTCATTTCCTGTACGGCTTCCTGTGACGGGATAATTACAGCGCGGTTGGTGGAATCCGTGATGGAGATACCGTCCAGCGTGTAGTTATTCCCTCTGACCGGGCCGCCGGCAATGGATATCTGTGACGAGCCAGACTGGTCCTGCATGCGGTTGAACTTCGGATTGCCTACCTGAACCACGGACTCTGAAAGCTTCGAAAGCATAAAAGGATTCCTGCCCAGATTCGGCAGATCTTCAATCTTCTGGCGATCAATGAACTGGCCGGTGGAAGCGTCGGCAGTTTCGATCAGGGCTGAGTCTGCCGAGACGTTGATAGTGTCGGAAACCTGGCCGACGTCGAGGGCGAAATCGAGTGTCAGCGATTGCTGCGTTGCCAGCCCGACACTCTTGCGCACAGCCTGTTTGAAGCCGCTGGCTTCGGCTGCCACCGTATAAGTAGAGGGATTGACCGAGGCGAAAGTATACTCACCCTGATCGTTTGTTACCGTGCTGCGGTTGATGGAAGTACCTTCATCGGTGAGAGTGATTTTGGCCACGGGGACAACAGCCCCTGTGGAATCGACCACGCGACCACGCAACGTTCCCTGAAAGCCCTGGCCAAAGACCAGAGCTGTAAATACGAAAAATGCAATTAGAGCTCGCATACCGTCTCCCTTTAATGAGTGAATTTGTGGAAGGCGCAACGGGGCAGGGATTGAATCGGCGGGGATATGGCAGGGGCGCGGACTGTGCGCCCCTGCCAGGGTGAAACGGGATGAACTACAACGAAGAATCAGGCAAAGATTTCTGAGGTGGCGGCCATGAACTTATCCATCTCGCTCTGGGTGCCAACCGTTACCCGAACGTGAGTCGGCCAGGCCGGCCAGACACGCCCAATCATGATCTTCCTGGCGGCGTAGGCCTTAGTGGTTTCCGCACCCGGCTTATTCGTCTCCATCATGAAGAAGTTTGTCTCGCTGGCTACAAACGTGATTTTCTTCTTCTCCAGAAAGTTGAAAGTATTTTCGCGGATCTGTTTGTTGATACCTCGTCGCTCAGCCACCAGGCCTTTGGCCTTCATGCTTGCAGTGGCGCAGGCAAGCCCGGTAATGGGCAACATGCCGCCGCCATAAGGCCGGAGTTTGGCCAGAAGGTCGGGGCGCCCGAGCGCAAAACCGGCGCGTATGCCCGCCATTCCGTAGACCTTCGAGAAGGTCCGGAGTACGATCACGTCCTTACCGGCAGCAACCAGATCGCTGGCTGGCCTGGCGTTCTCAGAGAAGTGAATGTAGGCTTCGTCAACGATAACGACGGCGTCCTTCTTCTTGTTCGCCAGCAGGAAGTCAATTTTTTCGCGCGAGGTCAGCGTCCTGGAGGGATTGTTCGGGTTGCAGACGTAGTAAGCGCCCGCATTTGGGTCGGCCTTGAACATGGCCGCCACATCGTGCGAGTAGTCCCTGGCAAGCGGGACCTTGATGGTCTTCGCACCGATGAACTGGGCTGCGCCGCTGCCGTAGCCGGGGTCGGCCATGGTCCAGCTGCGGGTGGGCGACGTAAAGGCGCAGGAGGAGCGGAACAGCGGATCGCTGGAGCCGGCAAAAGCGGCTACGCAATCCTCTTTCACGCCTTCCATCTCGGCTACAGTTCTTACGAAGTCCTGCTGCTCACCGGTGGGTGAATAACGACCGCCCATGGGGGCGATCTTCGCAATCGCTTCCAGACCCTCTTTGCAGGGTCCCAGCGGATTCTCGTTGGAGCTGATCCGCACGATGTCCGGATCCATCATGCCCCGGTTGCCACCGCGGACTCGACGTTCCGCTTCCTGGGCCTGGGCAAATTCAGTGAAGGGCAGCGCCGCCGCGCCTGCGGAAATGGCGGAGAAGATTTTGCTAACCTGGCGGCGTGAAAAGCCGCGGTTGATCAGGGATTCAGTCTGCTTTTCGAAAGTGTGGAACATACGGCTCCTTGTTTGCAGTGAGAGGGATACTCAACAAGGAGAGCGAAGGATGGGAGGCGTCAAGGCCAGCCAGCGGGACGATTAAATGAAGTCTAAAGACTTTATAGTGAATCTGTCAAGCTGTTACCAAATAAAAAGCGGGATCCGAAGATCCCGCTTTTTGAGAGTGAGTGTTGAAACTCACGCCGTGTCGATCAGGTTTGACTCTGTCGTTGTTGTTTCTTTGTCCCCTTCTAATCGGGGTGATTCCATGATATCAGAGCGATGATATCAGAGACGTTCCGCAATCGACTTCGCCTGCAGGAAGAGCAGCAGATAATCCGGACCGCCCGCCTTCGAATCCGTTCCAGACATATTGAAACCTCCGAAAGGATGGCAGCCGACCATGGCACCGGTACATTTGCGGTTGATGTACATGTTGCCGACGAAGAACTCTTCACGCGCGAGGGCCAGATGTTCCGCGTTATGCGAGTAGACGGCGCCGGTAAGGCCGTATTGTGAGTCGTTTGCCATTTCGAGGGCATGGTCGAAATCACGGGCCTTGCTGACGCTGAGCACCGGGCCGAAGATCTCCTCCTGGAAAACGCGGTCCGCCGCTTCAATGTCGGCAATGACGGTGGGCTGGATGAAATGCCCGTCGCCCCCAAATGCCTCGCCGCCAACCAGCAAAAAGCCTTCCTGCCTGCCGATATCGATGTAGCGAAGGATGGTCTGTTGCGCCGCTGCCGAGATCACGGGGCCCATATAAAATTGCGGATCCTCGGGACTACCGACGGTGATGCGCTCCACACGGGGCTTCAGTCTTTCCAGAAATGCGTCGTAGACGTCGGCGTGGACGATGGCCCGGGAACAGGCCGAGCATTTCTGGCCGGAATATCCAAAGGCAGAGAGCGCCACGCCCTCCACGGCGGCATCCAGATCGCAATCGGAATCGACAATAATGGCGTCTTTACCACCCATTTCCGCTACTACGCGCTTGATCCAGAGCTGCTCTGGCTGCGCCTTCGCCGCCAGTTCGTTGATGTGTAGCCCCACGTCGCGCGAGCCCGTGAAACTGACGAAACGGGTCTTCGGGTGGCCGACCAGCGCATCGCCAATCAACGAGCCGCTACCGGTGATGAAATTGAACGATTCAGCGGGGAAACCAGCTTCCAGTAGAACCTCTGCGAACAAAGCCGCCACGTTGGGGGTTTCGCTGGAAGGCTTGATGACGACGGTGTTGCCGGTTACCAGCGCCGCCACCGTCATGCCGGCCAGAATCGCGAGCGGAAAGTTCCAGGGTGGGATGATAACGCCGACGCCGAGCGGCAGATACCGTATCTCGCCTTTCTCGCCTGGCAACTGTAATACCGGATGTGAGCCATCGAGACGCGCCATATCCCGCGCATAGTAATCGCAGAAGTCGATGGCTTCGCCGGATTCCGCTTCGGCTTCAGCCCACGATTTTCCAGCCTCAAATACCAGCCAGGCATTGAACTCCATGCGCCGTTCGCGCAAAAGTTCGGCAGTTCTGGCAGCAGCCGCGATGCGAATAATTGCAGGACTGCGACTCCACGTCCGGAACGCCTCTGCGGCCGCTTCCACGGCACGGGCTGCGAGTAGTGGCGTCCCTTTCTGGAAGTAGCCGAGAACTTCGTCAGGCATCGCCGGATTCGTGCTGGCGAACGTGGCCCCCGATTCAACGCATTTCCCGCCAATTACCAGCTTCCACTGGCGACCAAACTTCGCCCGCGCTGCGGCCAGCGCCGCTTCCATCGCTGCACGGCTTTCCGGCAGCGTGAAGTCCGCACAGGCTTCATTTTGAAAGCCTCGCAGGTGAGACTTCACATGTTGTTGATGGTCCGCCATTTGCCGTCCTTCGTTTCTACCTGAGCGAAGTTGATTGCGGGGTCATGGCCGAAACTGCACCACCAGCCCTCGCTCGCCGCGCGCGTCAGAATCCGGTCTTTATTGTCGATTGCTTCGAGGGGGAACAGGTCGAACCCCGAAACCCATGTCGGCGTTACGCTTGCTCCAAACTGTACCAGATCTGCCAGGTGGCACCAGGTCTGCCCGCCGGAGCGAAGCGTCACAATCATCATGTGGCGATTATGGCCGGGAACGACAGTCATTTGTAGCCCGGGCAGGACTTCCGCATCGCCATCCAGCAGGTGCATGCGACCGGATTCCAGGAGCGGATCATAGTTCACGGGACGATAGCTGATGGCATCGCGCTGGTGCTGTTCGCGGCCATGCTCCAGTTCGCCGCGCTGCGCAAGATAGCGCGCATTCGGCATGGAGGGAACTACCAGCCCGCCTTCATCCACCGTATTGCCGCCCACATGATCCCAGTGCAGGTGGGTGTTGATGACCGTGTCAATGGTTTCGGGTTCAAAACCGTGGCTCGATACTACTTCCCGAATGCGCGGCGGATCAGGCAGCAGCATCCTTTCCTTCGCCTTCTCATCGTGGCGAACGCCGACTCCGGTTTCGATTAAGACCCGGTGGTCGCCATTCTCCACCACAAAACAGTTGAAGCCCACTTCAATGCGGTTCAGCGCGTCGGCGGCCTGATATTTACCCCAGAGGGTCTTGGGGACGACGCCAAAAAACGTGCCGCCGTCCCACCAGAAAGATCCGGCCCGGACGCTGGTAACGCGGAAGTCGCCAATTTCAATTGCGGTAACGGCTCTGGTCAACTTGTTCCCGGTCCCGCGAACTAACCCTGCACCAGCTTGCGGCCGCGTTCAAACAATTCCGCCGCATCGTCGGCAATCTTCTTGCCGCGGTCATAGATGTCCTTGCCTTTGTCCATGAGTTCTTTGCCGCGTTCTTCCATAGCGTCGCGACCGTCCTCCGCGGTTCGGCCGATCTGGCGACGCGTCACCTTGCCCGCTTGCGGGGCGTAAAGAATACCTACTGCCGAGCCGACTGCGATCCCGGCGAGGAACCACACGAGGTTGCTTCCTTTGTCTTCCATGATTTTATTTTACGCCTCGTGTGCTCCGGGTATATGGTGGAGTTATGGCTACCCCCGAATTAGGATTTGATGAAAAGCTTAGAACGGTGTTTCAGTCTTCGAATCACGACGCGGAATGGGAGGCGCAACTGATCCACAGTCTGCTGCTCTCCACCGGGATTGAGTCGGTAATTGTCGGCGATGCGGTGCTGCCGACCGAGTTTCAGGTGCGGGTTCCCGATCACCAGTTCGAGATTTCGCAGAGCGTCATGGCCGCGGCAAAGGAAAACAACCCCGAGGCATAAAATTCAGGCGAGCAACTCGGTAATCACGCGGCCATGCACATCGGTGAGCCGCCGGTCGATGCCGTTATTACGATACGTGAGTTTCGTGTGATCGATGCCGAGCAGATGCAGCAGCGTGGCGTGGACCTCGTAACAGTAGACCGGGTTCTCCACGGCCTTGTAGCTCCATTCGTCCGTCCTGCCATAACTGGTGCCGCCTTTCACGCCGCCGCCGGCCAGCCAGGAGGTAAAGCCGAACGGGTTGTGGTCGCGGCCCTTGCTTCCCTGGCTGCAGGGCATGCGCCCGAATTCGGTGGTCCAGTAGACGATGGTGTCGTCGAGCAGGCCCCTCGATTTCAGGTCTTTGATGAGCGCGGCGGCGGGTTTGTCGAGGCCAGTGCCCAGTTCGCCGTGGTCTTTTTCCAGGTTTTCGTGGCTGTCCCAGTTGCGGCGCGGGAAACCGTTATCGGCGCCGCTCCAGACCTGCACGAACCGTACGCCGCGTTCCAGCAGGCGCCGGGCGGTTAAGCAACGACGGCCCATATCTTCCGTGAGCGGATTATCCAGACCGTAGAGCTTTTTCGTGGCCTCGGATTCGCCGGAAATATCCAGAACTTCCGGGGCGCTCAGCTGCAGCCGCGCGGCCATCTCGTAGGACGCGATTCGGGCTTCCAGGCGCGAATCGCCTTCGTGGGTCGCCAGATGCTCGCGGTTCATGGCTTCCAGCGCCCGCAGACTGGCCTTTTCGCTGTCTTTGGTGATGAACTTCGCCTTGTCGGGAGGGAACAGATCGTAAATCGGATTCGGCGTGCCGGCGCGGATCATCGTCGCCTGATGGGCTGCCGGCAGAAAACCCGCCGACCAGTTGCCCGGGCCGTTGGGCGGATACCCCCGAGGGTCCGGAAGAACTACCAGCGTTGGCAGATTTTCGTTCGCACTGCCGAGCGCATAGGAAATCCAGGCCCCCATGCTGGGGAAGCCGGGCAGTACAAACCCGGTGTTCTGCATAAACGTGGCGGGACCGTGGACATTCGACTTCGCCAGCATGGAATGAACAAATGCGATGTCGTCCGCGCAGGAACCAATGTGTGGCAACAGCTTGCTGATGTGCTTGCCGGATTGCCCGTACTGTTGCCAGCCCCACGGGGCATTCATCACCACGCCGGGCTTGCTCTGGAAGAGTTCCACTTTCTCGCCCGGGTCCCAGGGGTCACCGGCCTTTTTGTCGAGCAGGGGCTTGTAATCGAACAGGTCACACTGGCTGGCGGCACCCGACATGAAGAGCTGAACAACGCGCTTCGCCTTCGGGGCATGGTGCAGTTTCCCCGTCTCCTGTGCCATCAGATGCGACAGGGCGATGCCACCCAGTCCGCCCGAACTCCAAAGAAATTGCCGCCTGTTCATACGTTGCCTCAATCGACGAAAACAAACTCATTACTGTTGAACAACAAGCGGCAGGTATTGGCCATGCCGTTGCGCGCCGCAAATTCCGTCAACCGAGTGACTTCGCCTTGCGTCGCCGCCCGCCCGTACGCCAGCCGGTAGGCCTCGCGGACCTGCGCCTCGGGGCCTGCGGCGCCCGCCAGCCGCTCCGCAAAATGCTCGGCCATGCGGATTACGAACGGGTTGTTCAGCAACGCCAGCGCCTGGATCGCGGTCAGCGTGTTGTTGCGCTTCGGGGTGAGCGCCGAGGGATCGGGGCAATCCAGCCGATCCATGAAGGGATCGGGCACGCTGCGCACAATAAAGCGGTAGATGCTGCGGCGGTAGGCTTCGGGGCTGTCGGGATCGAACTTCGCGTAGTCGTAAACGGGTGAATGATCGTCCTTGAACCAGAACTGGCGGGCGGAGGGACCACCCATGGTCAGATCCAGCTTGCCCGCCACCTGCAGCATGGAATCCCGTATGGACTCGGCATCCAGCTTGCCGCGATTCATACGCCAGAGATAGCGATTCTCCGCGTCAATACCGGCCGCGTCCGCGCGATTGGTCGAGGTCTGCCGGTAGGTCTGGCTCATCACGATGAGTTTATGCAGCTTTTTAAGGGAACCGCCCGCTTCGTCGCGGAACCAGACGGCCAGCCAGTCGAGCATCTCGGGATGGGTTGGTTCGGAACCCATGCGGCCAAAGTCGCTGGGGCTGTCCACCAGGCCCGCGCCGAAGTGGTAATGCCAGACGCGATTTACAATTGACCGCCACGCGAGGGCGTTGTCGCTCGCGGTGATCCAGTGGGCCAGCGCTGCGCGGCGTGCACCTTCGTCGTACGGATCCGCCACGGGGAAGCGAACTCCCACAGCGCCTGGTGTTGCCTCCTGCATAGGAGACGTCACATTGCCGCGATTCAGAACATTTACGATGCGGGGTTGCAGTGCGGGCCGAAACGTTCCGGCGCGATTGAAAAAACTGGTGGCGGCGTAGACCAGCTCCGGCTTCGGTAACTCAGCCAGCTTTGCGTCCAGAGCTTTGGATTCGGCGGTGAGCCGGTCGATTTCGGCGTAGGTTGCCTTGCCCACTACTTCATCGATCAGCACCTTGCGCACTTTGGTGTCGGCTTCCGCCTGGGCGAGCAGGCGCTTCTTCTCTGCGGCCTCTTTTTCGTTCTTCGGCTCGCCGATGTGGGTGGAGAGCATCTTCGCGTCGGAGATGCGGAACGATAGCTTATCGATCTCGGCCGAACTGGCGTCGTCCACCTTGTCGAGCAGGGGCTGCAGCTTCAGCATCAGCGCCCTTTTCTGCTGTGTGAGTTCCCGCCGAGCCTGTGCGACCTTCGGATCGGCATCGTAGGGCCGGTCGGCGCGGTCCACGCCCGCGAATACGGCCTGCACGCTGTAGTAGTCTTCCTGCTTAATCGGGTCGAACTTGTGGTTGTGGCAGCGCGCACAATGCACGGTTTGGCTGACGAAGGTGGACATGGTCTGGGCCACCATATCG
The DNA here is from genome assembly GCA_903929755.1 of uncultured Acidobacteriia bacterium. Classification (GTDB taxonomy): domain Bacteria; phylum Acidobacteriota; class Terriglobia; order Bryobacterales; family Bryobacteraceae; genus BOG-234. Next base: position 23,920 of record CAIYVZ010000044.1, read on the forward strand.
TCGCGGTCCAGCAGTCTGGTGATGTCCTTATCGGTGCTGCCTTCGCGTAGTTCCTGCTGGCCCACGAAATCCCAGGGTCCGGCGGCGATGAAGCCTGTCGCGATGATGCCGTCCGGGTTATTGGGAAACAGTACGTCGCCAGCCAGTTGCTCTTCCACGAAGCGGGCGTAGGGTTTGTCCTGATTGAAGGCCCGGATCACGTAGTCGCGATACGGCCAGGCATTGGCGCGGGGCTTGTCTTTGTCGTACCCGTGCGAATCGCCGTAATGCACCACGTCGAGCCAGTGGCGTGCCCAGCGTTCGCCATAACGGGGGGATGCCAGCAACCGATCAATCAGCTTTTCGTAGGCATCGGGCGATTTATCGGCCAGAAAGGCCTCGGTTTCGGCTGCGGTGGGCGGCAGGCCGTGGAGATCGTAAGTGACGCGCCGGATCAGCGTGTGCCGGTCCGCTTCAGGCGACGGCGTCAGCTTTTTCTCGGCCAGTTTCGCCCTCACGAAGGCGTCAATGCCGCTCATCGCCGGTTTCGCTAATGGTTTTGACGACCACCAGGCGACTTTTGCTGCCGGAGCGCCAACCGCCGCGTCATCCTTCGCCCCCTGCTCAATCCACAGGCGGACGTTCGTCACCTGTTCTTCGGAAAGCTTCGGACTCCCCTTCGGCATGCGCGGACTCTCACCCGAGATGACTTTATAGAGGCGACTGTCGTCCGGTTTCCCCGCCGTCACAGCGTCCATCACATGGGCATAACCTTCCATGGAGAGACCGCCGTTGCGCTCATCGTCGCTGTGGCAGGAGATACAGCGGGAGTCGAGCAGGGGCCGGATCTGGCGCGAATAGCTGACCGGGTCGGCAGCGGAGGCCACAAGCGGAAGCAGCGCGGCAGCCAGAGTGCGAAACCAGGAAACGGACATGAGATTCAGCATATCTGAACCGCTTACGCTGCACGCGCTGCCTGGGTTACGACGGCCCGCGTTACAATCGGGGGCTGAACATGAACCGACGCCAGTTCCTCGGCACCACCCTCGCGACTGCTGCCCTCGCGGAAGCCCAAACCCGCAAACTTCCCAACATCGTCTTTATTCTCTCGGACGACCTGGGGTACGGCGACCTTGGCTGTTACGGGCAAACCCGCATTGCCACCCCGAATATCGACCGCCTTGCCGCGGACGGCATGCGCTTTACCCAGGCCTACGCCGGCAGCACTGTCTGCGCGCCCTCCCGCTGTTGCCTCATGACCGGGAAACATACGGGACACGCCAGCGTCAGGGGCAACAAGAAGCCCGAACTTGGCCTTGGAAAAAACGAAGCCACCGTCGCTTCACTACTGAAGACGCGAGGGTACAAGACTGCCCTGTTCGGCAAGTGGGGTCTGGGCGGCTTCGATGTCGATTCTCACCCCAACGACAAGGGCTTCGACCAGTTCTTCGGCTATCTGAACCAGCAGCACGCGCATAATTCGTATCCGGAGCACCTGTGGGAGAACAAGAGCGAGTTCTTCCTGCCCGAGAACTGGTTTGACCGGCAGAAGACGTTCTCGAACGACCTGTTCACCGAGCGCGCGTTGAAATTCATCGCGGCTGAAAAAACGAACCCATTCTTCCTGTACCTGACCTACACGATCCCGCATGCCGATAACGAGCGGGGCGTGGCGACGAAGAACGGCATGGAAGCGCCCAGCCAGGGCCAGTACGCGAAGGAAGCGTGGCCGGAAGTGGAGAAGAATTTTGCCGCCGCTGTCACCCGAATGGACGATCACATCGGCAGGGTTCTGGCAGCTCTGGATGCCAATGGGCTGCGCGAGAATACGCTCGTCATCTTTACCAGTGACAATGGCCCCCACAAGGAAGGCAACCACGACCCGAATTACTTCAAAAGTTCCGGGGCGGTTCGGGGTATTAAGCGGGATCTCTATGAAGGTGGGATCCGCGTTCCGGCCATTGCGAACTGGAAAGGCCGCATCGCGCCGGCCCAGACCAGCGACCACGCCTGGGCGTTCTGGGATTTTCTTCCCACCGTTACCGAACTGGTGGGAATCCCCACGCCGCCGCGTCTGGACGGCCTGTCGTTCCTGCCCACCCTCACCGGAGGCAAACAGAGACCGCATGACTATCTTTACTGGGAGTTCCACGAGGGCGGGTTTCAGCAGGCCGTCCGCCAGGGGGACTGGAAGCTGGTTCGTCAGATCCCGAAGCGCCAGGTGGAGCTTTTCGATCTGAAGGCCGATCTGACGGAATCAAAAAATGTGGCAGCACAGCACCCCGACATGGTCGCGAAGCTAACCACCCTGTTCAGCACCGCCCGAGTTGACCACCCGCAATTTCCCACCAAATAGAAAAAGGCCCCCGGCGTTACCGGGGGCCTTTTCAGACTCCGATTTGTGTAGGGGTTGGTGGCCTGCAATAGTACTACGTGAATTAGTGGGTGGCAACCGCCGAGAGCCGAACCAGGCTGCCCTTTGGCACCGCCGGCGGCAGCGGCTGCACCGTGGTCCGCGTCGGTTTCTGCACAGGGAAGAACGTAGCGTAAACTGCGTTCATCTTTGCGAAATCGTTGATGTCGTCTATGTAAACGTTCGTGGCGACAATATTCGCCAACCCGAACCCCTTCGCTTCCAGACAAGCCTTCAACTTTCCAAACGCGCTGGTTGTCTGCTCTTCCACCGTCCCTTTCGCGTCGCTCGCCACCACTTCGCAGAACGCCATCCCCGCCGGTGCCGACTTCGCTGCAATCCCCAGCACCGCATGCGTCGCCCCGTCCGGCAGCGCCATCATCGGTACCTGACCCAGTCCCGTGCCCCCCACCACATACCGGTTCGCATACAGCAGATTCTTCGCCCGCAGTCCGGCCTTCTTCAGCTCCACCCCCAGCTTCGCCTCGGCCTCCTTCGCGCTCTTCCCGTACACAGCCGGCAAGAACACCCGATCCCCCGGGCCCGCGTCCCGCTTCGCCACCACTGTGATTTCCACCGTCGTGTCGGTCGGCATCCGCGCTACTCCCAGCGTCACCCGTGCCGCGCTCTTCGGAAATGCCTCGGCATACAGCTTTTCCACTACCGGCAGATTCTTCAGGTCCGCCAGATACAGTTGAACCTGCACAACACTATCCAGCTTCAGCCCCGCCGCGTCCAGAATCACCCGCACATTCTCGATGCACTGCTTCGCCTGAGCCTCAATTCCCTCCGGCATCTGGCTCTTCGAATCCCGAACTCCCTGGCCCGAGACATAGATGTACGCCCCCGCATCCAGTCCGGGCGAATAAGGCCCCACGGGAGGCACGCCGTTTACCGGCACAATCACTTTCGGGTCAGCAGCTAAGGCAGTCATAGTCAGAGCGAAAAGCGCAACGAATCTCATCGTCTGCATCATCGCATAAACTAATACGGATGACCTCTCGTGCCGCTACGCTTACCGTCCTCCTCGCCCTCCCCTGTTTCGCGGCCACATATTCCGCCGATGTTCGTCCCATCCTCGAAGCCCGCTGCGTCACCTGCCACCAGCCCGGCGCGGTGGCTCCCATGCCGCTGCGGACGTATGCCGAGGTTCGGCCCTGGGCGAAGTCGATCCGCGAAGCTGTGGCGGCACGCGCGATGCCACCCTGGCACGCAGCCCCCGGTGCGGCGCACGCTTTTCGGAACGACCGCGCGCTATCGCCGCGTGAAATAGAAACGATCACCGGCTGGGTGGATGCGGGCAGCCCGGAGGGTAAGCCTGTGCCCCTCTCGGCGGCGTCTGCATCGGCTCCCGGCTGGCGAATCGGCAAACCGGATCTTGTTGTCCAGGTACCCGGCGTCCAGGTTCCGAAGTCCGGCATCTTCGCCTATACGTTCGTCATCGTCCCCACCCACTTCGAACACGATACCTGGGTTCGCGCTGCCGAATTTCGCATTGATCAGCGCGCGACGGTTCACCACATGAACGTTTTTGTCCGCGAACCCGGCTCCAGCTATCTGGCCGAGTTCCCGCGCAATCAGATCTTTGTCCCGACGGTCTCCGAACGGGGTAAGAAGAGGGCAGGGGAGGCCGTTTTCGCCCGCCGCCAGCTGCTGCTCGGCTACGAGCCCGGCTACGACCCTTCGCCCTGGCTGGAAGACGGCGCCAAGCTGATCAAGGCAGGGTCTGATCTCGTTTTCGAAATGCATTTCAGCCCGAACGGGACGCCCGCCGTGGACCACTCGGAAATCGGCCTGTACTTTGCGCCCAAGGCTCCGGCGAAGCGAATTCTGGCCATCGACACACTGCGGGATTTGGATTTCGAAATCCCGCCCGCCGAGGGAAGCTATCAATCGCTGGCCACTATGACGCTGGCCGCTCCGGCCAGGCTGCTCTCCATCCAGCCCCACATGCATGTTCGTGGAAAGAGCATGTTCGTGGAGGCGAAGTACCCGAACGGCAAGCGCGAGACGCTGCTGGATGTGCCGCGCTATGACTTCAACTGGCAGACGACCTACGCGCTGCGGGAACCGGCGGATTTGCCCGTGGGAACCATCCTCGAATCGAAGGCGGCTTTCGATAACTCGGTCAATAATAAGTACAATCCGGATCCGAAGGCCACGGTTCACTGGGGTGACCAGACCACCGACGAAATGCATATCGCTTTTCTGGAACTGGTGATTGACGCGAAGGCCAACCCCGAGACGTTGCTGGCGGCACCGCCCAAGATGGTGGGTGAGCCGACGAAGAAGTAGCCCCTGGCCCGTTAGAACGTGAAGCCGCGCGGCAACAGGCTGTGTTCCCATGCCTGCCGTTCCAGTTCTTCGCGGAACTCGGGGTGGGCCAGGCTAATGAGCGCGGAGGCCCTCTCGGGAACGGACTTACCTTTCAGGCAGACCATGCCGTACTCCGTCACCACGTACATCACATCGGAACGGGGCGTGGTGACAATGTTGCCGGGCGTCAGGTTGAGCACGATCCGGCTGCGCCGTTCCCCTTTCTTCTCATAAGTTGACGCGAGGCAGATGAAGGACTTACCTCCTTTCGACGCATACGCGCCGCGCACGAACTGTGCCTGCCCGCCGGAGCCGCTGATGTGCCGATGCCCGTCCGATTCAGAGGCGAGCTGGCCCTGCAGGTCAATCTGCGTCGTGTTGTTGATGGAGATGACGCGGTCATTCTGCATGATGATGTGCGGCAGGTTGGTGTAATCGACCGGGCAGATGTGGAAGTCGGGATTGCGGTGCAGCGTGTCGTAAAGATGCCGGGAGCCGAGCGCGAACGTGTAAACGATCTTGCCCGGGTTCAGGGTTTTGCGGGCTCCGGAGACCCGGCCTGCCTGGTATAGGTCGATCAGGCCGTCAATCAGCATCTCCGTGTGGATGCCAAGGTCACGGACGCCACTTTCGAGAAGGAGTTTACAGACCGCATTGGGCATGGCGCCAATGCCGATCTGCAGGCAGTCGCCATCCTGAACTTCAGCGGCGATGAGGCGGGCGACAGCGCGGTCAATGGCATTTGGAGGCGGATTGGGCAGTTCCGCAGCGGGTTCGTTGTCGCCCTGAATGATATAGTCCACTTCGCTGATGTGAACGCCTGTTTGCTCGCCACACACCCACGGCAGGCCGGTGGTGACCTCTACAATGACGATGCGGGCGCGTTCGATAACGGCGCGGTGCCAGAGGTTGGTGGCACTGAAGTTGAAGTAGCCGTGCTCGTCCAGGGGACAGGTCTTGAGGATGACGATATCCACCGGGTTTATGAACCGGCGGTAGTAGTCCGGGACTTCTCCAAGATGGAGTGGCATGTGGTGGCAGCGGCCAGCATCATGCATCTTGCGGTCGTAAGCGGAAAAATGCCAGTTGAACCAATGAAAGTGTTTCCCCTCAGGGTCAGCTTCCAGAATGGCTCGTGGCTTCAGCGAGAGAGTGGCACGGATCTTGACGTTTTCCAGCGCGTCGCGGCGCACGGCCAGGGCTTTGTCGAAGACATCCGGCTGGCAGAGGGTCCCGCCGTAATCGAGCCACATCCCGGAGCGAACGAGCTCGGCGGCCTGAGCGGCGGAGATTTCCTGGGCGGGGGCGCTGGCGATTCGGAGGGGCATGGGCTCCTGCGCAGTATGTCATACGGCCGGCGTCAATCCTCACGGGCGAAGGTGGCAGGCAGGCCCTTTTTGGTGGCCTGCAGGATCTCCCGGATCGCCCGGCGGTCATCCTTTGTCAGGTGCCGGAACTTCGCCGTTTGGTCCGCGCCGGAAAGCACCTCCCCCAGCCGGGCGTAGACGCGCTCTTTTACCAGCGCGGGCATGCCGTCCCAGGGCTCTGAGTAGATGAGGAAACTGCAGGGGTAACGGAACATTCGGGTTGTAAGGTCGAAGTCGTAGAGCGACCGGCCTTTGCTGTCGCGCGGCGCTTGCCTGGCAAATTCTTCGGTGAAGCCTGAGGTTCCTTTCACCGGAGCCGTGAGCGTGGCCTCGCCCGAGAACAGCGCGTACTCAACGAGTTCCTCCACCAGGGGCTCGATCGGGCGCCCCAGCCGTGATTCCCAGCCCAGGCGCGTAATTCGATTCAGCATCTGCGACTGGTGTTCCAGCGTCATCAGCGCGACGATATCGCTGTGGGGTGCGGGGTAGGCTTCCGGCTCGATAAAGGCGCGGAGCGATGAGATATTGCGCGACTCCCCGGAAATCGCGAGGCGAGTTTCGCCGGGTCGCTGCAGGACGGCGTTGCCCATGTGATCCTGATCGCCGGAAGTGCCGGTCACGTACCAGCCACCCCAGCGTTCTTTTAGCGGGCTGCGATGGTCGGTGATGAAGGCCTCGCTGCCGGACGGAAAACCATTCCAGTCCGGCGTTACGGAGCGAACCATGAAGCCGGGGACGGCCTGGGTGACGGGAGAGTGGTGGCACTGAATGCAGACGTCGCGCCGATAGAACCTTGGGCGGGCAGTCTGTTGCTGTTCCAGGGTGTAAAAGATGGTACCCTGTCGAGGATCGGCCGCAGCGAATTCGAGCACGTCGCCGGTGCGCACGTAGCCGACGGTGACGGTGTCGTTAAAATAGACAGCGCGGGGCCGGCGTGGCGAGATGCGCGCGGCCTGAAAGCTGGTTTTGGAGAAAACGAGGACCTGGGACACCGGGGAGACGTGGAGTTCCTTCAGGGCGGAACGGAGATAGCCGAACTGGTCCTCCCAGGTGAGCTTTGCGGAGCCTGCGATGAGGCGTTGCTGGAGCCGCGCGACAGGGTCGTCAGCTGTAGTCTTGGTGTAGCGGATCGCGTCGTCGTCGAGGGGGAGCAGTTCGCCGGTGTCATGGCCTGCCAGCGCTACCGCAACGCCTGTACAGGTCAGAACGAGGAAGCTAAGGCCGAGGCGCTTTATTCCGGGGCCTGGGGTTGCGCTGATGTGCCGAGCTGGCATCTGCCGGTATCATACTCCAGGCTTGGTGCTGCGAAGGCGCATCAGGACTTGGAGCCCCGTGCCGGGATTGAACCAGCGACATCCAGTTTACAAAACTGGCGCTCTACCAACTGAGCTAACGGGGCCTTGGACAAGTAAAAACTACCTTTTCAGTTTACAACGGCCAGGTCACCGCACTCAATCTGAGGTTGCTCAAGCGGGCCCCGACCTGGTCGTCACCGCATCCTCTGCGCTCATGGCGCACTCGCCATTCAGCGGCAGCCGGATGGTGAACGTTGTTCCCTTGCCGGGTTGGCTCAACACATCAATTGTTCCGCCGTGGGCCCGCGCAATCCATGCCACAAAGCTCAACCCCAGGCCGAGCCCCTTCTCCGGTGTCGCCTGCCCCTTCTCGCCAGGCACGCGGTAAAACCGGTCAAAAATATGCGGCAAGTGCTTCGCCGGAATGCCGCGTCCGGTGTCGCCCACCACAATCTGCGCCGTGTCCCCCTGATTCTCCACCGACACCTGAATCGTTCCCCCAGGCGGCGTGAACTTTATGGCATTCGTCAGCAGGTTCGACATCATCCGCTCCAGCTGAATCTGGTCGAATTCGCCTTCGCAAACCGGCGACAGCCCTTGGAATCGCAAGTACACGTCCGCGCCTTCGGCCGGAATCTGAAACTGGTCCACATGCGTCTCCAGCATCTCCACTAAATCCAGTTTGTGCTTCTGCAGTACCACCTGGCCGGTCTCTGCCTGGGACAGCAGCAGCAGCGCACGCACAATCTGGGACAGCCTCTCAATGTCGCCAAGCGAGGTTTCAATCGCCTCGCGGAAATCTTCCTCATTCCGCGCCGTCATCAGCGCCACCTCCAACTGGCCGCGTACCACCGTAATCGGCGTTCGCAGCTCATGCGAAACGTCGGTTGAAAACTGCCGCGCCTGGTTGAAGCTGACCTCCAGCCTCTGAATCATCTGGTTAAAGGTTTCGATCAGATAATCCAGCTCGTCGCCCGTCCCGTGCGCCGGAATCCGCAGGCTCAGGTTGGAGCCCCCGATCCGCTGTGCCGCCCGGGCAATCTCCAGCACCGGCTTCAGGGCACGTCCCGCAAAAATCCAGCCTGTTCCGAAGCCCGTCAACATGCCAAACGGGATCAGCGCCAGGCACAGCAGGTTGAAGCGGCTCACCAGGTCTTCCGACTCGGCCTGCGATTGCCCGATGGCCACGTAGAATCTGACCTTATTGTCCTCGCTCATCACATAGCTGGAGCGGATCAGGTATGGCACTCCGGCTGAGTTCTTTACCTGGCGCCACTGCGCCTGATTCGACTTCAGAACTTTCTTGATGTCAGCCGGAGAATCGTTGCCCAGTGTCTCCCAGGCTTTGGCGGCCTCAATCGGCTTGCCGTTCGGGTCGGCGATGAAATAGGCTTTCTTCACGCGCGCCGAGGCGGCGGCTTCTTCCGGATCCTCGAGGTCGAAGAACCAGTTGGGCTTGTAGACGTTATCGCCTTCGTGATTCAGGCGCAGGTAGCCCCGAAGGATCGCCCAGTTTTGCTCCAGATCATCGCGAGCCTGGCTGTCCAGATTTGACGCCAGATTCTGCCGGAACAGCAGGCTCACTCCGGCCAGAATCAACGTGAACAGGCCGGTGTAGATGGCGGTCAGCGTAAATCGCAGACCGCGCCGCAGGTGGGGCCGGATGTTCAGGTTAATTCACCGGTTGCACGTCGCCCTGAAACTTCCAGGTTGCCGTATAGTCTTTCGTCAGTTTCTGTTTCGTCAGGCTGGCGCGGATCATCTCCACGGGGATACGATTCTCGCGCAGCACGGCATCATTAAACTGCTTGTTGGTTAACTTGCCGGGGCCGACCATCTGGTCATGGAGAGCTTTCAGTTGCATCCCTCCCAGCAAATAAGCTGCCTGATACAGCGGACTGTAGCCTCCACCAAACGACCGGCGTACTTCGCCTGCGGCATTGTCCCGTTCAAAGCCGACCTTGTCTACCAGGAAATCGACCGCTTCGGCCGGGGACATCTTGCCCAGGTGGAAGCTGAGCGAGAAAATGATCCGCGCGCAGCGGTGCATGTGCCAAACCAGGGCTCCCACGCGATCCTCGGGCGTTTTCTGGAACTTCATCTCCCACATCAGCAGTTCCCAATATAAGGACCAGCCTTCGGTAACGAACGGCGTGCCGCTGATGGGGGTCCGGTACGGCTTGAACCGTGCGCCATAGTAGCCCTGCAGATGGTGGCCCGGAATCAGTTCATGGAACACGGTGGCGCGCGACATGGGGATGTTGTTGCCGCGCATGGTCATCATCTTCTGTTCGTACGTCATGGCATTTACGGGATACGACACCGAAATCACCTCGCCGCCTGTGAAGAACGGATTCACCAGTTGCCGGTCGGGCGTCATCATGTCCATGCGCCACGTTTCCCGGGCGACGGGCGGTACGGTAACCAGATCGAATTCATCCAGAAACGCTTCGGCCTCATGCGCCAGGTCGCGGATGACGACTGGCTGCTTGCCGGGCTCCACGTACATGGTCTTGATCTTTGCTACCGCCTTCTTCCAGTCATCGCCAAGGCCCATCTGGTTCGAAGCCTTTTTCATCTCGGCCTCGCACCAGGCGTACTCTTTATTGGCGATGGCGATGAGTTGTTCCGGGGTGTAAGGAATCATTTCAAACGCCAGTTCGCTCATAAGACCTTCACGGCCAATGGGGTTCCCCACAATGTCATCGGTGGAGCCGGGCTTCGCCGCCGCAATCGATGCCTGATAGGCACTCACGCCCGCACTTGCGCCACCCCGCCCGCCGCCGCGCCCTCCGGGAGCCGCCGTCAGCGCGGCCGCCGCTTCGCCGCCTTCCGTCAGCCCTGCCACGCGAGACCGCAAATAGGTCGCGTAAGAACTGAGGGACGCATCCGCCGTCCGGTAAGTCTCGGCCGCCCACCAGGTAAACAGAGGGTCGTAACCGTCATAGAAACTAAACCAGGTCCGCAGCGTATTCCGAAGAACATTGGCCTCCATGGCAGCCCTGTTCGCCACTACCCGTCGTGTCCGGATGGCTTCGGGCGAGTTCTCCAGCCGCAGCTTCGCGTCCGTTGCGCGCCGGGCGGCTTCAATCTGGGTATTCAGCTCCGTCAGCGCCTTCGCGGCGACTGAGCCATCCACCTGCCCCATTTTGCGCCGGGCCTCTTCAAGACTGAAAACTGTAGCCGAAAACGGCAGATATGCGGCAGTTTCCGCCTGCTCCGCGGTTTCGCGATCCAGCGTCCTCAGCTCATGTTCCAGGCCGTTGCGGAACACGATGTAGTCCACTTTCCCGTCCTGGCTCAGGGAATCGAAATTCTTCGCCGCCAGCGCGCCCTGCGCCGTCTGAAAGAATTTTTTCAACCGCTCACGACGCTCCGGAGACCCGGCCACACTGTAATAACGAAGGATATTGCCGCGATCCAGCGTGAAACGCTCAATCAGCGGGCGCAGTTCACTGGTGGAATTATCGGTGTCGGAAAGGTCTGCCGGACCGGTAGCAGTCCACCCCGTTTGAAGGCAAAAGGATGCGGTAATTAAGACGCCGAGCCCCGTACAAATCTTGCGGTCCATGCGTATGAGTGTAGCGGAATCACGCGGCTTCCCGTTATTCCTGCCCGGCCAAAGCCGCAGTTGTCCGGGCGGCCTCGGTGCGGGCGCGTTCGGCGTCGGCGCGCACAGCGGGAATGGTCAGGTAACCTTCGCGGTCCAGTTGGTCGAAAACCGCAACAGATCGCCGCCAGGCATACGCAGCTTCTCTGGTATCCCCGGTTGCCGCATAGATTGCGGCCAGGCGACCTTCGTGTTCCGCCAGCGTGATCCGAACCGGGACCACTTTCGCGTCCACTGCCAGCGTTTGCTGGTCCAGCGTGATCGCATGTCGAATGCTCGCCAGTGCGTCGGGAAACCTCTTGGCCCTGAGCAGAACCTCGGCCTGTTCGCCATAGTTGCCGGCCAGCATTGATCTGGTCCGGGCATCGCGCTCGTCGGCCGCCAGAATGGGCTCGCGGATCGCTATCGCTGTGTGGAACTCCTGCAGCGCTTCGTCATACCGGCCCAGGCCGCCCAGAGAAACCCCCAAAAAGTGGCGGGTGCTGGCCATGGCGAGGCGAGTCATTTGGTCTGGCTTCTTTTCTTCCAGCGCCAATTGGATTTTCAGGGCCTGTTGCAGGTCTGTGATCGCATTCTCAGGCCCTTTTTGGCCCCAGCTTCCCAGCCGGTAATAAAGACCACTCAATTCCCGCTGCGCGTCCAGATCGCCGGGGGCCTGTTCTACCAGCTTCTGCCGCATGGGCAGGGCCTTTCTCAGCCAATATTCCGCGTCGGTATCTTGTCCTGCCAGACTCAGGCCATACGACCGGCTCGCGTAGGCCTTCGCTGCCAGCGTCTGATAAGCAACGTTCTCGGGGGCCAGCTTCAGCAATTCCTCTGCCAGGCTGAGTGCTCGTTTGTCGTGTGCCTGTGCCTCCTTTGCCGTGGAGACGCGAGACGTGATGTTACTGCCAATGAGATAGCTGGACGCCAGGTCAAATTTCGCTTTGCTGTCGTTCGGAAGCTCGGCAAGAATGCCTTCGCGGATGATCTTTGCCTTCTGCCAGGTCTGCAGTGCCAGGCCGGATTTCCCCAGGCCGGTCTGCCCGATCCCGGACAGCAGACTCGCGAACCGTTCTTGCGCCAGAGCCAGGGATCGGCGCGTTTCCACATCCTGGCCTGTATCGCGCGCCAGACCGTTCAGGTAGTCCAGTGACTTCCGCAGCAGCGTTTCGCGCATCGGCATCGAGCCCGGCAGCCGGGAAATATCTTCATGAATGTCCGCCAGGAAGGTGGTGGCCAGCTTGCGGTCTTCGTCAATTCGAACCGAGAGTTTTCGGGCCTGCCAAAGTGCAGCCACTGTAGAAATGCAAAGCAGAACAGTCAGCACCGCCCCTGTTCCCACGCCCAGTTTGTGTCGCCGGACAAACTTGTCGGTCCGGTACGCGAACGTGTCACCCGCGGCCAGCACAGTCCGGCCATCCAGGAAACGTTGCAGGTCTTCACTGAACTTGTCTACCGAAAGGTAGCGGCGCTCCGGCTCTTTTCTCAGCGACAGGGCGAGGATGTTCTCCAGGTCACCACCAAGCTGCTTTTTCAGACCCTCCGGCGTTGTCCCGCGATTTCGTGCGATCTCCTGCAGCTCCTCAGGCGTCCTGGGCCCAAACGAAAACGCTTCCGTTGCGCGCAGAGGGTCCCGGTCGCAGATGACGTGCGTTGCGTTGTCCCAATTGACTGAATCCACACGGTAAGGTCGGAATCCGGTCAGCAGCCGGAACAGCACCACGCCGAGGGAGTACACATCGGTGGCGACTCCGATATTTCCGCCCCGAATCTGTTCCGGACTGCACCAGGCCGGAGTCCCCATGCGCTCCGTCGTCATGGTGAGGTCTTCGGAATCGGCGTTGGAATCCAGGCCCGAGCCTCCGCTGATCGGTTCCAAGATCTTGGCAATGCCAAAATCCAGCAGCTTTGGCGTGCCGTCCGCCGTCACCAGAATGTTGTCCGGCTTCAGGTCCCGGTGGATTACCAGGTTGCGGTGCGCACACGAAACGGCGTCGCAGACCTTACGGAAAATCGCCAGGCGCTCCCGAACGGAGAGCTTTCCGGCGTCACAATAGCGCGTTAGGGCCTGCCCCGCCACAAACTCCATTACCAGATACGGCAAACCCGCAGCAGTGGTACCGCCATCCAGCAGGCGCGCGATATTCGGGTGTTCCAGTCGCGCCAGAATCTGCCGTTCGCGCCGGAATCGGTCCAGAAGCATCCGCGAATGAATGCCGCGGGTCAATATCTTGACCGCCACTTCAATCTGGAACTCGCCATCGGCCCGCACGGCCCGGTAGACCGTGCCCATACCGCCCCGGCCAATCTCTTCCACAATCTGCCACGGCCCCACACTCAGGCCATTCAGTTCTTCCTGGACCACGGAGACTACCGAGCTCCGGACGACCGAAGTTACCGATTCCATGCCCTGGGTATCGGCTTCCAGCAGCGCATCCACTTCACGCCGTAACTCCGCGTGGTCGCCACATGCCGACGCGAGGTACCGCTCCCGGTTCTCGCCCGAACGGTCAACCGCTTGAAGAAATATCTCCTCAATGCGTTTCCACAACATCGTGTCGTGGACCGCCGGGGGCGTTTCTGGGTGTCCGTCAATTTGAAGGGGAGATTCGCCCACGTGGATAGAACTCAAGCCATTCTACCCCGTTTTAGCGCCCGTTTCAGGGCCAACAACCGATCGCGGAAACCCAATTTGCTATTCTTGATAGAGAATACGGAGATTGTGTGACTTACGCTGAAACCACTAGTACCGAACCTCGCAACGAATTTAATCAGCACCACGACAGTGTTGTGCGTGAGGAGATCGAAGCGTTTCGTGTAAAAGCCGGAGAATATTTGTCCGGAGCCATCACGGAAGACGACTTCCGCGGCTACCGCCTCCGTTTCGGTTGCTATGGCCAGCGCCAGGCCGGTGTCCAGATGATGCGCACCAAGGTCCCGGGCGGCATGCTCACCGCCGCCCAGATGGACCGCCTCGCCGACGTCTCCGACTTCTGCGCCGAGGGTAAAGGCCACCTCACTACCCGCCAGAACATGCAGTTTCACTTCGTGCCGCTCGAGAAGTTCGCCGATGCGATGCACATGCTGCATGACGTGGGAATGACCTCGCGGGAAGCCTGCTTCAACACCGTCCGCAACGTCACCGCCTGCCCGTACGCCGGCATTACGCCGCATGAAGTCTTCGACGTTCGACCCTACTCGCAGCTCGTCGCTTACGCGTTCCTCCGCCAGAGCCTGACCGATGCGATGCCCCGCAAGTTCAAAATCGCCTTCGACGGTTGCACCAATTCCGACTGCACCATCGCTGCCATCCACGATTTCGGCGCCAAGGCCGTGATGCAGGATGGCGTCCGTGGCTTCCGCACCGTGGTCGCCGGTGGCCTGGGACCGCTGCCCGTGGAAGCGCGGGTTCTGGACGAATTCCTCCCCGTTGACAAGATTGTGCAGCGAGTGGAGGCCGTCCTCCGCGTCTTCAATCAGTACGGCAACCGCAAGAACCGCAACATGGCACGCCTCAAGTTCGTGATGCGCGAACGTGGTTTCGACTGGCTCAAGGAAGCCATCGACAAGGAATACGCCGACATCCTCGCCAACGGCGGCATCCCGGTTCCGACGGAAGTTCCGGAAGGTTTCGGCGGCTACACCAGCAAGCCCATCGCGCTCGGCCAGGGTGCGCAACTGCCCGTGGTCAACAACGGCACTTCCGGCGACAAGGCGTATGACCGCTGGCTCGAATCCAGCGTCCGCGAACAGAAGCAGACCGGCTACGCGATGGTTACGGTCAAGATACAGCAGGGCAACATGGTGTCCAGCCAAATGCGCGAGATGGCGAAAATCGCCCGCGAAGCTGGCGATAGCTGCCTGCGCGTAACTGTGGAGCAGAACCTGGTCCTTGGCTTCGTTCCGCTCGCGTTCCTGCCCCGTGTCTATGCCGCGCTGAAAGAAATCGGCCTCGGCGAGGCGGGCGCTCGTGAAATTCAGGACGTGGTAACGTGCCCCGGCGCCTACTCCTGCAATCTGGCGCTCACCAAGTCAATGAACCTCGGCTACGCGCTGGAAGATCTGGTTCGCGGCTACGACGATCCCAGCCTTCGCGATCTGCAGATTAATGTAAGCGGTTGCCCAAACTCCTGCGGCCAGCACTGGACCGCCGAAGTTGGCTTCTATGGCAATGCCCGCAAGATTGAAGGCAAGGAAGTTCCGCACTACCAGATGCTGCTCGGCGGCGGTTATGACGAAACCGGTGTGATGCGCTTCGGTCTGCAGGTGATGAGCCTCCCGGCCCGCCTCGCGACCGTGGCTCTGGGCCGTGTTCTGGAGCACTACAAGGTCAACCACATTCAGGGTGAAACCTTCCGTACCTACGTCCTGCGCCACAAGATCGAGTTCTTTAAGAAAGAACTACTGGCCGATCTGGCCAAGCCGGTGAACCTCGACGCCGACATGCTGAAGGACTGGGGCGACGACACCAACTTCTCCCTGCAGCTTGGCCGCGGCGAGTGCGCCGCGTAAACCGCGCAACAAAACGAACCCAAACAGAGAGCGCGCCGCTAATCCGGCGCGCTTTTTCTATTGCCACCGGCAAAAAGGTAATACCTCTTGTTTGTTGGTGGTGCAATAGCGGGAAGGTGTATATCCCGGTATTCTGAGGGTTCTACTCCGGGCTTGCAGAGGCGAAGTTTGCAGGAGCTTCCGGACTCCATCAATGCAAAACCCCGCCATTTCGGGGCGGGGTCTGCAAATCTACTGGAGTAGAAAGGGGGGACTTGGCCAGTGTCGCAGTCAGTAGTCGATCTTATCCGGGGACAAATAGTCCGTTGAACTAAGCCGCGAGCGGCAGTCTGAGGAACTGTTGGTCTTCGGACTCCGCTTCGGCAGGCGGCGGTTCGCGCTGCGAACTACCTGTGTTTTGATCGGTGACGGAGGTTTCACCGATGTCCACACTGAGACAGC
>CAIYVZ010000045.1 GCA_903929755.1 uncultured Acidobacteriia bacterium
CCCGCTGCAAGCAGTCCGGCATGTTCTGGACCGTTCGCGGCGCAAACGCCATCCTCGCACTGCGCTGCCGTCACTTCAACGCCCGGTTTGAAAACTATTGGGAGGGTCGGCGGGCGGCCTGATCTCCACTTTCATGTCGCACACCCAAAGGTTAAAAGGTTAAGGTCTTCTACTACCCGGAGATGGGGTGCGATGGAGCCACCCTTAAGAAAGCAATTCTCTTCTTCGATGAAATCCATTTCATGGATCGCCCCGCCTTCACATTTCAGACGGGACCGAAGGCTAGTTGGGGGATGATTGGATCTCAATCTTACCTTCGCCCCTACGAACAGTCCTTCAGAGAAGAAGGGGTACCGTTTTATGTCCACGATGCTCCTGGCGGCCCCGTCAGAGTAAAGTGGTCCCCTTTGTCAAGACCAAATTTGGTCAGCAATAAGTTAACCTCGGACAGGTCGGATGTGTATTTTGGGCGGCCTCAGCATCGAAGCCGCCCGTTGCCATTCCGGCGCTCGAAGCGGCGCTCGGGTCGCATCCCTGCGGAGCCCTGTCTTCCGTTCGGGTACCACCAGTGTACGTCCGGACATTCTGGCCCGAAAGCGCTAAATCCCAGGGGTTCGGGGACAGCGTCCCCGAGTTTGGCAAAGCTCCGTTCCGTATTGACGGTGCGGTCATCGTAGTCAACCCCGCGCCAGGTAGATCGCAGCCGGCGTCCGGTAGTCGAGACTCTGGTGCAGACGTTTGTGGTTGTAGAAACGGAGCCAGTTTTCGATCCCGGTCCGCGCTTCCGCCACCGATGCGTAGTCCTTCAGGTACACCTCCTCGTATTTGAGTGAGCGCCACAGTCGCTCGATGAAAATGTTATCCATACAGCGTCCCCGCCCATCCATGCTGATGCTGATCTCCCGTGCGGCCAGTTCACCGGTGAACTTTTCACTGGTGAACTGCGATCCCTGATCGCTGTTGAATATCTCCGGCCTCCGCCCTCCGCGCAGGGCGCACTTCAGCGCCTCCACACAGAAGTCGAGTTCCAGGGTCAACGACAACCTCCAGCTCAGGACGTATCGGCTGAACCAATCCATCACCGCGACCAGACAGATGAAGCCCTGCGCCATCCGGATGTACGTAATGTCCGTACTCCACACCTGATTGAGGCGCGTAACTTTCACATCCCTCAACAGATACGGGTAGATCCTGTGGCCTTCGCCCGGCACGCTCAGCCTCGGCTTCGGGTATACGGCCTCAATGCCCATCACGTCCATCAGCCGCACCACCCGTTTCCGGTTCACCTCGATACCCTGCGTTACCAGCCACTCCACCATTCGGCGGCTTCCGTAAAACGGCGTCCGCGTGTACTGTTCGTCCAGCATCCGCATCAACCTCAGGTTCTCTTCGCTTTCCCCCAGCGGCTGATAATAAAGGCCCGACCGATTCGCGCCCAATAGTTCGCACTGCCGCCGGACGCTGATCTCCGCATGATCCCGATCCACCAGGAGCCGAAGATCCTCAGTCGAGCATGCCAACTTGTTTTTTAAGCCAGTCCAGTTCCACCTTCAGTCGCCCGATCTCCTCATACAGCGCGTCCTTCCCGGACTCCGCCGCCTCGCCCTTCCGGGTCCGACCATCCACGAAAAGCTCGTGCAGTTGCTCCACCGCAGACTTCTTCCACTTCCCGATCTGAATCGGATGCACCTTGAACTGCGAACCCAGTTGGCTCATCGTCTTCTCGCCCCGGATCGCCTCCATCGCCACCCGCGCCTTGAAGGCCGGACTGTGTTGTTTTCTCGTCGCCGTCATCTGCTCTCCTTGAGTTAAACGACTCGCCGAATATTAACTTATTGCCTGGTCTGAATTCCCGGGACCACTATAGCCCGAGTTCCCGCACCAGGACGGTGACATCGCCCAAATCCTGAAACTCTTCCCCCAGTCGCAGCGCCAGGCACTTCATCGCCAGCAGGTAGCCTGGATGGGGGACATAGATCCGTAGGTTGCTAAGTTCCTCGAATACCTCGAACGCGCCGCGCTCGCTGAAGAAGCCCTTAACCGCGTCATTCAGCCAGTCGTTCGCTAAGCCTTCTCTGGCGGCAACCGCCTGGGCTGCGGCTCGCATCTCTGTCGCCGGTACCAGCATGGCGTCAATGTCCTTCGTTGCAGGTCTGGCCTGAAACACCAGACACATCACGGCACCTCCGGCCAAATAGGCCTCGCCCCGCACATTTCTGTGAGCCAGTTCCGTATTGAGAGCACGGAACAGATCGCGGATTCGCTCCGTCGTCAACCTGGCACCACCGGACATTAGACTCGATCCCCGATGCTGGAATCGATAAAGATATTCCTGCGCCGAAACGGTACCGGGGATTCCAGCAGTAAATGAGCCCGCAGGCTCATCCAGGGGGCCGCGAAGACGGGGCGGGGCAGGGGCGGAATCCCGGAAGTCCACTTGGGCACCCGGGCTCCCCCTTTAAGGTGGACTGCCTGCTCGACCATGGCCGCTACGTAGTTCGCTAAATAAGGATCGTCAATCGATGGCGCGTCAAGGTTTTCCAGGCCAGCCCGCGATGCGTCCGTCAATAAATCATTTAGTTCCGCAAGAACATAAGCCGAACGTCCGTGCCGAAGTTCATTCGCGAGCCGTTGAAAGTTTTCGGCTGTGCTCATGAAGTCACTCTAACATCGGATGAGCTTGCCCCCCACTGTATCTCAAATACATTCGGCCCAAGCTTCCCCATCACGAACAGCCCCTTATGCGCGGCCCGCCATACGATCCAGCTGCCCCAGCTCTTCCCTCTCGAAAGCCCCGGCATCGTCAGCATCTCCCTTGGCTTCATCGGTGCCTTCATCGGAACGCTCTGTGGTGAAGAACCGGAATCGAGTAATCAGCCAAATGGCTTTGGATTTTCAAAACCGAAACAGCCCGTTCCAACTCCGCCGGAAACTACTGCCGGGTTATCGCAGGCGCGCCATCAACTCGCCCGTCTGCCGAAGCACGTTCAGGCGGGCACGTTCCGTCCCAAACTGGGCGTCATAGAACGCGATCCAGCGTTCTTCTTCCGCGAAACGCGCTTCTTCCACCTGTTTCAGCGTGGCGCGGCCCTCATTCATCTGCGCGAGCAGAATCGACAGCTGCTCGTGCGCCAAATCCAGCTCCGCTTTGGCGAGTTGGGCCGCCATCTGCGCTTTTTCCACTTCCTGATAGCTCTGGTGGACGGCGAGCGTCAGTCTGCCCCGGGCCTGCTGTAATTCCGCCCGAATCCGCTGCTGACCGGCCTCCGCCTGGGCAATTCCCGCGTCCACGCCGCCTCCAGCCAGAATCGGGATCTGAATCGATGCTCCAAACTGCCAGTTGTTCCGTTGGAATTTGGAAAAATACTCGTCGTAATGGCTGTACCGGGACAGCAGCGCGTACTGCGCCACCAAATCCACCTTCGGCAAGCGCTGGGCCTTATTCCCCTGCAGCTCCAGCGCCGACCCCTGGTAGTTCGATTCCAGCCGGCGCAATTCTTTGCTTGCGGCCATGGCGGAGCTGATCGCTGCCTGTTCGTCGGCCGGGATAGCGATCGGTGCGCGTTCGGCTTCCGCCGGCTTTACGGAGTCGGTGGCCGCATAGCCAAGCGCCACAGCCAGGCTTCGCTCCGCATAATCGTGCTCGGCGTCCAGATTCAGCGCGCGCTGTTGTGCGCGCAGGCGATTGACCGCCGCCTCTGACAGTGCCACCGGCAGTTCTCGTCCCGCGTCCACCCGGGCGGTTACCGCGGCTGCCACCTTCGCCAGGCTATCCATCTGACGGCGAGCCGCGCTGGAAAGCTGCGTCGCCCGCTGGGCGTCCAAAAAAAGTGACGCGACCCGGAACACGATCTCGTCGGACCGTTCCCCCGCCGCAAACGATGCCCCGCGCGCCGTCTCCCGGGCCTGGGCGATGGAAAGCGTCAGCGGCCGGTTGAAGAGAGCCTGGGTGACTTTTGCCTGAATCACGGCAGGCGCCGCGCCTTCAATGCTCAGCGGAAAGCCGTTACTATACGCCAGACCACTTCCCGCGCCCACGTGAGGGGTGAAGGGATCCCGGGCCAGACGGACCCCCTGAGCCGCCTTCAGTTGGTCCAGGCGCGCGATGACCGCTTCCTGGCTTTGAGAAAGCGCCCGGTCGAGCGCCTGCTTCAGGTTCAGCGTGTAGGTCTCGGCTTGCAGGGTGGAAGCAATGCCGATCAGCAACCAGAATGTGCGCATGAACTATTGGTAGCACCGCGCCACACTGCAAGTCGATGCTTACTTGCCAAAGTCCTCGCGGGGCTTTTCGCCAGGCCCGCTGCTGGGAACCCTCGGTACAAACTTTCGCAGACCCTGGGGCTTTCTGCCCAAGCCGCTATTTGCGAGGCCACCACGCCGCGATTCGGCCAGTAAATGAATCGCCGTGCGGATAATACGCGAAGAGGTCCAGCCGAGTTCCTTCGTGAGGCTGGCCAGGTCGTGGGCAGCTTCCGAGTCGAGACGCGCGATGACGGTTTTCATATATTGGCTACCTGACTTCAATCTTACGAGTCTCCAGTGTACGGGCAAGGGCGCGGTCGAGGTTGGCTCCGGCTTCACCGGCGTCGGCCTCGGCGCGGACCAGCCGGGTCCGGGCGTTTATCAGGTCGGTTTGGCGCTGCAGGACCAGGAAGACAGAAGACGTTCCTGCCTGAAACTGGCGCTGTTCGCTGGCGTACTGCTCCTGGGCATTGGCCAGCGCCTTCCGTGCCGCTTCGAGGCGCAAGGTGTTGGAGGCGGAAAGCTGCAGGGAGTTGCGGACGTCGGCTTCAATCGCCATTTCCACCTGACGGTGCTGCGTGCTCAGGCGCTTGCCCTCTGCCGCTGAAATGGCCGCCTGGGCGGTTGCGGTCCGGTTGCGAAGAGGCAGGCTAAAGGTGACGCCCGCCACCGCGGTAGTGAAGTGGCCGGTCCCGAGCGCGCTCAGGGACTGGCCGTAGCCACCCACGAAGATAGGCGGAACGCCGCCACTGCCAAACGAAATAGCGGGCAGGGGCTGCAGGCCGTTCAGCGCGGAAAGCTGGTTGATCTGGCCAATCAGCGGGCCAAACGCGGAGCTGAAGGGATTTGCGCCTGTCTGGGTGATCAGATTCCCCGCCAGACCGTTGGCGGATACCGTGGCGAAGGCGTCGATCTGTGGCTTCGTTTGTTCATGCGCCAGCTTTACATCCATGCGGTTCACTTCCAGGGCGAGGTCGCTCTGCTTCAGTTCGGGTCGGTTGGCGAGCGCCTGCTTCACGGCGTCATCCAGCGAAGGCTGGGTCTCGGCGGCATTTACGGCGCGTTCCGGAACCAGTGCCATGCCCCACATCAGGTCGGTGCGTTCGGGCAGCATCATGGCTTTCAGCCCGTTTTCGGCTGCGGTCAGGTTGCTCTGGGCCGTGTAGACGTTCTGCTGGAAGGTGGCCAGCAGGGTCTGAGTCTGGACCACATCGACCGGGGCGAGCAGACCCTGTTCCACCAGACGGCGGTTGCTGGCATCCTGGCGTTCCACCAGGCGGACGGCTTCTTTCTGGACGTCGAGGTTTCGGTAGGCGAAATCCAGTTCCCACCAGGCCTGAACGGCGCGGGTGACGGTCTCGATAATGCGTTGCCGGAACTGTGCCTGCGAAAGCTCGATGTTCTTCTTCGCCACGTGGATGCGGTGGCGATTGTCGTCATACCGCAAGCCTCGCAACAGCGGCTGATTCACACTCAGCGCGAGTGAGGTGAGGAACTGCGGATTCAGCGTATTGAACGTACTGTCCGTCTGCTGGCGCGAGTTCGAGAAGTTGAGCTTATACGACCCGCCGAACAGAGGCGAGAGGCCACTCACCGAAGGATCTGTCAGGAACTCTTTGTTGGTGAGCTTGCCGTTGGTGGCGCCTCCCAGGGAAGAGCTCACGGGCGAAATCGCCCGGTTCTGGCGACCGGTGAAGCCGAGCTTGGGGTCGAAGACGCCTTGCGCGGCCTTCAGGCCGAGCACAGCTTCCTGCTTGGTGATGCGCGAGACGGCAAGATCCGTATCGCTGGCCAGCACGCGTTCAATTACTTCGTTCACGGTAAGCTTCGCGTCGCCAAGGATGCCGATACGCGGTACATCCTGCGCCAACAGGGTGGCAGCGAGAGCAAGCGGGAGAATCAGGCAGGTATTTTTCACAGGGATTCTCCTTCAATCTGGGCGGGGATCTCGGCAATGCCGAAGATCTTGCCGCGGAAACGGACAAACATCTCGTGGAGGTCTTCAAAGAACGAGTAGAAGACGGGGACTGCCAGCAGGGTGAGCAGCAGGCAGAGCGACTGGCCGCCGACGACGAGAACGCCGATCGACCGGTTGGTGGCCGCGCCGGTGCCGCTTGAAAGCACCAGAGGCAACATACCAGCGACCAGCGCGATAGTGGTCATCAGGATGGGTCGCAGACGGTCGCGGTTGGCCTGAATGATAGCGTCGTAACGGTTCATTCCGGCGGCGCGCAGGCCGTTGGTGTGGTCGATTTGCAGAATCGCGTTCTTCTTCACGATGCCGAACAGCAGCAACAGACCGAGGCCCGAGAAGATATTGACGGTCTGGCCGGTCACCAGCAGCGCCAGGATGCCGAATGGCACGGCGAGCGGCAGCGTCATCAGGATGGTGATGGGGTGGATAAACGACTCGAACTGCGCGGCGAGCACGATGTACATGAAGATGAACGTGAGGCCGAAGGCCAGGCCAAAGTAATAGCCGGCGCGGCCCAGTTCCTTCGAGGGCCCGGTTATGCCGGCGTGGTAATCGGGCGGCATATTGAGGGTGGCGGCGGCTTCCTGCAGCGCACTCAGGACGGCGGTTTGTGAGCCGCCCGGCAGGACGTTGCAGGTCAGCGTAACCTGCCGCTGGCGATTGATGCGGTTGACCGATGACGGACCATTGCCGTTGGTCAGCGTCACGATTTCATCCAGACGAACCGAACTACGGCTGCGGGACGGGACGCTCATAGCGGCCAGGCCTTCCGCCGTGCTGCGGAACTTCTCGAAAGCGCGGACGCGGACGTCGTATTGTTCCTCGCCCGCGTTGAACGTGGACGCGACCTGGCCCGCCACCAGGGTGTTCAGCGCCTGTTCGATATCTAACACGGAGACGCCAAGATCTGCGGCTTTTGAGCGGTTGATGGTAAGTCGAACTTCGGGTTTGCCGGAGCGCAGCGTGGAATCGGCGTCGGTGACGAAGGGCAGGGCCTTCATTTTTTCCAGGAGGATGTCGGAGTACTTGCCGAGTTGGGCCAGATCCGGACCTTCAATGTAGAACTGGATTTCCGCGTTGCTCTGGTTGCCGCCCACGGCGGAGACGAGTTCCACGCCGGTGTGGATCTCTTTGGAATACTTCTTCAGAAGGTCGCGGGTGGACTGCATCAGCTTCGTCTGGTCCTTGTCGCGCTGGTCCACGTCGGTCAGTTTCACGAAGATGCTGGAGTTGTTGGCGGAACGATCCTGCGTGCCGCCGGTGGTAGAGAGGGTATGGAGCACGCCGGGCTGGCGGCGGATATCCTGCGCGATCTGTTCCGTGAGCGCTGTGGTTGCGGCCAGGGAACTGCCTTCCGGAGCGCGGACCAGGACGTTGAATTGCGACTGGTCGTCAGCCGGCAGGAAGTTCTTGCCGACGAACATGAACAGCGGCAAGATGCTCAGAATGGTGAGGCCGCTGAAGGCCAGCATCGTTTTGCGGTGGGCCATCGCCCACTTGAGCATGCTGGTGTAGTGCTTGTCGATCCAGGAAAAGACAAGGCTGTCCTTTGAGGAGGTGTGACCCGGTTTCGGGGCAGGCACGAAGCGTGACGTCAGCATGGGAGTCAGCGTGAACGAGACCAGCAGCGAGACGGCAATGGCGAAAGCGGCGGTGAAGCCGAACGAGCTCATGAAGCGCCCCACGATACCGCCCATGAAGCCCACGGGCAGGAAGACGGCGAGCAGGGAGAGCGTGGTGGCCATAACGGCGAGGCCAATTTCGCTGGTGCCCTTGATGGCCGCTTCCACCGGGCCCATGCCCTTTTCTTCCATGAAGCGGAAGATGTTTTCCAGCACGATAATGGCGTCGTCAATCACGATGCCGACCATCAGGGTGAGCGAGAGCATGGTGATCTGATTCAGCGTCAGGCCCATGGCCGCCATCAGGCCGAAGGCCGAAACAATGGAGGTGGGGATGGCGATGGAGGCGATCAGCGTGGTGCGCCAGTTGGCCAGGAAGAGGAAGATGATGACCGAGGCCAGGATGCTGCCGAGCACCAGGTGATGGTTGATGTTTTTGATGGCCGCTTCAATGAAGACCGACTGATCGGCCACGATGCTCATCTTCACGTCTTTGGGCAGCGTCAGTTCAATCTCTTTCATGCGGGCGCGGATGCCGGCGGCGGTGGCCACCGAGTTTTCGCCCGACTGCTTGGCGATGAGGAGCGTCACCGACGAGGTGCCGTCGAGGCGCGCCGCGGTGCGGGGCTCTTCGTAGCTGTCCTCGGCGTTGCCAATGTCGTTGATGCGGACCACGTAAGGGCCCTTGGTGGAGACGGCAATTTGATTGAATTCCGCCGGGCTGGCGATGCGGCCCGTGGTGCGGACGGTGAGTTCTCGGGCGCCGGTCTGCAGGTTGCCGGCGGGAAGCTCCAGGTTCTGGGTTCGGGCTGCGTTGAAAACATCGGTAATAGTGAGGCCCCAGGCGCGGAGGCGGCTGGGATCCACGTTTACGTGAATTTCACGGCGTGCGCCACCAATGATGCGGATCTGGCCAACGCCTTTGGAGTTTTCCAGTTTCTGCTTGATGAGCTTGTCGGCGATGGCTGTCAGGTCGCGGAGGTTGCGGGGGGCCGATATGGCGATCTGCATCACGGGCGCGGCGTCGGGGTCGAACTTCAGGATGACCGGGCGCTTTACCGTTTGCGGCAGGTCGTTTTCGATAAGGTTGACCTTGCTCTGGACTTCCTGCAGGGCCACATCGCCGTCTTTCGCGAGGGTGAAAGTGATGACGGCGGTGGAGAGGCCTTCCGACGAAACGGAGCGAACTTCGTCAATCTGGCTGATGGTGTTGACCGCGTCTTCCACCTTGCGGGTGATTTCGGTTTCCACTTCCTCCGGCGAGGCTCCGGGGTTGGCGATGGTGACGACGACGGTGGGGATATCGACCTTGGGAAAGAGGTCGACGCCAAGGCTGAAGTAAGAGAAGATGCCGACAACGACGAGCGAGAGAATCAGCATCGTCGCGAACACGGGTCTTCGTATGCAGAGTTTTGCGAGTGTGTGCATGGGGAGAGGTCACCGCTATTTGGCGGTGACGGAGGCTCCTTCGAAGAGATTGGTCTGGCCGGAAATGGCGACGCTTTCGCCAGCTTTCACGCCGGTCACGATGCGGATGAGTGCGTCGGTTTCTTCGCCGATTTGGGCAACGCGGAGATGGGCGGTGTTGCCTTCGATGACGAAGACCTGGTTGGAGTCAGTGGTCTTGTCGCGGACGACGGCGGCCCTGGGCACAAAGACGGCCGGGGTTTCGCCCGGCTGGCGGAGGAATGCGGTGGCGAACATACCGGGCTTCAGCGCGGAATCGGGATTGCTGAAAACGGCGCGCAGGACGAAGGAGCGTGAGGCGGGGTCCACCGCAGGGTTGATGGCGGCGATCTTGCCCGTGAATTCGCGCCCCGGATAAGCGGCGACTTTCGCGATAACCACGTTGCCGACCTGGGCCTGCGAGGCGCGCTGTTCCGGTGCCTGAATTTCCAGCTTCAGAGTGGAGATGCGCGTGACGGTAGCGATCTTGTTGGCGAGAGCGACATATTCGCCGGCGGCTACCGGGCGCGCCGTGATGAAGCCATCGAATGGGGCTCGAATGGTGGTGTCGGCGAGGGCTTTTTCCGCCATGGCAAGTTGGGACGTCACGCTGTCTCGCGAGAACTGCTGCGTGGAGACCACTTCGAAGCTCTGGCGGGCTGCGTTGGCGGCGGCCTCGTACTGCTGCTTCGCGGCATTGGCGAGGGCTTCCGCCGTTTCCTGCGCGGTGCGGGCCTTGTCGGCGGCTGACTTCGACACGTCACCGGTGGCCACCAGATTGGCGTAGCGAGTGGAGTCGGCGGCGGCAAGGCGTGCCTGAGCCTGAGCGGAGATCCAGTTGGCGTGGGCGGCGGCGACTTCGGGGACCTTTTCAGCATCGAAGGTTCCCGCGCTCCAGCCGATGCGCGTTTGCGCCTGGCGAATGGCGGCGTTGGCCTGGGCGAGTTGGGCTCTCGCCTGGTCGAGGCGGAGTTGGGCGTCTTTGTGGTCCAGTTCGCAGATCACGTCGCCCTTCTTCACCCACGCACCTACATCAACAGGCGTGGAGAGGACGCGGCCCGGGACGAGGGGCGCGACATCGGAGTTTTCATCGGCGATGAAGCTGCCGGTCTGTTCAAAGCCGGAGGCAACCATTTTTTCGACAGCTGTTGCGGTGGTAACGGCAAAGGTGGCGGGTTTTTCAGCAGAAGGAGCCTTGGTCTCGGCGGATTTGCCCGAGCAGGCGGTTTGCGTGATCAGGGCGATCAGGCCAATGGCCAGGGTAGAGATCAGAATGAGTACTTTGGTTGGTTTCACGGAAGTTATTTAGCCTTTGTGCTGGTGCGCAGTCCATCAAGCAGGATCTGGACGAAGGAATCGACTACCTCTTCATCGGTTAGCGAGAAGTCGGCTGATTGATAGATGTATTTCTGTAACGCGTAGAATTGCGGAATTCCGGCTAATGAAAAAAGCACGGCGGTGGGGTTGCAGGGGCGGATGGCTCCGGCCGCCTGACGGCGAGTGATGTATTCGATGAGTTTGGCGCCGATAGGCAGCTTCACCTGATTGTGGTGAAGGATGGCGATTTCGTGCCCTTCGAGCGCCGCGTGGAGCATCAGGCGCTGGAAGCGAGGGTCTTCCCGGTGGAAGGCGATCATGTGGGTAATGAGCGAGCGGATGAGGCCCGCGTCATCGTTCGCTTCCATGCGCTGGTTGATGTCTTCCAGCCACTCGGTGCTGCCCGCGGCATTGCATTTGTAGTCGAGGATGGCCTTGTAGAGGTCCTGCTTGGTAGCGAAGTGACGGAAGATGATGGCTTCGTTGACGCCCGCCGCTGCCGCGATTTCACGGGTCGTGGTGCCGGCAAAGCCCTTTTGCGAAAAGAGATCGATAGCGGTCTCGATCAGCTGGCGCCGACGATCCTCCGCTGCCATGCGGGGGTGGGGAGCAGGAGCCATATTTCAATTGTAAGCAAGTGCTTACTTATTTGCAAGAGCGGTAAGGCCGCTTTAAGCTCTATTCGTAGCGCAGGGCTTCGGTGGGGTTGAGGCGGGAGGCTCGGTTGGCTGGGAGCATGCCGAAGACAAGGCCAACCAGCGACGAGACAGCGAAGGCGATCACGATTGACCAGATTGAAATCGGGATCTTGATGTTGTCCACAAAAAGCTGCACGCTGAGGGGGCCTGCGACTCCGAGGATGATGCCCACTACTCCTCCGGTCAGGCTGATGAGGACGGCTTCAGTCAGGAACTGGAGCTGGATCTCACGGCGCGAGGCTCCGATGGCCATTCGAACTCCGATTTCGCGGGTCCTCTCTGTAACCGTAACTAACATGATGTTCATGATGCCGATGCCGGAGATGGCAAGCGCGATGGTGGAGACCAGAATCAGGACCAGGCTGAGGATTCGGGAGATAGATTTTGCGGCATCGAGGATAGCGTTCAGGTTCTCCACTTTGTACTTGGCGCCTGCGCGGTGGCGCGATTCGAGGAGCTGACTGACCTGGCGGGTAAGCGGTTCTACATCCTGCGGCTGCCGGACCTGGACGTACATCGGGTCAATGCGCTCTACCCGGATGAAGTACTGGAGCACGGTGATGGGGATCAGAACCGTCTCGGAGTTCAGTTCGGACTGGCCGAAGCTTTCCACCTTCTCCTTAAAGGTGCCGATGACCGTGAACTGGAGGTTGTGGATCTTGATATTTTGGCCGATGGCGGCTTCCTGGCTGCCATAGAGGCGGCGGGCCAGCTTGTCAGTGAGCAGGGCGACCTTTTGGCGGAGGCTGACGTCGCCAGGTTCAATAAAGCGCCCGGCGAGAACCGCCAGGTTGCGGACGGGTTGGTAGAATTCGTCGGAACCGAGCACGAGGAGACGTTCTTCGCGGCCATCAATGAACATGGAATCGATGTTGCTCTCGATGCCGGTGGCGGCGACAATACGGTTCGAGAACTGTTCGCGGACGGCCTGAATGTCCGACATCTTGATGAAGTCGGCGTTCACTTCCGACGAAGACTGCTGGCTGCCCACCTCGTAGGAGGCAAAGATCATGTTCGAGCCGACGCCTTCAATCTGTTCCAGGATATAACTCTGGCTGGTGAGCGAGATGGTGACCACCAGGATGACGGACGCAGTCCCGATCATCATGCCGAGGCCTGTCAGGAGGGACCGGACGGGATTCTGGCGCAGCGCCTGCAGGCTAAAAGTAAGGGCTTCTCCGAGGCGCATCGGGTTAAGTTCCCAGGTCCTTCATGCCCTGGGCTTTCCAGAGCAATTTGAGCGCTTCGGTGCGCGGAGGGTCGTCCGGGGTGAGATTGGGGGAGGCCAGGTAGTTGCGGAGGAGCTCCCGGGCGGTCGGTAGCTCCCGGTTGGCCTTGATGAGGGCTTGGGCTCTGGCGAAAAGAACTTTCGGAGCCGCTGGCGCGACTTTCCCGGCCTGCAGGAAGGTCCTGTCACTTTCCTCAAAATGCCCGTGACGGGCCAGGAATGCTGCCAGATCGAGGATACGGCCCACCGCCATGGGGGCGCGGGCGACAGCCTGGCGAAGATGCTCCTCGGCCTTGTGGTGTTCTTTGGCTTCTTCGGCCAGCCGGGCGCGGGCAAACTCAGCCTCGGCGGGGTCATTCTTTGCGATCAGCGGCAGCAGCTTGCGGGCCTTATCGTGGCCACCGCCCACCATGGCAGGGGCTTCCATGTAGAACGTGAAAAGATCGTTCAGCGCTTCCGAATTGTTCGGATCGAGCTGCACGGCGCGTTCAAAGGCCTCGCGGGTCTTGTTGGCGAGGGGCAGGGCATTGAGGGCAAACGAGGTCTCGGCACGGCGACCGTAGGCGCGGCCCAGCCAGGTCCATGCAAGAGAGTTTTCCGGAGCCCTGGCTACGGCTTTTTCCAGAACGTCGGACGCTTTCTTGAACTCAGCGTCCATTAGCCAGGCCTGGCCCATCAGTTCCAGGGTCCGGGCGGTTTCGGGAAGGGTTTTCAGGACCGAAACAGCGGCGCGATAGTCCGTTTTGTTGTAGAGAGCCAGGGCCTGTTCATAGTCTGAAGCGGCAAGCGCAGGGAATGCCGACACCAGCAATAAGCCAGCCAGCGCCGGAATGTAGCCGAGTCTCCTCATGCAAACCTTTACGTTGCTTCCACTATACCCGGATGCCTAAACGTCGGCTTTGGTTTCGGCAGGGCCACGAAACAGGGAGAATAGCTCAGTTATGGCAATCCACAGATCCAGAATGCCCACGCCGCTGACGAGGCCGCGAAAGTACGGGTTGTTCCACAGTTGCCGGACCGGCAGTTGGTACGGACCGGGGCCCAGGAGCGAGAGTGTGTTGTCTGTCCAGGCATCGGTCCACGGGTAGATAAGCAGAAATAAGCCGACTTCGAAGCAAAAAATGACGAAGACGATAGCGGCCAAACGTACGAACCAGTTCGAGGTCGGCCTTTTGGGCTTCGCCACGGGTTCCGGCACAGGGTTGGGCTGGACTTCATCCATCGGGGTCATGATGCGAACATCTCGAGTTGGGTGCTGGCCAGAGGGGAGAAGAAAGCGAGTTCCCCGATGGGGTCGAAGCTGAGGCGGTGCTGGGGCGTGGGGCCGAAGGCGAGCAGCGCCGCCACGTGTTCCGGGGCGTGATAGCCCTTGTGCCTGGCCAGGCCGAATTCGGGGTAAAACGTGTCCCAGGCGCGCATCATTTGGTCACGGTGCACTTTGGCGAGGATAGAAGCGGCCGCGATGGCGTGGCAGCGGGCGTCGCCCTGGATGATGGGTTGTTGGGGGATGGTGATGTCGAGGGGAACTGCATCGACGAGGACGAAATCGGGTTGAACGGAGAGGCCTGCGATGGCATTCTTCATGGCAAGGCGGGAAGCCTGGTAGATATTGATCCGGTCGATAGTTACGGCATCAACGGCGGCCACGGAGTAGGCTACGGCGCGTTCCCGGATTCGTTCGGCCAGAATTTCGCGCTTTTCGGGGTCGAGTTGCTTGCTGTCGTTCAACCCCCGGACAGGTGAATCGGGGTCCAGAATTACTGCTGCAGCCACAACCGAGCCGAACAGAGCACCCCGGCCAACCTCATCCGCACCAGCGACGTGCCGAAACCCGCGCACACGAAGTTGTGCTTCCAGCACGCCCTCGCACTTCCACTTTTTTTCGGAGCGCGAGGGCGTGCCTTTAGGCATTTGGATCTGAGATTACGGGCGGGCAGCCTTGTGGGGGATGGCGGAGGTGCGCTCTTTAAGCCGAGCCGCCTTACCCTTGAGACCGCGGAGGTAGTAGATCTTCGCGCGACGAACCTTGCCGGTCCGAACGAAATCGATATGATCCACAACGCGGGCGCTGAGGGGGAAAATACGTTCCACACCGTGACCGAAGCTGATCTTACGAACCGTGATGGTTTCTCCCATACCGGTGTTCTTGCGGGCGATCAGGACGCCTTCAAACGCCTGGAGGCGCTCTTTGTCGCCTTCCTTGATCTTTACGTGGACGCGGATGGTGTCGCCGGGGCGAAACTCGGGCGTATCGGTACGGCGGTGCTTCGCGATGTATTTGGACAACAACTGGTTCTGCATTTTTGGAAAACCTTGCCTGTTCGGGTGATCGGCGCTGGGCCTCAGACACGGGGTCTGAAATAGACGCGCTAATCCCCTAGTGTACTACAGTTGGGTGCACCAGGGCTGGGCTTTACAGTGGCGTACCAGGGGCGCGCCCGGTTCCGGAGCGCCCGCCGCGGCCCGTGGCCGCTGAATTCAGCATCTGGACGAGCATATCCAGCATGGCTGGACCAATATCGGCCTTGATTGTTACTGCCCGCGCTGCCTGGTCGACGGTAATTCCATCCCAGAGTTTGAGCAGTTCAGGTTGAGTTTCCGGCACGGAGAGGCGTCCGAAGCCGATCAGGCCTTTGGCCATATCGCGGAGAGCGACGGCGTCGGGATCGGTGGCGCTGGTGCCGTGGAGCTCAATCTTGAGGCCATCTTTGAAATCAGACTGAAACCAGGAAGACTTCATGCCGGTGAAAATCTTTGAGAAATTGATGCCTCCCGTGGCGGAGCCGCCTTTCGGGAGCGTGGAGGCGAGGAAGGTGGCAAATCCGGTGGAGATACCCCAGAGATTGGCGGTGGGGGCGATCCCTTTCGCAAGAGCCAGAAGCGGCTGGGCGGCCTTGTGCTGGCCTTTGGTCCATTCGTCCAGGGCTGCTTCGATTCCTTTGAGCTCTCCGGCGGCCGCGAGAGAGCCATCGAGGATGCAGAAGCCGGAGTTCTGGCTGGTCCAGATGCTGTAGCCACCGTAGCGGACCAGTTTCGCGTGCGCGGCGGGGTCGCCTGTGAGCTTGAAGTGGCCACGAGCGAGTAGAACACTGCCTTCCGGGGTGCTGGCGTAGAGGAGTTCGCGGACGTCGCGGCGCGGATCGAAGCCGGTCTCTTCAGCGAAACGGTCCACCTGCGGCATGCGCTGTTGCTCGACCAGCTTGCGGTAGAACGCGGTGGCCTTCATACGGTCCATATTGGCACCCACCAGCGAGGTACTGCCGGGCGGGACCATGCGGAGGAGGACGTTGTCGATTTTCGGCTGGGCGAAGAGCGGAACTACCGCAAACAGAGCGAGAAGAGGGCGCATCAGAAACTCCGTTTATTGAAACGCCAAAGGCCAATGCCGAGGACACCGGCTCCGAATAGTGCGGTGCTCCAGACCGGCATCCAACTTTCGACGGGCTGGTTGAGGATAAGGTGGCGAATGATGATGCTGATATCTGAGGTCTTTGGCAGCACGTAGTAGAGAACCCGAACTACATAACGGGACCATTCGGAGCTCAGCAGACGCTCAATGGTGTTCTTCTGGGCCAGAATCGGCGTCAGGATCATGATGGCGAAGGTGACCATGATGGCGACGGCGGCGGAGTCCAAAATGACGCCAACGAGGACGATGACAGCGAGGAGAACGCTGAAAACAAAGATGGTGCAGAGGCTGGAGACCAGGAACCCCGCGCCCCAGACGCCGGTTTTGATGCCAAAGATGATCCAGGACCCGACGACCAGGTAGAGGATGTTGGCGGCGACGACGAGGACGTTGCCCGCGTAGCGCCCCAACAGGATGTGGGTCCGGGAGATGGGTTTGGAGAGCAGGAGCTCAATGCGACCGGGTTCGAAAACGGCGGAAACCAGGCCTGCGGAGGCAAAGACGGAGAGAGCCATACCCGCGAAGTAGAGAACCATGGCAATGACGCTTTGGGTCTGCTGGACGAGGTTCTGGACGTTGGTGCTGGGCAGGCTGTTGCCGAAGATGGAGACGGTGGCGAGCGCGCCCTGCACCACATCTACGCGCAGGATGAAGATAAGGAACAGCAGCAGGGCGGTGCAGCAGCCGAAGAAGCCCCAGAAAATACGGCGGGCGAAGGCTTCGCGGAAGGTATCGCGGATCAGGGCCAGGGTTGCGTTGAAAGAAGCGGCGGTCACGGTTATCCTCCCTGCTTTTCGGAAACGGTGCGGATGAAGACTTCTTCGAGCGTGCTGCGGGTGGCGGCGAGGGATTCGATCTCGCACTGGCTGGCGCGGAGCAGATCGACGGCCTTGTTGGCCTGTTCGCGGGTGGTGAAAAGGAGGTCGAGCAGGCCGTGTTCCACGCGGTGTGATTTTGACTGGGCGGCGAGCTCGGGGATGAGCTGCTCGGGAACATCGCAGGCGGTAACGCGGTAACCGCCGCTGCTGGTGAGCTCCTTCACGGAGCCGGTGAGTGAAAGTTTGCCCTTTTGGATGATGGCGACGTCGCGGCAGAAGAGTTCCACTTCGGCGAGCAGGTGCGAGTTCAGGAAGACGGTAACGCCCTGCTGTTCCAGGCCCTGGAGAACGTCGCGGATCTGTTTCCGGCCTACGGGGTCAACGCCATCACTGGGTTCGTCCAGGACCAGCAGGCGGGGCGCGTGGATCATGGCCTGACCGAGGCCGACACGCTGGAGCATACCTTTGGAGTATTTGCCGAGGCGGATGTTCCAGGCTCGTTCGTCGAGGCCGACGGTCGAGAGCAGTTCCGGGATTTTGCGGCGCCGGGTGGCGGAATCCATGCCGGAGAGCGCGCCGTAGAAATCGAGCATGCTCCAGCCGGTCATGTAAGTGGGGAAGCGGTGATTTTCGGGAAGGTACCCGACGGGGCGGCGGGCGGCGGCTTCGCGGGAATCGCGGCCGAAGATGCGGGCGGAGCCGGAGGTGGGGTGGACGCTGGAGAGCAGCATCTTCACGAAGGTGGTTTTGCCGGCTCCGTTGGCGCCGAGGAGGCCGAAGGTGCAGCCTTCGGGGACCTGGAGGGAGACGTTATCGACTGCGCGCAGCTCGGTGTTGGCCCAGCGGTTGCGGAAGACCCGGGTTAAACCTTCGGTTTCAATGGCAAAGCCGGACATGTGATTACAAGATACGAGATCGAAAGTGGTGCGGTTCGTTTCGAATCAGTTTGGCAGACTCAGTTTCGGGAGCCAGGGGCTTCCGTGCGACCTGCCAGGGGCGTGATGGTGGGTCCGCCGCAGACGGCGACTCCAGTTTTGGTCAGCGCCTGCAGGAAATTCGTGAACATGCCGTAAAAGACCTGTTCGGTGAGGGGCAGTTTTCCGGGCAGGCGGAACGTTGCCGGCAGTTCGCGGGAGATGCGGAGGCGCAGGCCGTTGTTGACCGTCTTGCCCGACCGGTCACGTTTATTGGCGATGCTGATGGGGGTTTGCAGCACTGCGCCGGTCCGTCCATCCACGTAAAACTGGCAGCGGGAGAACCAGCCCAGATTAGCCGGGTCGGCGGCGTCGAACAGCAACAGGGGGATATTGCGGTCAATGACGGTGAGGTCTATGGTGAGGCACTTATCCGAATCCTGAATTCTGGCTTCGAAGCCATGTTGGGAAGCCGCGGCGCTGATGAGCTCAGCTTCTACTTCAAGAAAAAGGAATTTATATCGTCCAGCCTGGAGAACCTGCATAAATGTTTAGGCGTTGAGTAACGCGCAAGCCTCCGCTTCGGTATCGGCAAACGGGATGAGGGCGTAAACCCGGGCGATCTGGAAAACCTTCAGCACCAGACCCTTCGTGCCGCTCACGCAGCATTTGCCGCCCACCTTGATGATCTTCGAGGCGGAGGCGATCAACTGCCCAATACCGGAGGAATCGATATAGCCAAGCTCGCTCAAGTCGAACACCACTTTTCGTGCGCCGTCCGCCAGGAGTTGCGCCACAATGGCCTCCACGTTGAATTCGCGGACAGAGGTCATCTTGCCGGCCAGCTCAATGACGGTGATGTCCGGGTCAACGGAGCGGGTAATAAGAGTCATTGACATTGCGTACTTCAGGATACCAGGTCTACGCCGGTTGCGTAACCAAGTCTCCTTCGCCGGGGGCGAGGAAGAGATTCTCGTCGAGTTGGTGCTGGCGGGTATACATGTCCCAATAGCGGCCATGGAGCGCAAAAAGTTCCCGGTGAGTGCCCTGTTCCACGATATTGCCGCCTTCAATAACCAGGATCTGGTCGGCGCGGCGAATGGTGGACAGGCGGTGAGCGATGACGAAAGTGGTCCGGCCCTTCATCAGGTGGTTGAGGCCTTCCTGAATCATGGCTTCCGACTCGGAATCGAGGCTGGAGGTAGCTTCGTCGAGGATCAGGATACGGGGATTGGCGAGGATGGCGCGGGCGATGGAGAGGCGCTGGCGCTGACCGCCGGAGAGTTTCACTCCGCGTTCGCCGACGATGGTGTTGTAGCCCTGTTCCATTTTCTCAGCGAATTCATCCACGCGGGCAATACGGCAGGCTTCCAGGAATTCGGCTTCCGCGGCGTCCGGGCGAGAGAACATTACGTTGTCACGGACCGTGCCGTCGAACAGGAACGTTTCCTGGAGAACCACGCCGAGGTTGCCGCGGTAGCTGGCCAGTTTCAGTTCATTGACGTTGTGACCATCCACCGTGATGGTGCCTTCGCTGGCCTTGTGGAAGGCGGCGATCAGGCCGATAGTGGTCGATTTTCCGGAACCGGAGGGGCCGACAAAAGCCGTCACCGTGCCAGGGCGCGACCGGAACGAAACGCCGTGGAGGACTTCCTTGCCCTCTGCGTAAGCGAACTTCACGTCTTTAAATTCGATGTCGCCAACCACGGTGCCGATGTTGCGGACACGTTCGGGGTCTTCATCTTCGGGCCGTTCCATGAGAACGTCGTGGGTTCTTTCGAGACCTGCGAGAGCTTCAGTGAGTTGCGTCCCAATATTGACGATGCCAATGATGGGGGCCACCAGGAACGCGAGGAAGGCGACGAAAGTGACGTAACCGCCCAGCGTCATACTGCCGGAGTGGATTTCCTGGCTGCCGATGTACATGACAAGCGCACCCACCATACCCATCAGAATAGTGGCGGAGAGCGCCATCAGCGACATGGCAGTGAGGCTGCTGCGGACGTTTTCAAAGAGTTTGGTGACGCCCACGGTGAAGCTCTTCGCTTCGCGTTCTTCCGCGTGGTAACCCTTGATGACCCGAACGCCGCCGAGCGATTCCGTGAGCCGGCCGGTGACTTCGGCGTAGATTTTCCCGCGTTCCCGGAAAATGGGACGGATCTTCTTGAAGGCACTCGCCATGACGACGGCGAAGCTGACGACGATCGCGAAAGCGATGCCAGTCATGACAGGACTGATGCGGAGGAGGAAAACCAGGGAGGCCACAGCGGTGAGGATGCCGCCGAAGAACTCGATGATGCCGGTGCCGATGAGGTTCCGTGCACCTTCCACGTCGGTCATGATGCGCGAGACGAGTTGGCCGGTTTTATTGGCGTCGTAATAGGTAACAGGCAGGCGTCCGATGTGTTCCTGGACCTTGCGGCGGAGTTCCGAGATTACCTTCTGGCCTTCCACGGAGAGCAACTGGGAGACCGTGAACGCGCAGACCGCCTGGACAGCGGTAGCAGCCAGAACCGCCATGGTGAGGGGGAAGAGTTTCTCGAAGTGGTTCTTGCCGATGATATCGTCAATCAAATAGCGCGACGAGAGCGGCAGCACAAGGCCGCAGATTCGGCCAATCACGATCAGCACGAAGCCGATAATGAGAAGGTTCCTGCGCGGCGCTACCAGGGATCGGACTTCGGGCCAGACTTTGCGCAGGCGCTCTGTGGGTGGCTTCTTTGCCTTGGCGACACCTTTTGTGTCGGCGGGAGCTTGCGCGGAGGACATGTGTCTATTGTGATGCCTCGGCCCCTCTCCGCGACTCATTCCTCCGGGCAGGCCAGCTGAAAGGCGCACAGGGGCTAATTCTGGCCGCCGCCGATGTAGTAGCCGGGGCGGGTCTTGGCGATGAGGTCGGCGCGGTTTACGGCGACTTCGATGGTGTGATAGCCGCCCTCGGCTCCGTTCGAAGGCTTATAGCTGATCATGTAGTGGCTGTGGAGTTCGGTGCCGATTCGCTGGACGGCATCTTCCAGGCCCTTTTGGCGCAGAAAGAGGAACTCATGGCCACCGGTGGCGCGGGCGAACTGGGTGGCGGCGTCTTTGATGAAGATGCCCTTGGCGTCGATGTAGATTTCTTTCAGCAGGGGGACGAACTGAACCCGGTTTTGCTGGCCGTAGTTCTGTTCCATGGTGGTGGGCGTATTCGCCTGACCCATCGGCGCGCGCATCGCGGTGGGGTCCATGCGGGGGGCGATGGCGTCGGGCCGCTTTTCGGTGAGGCGGACTGCGAGCTGGGTGATATCCACGTTGTAGACAATCACGTTCTGGAGCGTGGCGTCCATCATGGCGGTCTTCAGGCGGGTTTCGCTGCCTTCATCGCGGGTTTCGCTCACCACGAGGATGATTTTGCGGTTGCTCTTATTGGGGCGGTTGCGCAGCATGTAAACGCCGCGGTCTACCGCATCGATCATGCGGCTGCCGGAACTTCCAGGCTGGATGCGATTGATGGCGACCTTGATCCGGTCGGGATCGGTGGTGAACTCCTGCGCCACCACAATACGGCCATCGAACTTGATGACAGCCGCTTCGCCCTGGATGCCGATGATGTTTTGAACTAACGAACCCAAATGTTTGATTTGGGGCAGAATCGCTTCCACGCGTGAGGAGGCCTCAATGGCGATGACAAGGGAGATGGGCTCGTAGGCCACGTCCACCTGAATATTCTGTTCCTTACCGTTATCGAAGAGCCGGAACTGGTGGGGCTGGAGGCCGTCGACGATGTTGCCGCTTTGGTCGGTAACCAGGACTGGGGCCACAATGTTGGTGACGGAGGTCTTGATGATGGGCGTTTCGATGTCTACCGTTATGCCGCCGCCCTGGGGGGCCTGAGCGAACGCTGCTGCGGCCAGTAGTGCCGGTGATGCCAACCTGAAAAACTTCATGCCATCTCCTTAGTGACCAGTGCGTCCGTTGAGCAGATCCAGCACGTGGGGGACCAATCCCAAAATAGCATCGAGAGACTCTACCGCGCCTTTGGGGGAGCCTGGAAGATTCACGATGAGACAGCCGTTGCGGGTTCCGGCGAGGGCGCGCGAGAGGACCGCTTTTGGCGTGGATTTAAGACCGGAGGCGCGCATGAGTTCGCCGAAACCGGGAATTTCGCGCTCGATGACGTCGCGGGTGGCCTCGGGGGTGATGTCGCGGGGGGTGACGCCGGTGCCGCCGGTGGTGAAGATGGCAGTTTCGCGTTCGGCGGCAAGGTCTATCAACGTTGCGGCGATTTGGTCGCGTTCATCGGGCGCGAGGGCCTGGCGGACGACCGTGAAGCCGGAGTCGGTGAGACGTTTAGCGACGGCAGGGCCGGAAACGTCCGCACGGGTCCCCAGGAAAGAGCTGTCGCTGATGGTGAGAACGGCGGCTCGCGTCATCTTTTGAAGTCTCCCGATTTGCCGCCGGTTTTTTCCAGCAGGAAAATGTCCTGAATCTCGATGCGCTTGTCGAGCGCCTTGGTCATGTCGTAGATGGTGAGGGCGGCGACGGCGGCAGCAGTGAGGGCTTCCATTTCGACGCCGGTTTGGGCGGAAGTGGTGGCGGTGGCGATGACGCGGATGCCGTCGGCTTCAATGGTGGTCTCCACGTCGGCATAGGAAAGGGGCAGGGAATGGCACATCGGGATGAGGTCCGAGGTGCGCTTGGCGGCGAGGATTCCGGCGACTTTGGCGACGGCGAGAGGGTCGCCTTTGGGGTTGTTGGGGAGGGCGGCGAGGACTTCGCGGGACATCTTCACGAAGGCGTGGGCCTTCGCGGTGCGGCGAGTCTCCTGTTTGGCTCCGACGTCGACCATGCGGGCGTTGCCTGCGGCATCGTAATGCGAGAGTTTGCTCATGGGGGTTATTGGCGGCTATTGGGGGAGCACCGGAATCAGATCTCCGGCGGCGTATTCGGCAATTTCGGCATCCACAACCATGTAGGCGTTGGCGCGGCACAGAGACGGGACATCGCCGGAGCCCTGCCACGCCACAGGTGTGACTTCCGTGCAACTAATATGGGCGGGCAGGAAGCGCGTGAGGCCGGGCCTGTGGCGGAATGGCTGGGTGAGTTTAGCGAGCGTGAGGTGGAGCGGCGCGTCTGTGGCTCCGCTCAGGAGTTCCAGGGCGGCGCGGGCGAAGAGTTCGAAGGTCACCATGGTGGAGGCGGGGTTGCCGGGGAGGCCAAAGAAGAACTTGCCCCTTGCCCGGCCGAAGACCAGGGGCTGGCCGGGCTGGATGAGAATGCGGTCGAAGAAGAACTCGGCGCCCAGGGCGGCGAGGGCGGGTTCCACCACGTCGTACTTGCCTGCGGAGACGCCTCCGGAGAGGATGAGCAGGTCGCAGCCGAGGCCCTGTTCGATTAAGGCGCGGGTGGCGGGCAGCGTATCGGGCGCAACGGGGAGGATGTGCGGTTCGCCTCCTGCCCGTTCCACCTGGGCGGCCAGAGACTGGGCGTTGGAATTGCGAATCTGGTGGGGTAAGGGCGTTTCGCCGACTTCCACGATTTCGTTGCCGGTGGCGAGGATTGCGATACGGGGTTTGCGAAAGACCTGGACGCTGGGGTGGCCGGTGGAGGCGAGCAGGGCGATGGCGGGGTAGTCGATGCGGGTCCCGGCCTGGAGCAGCAGCGTGCCCTGGGTGGCTTCGCAGGCTCGGGGGGCGATGTGGGTTCCCGCCGCCAGGGTTCGGTCGGTGGTGACGGTGTCGCCGGATACCATGCAGTGTTCCACCATGACGACGCAGTCGGCGCCTTCGGGCATGGGGGCTCCTGTCATGATTTCGACGGCTTCGCCCGGCAGCACAGAGCCGGGGAAGACGGCTCCGGCGGCGACTTCCCCGATGATACGGAAGGTGCCGGGGAGGTCTGCGGCGCGGACGGCGAAACCGTCGCGGACAGAACGGTGGAAGGGCGGCAGGTCACGGTCTGCGGCGATGTCTTCAGCGAGGACCCGCTGAAGGGACTCGAGCAGGGAGACGGTTTCGATGGCGGGCTTCCAGCCGGCGCTGCGGATTTCGCGCAACACGGTTGAACGGGCTTCGGAAAAAGAGAGTGGCAGCACCGTTCTACAGTTTAGCGGCTTCACGAGCAGGCCTGTTGACTCGGTGGAACGCGAGCCCTGCCAGGCTCGCGTCATTATCTCACCGAACGGCAACCCGTTCTACTTATCTTTCCCTAAGATCGCACTTTCCCTAAGATCGCAATTACCTCATTTCCTCCGGCTGTCTTTCCGGAGGTGAAGCCCAAAAGGGAGTAACCCTGCGCCCCGGCGTCCGTCAATTCCTTTTGCATTGTGGACGTTCTGGTCGTCGCCAGCAGCCGATAGGAAGAATGTGGCCCCTCGCTCCTTGAGGAATCGAGTTCCATGATGACCACCACTTCTTTTCCGCCAGTCGCTGACTCAAAGACGGTATGGTCCAGATACGAATACCCGCCGTCCGCCAGTTGCTGCATCTCAGCTTGCATCGTCGAGGTTCTGGTGGTGGCCAGCAATCTGTACTTGCGGGTTTCCGGGCCCGGCACAGGTTCCTTCACCATCGCTATGATCACTTGCCCCCCGTTGGTGGCCTTCCCGCCCATCACCTTGCTGAAGCGAAAGCCGGCGGCAGCCCCTTCATTCAGCTCTTTCTCCATGGTGGACGTCCTGGAGGTGGCGAGCATTCGATAGTCGAACGTACGATCCGCGGCATTTGCCTGCATACTCAACGCCAGGACGGCGCCGGTTGCAATAGCTACTTGCAGCACTGTGCGAGCCGAGCCGGTGGTGCGACGATTCTGTAACGTTTTGAATGTGAACAATTTATTCCCTCTTTCTAGTTCCGCGCCTTACTGTGTATGCTGTACACAAATAAGTATATGATATACACAGTAGTTCTGTCAACAGGATTTTTCAAAGAAAGGCGCGATGTGGCAGGCAGGACGGGGCAGCAGGACGGAAAGGGCCGTGGGACGAAGCGGGCGCAGAGCCGCGACACCGGTCTCGCGGCAGGTACAGGGGCTGAAAGTGATGGCGAGGAGCTTCGAAAGCGAAGCGGGTTGCTTTGGGACGCCCGGCAACGGCCGGGCCGCGGCCCGAAACCGATGGTGTGTCGTGAGGATGTCGTACAGGCTGCGATCAGCATCGCTGACCGGGATGGTCTTGCCGCGCTAACGATGCAAGCGGTCGCGGAGCGGCTCGGGTTCACGACAATGGCGCTTTACCGCTATTTCCCGAACAAGGAAGCGCTTATCGATGCCTCGGTGGACGCAGCATTAGGGACGCCACTGCCAGGGAGCGGCCCGCGAGAGGGTTGGCGTAAGGAAGTGAAGCACTGGGCCTATGCGAAGCGGGCGATGTTGTGTTCGCGGCCGTGGCTGGCGGAACTGCCGTTTGTCGCGGCGCCGCATGGACCCAACTGGCTGAGCTGGCATGAAGCGTTCCTGCAGACAATTGCAGACACGGGCCTGAGTCCAGAGGACATGATGGACGTGCTCAGTCTGGTCCATGGATATGTGAGCGGAAGCTCAGATACCGCAATATCATTGGCAAGAGCTATGTCCCGCGGCATCTCGGTTGCGCAGTGGGCGCAGGCCGTGGGGTCGGACCTATGCCGTGCGATCAACGATCCACGCTACCCGATTCTGTCTGCCATTCTTTCGTCGAAATCGGGGGGCATATCAGAGTCGTCGCCGTTGCCGGCGCGTGGTGGCCGCCCCCGTACGATGGACGAGAGCTTTGATTTCGGTCTCGAACGAGTGCTGGACGGAATCGAGCGTTATCTGGATTCGCTGAAGCCGTTGTAGCTTCAGTTCAGAGGTTTTCCCGTTAGCAACTGCGCGAGGACGGGCAGCGGTATTCCGCCTTCTTTCAGAGCCCGGTTGTGGAAGTCGCGCAGGGTGAAGTTCTTGCTGTTGGCTGTGACATGTTCGCGGACGCGGAGCCAGTCGCGCCAGCCGACGAAATAAGTGGGAAGCTGGGTGGCGGAGAGCTTGGCGCGCTGCAGTTTGGCTACGGCTTCTTCGTGTTCCTGGAAGGTGAGGCTTTCCATCAGGCTCATGGCTTCGTCGTCGGTCATGCGGTTGGTTTGCAGCTTGATATCCAGGATGGCGTTGGCGTCCACGCGGAGTTCTTCTTTGTAGAAGGTGAGGCGGAGTTCGGGCGCTTTGTCGAGGTAGCCTTCATCCAGCATCACCTGAGTGATGTACTGCGCCCAGCCTTCCACGTAAGGTCCGTTCGAGAAAATCGCGCGCAGAATGCGGCGCTGCTTTGGTTCCACGGCGTTGGCGAATTCATCCTGCACGTAGTGGCCGGGCATGGCTTCGTGGACCACCAGAAGCCGGAGCTTGAAGATGTTGTACTCGCGGAGTTTGGATTCGGCGCGTTCTTTGGGCCAGTTGGGCGGAATGGGCGTGATCCAGAAGAAGGCTCCGAGCTTGGGTTCGAGGACGGGCGCGGGATTGAAGCCGCCCACTCCGTAGGCTCCGCGGAGGAATTCTGGGGTGGGGATGACCTGGAGGTTGGCTCCGCCCGGCAGCGTCAACAGATTCCTGGCCTGGGCGAAATTGCGGGCTTCTTCCAGATATTTGGCGGCGTCGGTGAAGTAGGTTTGGGG
This sequence comes from uncultured Acidobacteriia bacterium, assembly GCA_903929755.1. GTDB lineage: Bacteria > Acidobacteriota > Terriglobia > Bryobacterales > Bryobacteraceae > BOG-234. The sequence continues at coordinate 26,273 of CAIYVZ010000045.1, forward strand.
TGTGGAGTGATCGTTCGCGATGTGGTCGAGAACTTCTTTTACGACCTTGGTTTGCAGGGCTTCGCCGGATTCGGGGTGGGCTCCATGAGCCGGGAACCACTTTGTGTGGAGGGGTGTGGCCAGTTCCAGCATGTTGGCGCGGACGGCCTTCAGGCGATTCTCGGCGTCGGCCAGAACCTGATCCGGCGTGCGGTCTGTGGCGAGGGCCAGCTTGAACTTGGTGGCGTATTTATCGGGGCCCAGGCGCCACTCCGCACTGCCGCCGCGCCTGCGGGTGGGGAGGTCAGTTTCGAGAAAACGATTGAAGGCACGGAGCGAATCGAGCGCCGAAGAAGCTGCTGAATCGAAAGCGGTTTTGAGGTTTTCCGGTACAGCTGCGCGGAGGGTCTTATCGATGAGGCCGATATTGCCCTGATTCTCTTCTTTGGCTACGTCAATCCAGATCTGCGGCGCGTCGGCGAGTTGGCGGCGGGCGGTTTCGAGGAAGGCGGGAAGCTTCTCCATGCGGGCGATGATGTGGCGGAAACGCGTTTCTTTCGGCGCGTATTCCAGCATCAGGGGATTGAATAACGCGTTGCCGACGAGTTCCACATACGTCTGGGGGCTGTGTTGCCAGGTCTCCGCGATGTCTGTGTCGAAAAGTGCGAGACCGATTTGCGACTCGATCACTTCATAGTCGGCGCGATCTTCGGGGGCTAAAGCGGCTTTGTCGAACGCGTTCATGCGCTTGTGCAGTTCCACCAGATAGTCGCGCTGTTTTCGGAGCGAGGGGTAGCTGAGGTCGTCGAGTTGAGTATCGAAGTCTTTCTTCTCAAACTGATGCAGGCCCTGCGCGGAGGCGTTGACCGGGGAGAACGAGAGGATCTTCCAGGTAGCTTCGCTGGCGAGCTTTGAGAAGTCGGTGGCGGGCTTGCGGGAGCATGCGGTTGTCGCGAGCATTGCCAGAACAATTACGAATTTGCGCATTGGGTGAATTATAAGCCCGTGAAATACGGAAGGCCCTCTCCGGTTGGAGAGGGCCCTCTGTTGGGTGGTGCGGGGTTGTGTTTAGAAGGTGACGCGCGCGCCCAACTGCATGCTGCGCGCTCCGCCTGCTCCGGTTACGACGCCAAAGGTGTTCTTCGACGGATCGGCATTGAAGTTGTTCACACCGGTGTTCGGGTTGCTGAACTGCGGCGTGTTGGTGACGCCGGAGGCTTCGCCGCGGATTTCCAGCTTGATCTTTTCGGTGACGGAGAAGATCTTGAAGAGAGACGCATCGAGGTTGAAGAAGCCGGGGCCGTTCATTATGTTGCGGCCTGTGTTGCCGAACACGCCCGGGAGCGTGGGCTGCGTGAAGGCGGTCGGGTCGAACCAGGGGTTACCGATGTTGATACCGTGCAGGATCTGAACGGGCTTGACCTGGTCGGCGGTCTGGTTGTTGCCGGGGGTGTTGAGGGAGGTGCCGTTGGCCCCGATCGTCATTGCAGTGCCGGTCATGAGGGTGAGGATACCGTTGGCCTTCCAGCCGCCGAGAGCCTTGGCCACAATGCCGTTACTGAGGAAGCGCTTGCCTTTGCCGAAGGGCAGGTCATAGACGTAGCTCTGGACAAAGGTGTGGGTACGATCGAAGTCATTCCGCGCATAATTGCGGCGCTGATCGATGTACCAGTTCTGTGCCAGCCCACCATCGTCGGCACCCTGGTAGCCCATGCCCTTGCCGTAGGTGTAGGAAGTGGTAACGGTGAGGCCATTGACGGAGCGACGGTCCACTTTCATCTGGAGGGCGTTGTAGTGGGTGCTGTAGCCTGCAAACAGAAGGGTGGTGGAGGCAGTCCGACCGAAGTTGTTGAACTGCGGCAGGCCGGCGTTCCCCAGATTGGTCTTCGTGGTGGTGGCATTCATGTTGTAGCTCACAACCGAATCCACGCCGTGGTTGCCGACGTAGGCAACATCCATGGTGAAGCCGAAGGGGAGGGCCTGCTGGATGGAGAAGTTCCACTGAATGCTGTGCGGATTCTTGAAGTTGGGATTGATTACCGTGTAAGCGGTGTTCTTGTCCGGATTCGTGATGATACCGTTGGTGGGAATCGGAGCCAGGATGGGGGCCGGGAAACCCTTTTGGAATGTCGCCACGGAGCCATCGGGCAGGATTGCGGGGCCATAACTGGCGACTGTCGGATTATAGACGTTGTTCTGACGGATGGGGTAATTGTAGGCGTAGCTGTTATCCGGGAACGGGGTATAGCTGACGCCAAAGCCGGCGCGGATAACTGTTTTTGATGAGACGCGATAGGCCGCACCCAGACGGGGGGCGAAATAGTTCTTACGATTCTTCATGCCGAGGTTCATCGGGTTAGCTCCGATGCCTGCCAGGACGAGCGTGTTGTCCGTCGGATTGTAGTTGGAGAAGCCGCCCTTGAAGCGCGGTGTTCCTGGGGGATAGAGCTCCCAGCGCAGGCCCAGATCGAGGGTTAGCTTGGAGGAGACCTGGTACTTGTCATTGACGAAGAAGAAGTCCTGCCAGGCACGATAAGCCGGGAAATAACCGCCGAGATCGCGACCAACCTGGCTGGGGACATCCAGCAGGAAGCTGGCGAAGTTGTTCAGGAAGCTGGTAGTGCTGGCGCTGCCGTTGGCCTGCTTCAGTGCGGTCTGGCCGGAGCCGAACGTGTATTGGCCGCGGGGGTTGACGGTCTGCAGCTGCAGCAAATCGTCGCGGAGGCGCCGGATATCCATGCCGAACTTCACGCTGTGGTTGCCGAGGACTTTGGTAAATGTGCTGGCGACATCGATGTTGGCTTCGGCACGCTTCCAGGGAAGGCTGGCCGAGTAGCCAACGAGGGGATTGGAATAGAAAGCCCCGACGTTGATGCTGACCAGACCGCTGGAATAGGAGTCAATGTTGATGCCGGGGATGCCGAGGGCTTCTGAAGCCTTGGAACCGAAATCGGTCTGTTGGGCCACGTTGTTGTAATGCGCGACACCGACGCGAAGGTCACCGACCAGGGTGGGGGTGAAGATGTGAGTGAAGTTCAGGCCGGCGGAATAGGTCTTCTGTACGCCGGTTCCGGCGAACGCACCGGCAGCTGCGCCACCTGCGGCACCAAAGGCGGGAGCCTGGAAGATGACGGGGCGCTGGAAGCTGAGGCGTCCGGAAAGGCGGTCTCTTTCACTGATAACCCAATCCATTTTCACGTCGAACTGGTGCGTGTCCTTGGTGAACGGGAGCAGGCCGAACCAGTTGTTGGTGCCGCTGCTGGAAGTGACGTTCGCGCCCGGCACCAGGTTGAGCAATTTGGTGGTGATGGGATTGATGCGGCTGCCGGGAATGATGTTGCCGGGGAAGGCGGTGCGGCCAGTCCCGTCAGCTGCGCCGGTGAAAGGGTCGTAGATTGCGGTTGTGGAACCGCTGAGGTCGCCGGACTTCTGGGGAGCTGTCGGAACAGTGAGGAGCGTCCCGGCGCCCTTGTGATCGGTGGTACGGAGGTAGTCGCCGAAATAGAAGAGTTTGTTCTTCTTGATGTAGCTGCCAACGTTGCCGCCAAAATAATTGTAGGCGCGGTGGCTGACGGCGGGTTCAAAGAAGTTACGGGCGTTGAATTCGCTGTTCTGAACGAATTCATAGGCTCCGCCATGAAGCTGGTTGGAACCGGACTTGAATTGAACGTTGGTGACAGCACCGGAGGCGCGACCGAGTTCGGCGTCGAAGTTCGAAGTGGACACGTCAACCGTCTGGATCGCTTCGATGGCCGGAATCAGAACCTGCAGCAGGCCGGTCCGTTCATTATTGTCGATGCCTTCAATCTGGTAGTTGTTGCCCATGCGCATTTGCCCGTTTACCTGGGTCTGCACGGAACTGGAGGCGTTGAAAAATTCGGAGTGCTGAAAGGAGGCACGGGTGGTGCCGGGAACCAGGTTGAGGAGCTGCTGGAAGTTCCGGCCGACACCGAGAGGCAGGTTTTCGGTCTGCACGGTGTCGAGCTTGCGGCCGATGTCCACGCGGTCCGTCTGGAGAGCAGGAGGCGTATCGGTAACTTCGATGGACTCGCTGATACTGCCGGTGGTCAACTGCATGTCGATACGGGCACTGCTGTTGACGACAGCCTCAATGCTGGGACGAACTTCTTTCTTGAAGCCTGCGGCTTCGGCGACAACTGAGTAACGGCCCGGCGTGATTTCGGGGAACGTAAAGTTGCCGCTTTCGTTGGTTTGGGTTGTACGAACTGCGTTCGTTGAGTTTTCGGTGACCGTGATTCTTGCGTTGGCGACGACTGCGCCGGACGCATCCGTGACGGAACCGAGGATGGTGGAATTGACGGCCTGGCCATAACTGAGGGCAGACGTGAGGAGAGCGAGCGCCAACAGGGCGGTCGCCGGGCGGATATATTTCATTCTGGTTGTAATAACCCCTTGCAGGTGACGTTAGCGCGGTGGAAAGGGCAAAGTCAACGTTCCAGTATTTGAGACGGCGTCCTGGAAACCAGACACGCCAGCAGCCCGGCTATCAGGCCGGCAAGGAAGCCAAGCGAGGTGGCAAGCGGCACGGTAACGCCGGCCGGAGCCACGAAAGGAAGGCCAGCGAGTTCAGTCACTTCCTTACCGTCATTGTTGAGACTGGCGCTCTTGGCGAGGCTGGCGATTTGGACGGCAAGCTCGCGCGCGGTATCAAGAGCGTCATCCGCGTCGTCATCCTCATAGCGAATTGAAATACCTTTTACGCCGCCGGGCAGACTGGCGAATTCGATGCGTGTGCCCTGGCGAAGCTTGTCGATGACTTCATCGACAGGGTCGCTGGAGAGTCGCTCACGAAGGCGGGAATTTCGGCCGATGAAGACGGTAAGGGATTCCCGGGTGAGCGCACGGACGGCGGCGGCATCGAGCATCAGGCGGGATTCCTGGTCGTACATCGACTGGGGGATACCCGGCAAACGCAGGAAGCGCAAAGTGGCGCTTGCCTCGTAGCGCGGCGGAATTGCAAGCGCGAGGAAGAAGCCGGTGATCGCTCCCGCGATCGCGAGCATCGCTGTTATGCGGAGGCCCATGGGAAGGTCTCAGGTCCGGTCCGGCGCGTAACAAAGTGCGGTCATATTGCATTCGCCGCACTTGGGCTTGCGTGCGACGCACGGCCCTCGACCGTGGTGAATGAACTGGTGGGAGAACTGAATCCACTTATTTTTCGGGATGATCTTCATCAGGTCCTGCTCAATCTTCACGGGGTCGGAGTTCTTCGTCAGGTCCAGGCGGTTGGAGAGGCGCTGGACGTGCGTATCGACGACGATGCCGGAAGCGATACCGAAGACTGTGCCGAGAACGACATTGGCGGTCTTGCGGGCAGCGCCGGGGACCGTGACCAGTTCTTCGATGGTGTGGGGGACTTCGCCCCCGAATTCATTCAGAATCCTGTTGGCAGCGCCCACCAGAGATTTAGCCTTGTTGTTAAAAAAGACGATGGATTTAATGTCTTCCGCCAGCACTTCCGGGCGGACGGTGGCGAAATCCTGAAGGGTGGGGTATTTGGCGAAGAGGCCGGGTGTGACAATGTTCACGCGGACATCCGTACACTGCGCGGAGAGGATGGTGGCGGCCAGGAGTTCCCACGCGTTGGTGTGGTGCAGGGCGCAGGTGACGTTGGGGTAGGCCTCGTCCAGGAGTTCCAGGATGCGCGTGACGCGGGCTTCGCGCTCGGCTTTGGTTTTAGGCTTCGCGATTTGTGGCCCGAGCGGGGCAGGTTTCTTGACGGCGGGCATTATTCGTATCGTAGAACCTCAACGGGCGTCACGCGGGTTGCGTTGCGCGCGGGGTAAAGAGTTGCGGCCAGGCTGACTGCCATAGCGGCCATGGCAACCCAGATCCCATCCCATTTTCCCGGCTCAAACGGCACGAAGCTGAGGGCGTAGATGGATTCGTCCAGCGGGATCCAGCGGTAGGTATCGGCAAAATAGCAGAAGAGATAGCCGGTTATCAGGCCAAGAATGGTGCCGGTAGCGCCAATCATGGCACCTTGCAAGACGAAAATGCGTCGAATTTGCGCGCGGCGTGCCCCCATCGCCATCAGGACCGCGATGTCTTTATTGCGGGTCAGGACGATGAGCGTCAGCGTGATCAGAATATTGAGCGCGCCCACCAGTTCGATCAGGCCGATGGTGATGGCGGTGACGATTCTCTCCATCTTGAGAGCGTTCAGCAGGCCTTTGTTCTTCTCCTGCCAGTTGGTGGCCGCATAGCGGGGGCCGGTGACCTTCTCCGCCGCCTTGCCGACCGCTTCGGCGAGGTAGATATCGTCTACGCGAAGTTCGATTTCGTTCACAACATTGCCGATGCCGAGGAGTTTCTGGACGGAGGCCATGGGCGCATAGGACCAGACCTGATCCAGCTCATAAAAGCCCGATTCGAAAATCCCGACCACGCGGAAGCGCTGGGATTTGGCTTCCGGGCCGAAGGGCGTCAGATTACCCTGCGGACTCATCAAAGTCACAACGCTGTTCAGAACCGCGCCGGATTCGTCGGCCAGGCGGGACCCGAGGATCACACCGGGTAAGCCGTTATCGTCGTCCGTGAGGCGGTCAACGGAGCCGGCTTTGAGTTTGCGGAGGAGGTCGTTGGTAGCGAGTTCGCTTTCTACATCCACACCTTTTACGATGGCCCCTTTGGCGCTCTTGGGGCCGCTCAGAAAGACCTGATCGTAGATGACGGGCGAGACGCCGGTGACGTGGGGCAGCGCACGGAGGCTGGGAAGCAGTTTCTTCCAGTTGACGATGCCCTCGCCGGGTTCCTTTTCGACTATATCGACGTGTGAGGTTGCGCCCAGGAGGCTGCGCTGCAGCGTTCCCCGGAAACCGTTGTTGACGGCGAGCGCAATCACCAGCGCCATGACGCCGGCTGCGACCCCGGCAATGGAAATCACGGTGATGACGGGGATTACTTTCTCTCCCCGCCGGGCACGGAGATAGCGGCCCGCCACCGTGATTTCAAACGAAGCCAATTTTAAGCTCCGGACAGATGGCGAAGCTTGGCCGCCATGCCGATTTCGCCCTCGGGGCGGAGCAGCGGGAAGAGGATGACGTCGCGGATGGACTGGCGGTTGGCCATCAACATCACGATACGGTCAATGCCCAGGCCTTCGCCGCCGGTGGGGGGCATGCCGTAGGCCATGGCGCGGAGGTAGTCTTCGTCCATCTGGTGGGCTTCGTCATCGCCGCGTTCCCGCATGTCCAGCTGGCCGTCGAACCGCTTGCGCTGTTCAATGGGGTTGTTAAGCTCGGTGTAGGCGTTGCCGATTTCCATACCGGCGACGATGATTTCGAAGCGATCGACCATGGTGGGGTCGTCGGGGTTGCTGTTCGCGAGAGGTGAGACTTCCACCGGGAATTCGTAGATGATGGTGGGCTGAATCAGCTTCTTCTCGGCGTGAACTTCGAAGAGGTGGGCGAGAGCTTCGCCGGGGGTGGCTTTGCCGGTAGCGGTGCGGAGCCATTCCGGGTCGCGAACCTGATCGGCGGTGGGCTGGCCTTCACCGTCCCAGTGCTCCAGCACTGCTTCGCGCATCGTCATGCGGCGGATATTGCCGAAATCGAGATCGACCTCGCCGAAGCGCACAACGGCGCTGCCGGTGGAATCAATGGCGACGGTCTTCAGCATTTCCTCGGTGAAATCCATCAGGCCGCGGTAGTCGGTGTAGGCCTGGTAGAACTCCACCATGGTGAATTCCGGATTATGCCGCGTGGAGATGCCTTCGTTGCGGAAGTTGCGGTTGATTTCGTAAACGCGTTCCAGCCCCCCCACGATGAGGCGCTTCAGGTAGAGTTCGGGTGCAATGCGGAGGTAGAGGTCAATATCGAGCGTGTTGTGGTGCGTGACGAAGGGGCGGGCGGCGGCTCCGCCGTAGACGGCCTGCATCATCGGCGTCTCCACTTCAATGAAGTTGCGCTCTTCCAGCTGGCGGCGGATGGACGAGATGACTTTGGCGCGGGTGACGAAGACATCGCGAACTTCGGGGTTCGAGATCAGATCGAGGTAGCGCTGGCGGTAGCGGGTTTCCACATCTTCCAGGCCGTGGAACTTCTCGGGCATAGCGAGCAGGGTCTTCGAGAGGAATTCGAGGGACTCCACATGGACACTGAGTTCGCCGGTGCGCGTGATGAAAAGGTAGCCTTCGGCACCGATGATGTCACCCAGGTCGAGGAGGCCGAAGAGGGCGTAGTCGCGCTCCGGGACAACGTCTTTCTTTACATAAAGCTGCATGCGACCGCCATTCTGCTGAATGTGCATGAAGCCGGCTTTGCCCATGCGGCGGACGGTCTGGATGCGGCCGGCGATCTTAACGCGCACGGCGGGGGGCTGGCCTTCGGGCGTCAGCTCTTCACCGGTTTTGCCGGTGTAGGCGCGGAGGATATCCGGAATGGTGTGGGTGAAGTCGAAGCGTTTGCCGAAGGGCTTGTAACCGAGGGCTTCAATCTCGCTCACGCGCGCGGCGCGGGCTTCCATCTGTGTATCACGCGCAGCAGGCTGCACCATTTGCTGATCACGCGCAGCAGGCTGCGCGGCTATTCCGTCTTCCAGCGACAAAGGGTCTCCATTCTGAACCTCAAATCTGCAAATGAGGGGTAATCCGCTATTATAAGTGTTCGTCCCCCAAACGCTTTTGACGCGCTCCATTTCCATCGTCATTCCTGCCTATAACGAAGAGTCCCGTCTTCCGGAAACTCTGCGCCGGATCGAGACCTACATTTCTTCTGCCCAGTGGGATCATCACGAAATTATTGTGGTTGACGACGGGTCACGCGACGGTACGGTTTCCGTAGCCGAGGCCTTTGCTTCGCAGGATCTCCATGTCCGGGTTTTGAAGAACCCTGGAAACCGTGGGAAGGGCTACTCGGTGCGTCACGGCATGCTGGAAGCCCGGTATGAGTGGTGCCTGTTCACGGATGCCGATCTCTCCACACCGATTGAAGAATTGGAAAAGCTGTGGGCTGCGATTATTCGGGAGACCGCGCAGGTTGCAATTGGGTCGCGTGCGCTGGACCGGTCACTTGTTGGCGTTCACCAGTCGGCATTTCGGGAAGCTTCGGGGCGGTTGTTTAACGCCGTGATGCGGTTCACGATTGGGCTGCCGATTTCGGATACTCAGTGTGGTTTCAAGCTCTTCCGCCGGGATGTCGCCCGCGAGGCGTTCAAGCGGCAGACGCTGGAGCGGTGGGGTTTCGACGTGGAAGTTCTGTTTATCGCCAGCCGCCTGGGGAACAGGATTGCGGAAGTTGCCGTTCGCTGGGATAACGCCGAGGGCAGCAAGCTGAGCATCTGGAGCGGAGCCACGGCGTTCTGGGAACTTGCCAAAGTTCGGATGAATAGTATTCGCGGTTTGTATCGCTAAAAGCCTGTATCGCTAGAAGCTTGTATCGCTAAAATGGCCCACTCACCTCAACATCACTTATTCACAAAAGGCACCACCGGGGCAACATTGCTGTTGCTGCACGGAGAAGGCGGCGATGAGAAGGATTTTCTCCCCATCATCGCGGCGATTGCGCCTGGGGCTGGGGCGCTAAGTCCGCGGTTGTCACCTTTGGGCGAGAGTCCGGAGGAAGTTGCGGAGGACGCCGCGGCGTTCGCGCACTGGCTGGGCCATGCGATTGAGGAGTACAACCTGGATGCCGCGCGCATCTTCGCCCTCGGGCACGGAGATGGTGCGAATTTGGCGTCGGCGCTGATTCTGCTGCATCCCGGCTTGCTGGCCGGGGCAATTCTGTTGCGGCCGCGCCGGGTGGTGGAGCCAAATCCGCTGCCGAAGCTCGCCAGCTTACCGGTCCTGGTGGCCGGTGGCGAAGGCGATGAGACCATGCCTGCCGGGGAATCCGAGCAGTTGGCCCGGCTGCTGTCACACGTGGGTGCCGATGTGGACTATGCGCTCGCCGAGACGGGGCACGACCTGAGCCCTTCAGATTTCGTAATGTGCAAACGCTGGATTGAGGAGATGCTTCCCGCTAAGGCTGGATAATCTTCAAAACTTCGTTCATGGCACCCTGCCGGTAGCCTTCCAGATCGAGCGTTACATATTTGTAGCCGAGGGCTTTGAAGATGGCCGTCAGTTTGCCGCTCATTTCCATGTTCAGGGCTTTCGGCAGTTCTTCCCGGGCGATTTCGATGCGGACCAGTTCGCCATGAAAGCGGGTTCGGAACTGCCGGAAGCCAAGGGCTTTCACTTCTTCTTCACCCACTTCCACGGTCCTTATGTTCTGGATGGTGACCGGCGTCCCGTAGGGAATTCTGGAACTGAGGCAGGCGGCTGCGGGCCGGTCCCACGTGGGCAGGCCAGCCTGGCGCGAGAGTTCGCGGATCTCGGCTTTGGTGAGGTCGGCGTCTACCAGCGGGGCTTTCACGGAGTGAAGCTGGGCGGCGCGCTGGCCGGGGCGATAATCGCCGAGATCGTCCTTATTCACGCCGTAGACGATGTGGGGCGTGCCCCGCTGTTCCCCCACCTTTTCGAGGACCGTGAAGAGTTCGTCCTTGCAATGGAAGCAGCGGTTGGCGTCGTTCCGGATGTAATCCGGGTTCTCGAACTCGCGGGTTTCCACGTATTCGTGGCGGATGCCGAACTGGTGCGCGAACGCTTCGGCGTCGGCTTTATGGGAGGCGGGGATGGAAGCGGAGTCGGCGGTGATGGCCACCGCGTGGTCCCCCAGGGCTTCGCGTGCGGCCCAGGCGAGGTAGGCGGAGTCGGTCCCGCCAGAGTAGGCCACAATCACCTCGCCCATGTCGCGCAGCAGTCGGATCAGCGTTTCCTGTTTGGCTTGCGGCGTCATTTCTTCCACTTTAAGTTGTTTCCGTGTAGATGCCCATGCGTTCTTTCACCAGGCGAACCGTGGCGTCGGCGGTGGGGCGCACGGCATCGGCCCCGGCTTTCAACACACTTTCCAGATATGCCGGGTCGGCGGTGATCTCGGCGTAGCGTTTCTGGATCGGTTCCAGCTTCGAGATGGTCATTTCTGCCACCTGCTTCTTCAGATCGCCATATCGCATGCCCTCGAAGTGGGCCTTCATCTGGTCGTTGCTCCAGTCGGAGAAGGCCTGGAAGATGTTGAGGAGATTCTGCACGCCTGGGCCCATGGTTTCGAAATCGACGCCCGGATTGGAATCGGTGGTCGCGCGCATGATGGTCTTTTTAATGCGGTCGGGCGGATCGAGCAAAGCGACGGCATGGCCGGTGCCAGAGGCGGACTTGCTCATCTTGGCCGTGGGGTCGTCGAGGCCCATCACGCGGGCACCGACAAGCGGCAGGCGCGTAGCGGGCATGGTGAAAGTCTCGCCGTAGAGCGAATTGAAGCGCTGTGCAATGTCCCGTGCCAGTTCCAGATGCTGCATCTGGTCTTCACCCACCGGCACGATGTTGGCCTGGTAGAGGAGGATATCGGCAGCCATCAGGACGGGGTATTGGAAGAGGCCGTCGCCGACCGATTCCTGAGCGGAGGCCTTGGCCTTGAACTGGGTCATGCGTTCGAGCCAGCCCATGGGCGTAACGCAGGTAAGCAGCCAGGCCAGTTCCGCGTGCGCCGCGACGGTGGACTGGACCACGATCCGGGAGTGCAGCGGATCAATGCCGGCGGCGAGGAACAGGGCCGCGATTTCGCGGACTTTGGCGCGCAGTTCTTCAGGTTTTTGATAGACAGTGATGGCGTGCAGGTCAACGATGCAGAAGATGCTCTCGTAGTCGTGCTGCATCTTTACCCAGTTGCCGAGAGCACCGAGATAGTTGCCGATATGGAGGTTGCCGGACGGCTGAATGCCCGACAGGACGCGCGGAGTCATGATGTTAGGTGGAAACCGTTATGTTAACAGGCGCAGGAACGAGCCACTTCGCCTCGGCGGCGTTATACCTGAGTTTGTAGCTGGCGCGAGCGTACTATTTGGCGGCGTTCGCGCAGGTAGCCGAAGAATTCAGAACCTTCGCGGAGCCGGCGGACCAGCATTTGCCGGTCGGTTGCCATTTCGCCCAGGAAGCGAAGGATCGGCTTTTGGCGGAAATAGAATCGCCGGTACATCCGCTCCACCGCGTCTTCAATCTCATCGGAGCGGAGATGGCTGTAGTGGAGGGAAGAGAGCTGCAGGCCGCTGCCGGAAAGGCCATTCCCGGAGGTTAAGGCACTGGCGTCCAGCCAGCCGTTTTCAGTCGCCTCCCGATGAAGCTCCGTGCCGGGATAGGGCGCGGCGATCGACACCTGAATAGAGAAGGGATCAAGCTCCTCGGCGAAGCGGATAGTCTCTTCGATGGTTTTCTGGGTTTCCACGGGCAGGCCAATCATAAATGTGCCGTGGACCCGGATGCCGAGTTTGCGGCAGTTGCGCATGAACTGGCGGGCGGTCTCGAGGCGCAGACCCTTCTTCATCCGGTTCAGAATCTCCTGGTTGCCGGATTCGAAGCCGACCAGCAGCAGGCGCAGACCGTTGTCGCGCAGTGCTTTTAACGTGTCGTAGTCCAGGTTCGCCCGCGCATTGCAGGACCACGTCAGACCCAGCCTCTTCATGCCTTTCGCTATCTCCACAGCCCGGGCTTTGTCGATGGTGAACGTATCGTCGTCGAACATCCACTCGCGGACACGGTCGCCGAACAGAGCCTTGCCCAGTTCCATTTCACGCAGGACCGCGGCAGGAGATTTCGCCCGGTACTGATGGCCGCCGATGGTCTGCGGCCAGAGGCAAAAGCTGCATTTCGCAGGGCAGCCGCGGCCTGTGTAGAACGACACATAGGGGTGCTGCAGGTACCCGATGAAGTAGCGTTCGATTTCGAGGTCCCGCTGGTAAACCGGCAGGACGCTGGGCATGGCATCCCAGTCATGGATTAGCTCTCGCTCGGGGTTATGGCGGATCTTACCCGCAGCATCGCGCCAACTGATGCCCGTAACTTCGGAAAGCGGTTTGCCTTGAGCCACTTCGAGGCAGGTGTAGTCGAACTCGTTGCGGCAGACGAAGTCGATGGGCGGAGCGGACTGGAGGGTTTGGGCGGGCAATACTGCCACGTGGGCGCCGATGAGGCCGATCTGCGCGTGCGGGTTGCGGGCTTTGATGGCCGCGGCGCAGGCAATGTCATTGTTTAGCGAGGGCGTGCTGGTGTGCAGAATGAAGAGTTCATACTGGTTGGCCAGTGCGAGCACATCCTCCATGGTTTGCCCGTGCGCCGGGGCGTCCATCAGCTTGCTGCCCGGCACCAGAGCCGCTGGCTGCGCCAGCCACGTGGGGAACCAGTACGAGGTGATCTCTCGCTTCGCCTGGTAACGTGAACCTGCGCCTCCGTCGAAACCTTCGAACGAGGGAGGACTCAGAAACAGCGTGGCTTTAACTGAACTTCCCATGTACCTGTGATGACGAGCAGTTCAGCGGTGACGTTACTTTACTACTACCACGCCCGACGGGGGCAGGCCGATTGGAACGGGGGCGTGCGGGCCAACGACCGGAGGCGCGATGAGGCTGTGGACCGGGGCGAGGATGCGCTCCTGCCCGGAGCCGGGATGGTTCGCCTCGCGGACGATTTCCGCCGCCTTGCTGCGGTTGGCTTCATGGGTTGCCGGGACGTTGAGGCGCCGCCCGGGCGCGGGCCAGACCCAGTTGGCGGAATCGAAAGCGCCGCGGCCTTCGGTCTCGCGAAGGTCGGCGATGCCGGATTCCGCCAGGTCTCCGCTATGGCCCGCGTGGACGAATTGACCACCCATCAGGGCGCGTCCGCTGTGGACGTTCAGCCGGATCGAATTGCGGGCGGGGTCGGCGTCCAGGCGATAGGCACCGGAAGTTTGGAGCGTGACCGGGCCGGCTGGCGTGTCAAAGGTCCAGTTGGCCCCGTCGGGCAGGGAAACTTCCGCAGCCACGGAACCCTGCCGGAGTTTGGCGTGGAATTGCTCCGACTCTGTGGAGATGAGGTCCAGGGAGGTGTCCCAGTTGAGCCGGAGAGTGTTCGTGGCGTTTCGCAGCGTGACCCGGGAGCCGGATTCCACGCGGATGCTATCGCCGACGCGGAGTGGCGTTCCGGCCTCGGCACCTGCCGAGGTTCCATCAGGGTGGCGGATGGAGGCGATGCCGAAAACTTCCGAAAGCGTGGTGGTCTCCGCGCGGGCGGTTTGCATCTGGGCGACGCCTGCCAGAACCAGAAAGCAAAGCGCCGGTGGGGTGTGACGGTTCATTTCACTTGAGGCCTTACCTCACCTCCAGCATACGCCTGTTTTTGGCGTCACGGGCCTCCGTAACGAAGCGGTTACCCGCCTGCCAGGGGCGGCCCCTGGTTTACACTTCTCCGCCTGGCTCCCGCAGCGTGGCTGCGGCTTCTTCGTGGCGCTGAAAGCGCTCAAACCCCAGCAGCAGCAGGTCGCGAAGAATGCGGCCTTCGCGAGCTCCCAGCGACTTCATTTGCGCTTCCAGGCTATCGACATCCGGCTCATGAACATGCCATTGCCAGCTTTGCCTGCCGCTTCTTCCGTACGCCAGAGCGGTGGTCTGGAACAAGGCGACGGCGGTTTGGGTGGCTTGTTTGTCCAGCATTCCCGTGCCGCGCAGAATATGGGCAACGCTGTCGATGAGCGGTGTAATGGCCGCGCCTCCCAGCAGCATGGCCGCTTCGAAACTCTGTTTGGCTGTGTTGGGGACAATCAGGGGCCGGCGATCCTGCGTGGCTGCCAGCCGGGTGGCGGCCGTCAGCGCTGTGCCCTGGCCACCGACGGCGAGCCTGCCTGGAATCGGACATCGGGTGATCCAGGCGAATGCGGCTTCCGCCATCGGGGCTTTCTCCATAGGTCCGGCGTCGCAGTCAATGAAGATCAGGTTCTTCTTTGCCCAATTAACCTTTGCCTCCGCGAGTTGCACGGCCAGCAACTCCATTTGCCGCAAGGGTGCGTGAAAAAGAATCAGTTCCGTGTCCTGCAGCACCGAGGGGTCGCGCGCGGGGGTTCCAAGCCCCAGCGAATTGGCAATGCGGCTGGCAACCCGATAGGAGACTCCAACCACGGGCCCCAGCCGGCCGGGGAGGCGGGCAATCGTTCCAGCCAGACTGGTGGCAGCGGGGCCCGCACCCACCAGCGCAAAATTATCCAGGGATTCCAATTCCCGCAACATCTTTCAGCCGAAGTTGTTTGATCTTATCGCGTATCTTCGCGGCGTTCTCAAATTCAAACTTACGCGCCGCGTCGCGCATTCGTTGTTCCAGGTCGGCAATGTATTTTTCGCGCTGGGCAGGCGTAAGGTCGGCTTCCGGCATGTCGGGTTCCGTGGGGACCGTCACATAGTCGCCTTCCGCAATGCGAATCAAATTCATGTCGATGGGTTTAATGATGGATTGCGGCGTAATGTTGTGGTCAATGTTGTACTGCACCTGTACGCCGCGGCGACGATTCGTCTCGTCAATGGCCCGCTTCATGCTGTCGGTCATCACGTCGCCGTAGAGGATGGCTCGGCCTTCCAGGTGGCGCGCGGCGCGGCCGATTGTCTGAATGAGGGAGCCGGAGGAGCGGAGGAAGCCCTCCTTATCGGCGTCGAGGATTGCCACCAGGGAAACTTCGGGTAAATCGAGACCTTCACGGAGCAGGTTGATGCCGATCAGTACATCAAAAACGCCCAGGCGGAGGTCGCGCAGGATCTTGACCCGATCGAGCGCGGTTACTTCGGAGTGGAGGTAGTTACATTTCACCCCAACTTCGGAGTAGTACTCGGAAAGATCCTCGGCCATTCTCTTGGTGAGCGTGGTGACGAGGACTCTTTGGTTTACCGCTACGCGTTTGCGGATTTCGTTGAGCAGATCGTCCACCTGGCCGCGAATGGGACGGACTTCAATGGGAGGATCCACCAGGCCTGTAGGGCGGATGATCTGTTCCACCACCACGCCGCCGGCCTGCGTCAGTTCGTACGGTCCGGGCGTGGCGGAGACGTAGAGGATCTGATTCACCCGGTGCTGGAATTCCTCAAACGTGAGGGGCCGGTTATCGAGCGCACTCGGCAAGCGGAAACCGTGCGACACCAGGACTTCTTTGCGGGACCGGTCACCGTGGAACATGCCGTGCAGCTGGGGGATGGTCTGGTGGCTTTCGTCGATGAAGAGCAGGGAATCGGCGGGCAGATAGTCGAGAAGCGTGGGCGGGGCTTCGCCGGGCAGGCGGCCGGAGAAGTGCCTGGAATAGTTCTCAATGCCGTGGCAGTAGCCGATCTCCTTCATCATTTCCAGATCGAACATGGTGCGCTGGTGGAGGCGCTGGGCTTCGATGATTTTGCCCTGCGCTTCCAGTTGTGGCCGCCACTGTTCCAGTTCCGCTTTGATGGAATCGATGGCGGCTTCTTTGGTGAGTCGCGACATCACGTAGTGGGTCTTGGGGTAGATGGGCAGGCGCTCGTAGGTCTGCTTTACTTCGCCCAGGATGGGGTCGATCTGCGAAAGTGATTCCACCTCATCGCCCCACATCTCAATGCGGAAGGCACTTTCGTCGTAGGTGGGGAAGACTTCAATGACGTCTCCACGGACGCGGAAGGTGCCGCGGCGGAAATCGCCGTCATTGCGGTCGTACAGGATTTCGACGAGCTTTGCGGTGATCTCCTTGCGCGTGATGATTTGGCCGCGCTCCAGCATGAGGAGCATGCCGTAGTAGGCTTCCGGTGACCCGAGGCCATAGATACAGCTGACGCTGGCGACGATGATGCAGTCGCGGCGCTCGAAGAGTGAGCGGGTGGCGGAGAGGCGAAGACGGTCGAGCTCGTCGTTGACGGTGGCTTCTTTTTCGATATAAACGTCGCTGGAGGCGATGTAGGCTTCCGGCTGATAGTAGTCGTAATAGCTGACGAAGTACTCAACGGCGTTGGTGGGGAAGAAGGATTTGAATTCCTGGTAGAGCTGGGCGGCGAGCGTCTTGTTATGCGCCAACACCAGCGTCGGCTTCTCCAGGCGCTCAATGAGTTTCGCCATGGTGAAAGTTTTACCCGAGCCGGTGACGCCCAGCAGGACCTGATGCTTCTCGCCGTCCACCAGACCCTGGGTCAGTTCCGCAATCGCTGTCTTCTGGTCGCCCTGTGGGGAGTATGCAACTTCGAGTTTGAAAAGGTTCGACATCCGGTTCAGTTTAGCTTTTCGTACCACTTCAATGTTGTACCGGAGATGCAGGTAATGTCGGGGGCGTGGTCGGCGTTCAGGTCGGCCACACTGCATGCCGCAGCCCCCATTGCCGGATCCAGGATTTTCTTTTCCCACCCGTTCGGTCCAGCCTTGTAGAGAAATACGTTCTTCGTTCCCTGCCGGAAGCTGGCGACAATTTCGTCGCGGCCATCGCCGTCAAAGTCCGCCGCAGAAATGGTGTGGCCGTCGGTAAGGGAATCGTCAATCACTTTCCGTTCCCATACCTTTCCTTTTTGTGAGTAGACGACTACTTGCGTGCCGTGCCAGCCTTCGATGGCGGCAATGAACTTGTCGTGCCCGAGATAGCCGACCGCGGCGTCGCTGGCGCCGCATTTCGGACATGCCGCGGGATCTCCCTTTGCAAGTTCAGTTCGTGTCCAGGTACCATTCTTTGCGTGCTTGTAGAGGTCAAGGCCCGAGAAACTGGAGGTAATCAAACTGTCCTGCTTGTCGCCCGGATTCCATTTCGTGACGAACACTCCGTGCTGGACGCCGAGGTTCTCCTGGCTAATGACTTCGCGCTTCCATTCACCGGGACGATAAAAGACCAGCGGTGCGTGGTCCTGCGTGTACTCCGGCGGGGCGGATTTCAGGCCGGTCAGCGGTGCGTTGATGGCGACTTTCTTACCCGTGCCGTCAATATCGGCCCAGCGGATGCGGTGGGAGGTAGGGATGGCGTCAATCTCACGGAGCGTCCAGGGCTGCCGCGGATCTGCGCCGTGCGTCAGGACGCCCACTTTACCCACGCTCTTCGCGGCTTCGTTTTCAAACGCCCAGGCGACCACGATCTCCGGGATCCCATCGCCATCGATGTCCTCCACGGCGCAGTTGATGGCGCGCGGGAAGTTGGCCACCAGGACGTGGCGCTCCCAGGGTCCGGCCGTCCCCGGGTTCTCGTACCAGGCCAGTTCGGTCATTCCCGAGGCGACGGCGATAATGTCCGGTCTGCCGTCGCGGTTCAAATCGGCGATAACTGTTTGGTAGCCGCCCTTCAGGTCTGTGGCGATGGTGTGTTCCGCGAACTTCAGGCCTGCCGACGCAACTTTCAGGGTCCCTTTGGCTTTCGCGATGGGCAGCAGGGTGGGGTAGAACTGGACGAAAGTATTGTCCACTGCTCCGTTGGTGGCGTGGCACGCGTAACAAGAGGCGGTGGCCGGGAATACTTTGCCGGGCTTCTGTTCGGTACCGAAGCCGTAGAAAGTCCACTTGCCTGCTGACTTGATCTCGGCTTCCACCCCGACCACGGCTTCTGTCTGGAAATGGCCACCTTTGTTGATGGAGCCCTGCGACGTGGATCCGCGAACTTCGAGAACAAACATGGTGCCGTCCGGCCATTTGCCGCTCTGCACGAAGGCCTTGTAGGCAGCCGGTTTCACGAACACGTTGTCGAAGGCTGGATCGGAAGGGGGCGTTGCCAGTGGGCCGTAGGTCATCCCGAGGCCGGAACTGAGGAAGACCCATTCGCGGTAGTCGGCGGGGAAGGGAATTGTGTCCGGCGCGGCGGCACGCAGAAGACTTGTGGCGGCGAGTGCCAGGACCAGTAGAGAGCGCGACATGTGGGTTTATTTTCTCACGGTTTCGCCCACTCTTACTGATGCCGCGAAAACTCCTGCCATCACCATCGACCCGGCCAGGCACCACATCCCGGCTTCGAAACTTCCGGTCGTGTCCCGCAGGTAGCCGAAAAGATAGGGGCCGACGAACCCGCCGAGGTTTCCCACCGAGTTGATGACGCCGATTGCGGTGGCCGCTCCGGATTTGCCGAGGAAAGCCGGGGGCAGGCTCCAGAAAACCGGGAGATACGCCTGGAATGTGAGGCCGAGGAGGCAGAAACAGGTGATGACCAGCGGGAGATTGCTGCCCGACAGTATTGCCCCGCCCAGGCTACAGGCCGTCAGAAACATGGGCAGCGCCGTATGCAGCCGCCGCTTACCGGTCCGGTGCGCCCAGTAGCCGTTCAGCAGGATGCCCGCGATGCTGAAGATATAGGGCGCGGTAGCCACCACCGTACGCCAGGTGACGGAGATGGTTTTCATGTTGTTCGTGATGGTGGGCAGGAAGAACAGAATGGCCTGATTGCCGGTCACTATCAGGAAGAATGCGATGGCGAGCAGGGTAGTTCTGGGTTCGCGCAGAGCCGCCATGATGCTGGTGCTGCCCGTTGCTTCCCTTGCCGAACGCTCACGCTCCAGAGCGGTTTCGAGCCAAAGCCTTTCGTCCGCCGGGAGCCATTTCGCGTCGCCGGGGCGGTCCGGGAGGAACCAAAGTGTCGCCAGCCCCATCACGACGGGAGGCAGACCTTCCAGGATGAAAACCCAGCGCCAGCTGGCGAGTCCGTACCAGTGCACCGTTTCCAAAATCCAGCGCGAGACGGGTGTGCCGATCACGATGGCGAGCGGCTGAGCCAGCATGAACCAGGCCTTGGCTCGGGTGCGGTCCTCCTGGCGAAACCAGTGGGTCAGGTAGACGAGCACACCGGGGAAGAAGCCCGCTTCGGCGGCTCCCAGCAGAAAGCGCAGGCCGTAGAACTGGAGTTTGGGGCTTGTGCCGCCCGGCAGCATCCCGGCGAAACCCGTCAGCGTGGCCATTACGCCCCAGGTCAGCATGATGCGGGCCAGCCAGCGGCGCGCGCTCCAGCGCTCCACGATGAGAGACCCGGGTATTTCCAGCAGGAAGTAGCCCGCGAAGAAGACGCCTGCGCCAAATCCGATAATCTCTTCGCTGAAGCCGAGCGCACCCTGCATGCCGAGCTTGGCCACGCCCACGTTGGCGCGGTCCAGGAAAGCCGTGATGTAGACGACGATCAGGAACGGCATCAGGCGGCGCGTGACGCGCTGCCGAACCCGTTCGGCGATTTCGGGCTGGTCGGTCACTACTCTCCCCGAACGGTTTTCAGGTAGCCGCGAATGGCCGGGGCCATCAGCGCTTCGAAGACAGAGAGGATGTAGCGCGCTCCGCGTTCGTGCCATTCGAGCGTGGCTTCCGCGGTGACGGCAAGAATGCCGAGAGCTTTGTCGGAGGCGAGCACGATATCGGTGATTTTGGTGAGAGCCGCCTGGACTTCCGGGTGCTGCAGGTTGCCGGGGTGTCCCATGGCAAGGGATAAGTCGGTGGGGCCGATGAATACCACGTCTATGCCCGGAACCTTCACGATATCGGGCAGAGCCTCAATGGCCTGGGGCGTTTCCACCTGCACGATGACCATGGTCTCTTCGTTGCAGGAGCGGACGTGATCGGGGTAGTTGAAGCCGGGCTTTTGGCCGTAATTGGCAGCGCGGGACCCGGCCAGGCCGCGGATACCTTCGGGCGCATACTTGGCGGCGCGAACCGCGGCCGCGGCTTCAGCGCCGGAGTTGATCATCGGGATTTGCACGCCCTGGATGCCGGTGTCCAGGCGGCGGCTGATCATCCAGGTCTGGTTGGCCGGCACGCGGGAGATGGAGGTGACGCCGGTCAGTTCGCAGACGCGGGCCAGGTTCTCGCATTCGCGGTCGCCGATGGGGGCGTGTTCGCCGTCGAAAAGCAGGTAATCGTACCCCAGATGGCAAAGGATTTCGGCGAGGCCGCAATCGGGATGCCGGATGTAGCTCCCGTTAACGGTTCCCCCGGCTTTGAGTTTGGCTTTAACTTTGTTTGGCTGCACAGTGTCCGAACCATGATATTCGGTGGCCTGTGCGGACGGGGCTACACCGTTACAGCCGACGCGCCGACACTCCGGATGCCTACTTGTGCTGGAGTTCCCAGTCGTAGTTCAGGCAGAGATTGTCGTGGGCGATTCGGCCCTCGTCAGCAGGATCGTAGAAGCGATCTGTCATATAGATCAGCATGCCCGGTTCATTTCCAATGATCTTGTAGCCGTGCGCAACGCCGGGCGGAATCAGGATTTGCCACGGTCGGAGATTGCCGACGTAGAGTGTGTTTCGCCGGCCAAAGGTGGGGGAATCGGGGCGAAGATCGATCAGGACCACCTGGTACATATTCGCTGCCGGTGTCCAGCAATCCGTTTGGTGCATATGGAAGTGGAAAGCCTTGATGATGCCGGGATAGTTCAGGGCCGCCGAGACCTGGGAAGTTTCTTTTGGAAAATGGGCGGCAAGGCCAAACCCCATCCTTTGGACTTCAAGAAAGTACCCGCGGTCGTCCGGCCAGATCGCTAGCGGGGCACATTTTACCCCGTCAATCAGGTGCGGCGATTCCGGGTGGAGGATGACGTTTCCAATGCCTTTCTCGCATTGTGGCAGCATAAGGCCTGAGGGCAGGTTCGGACCGTCGTGTTTTGTGTGAAGGTAAGGCTTAGTCATGGCAATTGATTCCGCTCAGTGGGCCGCACCGCATTCTCAGGGGAGATCAGATGAGGCCTGTCCTCATTTTCGCAGGGCTACTGCAGCCGAGATAAGTGACGCCTTCACCACGGTTGCGGATGAACACGAAAACGGCCTCTTTTCTTGAATTTCCGATTGTCCGGAGCCTTCACGCTGGAACGCGGTCATACTGATTCGGCGCGGGCGGCGTGCCGTGCCGACAAAAAGGCTCCCGGCATCTTTCAGACGCCGGGAGCCATGTTCCGTGAGTCAACTCAATTCGTCAGACTCGCGATTCTACAACTAACGGGGTAACTCCCCGGTACGGTGAAATTACGCTACGAAACTTCGAGCTCAGCACCGAGACGTTCGTATTTCCCCTTAGCTTCGCTATAGTCCGCGAATTTGCGGATCAATGACTCAAGGTCGGTCGCCAGGTCGAGATTCGCCTTCGCATAGTCGCGGAACGCCGGCATGTGAACCCTTGTGCGGTTCGCATTCAGATGTTTGATTGTGGCTTCAGTATTCCCCGCGAGTTCCTTCAGCAGGGGTTCAATGCCCTGAACGGCCATTTGTTGCCAGGCTGAGCCGCCACTCACATCTTTCATGCTCGTAAGAAGCTTTACCGTCTTGTTGACGTGTTCTTTGATCATTTCGACCTTGGCGGCATGGCTCTCCCAGCTAAGTTTTGATCTCGTCATCGACTCCAGATCGGCCGAGTCGGCTTTTAGTTCCGCAGCCTCGGTTCTGGCATCGGCCAAAAACTTAGTTATCTGCGGGGAGTCTTGGTTAGTAGCTGCCATCGTCAGGGCCGGTACCATAAGATAACCTGCCACGAGAAGTGCTGCCGCTGCGAGACTCGGTATTGCACGAATGTGTCTCATATGTTCCTTCCTTTGTGGGGCGTTTCTTAGAATTCGCCATCCGCTGTCAGTGGGGCAATTCAGGGCCCATAGCATTGCATTAATAATTCGTAATGATTGCTGAGCCAGGCAACACGATTTTGCTGCGCTATCCCGCGCTTCTGCGCGAATACGCGCACCTGGCCAAGGGCTGGCGGTGGCGTCTGTTATTAGCTGTGATTCGGTGGCGGGGGCGGGGGCGGTGGCGCGGCCCAGGCCGGTACTTCCGATTCCGTGGCGGCGACCGAGTACAGCGCGCCTGGTGCGTTCCGGGTCTGCAGAAATTCGTGGAGGGGCTGGCCCCGCATCGCGGCGTAGATGTGTAGATTGGAGACTCCGACCACGGCTCCCAGCTTCTCCAGCATGAAGAAGATGACTCCGTAGTGAATCATCGCCCGCCAGTCGCGGCGGCGGACCATGTCGGCTTCCTCCGCTGTCAGATTAGCGACGGCGAAAAGGGGTTCTGGATCCTGGAGGAAGGCCTCGCGGTGCACGGGTATGTTCCTTCCCGGCAGAGTTCAGGGCAATACCTTTTTGTTCGCTTCGCTGAAAACCGGCGGATTTCACTGTGACGGCATAAGATCCGGCAGGGATCGCGACAATACCGTAGTAGCCTTCGGTGTTGGATGCGGTCTTCCAGCGGTCGACGGAAGACTCGTTCTTGAGTGTGACCGCAGCGTTCGGAACAACGGAACCCGAAGCGTCGCGCACAGTGCCGGTGAGGGTTGCTGTGGTCGACTGGCCGAAGGCCTGCTTTTCGCTGATCGAAGCGACGGTCAGTAATATAACGATGCTGCACAGGGCTGCAAGGCCCCGCAGCAAGGTGCCGTTAGGAAATAATAGGGGTTCTGCGTTCAAGGAGATCTACATGCTGTCCCGAAGAGACATTCTGAAGCAGGCAATGGGCCTGGTCGCCATGCCCTGGCTGGCCGGATTTCAGGCCAACGCCGCCCCGTATACGGGTCTCGTGAAGATCAAAGCCATAAAAGCCATGGGGCTGGATAACGTGGGAGATGGCTGCCTGATTAAAATTGAGACCGACGCCGGGCTGGTGGGGTACGGTGAAGCGGGTGTTCCGGTTGGTGCCGCCAGAGAGCGGATCGCCATGATGCTGCCGCAACTGGTAGGGCAGGATCCGCTCGCCATCGAACGTCACTTCTATATGATGACGGCCACGCAGTACTCGTTCATGGCCCACATCCCCACCATCAGCGGCATCGATATCGCGCTTTGGGATCTGGCTGGCAAGATAACAGCGCTTCCCCTGTATCGTTTACTGGGTGGGCCGATCCGGAAAGAGATTCCGGTTTACGGTCACGGCCGGGACGTGGATCCGGGGGACAAAGCTTCGTGCAAGGCCTGGGCGGCCCAGGTAAAGTCGGCCCCGGAAGGCTTTACCGCGTTTAAGTTTGGATTCGGGCCCGGTGGCGGTGGTGGTGGTCGGGCATCCGGTCCGTATAACGTCACGCTCGATGGCGGCACGTTCCGCAAGACCGCGAAGGAATACATGAACCTGCGGGAAGCGGTCGGCGATGACATCGATCTGGCCCTGCACTGCACGGGACAGTTTGATACTCGTAGTTCCATCGGGCTGTGCAAAGCGATTGAACCGGCGGATCCTCTTTGGATTGAGGACCCTCTTACTGTTCGGTACAGTGAAGCGTGGCTCGAACTGAAGAGGTCCACCCGCGTGCCGATTCTGGCGGGCGAGAAAGTGGAGCTGGTGGAGGGCTTCCGGCCCTACCTGGATAACCAGGTCCTTGATATGATCCATCCGGATGTTTCGTATTCAGGCGGGATCACGGGCTGTCGCCGGATCGCCGATTATGCGGCACTTACCCGGACTCCGGTTGGGATGCACAGCGGCCCGTGTTCGCTGATCCGCTTTTACGCTTCCATGCATCTGGGAGCGGTAATCCAGAACTTCTTTAAGGTAGAGAATGCCCTGGGGGCCTGGCGCGGCAGTAAAGAAAAGATGGTGCAGGGTAAGGAACCGGCTGTGCGAAACAGCCTTTTCCCTGTGCCGGAAGGCGCGGGCCTGGGGCTCGACCTAAACGAAGACTGGCTCCGGGCTCACGTTTCGAAAGGTGATACATGGTGGGGATAAGTCGTTATTTGGTGGTTTCGGTTGTTGTTTTGGCCGGGGCGTTGAGCGCGTTTGCGCAGGCTCCGGTGGCTCCGGGCCGGGTAGATTTTGAGCGAAACTGCGGCGGTTGCCACGGTGGCGATGGTACGGGCGGCGAAATGGGGCCGAATATCGTCAACCGCCTGAACAACATGTCGCCGGAGCAACTGGACGCCATTCTGGCCAATGGCCGACCGGACAGGGGTATGCCCGGGTTTCCGAATATTCAGGGTGAAGAAAAGACGCGCCTGGTGACGTTCCTGCGCACGCTCCGGCCGCGCCGCCGTGCCGCTCCGGTCCGCCGGGAAGTCACACTGACGAGTGGGACGAAGCTGGCAGGGCTGGTTCTGAACGAGAGCCCTCTTGACCTGCAACTCCGCACGGATGACCAGAAGGTTCACCTGTTGCGTCCGGCGACCGGCGGTTACCGGGAAGTGACATCACAGACCGACTGGACCACTTACAACGGCGACGTGAAGGGCAATCGCTATAGCCAGCTGGGGCAGATAACGAAGCAAAACGTGACGCGTCTGGCCCCCAAGTGGGTCTTCCCGCTGGAAGGCGTGACGCGCGCGCAAACTACGCCTGTGGTTGTCCAGGGCATCATGTATGTCACGAGCGGCAATGAATGCTGGGCTCTGGATGCCGGTGCCGGTCGCGAGATCTGGCACTTCCAGCGTCCGCGCACCAAGGCTTTGGTGGGGAATGCTGCGCAGGGTTTCAACCGCGGTGTGGCTGCGGCGGGCGACAAGGTCCTGATGGTGACGGACAATGCGCACCTGCTGGCGCTGAACCGTTTCACCGGGGAACTGGTTTGGGAAACCGAGATGGCCGATTGGCGCAAGAATTACAACGCTACTTCGGCGCCCCTGATCGTGGGGAATCTGGCGATCACGGGTACGGCGGGTGGCGAACAGGGTGCGCGGGGCTTCATCGCGGCCTATGACGTCCAGACCGGCAAGGAAAACTGGCGCTTCTGGACGGTACCACTGCCTGGCGAACCCGGTTCCGAAACCTGGAAGGGTAAGGCCATTGAGCATCCGAGCGGTGTGGCGTGGCTGACCGGTTCGTACGATCCGGACCTCGACACCCTCTACTGGGCTACCGGAAATCCCGGTCCCGATTACAACGGCGAAGAGCGGCAGGGAGATAATCTCTACACCTCGTCGATTCTGGCCTTGAATCCCCAGACCGGCAAGATGAAGTGGTATTACCAGACCACCCCGCACGATCTGCACGACTGGGATGCTACTGAACCTCTGGTGCTGATCGACCGCGAATGGGAAGGCCGCCCCCGCAAGCTTTTGATTCAGGCCAACCGCAATGGCTTCTTCTATGTATTTGACCGGACCGATGGCAAACTCCTGCTGGCCAAGCCGTTCGTGAAGAACATGAACTGGGCGAAGGAGATTGGCAAGGACGGCAAACCCGTGCTGCTGGAACTGCCCACGGCGGGTTCCCCCAACGCCCACAAGGTCTGCCCGTCACAGAGCGGGGCTACCAACTGGTACTCGGCGTCTTATGACCCGACAACTTCGTACTATCTGGTCCAGACCGTAGAGTCGTGCAGCGTCTTCACTACCCGGAAAACGGAAGAGTGGGAAGCGGGCCGTGGTTACTCCGGTGGTTCGCAGCGCGTGTCAGCGGATGAAACTCCGAAGCAAATTCTGCGCGCCATTGATGTCCGGACCGGCAATGTTGTCTGGGAAATGCCCGAGACTGGCCCCGCTGGTTCGTGGGGCGGGACTCTTGCATTCGCCACCGGCATAACGCTCGTCTGTGAAGACGGCGGCATGTTCTCGGCCGTGGACTCGGCAACGGGCAAGCCCTTGTGGCGCTTCCAGACCAACGCGACGTTTAAGGCTTCACCCATGACGTACACGTTCGATGGCAAACAGTACGTCACCATCGCGGCGGGACAGAATATCCTCACCTTCGGTCTGGTCGAATAACGCGCTGCGACAAATTTAACTTCGGCCTGATACAACACCGGGGAACGGCAGATTTCGATGCCGTTCCCCGGTTGCTGCGTAAATGGCATTGGCAATCGCTGGAGACCCGCTGATGCTCGGCGTTTGGCTGCCACCTGCGGACGGCATATCCTTGCGGTCGAGCAAGATTACGTCGAGCTCGGACGCCACTCGCCTGTTGAGCGGACCGCAGCATTGGTGGCAACGGCTTTGCCCAGCAGGCCACGCCTGGCGATATCCGCAAAATCAATGGCAGACCACTCACTTTTTTACTTTTTATCTTTCCGGGGGGGGCGCTCCTAAATGCCTCGGCTACTTTTTGGAGCAGGGAATCCGGCGTCAGGGGTTTGGGCAGGTAGGCAATACCTGGCTTCAGTACGCCGCGATTCACGATCACGTTCTCCGTATAGCCCGACATGTACACGACCCTCACATTACTGCGCTCCTGGTGCAATTGGCTGGCAAGCTCCTTACCGGTGATCCCGGGCATCACCACGTCGGTCAGCAGGAGATCAATATTCTCCTTGAACTCTCGCGCGGCCAGAAGCGCTGCTTCTCCCGTCCCCGCAGCGAGCACGTGGTACCCGTGGTCTTCCAGTACCTCGATTATAAAGTTCCGCAGTTCGGTCTGGTCGTCCACCACCAGAATCGTCTTACCCGCTATTGCCTGCACCTCGGGAACTTGCCGGGGTGCGTTTGTCGGCGTTGTCAAAACGGGCAGATAAATCTTAAAAGAACTGCCTTTACCCAGCTCACTATACAGCCAGATCCAGCCGCCGCTCTGCCGCACGATTCCGTAAACCGTCGCCAGCCCGAGCCCCGTTCCGGCACCCGATGGCTTTGTCGTAAAAAATGGCTCAAAGGCATGCTCCACCACATCGGCCGGCATTCCGCTTCCGTTGTCGCTAACCGCCAGCAGAACGCAGGGTCCCTCCACTACCTCCGGGTGCTCTGCTGCATAACTGGCATCGAGCACCACATTACGGGTCTCCATTACCAGCGTTCCCCCATGGGGCATGGCATCGCGGGCGTTCAGGGCCAGATTCATCAGGACCTGGTGCAGTTGCCCTGTGTCTGCCATCACCCAGCTCAGCTTCTCGTCAAGATATGTGACGATCTCAATGTTGGCGGGGACCACATGGGCCAGCATGGCCTGGACCTCGATCACCAGCGCATTGATATCCAGCGGCTGCGGTTCCACCACCTGCCTGCGGCTGAAGGCCAGTAGCTGACGCGTCAGTTCCGTGGCTCTTTCGCCTGCGGTGCGAACGTGCTGAACTCTTCCCCGGAGCTTGTCGGTTAGTGCCTGATCGCGCAGCGCCAAATCGCAGTAGCCGTTAATCACGGTCAACAGGTTGTTAAAGTCGTGCGAAATTCCACCCGCAAGTCGGCCGATAGATTCCATTTTCTGGGCTTGTACCAACTGGCGTTCCAGGTTGGTTCGGTCCTGCTCCATCTGCCTGCGCTCGCTAATGTCGCGCATCGCGACTACGCGCACCTTTTTCCCGTGAAAGACGGAGTCACAACCCTGAGTTTCCGCATGAAATGTGCTGCCGTCTTTCCGGATTCCGACTACCTCAATTGGCTTTAGAAAGACCCCCCCGGAAAATCGCTTCTTCACCGCTGCCACCGATGCATCGTCCAGTAGCCGGATCCCGCGGACCCCAATCAGCTCTCCCGGATCGTCGTAACCGAAGAGGCTGGCGAGTTGACGATTGGCGTCCAGAATAACGGCGCCGTCGTGCGTCATCACGCCCTCGAATGCCGTGTCCGTAAGACTACGTAATCTGGCTTCACCCTCGGTAAGCGACCGGTTTCGCTGCCGTAATCGCCAAGTGAGCAAAATCATGCCAAGCAGCAACAGCGTCAGCAGGGCTGCTCCCAGGCTCAGGCGTTCGGTTCGTTGCCGCTCCGCGTTCAGGGCGTCCGCCGACTCCGCAATCAGCGTCGGAAACATGCTCCACTTCGCCAGGATTGGAGCCAGTTGGTGGCGCTCGCTCACTTTGCTGATCTCGTCCCGCAGCGCGTCCGCAACCGCCTGATTGGCAAACGTAGAAGCCATCGCAAGTTGGCGGACCGGGACGCCTGAGCCGATGAGGCGCAGTGGCCTGGTGACGACTCCGTCCATCAGACCAATCATGCCCGCGTATTGATCGACATAGGCGGCGTCGGCCCTTCCGTCCTGGACTGCGCGAATTGCCTCCGCGGTGGAGCCAAGCATTACTGCCGTGCTCCGGGGCAACGTCTTTGCCATGGTGATGCGGTGAACTTCCACGTCGTTGAATGCAATGCGGGCACTGGAAAGATCCGGGACCGTACGGTAAGGCGTGTTCTGGGCCACCAGAAAGGCGGTTTCGGTTACCAGATAGGGTTCGGTGAAGTGTATGCTTTCCAGGCGTTCCGGCAGCACGGCCATTAGCACGAACAAATCTAAATCCCGCTTCTTCAGGGCTTCAAGAGCGTTCCTTTCGAAAACCCATTGCAGCCTGATGCCCCGGCGACGGGCGGAGGCCTGCACCAGATCCACGGCAAGGCCGTTAGGCTGACCGTCGGAATCGAGATAGTGCAAAGGTTTATCGCCGCCGAAACCAATGCGGTAGGTGCGGCTGGTATCGGGTCGGGTGACGCAAGCCAGCGTGGTGAGGACCAGCAGGATCAGGGTGAAAATGCCCGGAAAACTTCCAGGTCCTTCTCTGGCACTATGTTCGCGAAGGCAGGTGGAACCGACGGGACTGGTCATGGGCGTTTTTCGCGCCAGGGCAGGAAGCGGGAATTCTAACCCTGAAATTGAATAATCATTATATATAACCCTTGGTATTTCGCATGCCAGGTTCGTTTAATACCGCCTGGATGTGTGGTTTATGGCACCATTATCCTGCCGACAAAAGAAGGCCATTTCTACCACCTTGTGACCTGACCGGAGTGTACCCGGAATGTCGTTTCGTTGGGGGCTGCAGCCGGGCGCTTGTCAGCGGATTTCCCGGCCCGGGATTTTCACCGGGGGTTTGGTCGGCGACCAGTGAGTGTGCACAATCAGCCAGGCCGCGCCGCGCTTCTGGTACACCTCGGTGCAGTTCCACCGGACGGGGCCATAACTGCTGTGGCTGACGAACTGCATGGTCAGGATGACGGCGTCGCCCACAAGTTGTGCGCGGGGCTCCACAATCTCATCGAAGGTGATGCGTAAGCTGCGGAACGCGTTGTACCACTTACGCAGGGACTCTATGCCATCCAGGCGCTCGCTCAGAAACGGGTCGAAGTAGGAAATATCTTGTGCGGTGATCGCCAAATAGGCCTCCGGATCACCCTGACCCCACTTTTCCAGGGCCTCTTTCTCAAGCGCCAGAACGTGTCCCGCGATGTCTTCAGCAATCATCATGCAATCTCCCCCGATACAGTCAGATGCCGCAGCATCGCCTGCGGCTTTATTTTAATGGCCGGAAGCTTTACCCGCCGCGCTTCGCCCCTCCGAGGTTCCCATGCAGCCACCCGCCCTCACTCACAATCGGGGTTACCTGCGCCGGCACCACGCCTGGCGCGTAGTGGGTATTCGCGACCCACCCGGCGCGCCCGCTGTCATGAACAGCCTGCCGTCTTTCAAAATGATCGTCGGCAGCATGGAGGACACGGGCCTCTTGGCCGGCTGAATCGCGTTCGCCTCGCCCTGCACCAGACCGAACAGATTTCGAAGAACGCGCCGTCCTTCTGGTAGATCCGTTTCGATTCCGTGCTTCGCCTGCGCCACGGCAAAGCCACTAACGGTGCCGGGTACGCCGGCTGAACGCCAACCCTCCAGGCTTTCACGAGTGGGGTTGCCGGAAACGTCCAGGTACATAGCAGGGGAGGCTTTCGCCGGAGCTTTTTCGCGGAAGTCGATAAACGTTGTCCGACCATCGGCCAGGCGGATCAGCATGTACCCGCCGCCAGCCAGATTACCCGCGAATGGATGCGTTGCGGCCATGGCGAAACCGACCGCAATCGCGGCGTCCACCGCGTCCCCGCCGCCCTTCAGAACATCAACGCCCACGTCAGCGGCAATCGATTCCATGGCCACCACCATCCCGCTGCGCGCGCGGACGGGGTTGCCCGAAGTCGCGATTTACCCCACCATCACAAGGTGGTAATTCTTCTTGCCCGCGCGCACCAGCATCGCCTCCGGCCAAATGATATCCGCCGCCGTGATTGTCTTCTTCTCCGCAGTTACGCGAACGTTGTTCAGATACAGCCCGCCGCCATCCACCAGTTTCCTTGCTGCGGACTTGCTTTCCGCAAGGCCGGTTTTTACCAGTGCGTCGGCAACCGCGATTCCGGCTTCCAGTTCAGCTCTCGCAAGCGTCGTCGAGGGCATCTCGCGGGCCAGCGTGGCTACTACCTCCGCTGAAGGTGCCGCGTCCCATTGCCCGAAGAGAATTCGGCTGGCCGCTTCCACGCTTGTTATCGCGTCCGCGCCATGCACCACGCCCGTACATTCGGCAGCCAGAACCCTCTGCGCCTGCCGTTCATTCGGACGTTCCGCCACTTCCACTTCCAGCGCGGCAATCGCCTCCTGGCCGAGGAACGTGAACAGCTTCAGGTACCGCACCACATCCGCGTCGGCAGTCTGCAGCCAGTACTGATACATCTGGTACGGGCTCGTCCGCTTTGCATCCAGCCAGACCGCGCCCTCTTCCGTCTTTCCGAACTTCTTGCCGGTGGACGTGGTCAGCAGCGGGAACGTAATCCCTTCACTCTCGCCGCCATCAATTCGCCGGATCAGTTCGCGGCCAGACAGAATATTGCCCCACTGGTCGCTGCCGCCCATCTGGATGGTGCAGTTCGCCTGACGGTAGAGGTGCAGGAAGTCGTACGCCTGCAGCAGCATGTAGCTGAACTCGGTGTAGCTGATGCCGTGGTCGCGCTCTTCGAGACGCGTCCGCACCGAATCGCGCTTGATCATCTCGTTCACCGAGAAGTGCTTCCCGATATCGCGCAGAAATTCCAGCAGGTTCAGAGAACACAGCCAGTCGGCGTTGTTCAGCATCAGGCCGTTCTCGTCGGACGAGAGATCGAAGAAGCGCGACAACTGCTCGCGGATGGCTACCGCGTTCTCCGCCGTCGTCTCTTCCGTCAGCAGCACGCGTTCGGTAGCCTTGCCGCTCGGATCGCCAATCAGCCCCGTGCCACCGCCTACCAGGACAAGTGGACGATGCCCGTGCCGCTGCGCATGCGCCAGCGCCATTACCGGAATCAGGCTGCCCAAATGCAGCGAATCCGCCGAGGGATCAAAACCCACGTACATGGTCCGCTTGCCCGCATTCAGGAACGCGTCAAGCTCGTCGCTTGTCGTCGCCTCCAGAAATCCACGCCACCGAAGTTCTTCCAGGAAACTGCTTTTTTGCTGATCAGACACTGCTGTTATCGTACCAGGCAGCCCCGTTCAGGCTACCCGCAGAAAGGGTTTGCTGTCCACCTCTGTGTGCGGCTTAACGACAATCTCGACATCGTTCCCCAGCGCCACAAGAAACCGCATCAGGCGTTCGACTGAAAACTGGCGGAATTCGCCGCGGAGCATTTTCGAGATGTCCGGTTGCCGGACACCGAACAACTCGGCTGCATCCGTCTGTCTCATCTTCCGAGACTTCAGGATCGCGTCGATCCTGAAAACCAGCTGAGCTTTGATCAAATGCTCCTCGGCATTCGGTATTCCGATCTTTGCGAAGACGTTGTCAGGGGATGCCTGGGATTCCATCACTTGCGCTCCTTTGCCATTCGTTCAGCTTCCTGCAGCCTCTGCCGGACCAGCTGCATGTCACTCTGCGGAGTCTCAATACCGGACTTCGACTTCTTCTGGAATACGTGCAGCACATAGACGGCATTCGCCAGCCGGACGGTATAGACGGCGCGAAATGTGCCGCCCCGGTAAGCACGAACAACCTCTAGGAGCCTGTCGGAAATAGATTTGGACGAACGTAGAATCAACAACTTACAAGCCAAAACTCACCGCCGATTGTCCGTAAGTTGTTGATTCTACGTAGCGGATTTTTTCATCCCGACACGCTCCTAGTACTCCACTGCCGCCGAAACCTGTCAGGGGTTTGGCGTCACGGTGCTTTGCTCCGCACTGTGCCGTGTAAAGTGCGTACCCGAAATGGTCCTGCACCGGATCCGGCAATGCCTTCAGGTCGCTCAGACTGGACCCAACGAAGACCACAGGACTCATCCCCGACACTTGCGACATGTTCGGTTATTAGAATATCACTATAAATTGGCGGCCGTGAAGGCAAGCCAGTACGGTTCCCCGTTCGCCCTGGGCCAGAGCACGGGCCGCCGCGGACCGGGGAGGCCGAGTCGCGGCGGAAGCTGAGTCAGCCCTCTTCCTCCGATAAAAAGAAGCATGCGGGATGTTGGGCGCCAAGCCGGCCTGTTTCACGCCCACGACCAGTATCAGTTCGCCGAGCCCCGCCATTACATCGTCTCCGTTTGCGGGCACGGCCGGCCCAACAACGAGGCCACGTTTTTTTGAACATCAATGACGATTTCCGTCTTACGGAGTTGTTCGGTCAGGCGCTCCGTTTCCCGCTGCAGCTTCTGGTAGTCCAGCCTAGCCGCGTTGTTCTTCGTCTTCGGTTCGAGCCTCTGCGGTGGCAAGCCTTCCCGGATTCCCGCTTCCCGTTCCTGCCGCCCGTGAGTCAGATGCGCAGAATAAAGCCCGTGCCGCCGAAGCACGGCACCGATCTCACCGGAGCCCTTTGCTGCGCCCGCTTCCCGAAACACCTTCTGCTTGAACGCGGCCGTGAACCTGCGCCGCTTCGCGCGTGCCAGCAGTTCCGGATTACCCGATACCGAATCCGACTATGCTGCTCTTGCGCCCCACCACGTCCGACACAATCAACTTCGCTTGGCGACCCAACGTCCCGCTCCAGCTCCAACACATGATGCAGCGCCTGATTTGCCACCACCGCGGTAGACTCCCGCTCCGGCCGCCACGCATTGAAATCCGCCACCAGAGGCTGCAGCACGCCCTCTAACCCGAACCCAAACTCCGTCCACCCACTCGCCCGCAGACCCTCTCCAAACCGCCGCACACCACCTGCCGCGTCGTCATAAGCCCGCTCGCAGATTCCGCAGAAAAAGCCCTTCAGCTCTCCCGCAAACCGGGTGGCGTGTTTACTCGCCCAGCTACACCTCTTTGCGGAACACGTTGTCCGGCAACATGCGGAAAATCACCATCATGCAGATAGGATGCATCAGGCCGGCGACGATGAAAATGGGCGCGTACGAGAACTTCGACACCACGTACCCCGTGCCCAAATTCGCCACCATCCCGCCAATCGCGCCACCCATTCCGGAGAAGCCCGCCACAGTCCCCACTTCATGGCTCGGGAAAATATCGGCGGGCAACGTCTGCAGATTCGACGTCCAGAACCCGTGTCCGAAGGTGATAAAGCAAATCGCCGCAATCGCCAGCCCCGCAGTGGGCGCAAACGGCGCGCATATCGCTACCGGCAAACACAGCGTCCCCAGCAGCATCACGCGCTTGCGGGCCTTCGGCAACGCCCAGCCCCGCTTCATCAGAGCCCCCGATAAATATCCGCCCACCATGTAGGCGATCCCGCCGAACAGGAACGGCACCCACGAATACTGCCCGATATCCTTCTGGTCAAAATGACGTTCTTTCACCAAATACGCGGGCAGCCAAAAGATAACGAAGTAAATCACCGGGTCGGTAAAGGCTCTGGCGATGCAAAGGCCTCTTGCCTCGCGGGTCCCCACCACGCGGGCCCAGTCCACCTTCGGACGGTCGGCATGTTTCGTCGCCTCTTCCGCCGGAATCTCATGCCTGATCTCGTCGTATTCTTTCTGCGACAGCCACTTGTTCTTATGCGGCGTGTCGTAGAGTACCCACCAAACAGCGAGCCACAGGAAACCGGCGGCTCCAACCGATACGAAAGCGAACTGCCACCCGTACTGAATCGTCAGCCACGAAATCAGAGGCGGTGACAGCGCCGACCCGATGGACGATCCTGCATTAAAGATCCCGACGCCCAACGCTCTCTGCCGGGGTGCAAACCACTCTGAGACCGCCTTCGTCGCCGCCGGCCAGTTCCCTGGTTCTCCCAGCCCCAGCATGAAACGAGCCAGGCCGAAGCTCCATACCCCCGTCGCGAACGCATGCAGCATCGCCGCCAGTGACCAAACACCAATAAACAGAGAGAAACTCTTCTTCGTCCCCAGGCGGTCCACAATGTAGCCCGACCCGGCGTACATAATCGCGTACGCCAGAAAGAACCCCGCCAGAATCCGCGAGTAGTCGATTTCGGTCATCGCGAACTGGGCGCGAATGCGGTCTGAAACGACTGCCAGCGCCTGGCGGTCGGCGTAATTTATGGCTGTGGCGAAAAACAGCATCGCCGCCAGGATCCATCGGAGCTTGGGAATTTTCATTTAGTTGCTTCAGGTGAGTGTATCTGAACAACTAACGCTCTGGCCATACCGTTCCACGTGGCGTAGGCGACGGTCTCTGTTTGCAGCGCTTTCCGGCCTGCTTCGCTGTCTTTGAACAGCGCGGGCAACCCTTGGGCCTGATGGGTCAGGTTCCAGGCCGCCTCAATGCCCCAGTCGTGGTATTCCCCGGGAGCTCCCTCGTAGACCATGATCTTGATGGCCGGATGCTGTGCGACCCAGCGTTCCAGCTGACTCATGAAAACATACGCAATGTCGTCGCGCCGCAGTTTCTCCCGCTGCTGCGCCCGAAGTTCGGTCACGTTAAACGGCAGCCACGCCACCAGCGCCGCCGCGAACCAAAGCGGGCTCACGCGCGATGCCGCAGCCGCAACCGCAATTGTTGCGCCGGCCAGCGGCAGATAGGCGTAGGCCTCGTAGAGCCGCCCCGGCAGGAACAGCAGCGTGAACACGAAGCATACGGCGCCAGCCAGTCCGAACCAGATTCTTCGGTCGCGAATCAGCGCGAGAGGCAGCAACAACAGGCCGCTCCACTGGAACATCAGGAAGCGGCCCGCATAGAACGGTATCGTGATCTTCAGTGCTTCCAGGTTGAACCGGAACGTGTACTCGTTGTCCTTATTCGGATTATGCAGAATCCCCTGGAGCCCGAATGACAGCGACGCGACGAAGAACGGCGTCAGCCGCAGAAACCGCTTTCTTCCCTCCTGCTCGTCGCCGAACCACCACTCCCAGGCCAGCAACACGAACGGCAGCATCACGGCCAGTTCTTTGGCCTTGTATGCCAGCCAGTACGCTACAAAGCTGAGCACCCAGCGCCGCTGCGCCCAGAGGAGGATACTCAGCAGGCAAAAAGTGGTGCAGAATAGGTCGAAAACATACATTGGCTTCCAGTAGGCATCCATGGCGGAGCCGCTTAGCAGGAAGAATGCCGCTCCCGCCATGGCATGCCAGGCCGGGATCCCCAGCCTGCGAATGATGAAGAACAGGAGTAGCCCGTTCAGGCAATGTGCCACAAAAACGGGGGTCATGCAGGGCGGGAAATCCAGG
Source organism: uncultured Acidobacteriia bacterium (assembly GCA_903929755.1). GTDB lineage: Bacteria > Acidobacteriota > Terriglobia > Bryobacterales > Bryobacteraceae > BOG-234. The sequence goes on from CAIYVZ010000045.1 coordinate 62,173, forward strand.
CCGAAGGCCCTCCCCATAAGCGTGAAATACGCATGTCCGGTGGGGCGGAAATTGTTCTGAGGTACAAGTGGTGACAACAGCGCCGGGGCGTAGTCCGCAAGGCCCAGCGAGGGCCCCCACGACAGGTTGTCCAGTTCGTCATCCTGAAAATATCCGTCGTACGCCCGGTAGTTCAAAGCCCAAAAGGCGAGCACGAGCAGGACACCTGCGACGATGAGATTTCGGGGCCGCGGCGCGAAGATTGCGTTCAGAGGTTCGATTTAACGATTCTAGAGGATGGGCATCTAAGGTCGGCGAGAGGGGAGCCATAAAGAAAAAGATGAATATGAAAGCAGTCTGCTTACTCAGCGGTGGTCTGGATTCAGCCACATGTCTCGCCTGGGCCCGCCAGCAGGGTTTTGAGGTCTACGCCCTCTCTTTCGATTACGGGCAGCGCCACCGCGTTGAACTCGACGCCGCGCACCGCGTTGCCGAAGCTATTGGCGCTGCTGCCCACCGCACCGCAAAAATTGATCTCCGCGTGTTCGGCCACTCCGCCCTGACTGCCGATATCGATGTTCCCAAGGGACGTGACGAAGCGTCCATGTCTGCCGACATTCCCATCACGTATGTTCCGGCTCGCAATACGATTTTTCTGTCGTTCGCCCTGGCCTGGGCCGAGGTACTGGAAACCAGCGCCATCGTCATAGGCGTTAACGCCCTCGATTACTCGGGATACCCCGATTGCCGCCCCGAGTTCATCGAAGCCTTCCAGACCATGGCCGACCTGGCCACAAAGTCTGGAGTTGAAGGCCGCACGAAGATCAAAATTTACACCCCGCTGCTGAAGCTCTCCAAGGCCGATATCGTTCGGCTGGGCACCGAACTCAACGTCCCCTTCGGCCTGACCCACAGCTGCTACGACCCCGATCTGAAAACCGGCAAACCCTGCGGCCAGTGTGACTCCTGCATCCTCAGGGCCAGGGGTTTTCGCGAAGCCGGCATTGCAGATCCCGCGGTCGCTGCCTGACATGCGAATTTCTGAAATCTTCTACTCCGTCCAGGGCGAGGGCTCGCTTATCGGCGTCCCGTCCATCTTCGTCCGCACCACCGGCTGCAACCTCCGCTGCTCCTGGTGCGACACGCCCTATACCTCGTGGAATCCGGTCGGCGAAGACTTCACTCTTGACGAGATCCTCGCCCGCACCAACGAGTACACTGCCGCGAACCACGTAGTCATTACCGGAGGAGAACCGCTGATCGCTCCCGGCATTGTGGAACTTTCAAAGCGTTACCGGGAGCAGGGCAAACACATCACCTTCGAGACCGCCGGGACAGTCAGCGCGACGTTTGTTGAAGGGGGGGGCGAATGCGACCTGATGAGTATCAGTCCCAAGCTCTCCAATTCCACCCCCGAAGGCCCTTTTCGAAACCAGCACGAGCGCCTCCGCCTCAACTACGATGCTCTCCGACACCTGACCACGAACTACCCTTACCAGCTCAAGTTCGTCATCGCACAGCAATCTGATTTGGCGGAGGCGCAGACCGTAATTGCCACCCTCAACGCCCCGCCGCAAAACGTGATTCTCATGCCCGAAGGCACCGCGGAGGAAACCCTCAAACAAAGAGGCCCCTGGTTAGCCGAACTCTGTAAAGCCCACGGTTATCGCTTCAGCCCCCGCCTCCACGTCCATCTTTACGGGAACAAGCGTGGCACATAGTGAACCTTCGTCAGGTGCACCCGATGGCACGGGGGGCTGTGAGTTTAATTAACGCCCCCGCCGTCATAGTCGTGGCAAACAACCGCAACCAGCGTCCCGGAGCCGCCCCTTCCAGCACCAATAAGCCCGAATACTACACCATTGACGCCGCCTGCAAGAAGGTTTCCGGCATCTCGCTACAAGGCCGCCGGCTCACGGGCCGATGACGCTACTATCGTCAACCTTGTGGCCGCCCTCGAAACCGCACTCTCTGCGGGTGGTCAGCGCCGGAGTCCGATTTACAGACCTTCCAGGCACTCCGCAATCTCACGCTCCGAGATCGCTCCGTGCTTGATCACTTTCCAGTCCGGGTCGGTGATGTCCACCGTCGTGGCACCCGCCCCTTTGCATAATCCGCCGTCCAGAACAAGGTCCACGCGCCCGTCCATTACGCCGAAAGCTTCAATCCCCGTTACACAGGTGGGGCGTCCCGAGATATTGGCACTCGTTGCGATCAGCGGACCGTTGAGCCGATTAATCAATTCCTCCACCACCAGAGACCTGGCCTGCCGCACGGCCAGTCGCCCCGTATTCCCTGTGGCCAGCAAGGGTAGTCGGGTGGAGGCCTGCAAAATGATCGTCAAAGGCCCGGGCCAAAACCGTCGGGTCAGCATTCGGAAGCGCGGGGAGATATCCCGTGCGAAGTCTTCCACCATCAGGGCATCGCGAACCAGGATCGGCAAGGCGCGGTTAATCGCCCGGCCCTTTGCCTCGTAAATTCGCCGCACGGCGCGCAGGCTCAAAGGGTCCGCAGCCAGAGCGTACAAAGTGTCTGTGGGAATCGCCACCACATTCCCCATGCGAATTGCGGACGCGACCACGTCCAGCGCCTCAGGGGAGGGTACGGCACAATCGATACCAATCAGGTCGGTGGCCAATAGCGTGCTTCCGACCGCCAGCGTAGCACGTCAGGCGACGGCTGAGACAGCTTCCTGCGCAACCGCCACATTGGCGGGCGGCTGGAACGAATACCCAAACCCGCGCACGGAGTGAATCATGATCGGATCCGTCGGATCCTTCTCAATCTTCTGCCGCAGCCGCAGCACATAAACGTCAACCGTGCGGTCCGTAATCGCACGATCCTGACCCCACACCGCGTTCAGCAGCTGATCCCGGCTGAACACAATCCCAGGCCGGCTCATCAGGTACTCCAGCAGCCGGAATTCCGTCGCCGTCAGCGCGATCGGCTCGCCCGCTAAACGCACCTGGCAACTAGACCGGTCCAGTTCCAGTGCCCCCGCCTTCAGCACCCGCGAAGGCGCAGGCTGTGCCCGGAACTGCAGCTTAATCCGCGCAATCAGCTCCCGCACAAAGAACGGCTTCACAATGTAGTCGTTCGCGCCCAGTTCCAGACCCACAATCCGGTCCGTCTCCGACGCACGAGCCGTCAGGAAGATCACCGGCGTATGGGCCAGTGCCGGATCGTTCCGGATGCCCTTGCAGATATCCAAACCGTCCGAATCCGGAAGCATAATGTCCAAAAGGACCAGATCGGGCTTCACCCGGCGGCAGAGCTCAAGCGCTCCCCGGCCCGTTTGCGAGCCCTCCATCGTAAACCCCTCCTTCTCCAGGTTGTACTTCAGGAGAGCGTAGAGGTCTGTGTCGTCTTCGATCAGTACGATGCGTTTGCTCACGGTAATTCCAGCCTAAGCCGAAATCACGTTACAGGGTTGTTAAGAACTCAACAAGAATGGGTAACTTACTTGCCGGATCGGCAGTTTGGCAGGGCCACTGTCCCCTCTCAAATCCTCTGCGCCAAAAAAACGCTGGCGCAGCCAGAAAAGTGGGAGTAATATAAAGATCGAAATCGGAAGAGGAGGCAGCGCAGGCTAAAGCTGCTTTTCGCGGAGCGAAACCCGGAGGTCGTTTTCGTGTTTTGCCTTGTGGTCGATTAAAACTCCCCATTAGCGGGAAATCAAATATGTGCTCGGAGGCACAATGTTCAAAGTGTTGATGGCAGGTGTTCTACTTGCCGGAATCTGTATGCCCGCGTTGGCGGGTTATGTGAATTTAGGATCGATCGGAGTGTGGCCCGGCGCGGGCGCGTCGGATGGCTACTCGCTCATCGTGCTTTCGAACCAGTCGGGCCTCGGACCCTGCGGTACGGCTGACGCCGACTCCGGTGCGCTTTCCTGCGACGCCGTCACTCTCACCGATTGGTCACTGGAAGTCGATTACACGTCGCTGATGGGAGGATCTCAGCTACAGCAAGTGGCGGATTACAATTCTTCCGCGGCCTGTGTTGTCACCGGGTGCGTCACTTTCATTGAATCTGGTAACGACTTTACGGGTAATCCTCTTTATACCCTGCCGTACTCGGACGCACGGGTCACCAGAATAGTGTTTAAAGCCAGCCTCCCCGGCTCCATCTTCATTTAGAACCCCCGGGACTTGGCGCAGAGCTCATTTTTCCCTCAATCCCCCTTTACCTTCACGCTGAACATACCGCAGGACAGTGCTTATGCGCTCGGTAACGATACGTCGTTCTTAACCCCTCTGAGCATTAGTGACGCGCCTGGTGCTGGAACGATTCCAGATGTGCCTGAGCCCGCCACCCTTATGCTGGCGTTCGGTGGACTTCTGGCGACCATGGCACACCGCTATCGCAACAAAGATCGCCACAAAGCCTGACCTGCACCCATTAGGTGCGTGCCTCATGTTACTTAAAAAGATATTTCGCGCGGGATGCTTGTTTTGCCGCTGGATTTCGCTTGAGTAGATAGCGGAGGTTCGCCTCCATCGGAGTTGCTATATGTCTGCTGTTAGCCGTTTACGCACGTCCCTGACGTTCGGAGTGATGTATCTTGCGGGGGCTTATCTGCTTTCCGCTGCCATCGCGCTCAATCCGGCGACCTCGCCGTCCTCCGGAACTGTGGGTGGCACGGTTACCGTTACCGGAACAGGTTTCCCGTCCGGCGCCATACCCAACACCAGCGTCAGTGTGACGGTGACGTGCCCTCCCGGCAACGGTGGCTCGGTGACCGTGAACAGCTCTGCCGTCGTCCCGGTGGGGACGCAACGGATCATCAGTTTTCAAATTCCCCCCGCCCTCACCGTAAACCAGGCGGTCACCTGCCAGGTAACAGTCTCCGGTTCACTTCCCTCCGCCTATAACAGCGGAGCTTCGTCTTCTTCGCTGACTCTCAATCCGCCGCCGGTCGTATCGTCCGTATCGCCCGGAGCGGGAACCCGCGGAACGGTCATCAATGGCGTCCAGATTGTCGGAAAATACACTCACTTTACGGCCATTCTGCCCACCCAGCCAACGGTAACGGTGGCTGGTGGCGGGGTCACGGTCTCGAACGTAGTCGCAACCGACAGCACCCATCTGACTGCCACCTTCACGCTCGATCCCGCGGCAGTTCCGGGGATACGGCTGGTGACGGCCAAGACCGGCGCTGAAGTTGCACCTCTCGCCACCGGCTTCCTTGTCTCTGTTTCGCCGGCGGTCAGCTTGAGCATCTCACCTGTAACCGGCGTCCAGGGAACAACGTTTGATGTCAATGTCACCGGAACCAATACAACTTTCACGCCAGGTACCACGGTCGCGAGTTTCGGGGATACCGTCAAGGTCAACAGCACAACCGTCCTCGATCCGCTCCATGCCACCGTCAACGTCTCGGTAGATCCCCTGGCGAGTCTTGGCCCTCGCACTGTCACGGTCACCACCGGCGGCGAATACGGCATAATCGCGAACGGTTTCAGCGTCACGCCCAGTTCGGCGTCGCTGACGTCCATCTCCCCGGCCACTCTCGCCCAGAGCGCAAGCGCCACCATCAACTTTGTGGGCAATGGGACCCACTGGGTCCAGTCCGGAAGCCTGGTCTCGTTTGGGGGGGGCATCGCCGTCGGCACCGTCACCGTCTCCGGCAATCAGGCCCTTACCGCCAATATCACCGTCCCCGGCAGTACTCCTTCCGGAACTTACGCCGCTACTGTAACTACCAATGGCGAAAGGGTTACTCTCCCGAACGCCCTCACCGTCACAGCAGCCACGCCTTTCCTGTCTGCGGTAACACCCACAGCGGGTAGTCAGGGTCAGTCCAATCTCGATGTAAATATCACCGGAACCTATACCTCGTTCCTGGCTAATACGCCAACCGCGAATTTCGGTCCGAACATCACCGTCAACGGGATTACTGTCCTCGACAACACCCACCTGAAAGTCAACATCAGCATTGCAAATACTGCTTTCGCCGGGGGCCGGACAGCCAGCCTCACCAGCAACGGCACAATCTTCAATTTCAATTTCACCGTGAGCTCGTCCGCGGCGGCCATCACCGGCATCAATCCCGCTTCGGGTCTGCAGGGAGCCAGTGTCGCCATCCAGGTCACGGGAGTGAACACGCACTGGGTGGATGGTCTGACCCAGGCCTCGCTTGACCCCATCTGGATCACTGTCAATCAAGTGAAGGTCAACAGCCCGACCAGCGCGGTGGTCAACATTACGATTGCGACAACCGCCCCTGTGGGTGCACGGACGGTAACGCTCAGCACCGGCGGCGAGATCGTTAGTTTCAATTCCTTCGCCGTCCTGCCCTTCACGCCGACCATGTCGCTCAATCCCTCTTCGGGCATGATCGGCACCACCGTGCCCGTTGTATTCAACGGCAGTTTCACGCATTGGATCAACAACACAACCGTCGCCAACATCTCCGGCCAGGGTGTTTCCATTCAGGGCTTCACCGTTGATACCCCCTGGACTGCGCACGCCAGCCTCGTCATCGATCCCACCGCGCCTTCCAGCCCCGCCGTTTCCTGTACGCCCGGTAACCGTACCCTGACCCTGACCACTGTTTCAGGCGCTGTTGATGAGATCGATATCGCGCCGTTCTGCGTCACCAGCACCCCCGCCGTCCTCACCAGCATCACGCCCGGCCACACCGCGGTTCCGGTCAACAATCTCAACGTCACCATCACCGGCCAGTACACCCATTTCGACAACACCACGCAAGTCGGCTTCGGTCCCAATATTACGGTGAGTGCGCCTTTTGCCGTCACTCCCACCCAACTAACCGTCACCATCAGCGTCGCAGCCACCGCCGCACTCGGCTGGAGGCAGGCGTTCGTGAATACCGGTGCTGAACAGCTCTCCATCGGGTTCAATCTTGATTACCCCGCAACTTCCTCCCTGCTGAGCATCAATCCGAACACCATTTCGCAGGGCCAGGCCCTTACAGGCGTCACGATTACCGGCAACCTCACCAATTGGTCCCAGGCGAATACGGTCGCCATTATTGGTCTCGGCATCACTATCGGAAACCTGCAAATTCTCTCGGCCAACACAGCCTCCGCGGATATTTCTGCTTCTCCCACAACCCCGGCCGGCGGCCGCTCCGTCTCCATGATTACAGGTGGGGGCGCGGAGGTCGAATCCGGCCTGGGCTTCTCCGTTACACCCGGTATTGCCAGCGTGAGTACGATAGGTGTCAACCTCGACTGCAGTAATCTGATTGCTTGCCCTGCTTCCTCGAACACCCTGGCGGATATCAATCAGGGAGAAACAAAATCATTTCGTGTAGTCGGCGTCGCGACCCATTTTCTTGACGGGGGGACGATCCTCGATTTCGGCCCGGGTATCTCCATTACCCAGGTTCACGTGGTTGATGCCACCAACCTTTACGGTCAGATCACCGTCTCGTTCCAGGCTGGCACAGGCTTCCGGAATTTCCGAGCCATCACCGATGGTGAAGTAGCGCCTTCCTTCTCGAATTCGGTTAATATCCACCCGGTCACCGGTACGATCAACATCACGCCAACCACCGCCCCGCAGGGTACAACGCTCGATATAACAGTCAATGGTGTGGGGGCCACCCACTTCCACACGGGCGATACGAGCGCGACCTTTGGTAACAACGCCGGCATCGTCGGTCTTTCGGGCGGAAGTTCCACCCTCGGGCCCGCCGATATCACTGTCCTCAGCCCATCTCAGGCCGTGCTGCATGTAGTGGTTCAGGGCACCGCCTACTGCTGTACCGGGGGGCTGCGCAATCTGACCATCACCACGCAGAATGTGATCGGCGCCCCGCAAAACATCGAACAGATCAATCTGCCGCTGGCCTTTTTCATCAGCGCCGGGGCGGCCATTGTCACCCAGGTGACCCCGAATCAGGACCTCCAGGGCCATAGTGTCAACCTCCAGGTTACCGGCCAAAATACCAACTTCCAGACGGGCGTGACAACCGCTTATCTCACCACCGGCGGCTGTACTCCCGCCAGCCCCGCGGGCGCCGTTGTCACGAACGTAACTGCCACTGACAGGCTCCACGCCAACCTCGCCCTGGCCATCGATGTCAACGCCGCTACCGGCGTCCGTGGCTTGTGTATGTACACCCTGGGCGAAAGTGTCGGCTACCTCAATGCGTTCAATGTCCTGCCCGGCGTTCCTTCTCTCAGCGGAACCAGCCCCGTGAGTGGTCTGCAGGGCCAGACTCTCACCGGTGTGGCGCTCCTCGGCAACTTCACCCACTGGACCGCCTCCGGAGCCACTCCCACCAACGTTACATTCGGCCAGGGAATTGCCGTCAGCAATCTGCAGATCCTCGACAACTCGCACGCCACCGTAACCCTCGTGATCGATCCCATCGCTCAGACCGGCAGCCGGACTGTCGTCGTCACCACCGGTACCGAAGTCGTGCAGGGCACGCTGTTTACCGTTAACCCCGGTCCGGCTATCCTCAGTTCCATCAGCCCCACACATGCCAATCAGGGACAGCACATCCTGATGCAGGTGAACGGGCAGTTCACGCACTGGGCCCAGGGCCTGACCCAGTTCTCCATCGGGGGCGGCGATATCGTCGTCAACGGCTTCCTGATTCAGAGCCAAACGTCGGCCATTGCGGATCTCACGCTCAGCCCGACCGCCTATTTGGGAACCCGCACCGTTACCATGTCCACTGCCGGTGAAGTCGTCTCTCTCAGCCAGGGCTTCCTCGTCACGGGCGGCATTCCCTCCCTCCTCTCCATCAGTCCTTCCACTTATAAGCAGTGCGACGCCAATGTGAATGTGCAGATTGCCGGTGCCTTCACCAAGTGGCAGACCAACCTGCCGGCGCCCACGGTCTTTATGGGGCCCAACGTCACCGTAAACAGCGTGACGGTCAACAGTGATACAGCGCTCACCGCCGTTGTTACGGTAGCGTGCGCGGCCCCCATCGGCGTCCAGAGCATCCTCGTGCAGCAAGGCGCGCAGGGTCTGCCGGGCCAGATCCAGATTATTTCCAATGCGCCCCCCACGCCCTACATCTCTTACATGTCGCCGGGCGTTGCGCTGAAGGGCCAGACGCTGAGCGTTAGCCTCGCCGGCGCCTACACCAATTGGTTACCAGCCGGTACCGCGACGCCCACCCAGGTGACCTTCGGCACGGGTATCACCGTCAATACTTTCCAGGTGACCAGCCTCACCTCGGCTACCGCCAACATCACCATCCAGCCAGGCGCAAGCGTGGGGAACCGCTCCGTCGTCCTCACCACGGGCGCCGAGATCGAAACCAGCAGCTTTTACGTCACAGTGGGCACTCCCGCTATCAGTCTGATTGACGGGCCAAACGGCACCAGCGGAATTCAGGGCCAGACGCTTCTGGTCAACCTGGTCGGTGCCTACACCACCTGGAACAACGCCACCCTATTTAATTTTGGTTCCGGCATTACAATCACCCCTGGTTCCATCCAGCTGTTTGGCCCAACCGCCGCCAGGATGGAGGTCACCGTTGCCACACTCGCGTCCGTGGGCGGTCGCTCCGTCACCGCCACCACCGGCGCCGAAGTTTCTTATGGTTACTTCGGTGTTTCCCCGGGCACCGCCACCATTACCAGCGTCACTCCCAACACCGTGATGCAGGGCAGCAGTGGCTTCGTCACGCACGTGACGGGTTTTAACACCCATTGGGACAATTCCACCAGCTTCAGCTTCGGCGGCGGCGATGTCGGCGTCACTTCCGTCAACGTCCTTGACGCCACCCACGCCGATGTCACCATGAATCTGGCCCCTCTGGCCTACCCCGGCCTGCGCAACGTAGTGGCCCAGACCGGAGGCGAAGTTGCCACCCTCGTCAACGGCTTCGTCGTCACCCCAGGCACTCCCATCCTCACCAACTGCGTCAATTGCAGCCCGGGCCAGGGCGTCTTCCAGCAGCACGCTTTCCTCACCAGCGTGCTTGGTCAATTCACTTCCTTTGTGGCGGGTTGGCCTGCCGCCGGTGCCACTACCGTTGATCTGGGTAATGGCTCACACATCACGTCTATCACGGTCACAGGCCCGCAGTCTGTCGATATTTCCGGTACCATTGATCCTCTCGCCTACCTTGGATGTCGCGATGTCACCGTGACCACCGGCGCCCAGGTCCTGAAGCTCTACGGCGCGTTCTGCATCGGTCAGGGTCCGGCCGTCATCTCGACGCTCGTCCCCAATACCGGTCTCCAGGGTACAACCCTCAACGTTGCTATTACCGGCACGAATACCAATTTCGTTCAGAACGTGACCGTCGGCTCTTTTGGCCCCGGCATCAGTCTGAACACGCTGACGGTAAATACGCCCCTCACCGCTACCGCCAATATCACTATTGCGGCCAACGCCACGGCGCAGCAGAACAGCGTCACCCTCACTACCCAGGGTGAGAGCGCCACTATTCCCCTCGGCTTTACCATTCAGAACAACACCCCGGTTGTCAGTTTCATCTTCCCCACCACAGTGGTGCAGGGAACTGCCCTGGACGTTTCCGTAACCGGCACGTTTACTCATTGGGTCCTCGGGAATACCACCGCCGATTTTGGTACGGGCATCGCCGCTACCGTCACGGCTGCGACGAATACAACTGCCACCGTGCATCTGGTGGTTTCACCCATCGCACCCACCGGAAATCATGCAGTTCGTATGATCACCAACCTCGGCGGCGGAGGTCAGGAAATTGCCGTCTATACGATCGGCGCGGGTAATGGCACGCCTGGCTACATGAGTGTGACCTCAAGTGCCGCAAGCATACTTTCCGCTACGCCAACATCGCCTGCTGCCGTTCACCAGAATGACAACGGGGACAGCATCGCCATCGTGGGCTCCGGCACGCACTTCACCCAGGCCACGCCTGTCATCGCATTCTGCTCCGGCGTGCACGCAGTCGCCTTTGTCGTCGCCGACGACACTCATATTTCCGCAACCGTGAACGTGGATACCTTCGCCGCCGTCGGCGCTTGCGGCGTCACCGTCACCACGGGCGGTGAAGTCGCCAGCGGTGCCGGGCTGTTCAACGTCCTGGCCGGCCTGCCGGTCATCACCAGCCTGAGCACCACTTCGGCCCGGCAGAACGACACCCTGAACGTGACAATCTCCGGCCTTTACACTCATTTCACGGTCGCCAGTACGGCCGACTTTGGCCCGGGCATCGTGGTGAATGGCGCTCCTGCCTCAGTGAGTTCCACCTCGGCCACCTTCAATATCACCCTCGATCCCGCCGCTGCCACCACCGTGCGCACGGTGACCGTGAACTCGCCTGGTCCCGAAGCCGCGGTAAAAACCAACGCCTTTACCGTGCTCGCCGGCCTTCCCCAGATCACTTCCGTGCTGCCCAACAGCGGGGCGCAGGGTCTCACGCAAAACGTTCACATCGTCGGACTCTTCACGCACTTCAGCGCCTCCAGCGTCGTGGCCATCTCGGGTACTGGCGTCACCATCGGGAATCCCCCGGCCTCGCCTGACGCCCTGAATCTCAATGTGAACTTTACTGTTTCGGTGGGTGCTCCCGCCGGACTGCGTACCGTTACCGTCACCACGGGCGGGGAAGTGGTTTCGCTCCCCAACGCCTTCAACGTCTTGCCTGGCTCGCCCAACCTCAGCGGCCTGAGCCCCAACATCGGCGTGCCGAACTCCACCGTCAACGTCACTCTCACCGGTGTGTTCACACACTTCACAGCAGGGGCCACCAAAGCGAATTTTGGTCCGGGAATCTCTGTGAACGGCGGTGGTTTCGGCAATGATGGCCTGCTTACTGTTGGCGACAGCACCAATGCGACCGCCACCCTCACCATTGATCCCGCTGCCGCGCTCGGCGCCCGCAATGTGGTCGTCACCACTCCTGCGCCTCCGCTCGCTGCGGTCGAGTCCTTCACGGTCAACAACGGCTTCACCGTCCAAACTACGCCTTCCACCCCGGTCATCAGCTTCCTCAGTCCCTCCATGGGCCTGTCCGGCACAGTCTCGGCGTCCAACGTGCCCATCAATACCAGCATCACCGTCGTCTTTAACGAGCCGATGAAGGCCGCTACCATCACCCCGGCCAACGCCTTTATCTCCGACGGCACCACGCAGGGTAGTTGCTGGACTGCGTCCGGCGTCCCCGCCTCCGTGAGCCTGGATCTTTCCGGCCGAATTCTCACCATTACGCCCACCAGTCTGCTCGCCGTCGGGCGCAATTTCTATCTGCAACTGAACAGTTACTACGTGCCGGGCGGGACGCCGACTATTCAGGATGCTTCCGGCACCCAGAATCTGGGGCACTATTGCCAGGCCTTCACTACCGGCTTCGCGCAGGATGCGACGGGGCCGACTTTCCTCACCGGCAACATTCCAGCCGGTGCCACTGGGGTTCCAACCAACGTCCACCCCACGGTCGGCTTCGATAAACCCGTCAACGCTGCCACCATATCTGGTCTCAGCTTCGTTTCGAATCCCGGCGCGGTTCCCGTTGCCGGCACCTGGAGCTACAGTTCCGACTTCCTCCAGTACATTTTTACCCCGGCCGCGAACCTGACGCCTGCTACGAACTATACGCTGGCTTTCACGAATGTGTTGACCGATTCGGTGGGCCACGCCCTCACCAATCCCGGCACTTTGTCATTTACGACCGGAGCCGCCACAGACACTTCCGGTCCGTCGGTAACCAGCATTACCCCGATTTATAACTCGACGGTTGCCACCAACCCCATCCTGCGGTTCACCACAAACAAGCCGATGAACCCACTCAGTGTTACCCAGATGTATGTCTATAACCAGGTGTCCGGCGCCTACACCTACGGCAATGTGACCCATTCTTCTGACTTCAAAACGTGGGACCTCCACCTCTCCGCGCCCCTCGATGCCAGCACCTACTACCGCCTCAATTCGTACTCGATGTACGACTGGGCGGGTAACTGCTGCGTCAGCTTCAACCAATACTTCCTGACCGGTACCTCCACCGATGTTACTGGTCCCACCGTACTCTCCGTCTCGCCGCCCACCGGGTCCACAGGCATTGCCGTGAACGCGCCAGTCTGGGTTCACTTCAGCGAAGCCCTCGACCCGACTTCAGTTCCGTCCAGTGCAATATCTCTGAATGGCGGTGCCGTCGCAGGTACAGTGGCCTTTGGCGCGGGCCCCGACTACACCACCCTCGTCTTTACACCCACCGCCAATCTGGCAATTTCTACCAACTACGCCGTTTCGGTAGCCGGAGTGTCCGACACCAGTGGTAACCCCATGGTACCGTTTGCCGGAAGTTCCTTCCAGACCAGTGCCAGTGTCTCCGTTGACTCCACACACGGCACCATCTCGGCTATCACGCCGACCGGAACCAACGTGCCCGTCAATACCAACGTGGTCTTCCAGCTCAACAAGCCCGTCAATCCTTTGTCCGTCACCAGCCAGAGCGCACGGGTATTTGACAACACCAATGGCGGACACGATATTCCTGGTACCATTTCCCTGTCGATTGACTTGAAGACGCTGACGTTTACCCCGACGGCGAACCTCCCGGCCAACCACCAGGTCTGTGCCTACGCAAGCTACTGGGCGTCACTCTACGATTTGGCCGGCAATACCTTCAACTACAATACGCAGTGCTTTACCACCAGTTCCGCCGTTGACCTCACGCCTCCGACCGTCATCTCGGTAACGCCGCCCGATGCCTCATCCGGCATTGGCCCGTACAACCCGGTGGTGGTTACGTTCTCGAAGCCGATTAACCCGGGAACCGTCGCCAACAACGTTGCGATGTACATTGGCAGCGCGCTGTTCACGTCCAGTTACAGTCTTTCGGCGGACAGTACGACCATATCCTTCAACAGCGGCTCCATGCCTTACGGGACGGTGTTCACGGTGGTTGTGAGTCCCAATATCACAGACCTTGCGGCTAACCATCTGGCGGCCGAGTTCCGGTCGTCGTTCACCACCGCCCCGCAACCCGTGGTCGCGCGCCCGTCGGTTAGCTCCCTCCGCCCGGGTTCAGGCGCAACCGGGGTGCCCACATCGGCCACCGTTACATTCTTTACCAGCGCGGCCATGAATCCGGCAACAGTTACGGCAAGCTCGGTGCACATCTCTGAAAACGGCGTTCTGAAGACCGGAAGCCTGGTACTTTCCGCCAATAATCAGGCCATCACCTTCACGCCAACTACACCGTTCGCGGCGGGCTCCCTGATCCAGATCTGGTTCACCAGTGCGGCGCAGGATGCGAGTGGAAACTCGCTGTACGATTACTTCGCCTCATTCACCGTCGCTCCGGATCTGAGCGCGACCCCGCTTACGGTCAGCAGCCGGAACCCGTGCTATGGATGCTCTGTTTCGGCCAACAGCACCGTGGACATCCTGTTCACCAAGCCAGTGAACCCGGCTACGGTCACGTCGTCGAGCTTCTTCATCGCCGCGAACTTCAGCCCGGGCAGCCCGGTCAACGGCACCATCAGCTTCCTGAATAACAACAGGCTGATCCGGTTCACTCCGAATGCCGCGTACACGCAGAGCCAGTACTACACCGTGTATCTGGCAAGTTCGATACAGGATACCGATGGGCTGAGCTTCGCGGGCAGCGCGGTGAACTACAACTCTTACTTCTACGTCAACTCGGCAGCCGACAATACGCCTCCGTTCGTGACGGGCATCTCCCCTACCAGCGGAGCCGGTTCCATTGGCACCAACGCGGTGATCAGCGTGACGTTCAGCGAGAATGTGGATTCGCTGACGCTCGATCCTGCCAACGTCACCCTGACGGCTCCGGGAAACATCCCGCTGTCGATCGCGTACAACGGCAGCAACTACACCATGACGGTGACGCCGCAGGCTCCACTGCCGGCGGGAGCAGCCGTTACGCTGCACCTGAACGGCGTGTCGGACTTCTCGGGCAACCCGCTGAACCCGACGCCGTATACGATGACGTTCAACACGGCGGCCGCGCCGGATTACGCTCCACCCTCGGTGGTGCTGACCAGCCTGCTGAGTAACCAGAGCAACGTCCCGCTGAACTCCGGCTTCTCGGTCACGTTCAGCAAACCGATCGATCTAAGAACCTCGGTGCTCAATAACACCGTCTACCTGCGGGACGCCTCGGCGGGATACGTCAACGTGCCGGTAACGCTGTCATGGAACGGCAGCGCCACCACGCTGACCATCACACCAATCAACCCGCTCAGCGTAGGCCACCTGTACAACCCGCTGATTGTGAGTCTGTCCGACCTGAACGGGAATGCCGCGAACGCCTACATGGTGAACCAGAACTTCACCACAGTACTGGCGGCCCCTGCCGGCGGTCCGCAGATCACTCAGTTCGTGACGCCGGATGGCTTTGTCAACGTTCCGGAAAACTTCAAGCCGCAGGTCCAGTTCGACCGTCCGATCCAGCCTGGCTTCCTGTCGGGAGTGACGTTCGTCAAGACGGCCGGTTCGGTGCCGGTACCGATGTCGCCGCAGCTTTCGGGGGGCGGTACGATTCTGACCGTGGTTCCCAATTCGATCCTGCAGCCAAACACGCAATACACCGTTACGGTGGCGGGCGTGGTGGATGCGGCCGGTAATCCGATTTCGGGTCCCGCGGTCCGGCACTTTACAACAGGGTCCTCCATCGACCTGGTGGCACCGCAGGTGGTTTCCGTGACACCGGTTTACAACTCGACTGTCGGCACCAATCCGCTGCTGAAGATCGTGTTCAACAAGCCGATCAACCCGATTTCGGCCAGCAACTTCGCGATGTACCAGTTCGCCATCAATCGATACGTGAATCAGTTGAGCCTCGCATGGTCGGCCGACCTGAAATCGGTCACTTTCAATTACCCCGGACCGCTGAATCCGAACGACCGCTACTACTTCTATGTCAACGGTTATACGGATCTGGGCGGAAACACCAACAATACGAACCCGCAGTACTTCTACACCAGTTCGTCCTCGGACAACACGCCGCTCACGGTGACGAGCGTGAATCCGGTGAACGGAACCCTGGCGGCTCCAGTAAATCCGGCCATTTCTGTAAGGCTGAACAAAGCCGCCGCGCCCACCTCGGTCTCGGCTTCGGCGGTGACGCTGTCGGGCGTGGCCGGGACTACGGCTTCGCTTTCGGCGGACGGCATGACGATTTCGCTCTCGTTGCCGGGGCTGCTGGCGGCCAACACAACCTATAACGTTCAGGTGGCGGGTGGTGCCTTCACCGACACCAGTGGCAACGCGGTTACGGCTTTCTCCAGCGCGTTCACCACCTCTGGTTCGGGACTTTCCGACACCAGCCACGGCGGCGTGAGCCTGACGGATCCCTCGCCAGGCTCCACGGGGGTTGCGCTCAACAAGGTGATTACGGTCACTTTCAGTAAACCCTTCAACCCGAACTCCATCCTGCAGGACAGCTTCGTGGTATGCATCAACGGTGACTGCAACAAGCGGATCGCCGGGACGGTGGCCATTGTGGATGCGAACCACCTGAGCTTCACGCCAGCGGTCGCGCTGCCCCCTGGGGCCACGATCTCGGTATTTGTGTATCCGTTCACTGCCTACATGACGGATCTTGCGGGCAACCCGTTCGACAACTCGTATCTGTACAACGCCCAGTTCTCGACGGCGGCGGTAGTGGATAATACTCCGCCGACCGTTACCAGCATGACGCCGACGAACGGGGCCACGAACGTGGGAGCCATCACTGCGGTGGCTCTGACGTTCAACAAGTCGCTGGACAGCAGCACCGTCAACACCTCGACTTTCGCGCTTTACCTGGGGTCCTATAACCTGAGCGCGGGCGTGAGCACCTCGGCCGACCGCCGCACGGTGTACCTGAGCACGACCCTGCCGTTCGCCGCGACGATCACGGTGGGCGCGACGACGGGCGTAAAGGACTATGCCGGCAACAGCATGGCGAACCCTTACACAGCTTCGTTTGCAACAGAGGCCCAGCCGCTGAGTTTCAATCCGACGGTTATTCAGGTGCGGCCCGGCAACGGGGCACCGCTGAATTCGAAGGTGACCGTGTTCACAAACTCGCAGATCAACCTGACGAGTGCGCAGAACGGCCTCTACGTGGCGCAGAACGGGGCCCTGATTCCGGGTACGGTTTCGCTGACGGCAGACCAGCACGGCATCGTCTGGACGCCGGCTTCGAACTACCAGCCGGGGGCCCTGATTGAAGTGTTCGTCACCAGCACGGTGACGGACATAAACCTCAATCCGGTGAACGCGTATAACTTCTCGTTTACGACTCAGGCGACCGCGTGCACCATTCCTGCAACCACGGCCTACAGTCCCGGACGCTACAACTACTCGTACATCGCGAATCCAGTGATTGAAGTTCAGTTCTGCGAAGCTCTGGACCCGGCCACGGTCACGTCGGCATCCTTCAACGTACGGGCGAACAGCTCGTCGCCGGGGTTCGGCAGCCTGATTGCCGGTACCCTTTCGCTGCTCAACAACAATACGACCATCCGGTTTACACCGTCGGCAGATTTGACGGCCGGCCAGTACATCGCCATCCAGCTGACGGGGGCGATTAAGGATCTGGCCGCCAACGCCTACGCCGGGGACGGTTACTACGTCTACGTGTCTCCAGCTTCGGTGCACCAGAACACACCGTTTGCGGTGAGCACGGTGACGCCGACAAACGGCGCGACGGGCATCGGCGACAACGCGCCGGTGCGGATCGTCTTCAACAACCTGATCGATGGCCTGACGGTAACGCCCTCCACCGTGACGCTGAACGGCGGCGCGATTCCGTATACGGCTACGTTCGGAACCGTCAACACCAACCAGACGGTGATGACATTGACGCCTCTGGTTCCGCTACCCGACAGTTCGACTATTAACGTCCACGTGACCACGGGCGTTACGGACCTGGCCGGAGCGGCAACGGCGGACTTCGTTTCCTCGTTCCAGACTGCGGCGGGGGCAGATTTCACGGGACCCGTGATTATCCAGCAGAGCATCGACAACAGCAACAACTCGAACGTACCGACGAACTCCACGTTTACGATGTCGTTCAGCAAACCGCTGGATCCCTCGACCGTAGTGGGGAACCCGGCCGGGAATAACACGAGCGGTTTCTTCTACTACGATTCAACTTGCCCCGGTGGCTTGTGTTATCCGCCATCGACGGTGAACATCAGCGCCGATCTGCGGACCGTAACCATTGTGCCCTCAGCCCCGATAACTCCGAACTCGACTCACTACTATTACTGGTACGGTGGAACGGACCTGAACGGCAATGCGAAGGCGAACAGCTACCAGTACTTCACTACGGGAGGCGGTCCGGATTCGACGGCGCCAACGGTGGTGCAGACCAACCCGGTGGCCGGCGCAACAGGCGCACCCACCAACGTGGTACCGGAGCTAATCTTCAACGAAGCGGTTCGGGCTACCAGCCTCAACAACGTTACGCTCAACGGCGTGCCTGTAACAGCCGTTCTTAACAATGGCGTTTACTCGAACGATACCGTTGTCAAGGTAGTTCCCGCCGCGCTGCTGGCGCCCAATACCTTCTATACGGTGGTCGCCACCGGTATCCAGGATGTGGCGGGCAATGTGATGGCCTCACCTTATTCGTTCTCGTTCACCACAGGCCCGAACTTCAACGTGAACAGCCCGAACTTTATCTCGGCCACCGTCAGCAACAATACGCCGGCCACAGTGCCGCTGCCGCAGAATACAAACATCCCGAACGTGCTGAAGACGAATCCGACCTTCACCTTTACCTGGGATCAGGGTATCGACTACGCCAGCCTGCTCTTCGGGGCCATCTGGCTCACCGACACCTCGAACACCCACGTCAACATTCCCGTGACGTTCACCTACTCGGCGATCGACCAGAAGACCGTCATCGTCCACGTGAATGGCACGCTCACACCCAGCACGCAATACCGGATGTGGATCCACTACTCGCCGTACGCCGTAAGCCTGTCCGGCTATTACGACTACTCACAGCGTCAGTTCCCGTTCACCACGGAACCTTAGCCAGACGCGAAAGCGGCGCTCCATGAAGGAGCGCCGCTTTCGCTTGTAACATACATCCCGGACCGTCTAACTGTCTAGCTCAATGCCGCCTGCAGCATAGCCCGCGCATACCCCACATTAAACGCAATGGCCGCATACCCGCCGCCCCCCGGATACCCGCCCAGCTTCGTGTGCTCCGTGTCATAATCCAGCCGCCGCTGGTGCTCCGGATAAATCAGCCGCGAGTACTTGTTCTTCACCAGCTCCTTCATGATGGCGAACATATTGTTCAGACCCTCATCGATCCAAACTTCCGTGTACCGCTCATAAGGCTTCTGCACCAGAACATTCCGGAAATGCACATGATTAATCCGGTCCCGTGACGCAAAGTACCGGCAAACCTCCACCGGATCCTCGCCCATCTCGCGCGTCACCCCGCAGTCAAACGTAATTCCGTTCGCCGGACTGTTCACCAGCGAGATCAGCTTCTTCCACCCCGCCACCGTCCCCATAATTTGCTGCGACCCCCTGCTCACCGGAGCCGGCGGATCATTCGGATGCAGCGCCAGCCGCACATTCGCCTTCTCCGCCGTTGGAATCACTGCCTTCAGGAAATATGCTGCATTCGCCCAAATCTCATCCAGGTTATGCGCGCCCTCGGCTGCCAGCGGAGGCAGATCCTTAAACTTCATCCCCTTCTCTTCCGGACGAGTCTGATACTGCTGCGCCGCCGTCTGCACCAGTTCATAATCGAACCCCGTCCAGCCCGAATTCCCGCGCTCTTTGTCGATCTCTTCGAAATACCCCTCCATCGCCCGATGCGCATAGAAGTTGTACTCCACCACCGGCAGCCCCACTTTCCCCGCCGCCACAATCGAATCTTTCACCTTCTCGATATCCGCGTCGCGCCCCGCCTTGCCGTAGATGATGTTCGGCGACAAATTGATCATCAGATTCGAGACCTGAATCCCCATCGCCTTCCAGGGAGCCATCGTTTTCCCGAGGCTCTCTTCCGTCCACGGAGCCGCACCGCCACCGCCCAGAACGTGGTTCACGCCCAGTTGCTTGATTCGACGCGGCCCTTCGGACGCATCCGACGCCCCTGCCGCAAATCCATCGCCCGTGCCGAGAGCGATCTTCGGCGTCTTGTCGCTCTCCTTCGGAGCCGGAGGCACCTGTGCCGCCGAACCAACCTCAGCCGCGCTCGAAATCAAAGCGCCCGACCCAACCATCTGAACAGCCATTCTGCGAGTGAATTTCATCGTGAAAACTCCTGGTGACCGAGAGTATATATCAGCGCGAATTGTAGGAGAATGGAGCGATGTTTCCCCGCACTGCCCTCTACAACCCGGAATGGCTCCACGCCGCAGCCAGCGGAGGTGCCAACTCGCTCCTGCTCACCGAATGGCTCACCCAGGCCATCGATCTGAAACCCGGTATGAAAGTTCTCGACCTCGGCTGCGGACGAGCCGCTTCCTCCATCTTTCTCCACCGCGAATTCGGAGTGGAAGTCTGGGCCGCCGATCTCTGGTTCAGCGCCGAAGAAAACGCGCAACGCATCCGCGATGCAGGCTGCACCGACGCAGTCCACCCCATTCATGCTGACGCGCGAAGCCTTCCCTTCGAGAAGAACTTCTTCGACGTCATCCTTGCCATCGACTCGTACTTGTACTTCGGCACCGACGATCTCTACCTGAGCTACCTTGCCCGCTACGCAAAGCCTGAAGGAATCATCGCCATAGCCGGAGCAGGCTTAACAGAAGAAATCGAAGCCGAAGTCCCCGCCCACCTCAAGCACTGGTGGACTCCCGACCTCTGGTGCCTCCACTCCGCGCAGTGGTGGAAACGCCATTGGGAAAAGTCCGGCATGGTCGAAATCCAGCAAGCCGATAACCTCCCCAACGCCTGGCAATACTGGAGCGCCTGGCACAAAGCCATAGCCCCCGACAACACGGAGGAGATAGAAACCCTGGAAGCCGATCAGGGGCGCTACTTAACGTATATCCGCGTAGTCGCCCGCCTAGGCCCCAACGCGATTCCGCCGGAACCAATCATTTCTATTCCCGCAAGCTATACCTATAAGCCGGTCACGCTTTCCCGCGACGGAGATGTGGCCTCATAACACAATCCGACCCTGCACTTCCCCACTGACAGGGTCTTCTCCCGCTGACCGAATGAGTGCGTCGGGAACGGGGTGGCTGCCTTCGGGTACAAGCGGCAGACAACCACTCTCCCCGGCAAAAGCGGTTGGACGCGGAAATGAGCTGGATGTCCGCCGTATCCGTGTAGTCCCGCGGCTTGAGATACACCCGCAATAAATCCGCCGAACGCTGAAGCCAGTGGTCGCGATTGACACCGAACTCACGTTTGAAGTACTGACGACCGAGTCTACATTCGACAGATGGCCGATCCTTTGCGTGTGAAGTTCTTCGGCGGTGACACAGGAATGTGGCGAGTGGACGAGATTCGCGCTGTCCTCGGTGAGCGAACCGAAGCGATGCCCTCGGAGCGTATTTCACTGGACGGAACTGATGGCCCTGAAGGTGAATGCTCCCGGTGTTTAAACCGTAGTGTTACTCCCGCGTCCCATTTGCCGCGCCGCTAAAGCCCCACCAGCCGCGCAAACCCCCACCACCAGGCAAAAAATCAGAACCAGCACAATCAAAAACACGCTGGCCAGCATCGCGGGATCATCCACCACCTGCTTCATCTCCGGGTTCTGCTGCACCATCGTGTCCAGCACCTGTTTCCCTGCCGCCACCATCGTCAGCGCAGAAATCAGCGTCATCCCCAGAAACGTCAGCACGCCCGTAATCGACCCCAGTTTGGCGCCCGACCGCACGTTCAGCGCCATCCCCGTCATCCTCTTGTACATCAGGACCGCGCCCCACCCGGCTCCCAGCCACCATGCCAGAAACAGCAGGTTCAGCCCCGGAATCATCTGCAGCAGCATGATCGACATCGACATGATGACAGCCACGCGCAACGCGACAGGATTCCCGAAGCCAACCGGAACCGAGGCGAACTTCGCCTGTAAAGGCGGCACACCTCCAGCCAAAGCCGCCGAACCATTCACCACTGGAATAACAGGAGGTTCGTCATCCGCAATAAATTCCGGGGTCAGCGAGGTGGGCCGCCCGCAGCGGTGACAGAAGCGGGCATCGGCCACAAGGGTCGTGCCGCAGGTACATTTTTCAGGCATTATGTCGCGGTCCACTCCCGGACCGCTGAATCTAGTTTGACGCAGGCTCTCCCACGGAGGCAACCACGATATGCGTCCCGTCCCGATCTTCCTTGATCGCGACCAGTCTTTTGTGCCCGCCTTCCTTCATTTCGAAGCGGGTCACCTTGCCGTCTTCCACTACCACAACCCAGTTCGGCAGCTGCGTTTTGTACCAGGCCAGGACTTTACTCGGCGAATCGTCGGTTATCATCTCCGAGACGGCAAACCCCGCCGCTTTCTCGTCCTTCCCGTCGCTGGAACTCCATTGAAACGACGCGCCGCCGCCCCCGTTCCCCTTCTTCCGTGCCCCCGGATACACCGGTGCCCCAATCGCCGCCGGGTCCATCTTTTCGTTCGCCTGGATGCTGAAATGCCCCCCCGGCACATCAATCGACACATTATCCCCGTTCGCCCGGGCGGTCGTCTGCACGTGGATATTCCGCGCCAGATACATCCCGCCAATAATCGCCGCCAGCACCAGCAGCCCAAACACTGTCAGCAGGCCCGAAATCACCCCGCCACGTTCCCTCTTTGCCATGCGCCAAACCTCCTTCTCACCTATACGCACACCACCTCGTTACAGTTCGCGCTCTCAGGCATGATAGCTTGCTTTTGATGGACAAGATTACCGTTGTCGTACTGGGCGACCCCTCCGAGCCCACTCTCAAAGCTCTCGATTCACTCGGGACCCAAGTGAATCTCTGTATCGCCCCAACCGCGGCAGGCCTGGGCGACGCCCTCGCCGAAGCCCGAGTCCTTTACAGTTGGTCCGGTTCCCGGGCCGAAATCATCAATGTCCTGGCCGGAGCCCCCAAACTCGAATGGGTCCAGGTCCGCTCCGCCGGCCTCGATGGCATTATGTCGCCCGAGCTTCAGGCCAGCCCCCTGCCTCTTACCAATGGCAGCGGCACCTTCAGCCAGTCCCTCGGTGAATTCGTCATCGCCGGGGCCCTCTACTGGGCCAAAGACCTCCCCCGCATGCAGCGCGCCAAAGCCGAACATCGCTGGGAAGTCTTCAACGTGCTGGAACTCTCCACGGAAACCCTCGGTATCGTCGGCCACGGCGACATTGGTCGAGCCATCGCCCGCCGAGCCAAAGCTTTTGGCATGCGTGTCCTTGCCCTCCGTCGCGACCTCACCCCGCGCCCTGGCGATGAAGATGTCGATAAGCTCTACCCCAACTCGGAGCTCCACTCCATGCTCCCCGAGTGCGATTACGTCGTCGCCGCCGCGCCGCTTACTCCCGATACCAAGCACATGCTGAGTGCCGCTGAGTTTAACCTCATGAAGCCTTCGGCCGTCATCATGAACGTAGGTCGCGGGCCCGTCATCGACGAAGCCGCCATGATCGAAGCTCTCCGCACCAACCGCATCCGTGCGGCCGCTCTCGATGTCTTTGAGGTGGAACCTCTCCCCGTCGATAGCCCCCTCTGGGACATGGACAACGTCCTCATCTCCGCCCACACCGCCGATCACACAAAAGACTGGCTCAACGACGCCGTGGTCTTCTTCATGGAGCAGTTCGCCCGCTGGAAGAACAACGAGCCCCTCAAGAACGTGGTCGATAAGTCCGCCGGCTATTGATCCAGTAAGAAACCGAGGCTCATCTTCCGGGCATGAAACCCGCCCCACGCGTCTGGCTGACGGGCATTTCTAACGCCTTCAATTCCGTTGACGCATGGTATCCGTTTCGCCATGGTCTTCCGGGACCCTGCCACGAACCCGGCTACAAATTCTTCACGATGTTATCGAGGACCAACTGGACCTGAACGTAGGGGTCTCCGCTGAAGCCTGCTTCTATGGTGTAAAGGCCCTTGTAGCCGGCTTCTTTTGTGATCTGCATCAGTTTCGAGAGGTCGAAGCGGGTGGGGTTGTAGCGGGTGTGGCAGGTTCCGGCGGTGAAGGGGAGCAGGTCGCGGAGACCCTTCTCGCGGACGTCGTCGGCGAAGTTTCCCATGTCGGGCGTGGCCTTCATGCCGGAGGCTTTCATGACCTGGATGAGGCGGTCGGGTTGCTTCCCCGAAGTGCCTCTTGGTTCGGCGGTGACGGCCACCTTTTTCGAGTTGCCGTATTCCACGAGTTTCTTTGCGGATTCGGTTAGCGGCCCGAGGTTCTCGTGGAGGTTGCCCTGATTGATCATCAGAATGGGGCAGCCGATGTTGGCGCAGAAATCGATCCAGGTCTTGTTGACGGCGACGGCATTGGCACGGGCCGCTTCGTCGTCGCCTCCGAGGGCTTCGTTAACGGCGGTGGGCGGTTCGGCTGCTATGCTGACGAGCTTTGATTTCACCGCGTCGAGGCGGCCCCGGAGTTCCTTGATGAACGTCGGGTCCTGCTTCAGATACATGGTCTGGATCTCGACGTTGTGGACGTCGTACCGGTCGGCGATCATGGCGGGGTAATCCATAATGTCGAGGTCGGTGTCGGGCACCCAGCCGTTCTTCGCCCGGGTGTTGGCAAAAGCATCGCGGAAGCTCCAGGAGAGGACGGCGATGCGGTCCAGCTTGTTCGCCGTTTGAGCCAGGGCGGGGAGGGCTGCTGCGGTTGCGAGGAAGTGCCGACGCGTGATCATTTCTTGTCCTTAGCGAAGTCCGAAAGCGAAGACGGAGTGGTTGGCGGAGATGGCGATGTACTGCTTGCCATCCACCATATAAGCGACGGGCGCGGACGAGATCTGGCCTCCGGTGATGGCGTGCCAGAGGGGGGCTCCGGTGCGTGCGTCGAGCGCCCAGAAGTAACCTTCGCGGCTGCCGGTAAAGAGCAGGTCAGAGGCGGTGGTCATGAGGCCGGAGTCGGTGACGTCGTGCATCTTGAAGGCCCACTTCTCCTTGCCGGTTTGCGGGTCGAGGGCGAGGACTTCACCGTGTCCGGCGGAGTCGGTCCAACTGTTGATGGGGCCGCGTTTGATGGGCTGTACGGCGGATTTAGTGGCGCCGCCGAAGAAGCTCTGGCCTTCATTAAAAGCAACGGGGAGTTTGGAGAAGAAGGAATAGTAGTCCTTCCAGGCGGAGACGTAGAAGAGGCCCGTGCGCGGGCTGAAGGACGGCGCATACCAGTTGGTGCCGCCCTGCATGCCGGGGTAGATCTTGGTGCCCTCCACTGTCGGCTCGGTATTTGGCAGGCGAATCGGCCGGCCGTTCTCATCAAGGCCCGCAGCCCAGGTCTGATGAACGAACGGGGTGCCCTGGAGGAACTTGCCTGTGGTGCGGTCCAGAACGTAGAAGAAACCGTTGCGGCTGGCGGAGAGCAGGACTTTGCGGCGGCTGCCTTTCCAGTCGATATCGGCGAGGATGGGAACGATGGCGGCGTCCCAATCAGCGGCGTCGTGCGGAGTGAACTGGAAGTGCCATTTGAGCTTGCCCGTGTCGGCATCGAGGGCGACGACGGAGCAGCTGTAGAGGTTGTCGCCGAGGCGGACGTCGGGGTTCCAGTCGGGGCCGGGATTGCCGGTGCCGTAGTAGACGAGGTTGAGGTCGGGGTCGTAGGAGCCCGTGTTCCAGCTGCCTGCGGAGCCGTGTTTCCAGGAGTCGCCGGACCAGGTTTCAATGCCGGGTTCGCCGGGCACGGGAACGGTGTAGAACTTCCAGAGTTCCTTGCCGGTTTTCACGTCGTAAGCGGCGAAGAAGCCGCGGATTCCGTACTCACCTCCGGCGGGGCCGAGGATGACTTTGTCTTTCACGACGAGCGGGGCTTCGGTGATGGAGTAGCCGAGTTTGGGGTCGGCGACCTGCGTGTCCCAGAGGACGCGGCCGCTCTTGGCGTCGAGGGCGATGAGGTGGGCGTCGAGGGTGCCGAGGAAGAGGGTGTCGCCGTGTATCGCGAGGCCGCGGTTGACCTGGCCGCAGCAGAGGCGGGCGTCGGGGGAGACGCGGTATTGGTAGATCCAGAACATGCGGCCGGTTTTGGCGTCGAGCGCAACGACGTCATTGGGGGCCTGCGTGAAGTACATAACGCCATCGACGACGATGGGGACGGCTTCCATCTTCTGCAAAGTGTCGGCCTGGAAGACCCATTTCATTTCCAGGTCTTTGGCGTTGGCGGGGGTGATTTGCGTGAGGGGACTGTGGCGCTGGCCGTTGTAGTTGCCGGAGTAGGTGAGCCAGTTGGCCGGCGTCTTATCGGCGTGGAGGAGTTGGTCAGGTGTGACCTGTGCGTGCAGGGAAGCGGCCAGCAGCAGGGCGGGGAAGAGGGTTCTCATTTTGCAGCGCCTTTCAGCGAGACGAGGTAAGCGATGACATCGGCGCGTTCGGCGGCGGTGAGCTTGTCGCGGTAGGACGGCATGCGGGATTCCTTTTCGATTTCGTACGTGCGGAGGTCGGCTTTGTTGAGGGAGCGGAGCCGCTCTTTGGAGTCGATGATCTGGATGGTGAGGGTGTCTTCGTTCATGCGGCGGCCGGTGATTTGTTCGCCGGTGCGGGTGGTAGCGCGGATGAAGCGGTGTTGCGGCAGATTGGCGGTCTCGGGTTCGAGGAGAGCGTCTTCCAGATAAGCCGGAGTGCGGACGGCTCCGACATCACTGAGGTCGAGCGCCATGTGGGAGCCGTTGCCGTTGACCCGGTGGCAACCGGCGCAGCCTCCTTTGCCTTCGAATACGGTGCGGCCTGTGGTGGCGCTGCCAAGGGTGACCTTCTTCGTCTTGAAATCGCGCATGGCGTGAAGGTAGGCGACGAGGGCGACGAGGTTGCCGCTGTTGATGTTGTTGGGCGGCATGGCGGTGCCGGGAATGCCGGTCTGGATGATTTTTGCCAGGTCGTCGTCGGTGGCGGCCCGGCGGAACTGGCCTTTCTTGAGCTCGACACCGGAGACCTGGTCGCCATCGGGGCCGTGGCAGACACTACAGGTGCCGCTGTAGATTCTGGCTCCGTTATCCAGCTGGATGGGGTCGGTGCCGTGCTGTTGCGCGAGGAGGGGGATTGCCAGGGCCAGGAGCGCGAGGAATTTCATAGGGTCGGAAGCCATTCTATGCGAAGTTGGCCGCGAGGGGAAGGGACGCCAAATTTTGACGCCAAATTTTGCTAAATACTATTCGCGAAAAGGGTAGTGTCCGCCCCTCCGTTAGTGGTGTCAAGCTTTTTGTGTAAACGTCGATTCGCCAGATGTCTTTTTCTGGCCCGCCACCCGTAATGCTTACCGGATATGACCGAGCCTTGGATTTTCTCTTACCCAGGCCGTTCTGCTCTGAGAGCGGGTCCGGTCAGG
>CAIYVZ010000046.1 GCA_903929755.1 uncultured Acidobacteriia bacterium
AAACCCTTCCATCGCCCCGCTTTCCACCCAAACAACACCCCTGCGATTCCCCTCAATACCGACTGGACCGTCCCAGAACCTCAAACCCGCCCCCTCTATCGCTTTTCGATACACCACCGCTGCTGGTTGCGGAATCGCTGGGAAGCTGCGCGCCGTCTGGTGCACGGCTGTATCGAGCGTTATAATGCTGTCCGCCTGAACAGCGCCACGGGCTACATCACGCCGAAGGCCATGCCGACCGGCCGACAGCAGCAGATTCACACCGAGCAGATCAGATGCTGGAAGCGGCCCTTGAGGAGCGCCGGGATCGACGCCAGTCGGCGGTTTGACAGGCTCACGTTATGACCGACGTTGGCCTTAGCGGAGTGCGTCTTGGTTGCGGGGGAAGGATTCGAACCTTCGACCTTTTGGTTTTGAGCGTGCCGGGCATTGGCTATGTAGTTCATAACAAGGCACGACCGGCCCTCGACAGCTCGCTCGCCTGAACCATCAACGACGAGCTACCAGCGACAATGAAGAATCGCCAGGAACCATGACGGAACCACTGGCTCGCGACACTTACCGGCAGTTTCTCGCCGACCTGAAGGGACGGATTCGGACGTCGCAGCTTCGTGCGTCGCTGGCCGTCAACCGGGAACTGGTCCTGCTCTACTGGCAGCTCGGCCGCGACATCCTCGCCGGCAGGAACGGGAAAGCTGGGGCGCAAAAGTGATCGACCGTCTGGCGGCAGACCTCAAGCGAGCGTTCCCGGATATGAAAGGATTCTCCCCGCGCAACCTGAAATACATGAGGGCGTTCGCGGAGGCCTGGCCGGACGAAGCAATTGTGCAACAGCTTGTTGCACAAATTCCGTGGGGCCACAACGTCCGAATCCTGGACCGCGTCAAGGCTCCCGAAGACCGCATCTGGTACGCCAAAGCGACCATTCAACAAGGATGGAGTCGCAACGTTCTGGTTCACCAGGTCGAATCCGGGCGGCTACACCGGCAGGGGAAGGCCGTCGCCAACTTTGACCGCACTTTGCCCGCGCCGCAATCCGACCTCGCGCGGGACATCACCAAAGATCCCTACAACTTCGATTTTCTCACCCTCGGCGACGATGCGCACGAGCGCGATCTGGAGCGCGGCCTGCTCGACCACCTGCGCCAGTTTCTTCTCGAACTCGGCGTCGGGTTCGCATTTGTGGGCAGCCAATACCGGCTCGCCGTGGGCGACCAGGAATTCTACATCGATCTTCTCTTCTACCACCGGAAGCTCCGCGCCTATGTGGTGATTGACCTGAAGATGCGAGCGTTCGAACCGGAATTCGCCGGCAAGATGAATTTCTATCTATCGGCGGTCAACGATCTCCTGCGGCATCCCGACGACCAGCCCAGCCTCGGCCTCATCCTCTGCAAAACGAATGACCGGTTTGTTGCTGAATACGCGCTCCGGGACATCAACAAGCCCATCGGCATATCCGAATACAGGCTCGCAGAGAGTCTTCCCGACAAGCTGAAGGGAAGCTTGCCAACGATCGAGGAACTGGAGAGTGAACTGGGGGCGGCCACGGAGTAAGAGAATGCTGCTGAGAACGTGGTCCCCTAACCCAGGGCGGGCTACTGCAGCGGAACAGCCTTTCCTCTGGCACCGGGTAATTTCACGCCCAGCAGTTCAGCAAGCGTGGAGGCGACGTCTACATTCTGAATCTTGTCCAGCTTGCCGCCTGCCTTCACGCCATAACCGCTGGCGATGAAAATGGCGTCCATATCGGGGTCGCTGGCCGGATACCCGTGGCTGCCCGCCTGCTGGGGTACGGCCGCCGTTACGGGGCCGCCAGTCGCACCGTTGAACGAGTAGCCATCCTTTGCGGTCAGCAGCAACTGATACATCTGCGGATCCTTGTCGGCAGACGGTAAATGCATCGCCGGGAAATCCGCAGGCCCCAGGATCTTGTCAATGCCTTCGGCACCTTGCAGCGCGGCCGTGATTTTGGGCGTAAGCGCAGCGGTCTGGCTCCGGTCGAAGTAGACGTAAGCGGTGCCGCCCTCTGCCAAGATAAATACGCTCTTGCTGAGGCCTGCCGCCTCCAGGGCCACGGCCGGTTTTACCAGTTTTGTGTATTTCTTGAAGCCATGGTCGGAGACAACGATGAAGGTGGTGTTCTGGTCCATTCCGGCGGCCTGAACGGCGTCCACCAGCCTTGCGACGCAGCTGTCCAGGAAGGCGATGGCATCGGTAGCCGCCAGCGTTCCCGGGCCGTACGAGTGGTGCGTTGAGTCCAGGGTCAGCAGGTGAAAAAGCAGCAGGTTGGGCTTGTGCTCGCGAATCAGATGAACGCCGGCGGTGGTCCAGGTCTGGTCCCGAAACAGAATGTTCGATTTGGTGAAGTTTTCCAGGTCAGCAGTGCTGATGACGCCCTTGCGGATCATCTCCTGCTCCACAGCGCCAGCGGGCGTGGCCCACTCAGCGAACGGCCAGGTGATCGTTTTGGCTTTTTCGATGGCCACCCAATCGACCTGCGCTGTGGTGAGACCTGCCTCGAAGGCGGCATCGTACACTGTCGGCACGTGGACCATTTTGTCCTTTTCCAGCATCGGCTCTACCTTTACGGCGGCGCCGACACCGGTCTTTTGGATTGTCCCGTTAGCCAGCAGGCCATGTTCATCGCTCCGAACGCCGGAGACGATAGCCGTATGGTTCGGCCACGTCACCGTGGGGTTAACGGTCCCCATGCGGGAGGTAACTCCATTCCGTATCAGTTTCCGCAGGGTGGGGATGGGCAGCTTCGGGTCATCCAGAGCATAAGCCGGGAATCCGTCCAGGCTGATCACCACCACCATCCTCTGTTTGGCCGACGTTTGCCCAAACGCCAAACAGGCCACCATCGTGAAAAGAACAAGAACCTTCTTCATCCGAAACATCCCGAACAATCATCAGCCGACTACTGTACCTGATGCAATTTGATCAGGTTTGTGGATCCAGAGGCACCAACCGGCGTCCCGGCCACGAAAACTACCTTGTCCCCCGACTGCAAAAGGCCCTGTTCTACCAGCAGCGTATCCATCTGCCCCAGCATCTCGTCTGTGGTGTTCACCTGCGGTGCCAGTACTGGCGTGACGGCATAGTTCATCTGCAGGCGACGCACCACATCCGGCGAGGTACTCATGGCGATGACCGGGACCCGGGGGCGCTGCCTCGAAATCAGCCTGGCGCTGAAACCGCGCTCGGTGAAAACAACAATTGCCTTCACTCCTACCGCATGCGCCGCCACAAACGCCGCTTCGGCCACGATTCCAGAGTCGCCGGTATCCGAAAGTCGCCCCAGCGCAGGGTGTCCCGTTTGGCTCAGGCCCAGCTCAGCCTGCAGGGCAATGCGGGTCATGTATTCCACGGCAGCCACCGGATGTTTCCCCACTGAGGTCTCCGCTGAAAGCATGACGGCATCGGTGCCATCGTAGATCGCATTCGCCACGTCGCTGACTTCGGCGCGCGTCGGGTTGGCGTTCTCGATCATCGATTCCAGCATCTGCGTGGCGGTGATCACGAACTTGTTCTTCTCGCGGGCCCTCTGGATCAGCATTTTTTGGATAGGCGGCACCATCTCCAGCGACATTTCCACGCCCAGGTCGCCCCGGGCCACCATAATGCCGTTGGCCACGTCCAGAATTTCCTCAATGTTGGCCACGCCTTCCGGCTTTTCAATCTTCGCGATTACGGGAATGCGGGGCGTTCCGATCCGGTCCAGCAACTCCCTTACGTCTTTGGCCGAACGGACGAACGACAGAGCCACGAAATCCACGCCTGCCGCAATTCCCGCCTCCAGATCCGCGATGTCCTTTTCGGTCATGGACGGCGCGCTCACGGTTACGCCGGGCAGGTTGATGCCTTTCTGGTCGCCTGCCACGCCGCCCTGGATCACTTCGAATTCAACGGCGGTACCGTCATTCACCAGCGCCCGCAGCGCCACGGCGCCGTCATTCAGCAGGACGCGGTCACCTGCGCGAACGTCCCTGGCGAAAAGCTTATAGGTTGTGGAGGCACGGGTTTCGTCCCCCAAAATATCCTCGGTCGTGATGGTGAACCGTGCGCCTGTCTCCAGTTGGACTTTGCCGTCCCTAAAGCGTCCCAGGCGAATCTTCGGGCCCTGCAAATCCAGCAGGATAGCCACAGGTTGCCGGAGTTCGGCTCCCACGGCGCGGATAGCGTTAATGCGCTGCTGGTGTTGAGCCCAGACTCCATGCGAGGCGTTCAGGCGAAAGATACGGACTCCGGCGCGAATCAGTTTGCGGAGAGTATCAGGGGCGTCACTGGCGGGCCCCAGGGTGGCGACGATTTTGGCGTGCGCCAGATTCATGCCAGGAGCAACCATGCCGGAAGGAATCATGCCCAAAGAATAGCGGACGGATTTCGATTTAAACATACCTGTAACCGGAGGCCTGCAAAATCAGGCCTTTCGCATAGTAAAGATGTCTAACCATTGCACCAAGCATTGACGTCTGTTAGTATCAGGGAGACAAGAGTTCCGGTTTTTTCCCCTCCACTCTTGCCCTGGCCAAGCAAAAAATCCAACGGAGTCAAGCAGCAAACTGAATGAGCTTTACCGTATTTCTGGGCAACCTCCCCATCTGGGTAACTGCCGACGACATTAAACAGTGGCTGGCCGCAGACGATCTCGTCGCGGATTCTGTCAAGGTGATTCGAAATCACGAGACGCAGGAGTCTAAGGGCTTCGCATTTGTGGAAGCCCCCACGGCGGACGAGATGGCGGCGATTATTCGCCGCTTTGATCGTGCTCCGTTGGAGGACAAGGTTCTCCGCGCCAACCCCGCTCAGCCTACTAAGGGCGCAGCGGGACCCGCGAAGCCTGGTTCTCCGGCTGGCCCCGGTGGTCCTGGTGGTGCCTCACGGCCCCCCATGGGTGACCGTGCCAACCGTCCTGAACGGCGTGGTGGCGGAAAAAAGCGCGATAATGAACCAAAAAGCGCTTTCGCAACCGAGCTCGCCAAAGCCCTGTAATTCGGACCTCGACGCCGCACCCGATCTTGATCGACGTGCGGCCTCCGGTTCAGATCTCACATCTCACTCTGACGTTGTCCCGAACCGCACACCTGTGGAGGTTCCGCAACAGCTTTTCGGCACTGATCCCTATCAAATCAACATCTTGCCCCGTGGCGCTTACCGTGCCACGGGGATTTTTATGTCTGCGGTGCGCTCGTTCGCTGTCGTTCTGATGCTCGGTCATCTGGTAGGCTTTCACGCTGCCGCCTTCGCTGGGCAGGAGTTCCTGCGCGAGGCTGCGGAAACGAATGTGAATCAACGTTACGTGATTGAAAGCGTCTCGGTTGCTGGCGTTCAGGTGAGCGACGCGAAAATTCCCTCCGGTCTTCGCCAACGCCTGGGGGCTCTGGTGGGTGCCCGCTGCGATGTGGCGCTGCTCGACGACCTGGCAACACAGATCCGCCGCGAACTCCATCTGCTGGCTGCCACAGAAAAACTGAGCCGGGGTAGCCAGCCGGACCGGATCCGGGTAAATTTCGACGTTATCGCCAGAGAACGGCAATTCGAAGTCTCCGTGCCGAAGTTCCTCTACCATTCAAGTCAGGGCTGGACGGGCGAAGTGGATGCCACCACCCGGGTACAGGCCAATTCCTTCCGGTTGGGAGTCGTCAGCAACGGAGACGACCTCACGGAACGTTTCACTGGCTATTCCGGTCGCTACGAAAATTCCGCACTTGCTTCTGGCCGGCTCCGTCTGGCGGTGGGCCTCGAAAACTTCCATGAGCAGTGGACGCAGTCCACCAGAGGTGCCATCACCCCGGATTCCGGCTTGGATCTTTACCGGTCCCGCCGCAATATTGCTCCGGAGGCGACCTTCGCCGTCACAAGAAACCTTTCGCTCTCCGGTGGCTTGAGCCTGGAATCCACGGAATCGGAGAATCGCCAGCTTGGTGCCCGTGCCGCGAATGCGATAACGGCAGGGGCCCGGTGGGTGGGGCGGGGGATCGACATCCGTTATACGCTGCGGGCGGGCATGCGCAGCCTGGGTTCGGATTACAGCTACTCGCGACATGGGCTCGCGGCTGGCTACGAAGCGAAATCCGGGCGGCACACGGTCACCGAGCAGTTTCAGGCCGGTACCGTCGCGGGGAACGCACCGTTGTTCGAACGTTTTATTCTGGGTAGCAGTTCCACGCTCCGGGGGTGGAACCGTTACGCCGTTGACCCACTGGGGGGGCTCCGGATGGCGCACAATTCGCTGACCTGGGGCTACCAGATCGGAGATGGGACCGTCGAAACCTTCTATGACAGCGGTGCTCTCTGGACCTCCGGCGGCATTCCGAAACTTCGGCATTCAGTCGGAGCCGGCTTCCGTCAGGGAATATTTGTTCTGACGGTTGCATTTCCTGTAGTCGAAGGACGTGTTACACCCGTCTTTATGGCTGGTATGAACTATTGAGCCGAATTGTTGAGCTGAACTATTGAAGAAGCCGACCTTGTTTGCCGGGGCTGTGGCGCTTGCTGCCTTCGTGGCGGGAAGCGCTTTTGCCGTTGTCGTGGCGCAAACCAAACTGCTGGTCCATCTGGACGATGATTTCCTGCGAATCTCCGCCCCGCGCCTCAGTTTCCTCAGCGGCAGCGCTCTCGACCGGCTCAAGAGTGGTTCCACCGTCGCCTTTGTAGGGCAACTGACGGTTGCCGGAGTTCCGAATGCGGTGGTGGCTGACGCCCGCTCCGTGGCCCGTTTCGCCTTGAGCTACGACATTTGGGAGGAAAAATTCTCCGTAACCCGGTTTGGTGACCGTCCGGAGGCCCGGCGTACCGTGAGCCACCTGTCGGCACAGGCCACCGAACGCTGGTGTCTGGACAGCATGGCCATCGCCTACGCGCAGCTCCCTGCTGAAAAGCCCTTCTACGTGCAGTTCGACCTTCGTCTGGAAGACCCCAAAGATCCTCTTGGCATCGTGGGCGATCCCGGAATCAACATCACGCGCCTGGTTGAGCTTTTTAGCCGCCCGGCGCGGGGGGCACAGCCGCGCTGGTTGCTGAACAGCGGGCCACACAAACTAGCCGAACTCCGGAAAGCGAGCCACAGTTGAGTCTGCGGACCCGGCTTGCGCTGGTCTTTGTGGCCGCCACGCTGGTCCCGCTGGGGGCAACCCTTTGGCTGGCTTCCATTTTGATCGACCAAAGCCTGCGCCTGCGGCCGCCGAATCAGTTGACATCCCTTGCCGAGTCGCTTGAAAAAACAGGCCGTGAGTATTACCGCCAGGCCTGTGAGCAGCTCAAGACCGATGTAGGCAGCGGCAAATTGCAGGCCGTGAGGCCGGAAACACCAGAACTGAAGCAACTGGTAGAAGATTTCCGCTCCAGCGGCGAAACGGAACGGTTTGCGCGGAACGGCACTGAACTGGTTTACCTGGCGGGCGATAACGTCTGGGAAGCGCCGCTGCCGGTGAATCTGACTCAACTGGCGGAGCAGATCGCGAACGCTCGTTTAACTGCGGCGCGCGACTTGCGAAAAGGTGTTTTCGGCGCATGGTGGTTGCTGGCCGCCCTCATCTGGCTGTTTGCTCTGGGTCTGGTCTGGTGGGTGGCGACGCGCTTCAGTCGCCCGATTGTGAATCTGACGGCCGCGATGCGTGCGCTTGCCGCTGGCAATTTCCGGATTCGGGTGGAGCATGACCAAGCCGGGGAAATCGGCCTGGCAACCGACGCCTTCAACCAAACCGCGTCGGAACTGGAACGAAACCGGGATCGCCTCGTCTATCTGACCCAGCTGGCCAGTTGGCAGGTTTTGGCCCGCAAGATGGCGCACGAGGTGAAGAACTCACTCACCCCGATTCGCCTCACGGTTGAAGAAATGGTGGCCCGCCACGATGAGCCGGACCTTGAAGACCGCAAAGCTTTCCTGGCGCAGGCGGCCGGGATCGTAACCGACGAAATCGAGTCACTGGAGCGCCGCATTCGGGCCTTTTCTGAGTTTTCCTCCGAACCGCCTGTCTGCCCCGAGCCGCTGGATCTGCCTGCGCTCGTCGAAGAGCGCATCGCGTTCCTGCGAACCGCCCACCCCGAGGTACGCTACGTGGTGGAAACTGCGAAAAACACGCCGTCCGCGGTAGCCGATCAGGATCTGGTGAAGGGAATCCTGGTCAATTTGCTGGAAAACGCGGCGGAAGCGGCCGGAGATGGCGGTAAGATTCTTGCCAAAGTGGCTCCCGCAGAATCTTCAGATGGTGCGCGCCGAGTGGCGATCGAAGTTCACGATTCCGGTCCGGGACTTAGCGAGATGGCCCGCAAATCTCTGTTTCAGCCCACCATCTCGTTCAAACAGAGGGGTATGGGCCTCGGCCTCTCCATCGCACGCAAGAGCGCACTTCTCTCCGGCGGTGACATCCTGCTGATCGCCGGGGAACTCGGGGGGGCCGGCTTCCGCGTCCTGCTCCCCGCAGACGAACGGACAACTTAGACAATAAAATGGCCTCCAAACGAATTCTGATCGTCGATGACGAAGAAAATATTGGCCGCTCGCTGCGGATGATTCTGGAGCGCGAGGGGTATCAGGTGAACGCGGTGAAGTCGGCCGCGGAATTCCGGGCGTTCCCGGATTACACCAGGATGGACCTGTTTTTACTGGATGTCCGCCTTCCGGACGCCAGCGGCATCGACCTGCTCCGCGCCTTGCAGGCGGCGGAAGTCCAATCGCCCGTGATTATGATCTCCGGCCACGCCACCATTGCCGACGCCGTGGAGGCTACTCGCGCCGGTGCCTTTGACTTCCTGGAAAAACCGCTCGGGCGGGACCGGGTTCTGGTAGCCGTCAAGAATGCGATGGAGCAGGGCAAGCTTCGTCAGGAAAACAAGAAACTCAAGGAAGCCGCAGGCCCGGGAGCAAAAATGATTGGCTCCAGCCCCGCTTTCGAGCGCGCCGTGGAACAAGCGACCATGGCTGCGCGGTCAGATGCCAGGGTTCTGCTGGTGGGGGAATCCGGTACCGGCAAAGAATTGCTGGCAGCTCACATCCACCACCACAGTCCGTTTTCCGGGGGCCAGTTCGTGAAGGTAAATTGTGCTGCTATTCCCGGCGAGCTGATTGAGAGTGAGCTTTTCGGACACGAGAAGGGTTCGTTTACCGGAGCCACGTCCATGCGCCGCGGCAAGTTCGAGATGGCGGATAACGGCACGCTCTTTCTGGACGAGATCGGAGATCTCCACGCCAACTCGCAGGCCAAACTGTTGCGCGTCCTTCAGGAGAGCGAGTTTCACCGGGTGGGCGGCGAACAGACCATTCGCGTCAACGTCCGCGTGGTTGCGGCCACCAACCGGGATCTGCAGGCGATGGTGTCGCAGGGGAAATTCCGCGAAGACCTGTACTACCGCGTCAGCGTAGTGCCGATCCGGGTTCCCGCGCTGCGCGAGCGACCGCAGGATATCGAGCCCATGGCCGAGTATTTCCTGGAAGATTTCTGCACCCGTAACGGCTTTCGAAAGCGCCGGTTCGAGGAAGAAGTCTGGCCCGTTTTTGAGGGCTACTCGTGGCCAGGCAACGCTCGCGAACTTCGTAACATTGTGGAGCGGATGGCGATCCTTTCCCACGGCGAAGTGATTACGGTTGCCGCAGTTCCCCTGGAACTCAAGCTGCAAAAGGACAACGGGGTGCGCTCCACAGTACAGGAAGCCCGCGAATCGGCCGAGCGCGAGCATGTTCTCCGTGCTCTCGAAGAGGCCAGCTGGAATGTCTCCAGCGCTGCCCGCGCCCTGGGGATTGAACGCACCAACCTCCATAAGCGCATCCGCGCACTTGGTCTGGCCCGGGGTAAGTAGGACAATAGGTCTCACCACCGTGAGACGCTCCCTGGAACCAGAATTGATGGACTCGCCGGATATTCCGGAAGCCCTGCTGCACGAGTTCCACCAGGACCTGAACCGCATTCACTCCCTGCTCGGGACCTACACGACTATCGAGCGGTTTCTTCGCGCCGATTCTCTTCCCGTGCGCAGCGTTCTCGACATCGGCTGCGGAGCGGGTGACCTGCTCCGCTATCTGCAGCGACGAATGGGCATCCACGTGGTCGGGGTTGATCCGAAGCCCGGCCGCACGAGTGACCTCAGCCTGGTGGCGGGTGATGCGATTACCTCAGATCTGCCCAGGGTGGATGTCGCTGTTTGCACCATGTTGTGCCATCACCTGACGCCGGACGAAAATATTGCGTTGATCCGCAATGTGGGCAGGTCGGCGCGGCGCTTCGTGATTCTGGACCTCATCCGGCACCCCCTGCCCCTCGTCTTGTTCACCGCATTCCTGTGCCCTCTGATTGGCAAAGGTGCTGCGGCCGACGGGCGGCAATCCATCCGCCGGGCCTTTACGCCCGAAGAATTCCGTGAGATCGCCCAAACTGCCCTGAACGGAATGCCGAATGGGTCAACCGCTTCGGTTGCGATTGATGTTTCCCCTTTGTATTCCCGTCAGGTCGTCGATATCCGATTTGGAGCCGCATAATGTCTGAACAGCCAAACGCCTCCAGGGTGCCGGATTTCCATAAATCCGCGTTTTGGATCTACGGTGTTACAGCGATGGTGATGCGGGAACCTCTCGCTATCGTCCTGCGCCATGCGGCAACCGCTGGCTGGGCCGACCAGGGCGTTCAGATGGAAGCAGCACGTAGTCTCATTGTCTGGCTCCTGCTATCGCGGCAGTTCACGGTGGCGGGGATCTATTTCGACCATGTTTATGTGCAGTCCGATTCGGCCGCGAGATTTCCGCAGCGCAGTTATCCGGTGGACTTCATGCTGGGCGTGGTTGCGTTGCTCGTGTCGGTGGGGGCTTCCACTATCGTCGGAGTGAGCGGCCCCTTGTTCGACGTCCTGGTTGGTCTAACCTTGCTCTGGGATTTGCTCTGGCTCGCCTTCGCAAAAGCTCTGGGGCATTCCACGGCGCGTTTCATTGCCCCGGCGGCCATCTTCAACCTCGGAGTGCTGGCCGTATTCCTGGCCGTCAGGGAATTCTTTGGCCCGCTTGCCGGTTACGGGGCGCTGGTCCTGTGCGGCAGTATCCAGATGGCGCGGTTGTTCGCCAATTACAACCGGTTGTATGCCGGTCCGGCGCAGAAGAGCTGACGGTAGACTACCGCCAGAGCGGCACGCGGTACCGGAAGTTCCGGGCTCGGCTCAGAGCCTCGGCGCACCCTCCCGCTTCGCACGCTTCCAGCAACTTGCGGGCGGCCGAGCGCCGGGCGCGGTTGTCGGGGTCCTGCACAGCATGGAAAAGCATCGCTTCCACCGCAGACTCCGGGGCCTTGCTCAGGATCTCCATTTCGCCCATCAGGGCTTCTTCCGTTACCCGGTCGGCAGTCAGCCGATCAAAGGCTTTCTGCGAATCCGGCCCCGCGAACTGGCCATCCGCGAACGCGATGCAGTCCACCGAAGCCTTCACCTGGAGCATTTTCCGGAGGTTCTCCAGATTCATTCGTCCCCGAGTGTGCACCGCCACTTCGCCCCGCAAAACCAGCGATGTATACTCCGGCTCCGCGCACACGAACCGTATTGCTCCTGGCTTCAACTCCGCTTTGTCAGGATTCCGCAGCGCATCGGCATAGTGAACCACGGAATATTGTTTTGCCCGGGGACTGACCATGTCGAAGCGGACACCCAGGAACGCAACCGTCCGTTCCGCGCGGTTCTCCACAATAACGGAATACGGCAATGCAGGCCGGAGCAATTCACGAGGAGCCCGACCCAGCACGGCCACCAGGGCTTCCTCAAACGAGGGCGTATCGGGGCCGTGGAGCAGAATGCCGTCCACAGAGGAGGGAAGCGTTTTCATTTTGCCTGGCCGCTCCCTGGTTTCGTCCGGCCGCTCTTGCCATTACGCCGGACTCCGGGCGCCCGGGCGAATGTTGGTGCGCCGTGAGAGGTCCGGCCGTGAAAACCGGTAATGAGGGGCTCGGTGATCACGTCGTTGATCCCGAAATCGTCGTCGCTGTAAATAATTTCTGGATCCCCATCCTTTACAAAGTGCGGTACGCGAGCTGGTGTTGCATAAATGACAAAAATTGACGTTCCGCCATGCTCCGATGCGTCTTTCGGGCGGACATCCGCCTTCGGGAGTTTGGTGGCAAACGCGGCCAGTGCGGGCACGGGGAGCGCGCGGCGCAGGTAACTGTGGCCTAATTCGCCCATCGTCTTATGATTGTAGACGAAAGAGACAGAGCTAAAAGTGCAAAGGTTACCGTTTTCACGCAAGCTGACCGCTCACGTGAAAGCTGCCGGTTGAGCGTCCAAGCTGAGTCCAAAGTTATTGGACAGAGTGCTGGGCGGCTTGCCTAAAATTACGGATCCGAACGTCCTTGTTGGCTTTGATACAGCCGACGACGCCGGAGTGTATCTGATCAACGACGACCTGGCGCTGGTGCAAACAGTGGACTTCTTCACGCCCATCGTCGATGATCCCTGGACTTTCGGCGCCATCGCGGCGGTGAATGCTCTCTCCGACGTTTGGGCTATGGGAGGCCGTCCGATCTCTGCGCTCTCCATCGTGGCATTCCCGGCGGACGGCGATATTGACGTCCTTGGCGACATTCTCCGCGGCGGTCTGGACAAGATGCTCGAAGCCGGCTGCACGGTGATCGGTGGCCATTCCGTCAACGATCCGGAGATCAAGTTCGGTTACGCCGTCACCGGCACCATCCACCCGAAAAAAATCAAAGGCAATCGCGACGCACGCCCCGGTGATGATCTCGTCTTCACCAAGGCCATTGGCACAGGCGTCATCGGGACGGCCCTGAAGCGCGGGCTGGCCTCGCCGGAAGCCATCGCGGAGGCCACCGCGTCCATGCTGACCCTGAATAAGGCGGCATGCGAGGCGATGCTGCAATTTGATGTCCACGGCTGCACCGACGTCACCGGCTTCGGCATGATCGGACACGCCCGCGAAATGGCCCTCGCGAGCAACGTTACGCTTGAAATAGAAACCGCCCGAGTCCCCCTCCTGCCCGGAGCGCTCCACGCCTGGGATGCCGGAGCCATTCCTGGTGGTCTTCGTAACAACATCGATTTTGCCGGCTGCATGGTGGAAACGCTGCCCGGGGTGGATCCCCGCGTGGAAGGTCTGCTCTACGATCCCCAAACCGCCGGCGGCCTGCTGATCTCGCTGCCCCCGGCAGAAGCCGCCGCGCTGGTCCGCGCGTTCCCTGCCGCTGTCCGAATTGGCCGTGTTCTACCGCGCCTCGACAAACCCATACGCCTCTTATGATCAACTCCGTAAAGAAAGACCCGCTGATTATCGCTCTCGACGTTGACTCCAAAGCTGAAGCCGATGCCCTTGTGCTCGCTCTTGGTGACAACGCAACTTTTTACAAGGTCGGCATGGAGCTTTATGCCGCTTCCGGCATGGACTACGTTCGCAGCCTGCTCGACCGGGGCAAGCAGGTCTTTCTCGACATGAAGTACTACGACATTGGCGAGACCGTTCGCCGCGCCGTAGCTGTGGCGGCAAAATCCGGCGCAACTTTTCTCACGGTTCATGCCGTAGGGCAGGTGATGCGCGCCGCCGTGGAAGGTCGCGGTGACTCCCCCATGAAGTTGCTGGCGGTGACGGTTCTTACCAGCCTGGATCAGCGCGACATCATCGAGATGGGCCACACGGGCACCGTCAGCGAACTCGTGGCCTCCCGGGTTGTGCAGGCGCGCGAAGCGGGAATCGACGGTCTGGTGGCCTCACCTCTGGAAGCGGCGGCGATTCGTCAAATTGCCGGCCCGGATGCCATCCTCGTCACGCCCGGAGTCCGCTCCGCCGGGGCTGCTAAAGGCGACCAGAAGCGCGTGGCCACGCCTGCTGAAGCTCTCCGTGACGGCGCCGATTACCTGGTGATCGGCCGCCAGGTGACCCGTGCGGCCGACCCCGTCGCCGCTATCGCTCAAATTCGCGCTGAAATCGCTTAGTCGGCAGCGCCCAAAACGTGGAACACCTCAACGCTTTCCTCGCCAGCTACGGTTATGTCGCTATTTTCGGCTTACTGATGCTGGGAATTGTTGGCCCGTTCATCCCGGATGACACGATCCTGGTTTTATCAGGCCTGGCGGCGCATGCCGGAAAACTCGACCTCAGCATGACCATCGCTGTCGCGTACGCCGGGAGTCTCTGCGGCATCAGTCTCAGCTATGCGCTCGGTCGCGCCGGAGGAATCCACCTCATTGAGCGTTGGCCCTACGCCCAGCGCTCCATTGGCAAGCACATGCCGACGGTGGAGCGCTGGTTCGACCGTTACGGTAAGTGGACCCTTTTCTTCGGCTACTTCATAGCGGGCGTCCGCCACTTCACCGCACTGACGGCGGGAATGAGCCACGTCAATTTTCGGACCTTCGCCCTGTACGCCTATCCCGGCGGTTTGGCGTGGGTGGTGTCGTTCATTCTTGTCGGCTACTTTTTAGGTGACCAGTGGGAGCATCTTCGCCATCAGTTCGAACGCGGCGCAGTGGTGGGCCTGGTCGCCCTCATCGCAATTGCTGCCGCCGGGTGGTGGTGGCAGCGCAGACGGAAGTAACCCTGCTACCATCCGAACTTGCGCATCGGTCTTCACACCTCCACCTCCAAATCCCTCGAAAACGCGGCTCTGAAAACGCACGCTCTCGGGGGCAATACCTTTCAGATTTTCTCCGCCAGTCCCCGCATGTGGCGTGCCTCAGGGCCCGACCCAAATGATGTTGGACGCCTCCGCGCCGCCCGCGAAAGGCTCGATATCGGCCCGCTCGTCATTCACAACAACTACCTCACCAACCTGGCCAGCCTCGACCCGGACATCCGCGCCAAATCCATTGCATCCTTCCGCGGAGAACTGGACCGGGCCGCCGCCATAGGAGCGGAATACCTCGTCCTTCACCCTGGAAATTACAAAGGCCAGGCCCTCGAACAGGGTATCGCCGCCTTCGTCCTCGGCCTCGCGGAGTCCGCTCAGGGCTTTGACCCGAAAGGCGTTACCGTCCTCCTCGAAAACACCGTCGGCTCCGGCAATCAAATTGGCTCCCGGTTCGAAGAGCTCCGCATGATCCGTGATCTGGCTGCCGGGGAAACGCATCTCCCCCTCGGCTACTGCTTTGACACCTGCCATCTCCTCGCCGCCGGCTTCGATATCTCCACCGCCGAAGGTCTGCAGCAAACGCTCGCGTCGGCCGAAAAAATCCTCGGCCTCGCCGACGTCAAAGTTATCCACGCCAATGATTCCAAAGGTGCCCTCGGCTCCCACCTGGATCGCCACGAAAATATTGGTAAGGGGCAGCTGGGCGAAGCCGCCTTCCACCGCATCCTCACCCACCCCCTGCTTCGCGACAAGCCTTTCATTCTGGAGACTCCGATGGAAGACGATGACGCGTCCAGGGCTGACATTGAAGCCCTGAAACGTTTGTCACAACTGCCAGCCGTAAACTGATGCGGATCGCTGCCAGAACGCTGCCTGGAGATCGGTGGCCGCAACATTCCGAGAGTCTGCATCACCCAAGTCGGCTACTGGTGGCTTACGCTGGTAGTGGAATGCCTCAGTGGAATTTTGAACTTCTCGACCCCGCTTATGGAAAGGTTTCAGAAGGTCCAGCCTGGGATGGCTCGGGGCTTCTCTACACCAGGATCCAGCAAAGCCGGATTATGCGTTATGACCCCGCTACGAATGCGGTCTCCATCTGGCGGGAGAATACCAACCATGCCAACGGCCTGACCTTCGACGCCCAGGGCCGACTCTATGCCTGCGAAGGCGGCGATTTCGAAACCGGTGGCCGCCGTGTGGTCCGCTACGAAGCCGATGGTTCCGTCAAGGTTCTTGCCGACAGCTTCGAAGGCCAGCGCCTCAATATTCCCAACGACATCGTCGTCGATCCCCAGGGGCGCGTCTGGTTTACTGATCCTTTCTATGAAGGTGCCGCCGGACCCTGGAGCAAGGACCGTACCCACAAAGAACTTCCCCACGACTCCGTCTATCGGCTGGACCCGCAGGCCAACGGCACATATTCCATCCATCGCGTCA
This sequence comes from uncultured Acidobacteriia bacterium, assembly GCA_903929755.1. Classification (GTDB taxonomy): domain Bacteria; phylum Acidobacteriota; class Terriglobia; order Bryobacterales; family Bryobacteraceae; genus BOG-234. Next base: position 15,993 of record CAIYVZ010000046.1, read on the forward strand.
CTTGCGACACAACGCGGCCCAACGGCCTGCTCTTCTCTCTCGACTGGCAAACCCTCTATGTAGCACAAAGCGGGCGTGAGAAGGATGAAGAGCGCCAGCTTCGCGCCTACCCACTGAACGCCGATGGTTCGCTCGGAACCATGACAGTCCTGCACGATTTCGGAGAAAACCGTGGTATCGACGGCATGCGACTCGATACCGGCGGCAATATCATTGCCACCTGCGGCTGGGAAATCGGCGGGCCCGGACCCCGCATCAATGTTTTTGCTCCCTCGGGCGAAGTGCTGGAAATGCATCAGGTTCCGTGCACTCGCCCCACCAACTGCGCCTTTGGCGGGCCAGACCTGACGGACTTGTACGTCACCACCATCGAAGGTTTCCTGTATCGCACCAAAACTGAACGCCAGGGTAGCCCCCTGTACAGAGGTCCCCAGCCATAATTCGCGCTGCTGCCGTTGCCTGCTCGCCTGCCCCGCGTGGGCGAGCGTGATCACCACTGCCGCAGGCGTCGCAATCAGGTTTCGGAAGCGATAGAATAACCGCAGCCTTCCCGGCGAAAATTATGACTAGCCTTACCCGGACCGCGATCTGTGCGGCCATCCTCCTTTCAGGTACTGCGGCCCTTAAGGTCGCCTCAGCCGCCGCCAACCCAAAAGACGTTCTCACTGGCGAAAAGGCTTTCGCCAGCTTTACCGACGTCAAAGCCGGTGTCTGGCGCCACATCACAGCGAAAGATCTGCCAAAGCCCGGTGCCACGCCATCCGCTTCAAACGGAGCCAAAGTTGTGGCGCGTCCTGCGGATGCCTGGCCCCAGGCGCTCCCGGGCTTCAAAGTGGAACTCTACGCCACCGGGCTGCTGAATCCCCGCCTCACCCGCACTGCGCCCAACGGCGACATGTTTGTGGCTGAAACCACAGGCAAGGGCGAGATCAAAATCTTCCGTGGCATTACCGCCGACGGCAAGTCGAAGGAAACCTCCACCTTCGCCACGGGTCTGAATCAGCCTTTCGGGATTGCTTTTTACCCTCCAGGGCCGAATCCTCAGTTCGTTTACGTCGGAAATACCGATTCCGTGGTCCGTTTCGCCTATAAAAATGGCGACCTGAAGGCTTCCGGCAACCCCGAAACCATCATTTCCGGCATCCCGACAGGTGGCCACTCCACCCGAGACGTGGCGTTTTCGCTCGACGGCAAGAAAATGTTCGTTTCAGTCGGTTCGCGCTCCAATGTGGATGACCCCGACACCACACCCGCCGAAAAGCTCCGTGCGAACATCCTGCAGTACACTCCGGACGGCAAGTTCGTGAAGGTTTACGGGGCGGGCATTCGCAACCCGGTCGGCATCGCGGTGAACCCGATTACCGGCGAAGTCTGGTGCTCGGTGAACGAACGTGACCAGTTGGGGGATAATCTTGTCCCGGACTACGTCACCTCCGTGAAAGAAGATGGTTTTTACGGCTGGCCCTGGTTCTATACGGGAGCCAACCAGGATCCTCGCCATGAAGGTAAGCACCCGGAACTGAAGAATAAGGTCATCGTCCCCGACGTTCTGCTGCAGCCCCACAACGCTTCGCTCGAACTCACCTTCTACGACGGTAAGATGTTCCCGAAGGAATACGACGGCGATATTTTCGCCGCCGAGCACGGTTCCTGGAACAAGTCGGTCCGTACGGGCTACGAAGTGGTTCGCATCCCGCTCACCAAAGGCAAGGCTTCCGGGATCTACCAGGACTTCCTGACTGGCTTCGTTTTACCGAATGGCGATGTTTGGGGTCGTCCGGTCGGTGTCACCACAGCCCCCGACGGCTCACTCATGGTTACCGATGACGGCTCCCGGTCCATTTGGCGCGTCAGCTACACCGGGAAGTAGGATGCGCCTCGCTTTCGCGCTTCTGCTGGCTGGCGGACTCTTGCCCGCATTGGCCGCGGTTCCGGCGAAGGTCTGCGCCACCTGCCATCAGGAAGCGGCGAGCCGCTATTTTTCAACTGGTATGGGACGGAGTTTTTATCGCCCCAGTCCCGCCAATATCGTTGAAGACTACACCAGGAACAATACGTTTGAGCACCAGCTTTCGGCGACCCGCTACGCCATGACGCGGCGCGGCAACCAGTTCTTCCAGAAGCGCTGGCAGGTCGGGTTCGACGGCAAAGAAACCAACGTCGAGGAGTACCGGGTCGATTACATTCTTGGTTCCGGGAATCATTCCAGGACGTATTTGACTCGCCGTCCGCAGGGCGGGCTGGTGGAGCTCCCCATCAGTTGGTATTCGGAGAAGGGCGGCTACTGGGGTATGAGTCCCCAGTTCGACACCAGGCACCCCCTCACGCGGCGCTTTATTTCCTACGAGTGCTACTCCTGCCACAACGCCTACCCCGAGATTCCGAAGCCCGTGGAAATGGGTAATCCGGTTTTCCCGGCCATGCTGGCGGAGGGCATTGATTGCGAACGCTGCCACGGGCCGGGGGAGGCACATGTGAAGGCTCCCAGCGCAGCTACCATCCTGAATCCGGCGCGCCAAACTCCTCAAAAGCAGCTGGAAGTTTGTTTGCAGTGCCATCTGGAATCCACCAGCACAGAGATTCCTGCGCTCATTCGGCGCGTCAATCGGGGGCCGTTTTCGTACGTTCCCGGGCAACCCCTCACCGACTTTCTCCTGTTCTTTGATCACGCCCCGGGGAAGGGTTTCGACGATAAATTCGAGATCGTCGGCAGTTCCGCCTACCGCATGATGAAGTCGCAGTGTTTCCTGAAGAGCGAAGGGCGGCTGACCTGCGTCACCTGCCACAATCCCCACCAGCTGGAAACCAATATGGATGCGAAATGCCGCAGTTGCCATGCTGCCACCTTCACCGCTTCGGTTGCCGCCGGACGCCATACCGCCGCTGCGGATTGTGCCGGATGTCACATGCCGAAGCGACGTCCGGCAGACGTGGTCCACACCGTTTTCACGGATCACCTCATCCAGCGCCGCCCGCCTCCAGGTGATCTGCTGGCCGAAATTCCGGAGCGTCATGTCGCCGAAGCACAGGAATACAGGGGGGCGGTGGTCCCCTACGGCCCGCGGGACCTGGCGACCCAGCCCGACGGTCCCCTCTATATCGGACTCGCCCAGCTTCAGCGTGGCAATAACCTGGCTGCAGGAGCCACCCTGCTGGCGTCGGAAATCGGACGGCGGAAACCGACCGAACTGGTATGGTATTTTTCCCTGGCGGAGGCGTGGCAAAAGCTGGGGAAGCACGACGAAGCCGCTGTTGCCTACAAGCAAGCTCTGGCCCTCAAACCCGATTCCGTGACCGCTCAACTTGGTCTGGCCCAGCTCTCCGCCTCGGTCGGCGGGGATAAATTCGCGTCTGCCGCCCTCGTCCTTGATCGGGCACTGAAAGCTGCCCCCCGAGATCCAAACCTGCTTTTTCAGCGTGCGCTGGTATCTTTTGCGCAGGGCCAGGCCCCTGTCGCCGCTACCCAACTCAGGCGGGCACTGGCCCTCGATCCCGATATTCCCGAAGGCTGGACTCGCCTCGGTGAAGTCCTTGCCAGTTCCAGCCAGATGCCCGAGGCCGAGAAAGCTCTGCGCCAGGCCCTTCGTATGGATCCGGCTGATGCCTCCGCCTGGGACTGGCTGGGGCGTGTCCTGATGGCCGGTCCCCGCACGCCCGAGGCAATCTTCAGTTTCCGCAAAGCCGTGAGCCTTCGTCCCGGGTTCGGCCCGCATCTTTACGATCTGGCTTTGGCGCTCTCCCGCAGCCAGCAGGCCACGGAAGCCCGCACTACCGCGGAAGCAGCCGTGAAGGCCGTCCCCGAAATGCCCGAAGCGCACATCTTACTGGCTGGCATCTATTCCGGCCAGCGTGCCTGGGCAGAGGCCCTGCGGGAATACCGCCAGGCCATCGTGCTGCGCCCCGACCTTGGCCAAATCCGCCTCGACCTGGCCACTGTTCTCCTGGCCCAGGGCGATACCAAATCCGCCATCGATGAACTCCGGGTAGCGACCGCCGATCGTGAACCCCAGGTGGCCCAAAACGCCGCAGCTGCCCTTCGTCGCCTTAGTACCGCCCCCTGAACCCCGCACCCCATCCCGCGCATCCACTTATACTGAAAGAGTACCCAGAGGACTTTTAGTGCACCTGCCTCCATCCATCGTTAATTTTTTCCGCCTTTTTGCTCACGTCCAGATGCTCCCCATCCTGGAGGCTGGTGAGGAGACTCTCGTCGGCGGCCAGGCCGTCATGGAGGGCGTGATGATGCGTGCCCCGCACTCCTACTGCGTGGCGGTCCGCAAGGCCGATGGCGAAGTCGTCACCGAAGAGATGCCCGTCGCACGCCCGTCGGAAAAGTACCCCCTCCTGAAACTGCCGGTTCTCCGCGGTCTCGGGGTCCTCGGCCAGGCCATGAGCCTGGGTATGAAGGCCCTCCAGTTCTCGGCCAATGCCGCGATGGACGAAACCAAGCCTGGCGAAACACCTGCCAAAAAAGAAGAAGTCTCCAACTGGATGATGGGCGTGCAAATCGCTTTCTCCGTCGGCTTCTTCATTGTTATGTACAAGCTCCTCCCCCTGAAGCTGGCCAGTATGCTCGCCGAGTGGGCGCCGGTCCTCAAGGGTCAGATCGCTTTCAATGCGGTTGATGGCGCCATCCGTCTCGTCATTTTTGTCGTGTTCCTCTTCCTGCTCTCGCGGACCAGAGACATTAAACGCGTCTTCGCCTATCACGGTGCCGAGCACAAAGTTGTCTTCAATTTCGAATCCGGCAAGCCTGTCAACGTGAAGAACGCCCAGGAATTTGTCACGTTCCACCCCCGCTGCGGCACCAGCTTCATGTTCGTCATCATGTTTATCTCCATGCTGGTCTACATGCTGATCCCGGTGCAGGGCTTTGTGGCGAAATTCGCCATCCGCATTGCGCTGTTGCCCGTTATTACGGGAGCCAGCTACGAACTGATCCGCTTTGCGGCCAAACGCCGCGGCGGTGTCCTTGCCCTGATGGCCGCGCCCGGCCTGTGGATGCAACGTATTACAACGAAAGAGCCCTCGGATGATCAGGCCGAAGTGGCAATCATCGCGCTGAACGGCGCCATGGCACTTGAGACGAAACAGGGCGGCGAATTGGTGATTGCATGAGCGCGGCAGTAAAATACGGTGACAAACTCGACCAGATCGAGAATCACTTTCAGGACCTGACCAACCAGATGGCGGATGCGGAGATCATCGCCGATCCGGACCAGTACCGCAAAATCTCCAAGGCCCACAAAGACCTGGCTGAGATTGTCGGCAAATACCGTGAATACAAGGTTGCCGCCGAGCAGTTACAGCAGGCGCAGTCCATGCTTACCGAATCCGATCCCGACATGCGCGAACTCGCGGAAATCGAGATTGCGAGCCTGGGCCCGGCTATCGAAAAGATTGAAGAGGAACTCAAGGTCCTCTTGCTGCCCAAAGATCCTCTGGATGAAAAGGACGTGGTCCTCGAAATCCGTGCGGGTACCGGTGGCGACGAAGCGACTCTGTTCGCTTACGAAGTCTTCCGCATGTACTCCCGCTACGCCGAAACCCAGCGCTGGAAGGTGGAAGTCAGCTCGGTCAGCCATTCCGATGTCGGGGGCTACAAAGAAGTGGTGGCGCTCATCTCGGGTGACAAGGTTTACAGCAAGCTCCGCTATGAGAGCGGCGTTCACCGCGTGCAGCGGGTTCCGGCTACCGAAACCCAGGGTCGCGTCCATACCTCGGCCATTACGGTTGCCGTCCTGCCCGAAGCCGACGATGTGGAAATCAAGATCGAGGAAAAGGATCTGAAGATCGATACTTTTTGTTCCTCGGGGCCTGGCGGTCAGTCGGTCAATACCACCAAATCGGCCGTTCGCCTCACTCACCTGCCCACAAATACTATCGTTTCTTGTCAGGACGAAAAGTCGCAAATTAAGAACCGTGCGCAGGCCATGCGCGTTCTTCGTTCCAGGCTCTACGAAATGGAGCTGGAAAAGCAGCAGAGTGCCATCGGCGCGGAACGGCGCAGCATGGTTGGTAGCGGTGACCGCAGTGAAAAGATCCGCACCTACAACTTTCCGCAGAACCGCCTCACGGACCACCGGATCGGCCTCACTCTCCACCAGCTCGATCTGGTGATGGAGGGTCGCGTCGAGGCCATTATTGATGGTGTGATCGCTCACTTCCAGGCGGAAAAGCTTCGGGAAGGCGCGACGGCCTGACCGCCGATTTGCCCCAGACAGGTTTTTTAGACATTCGAGCCGCCATCCGGCAAGGCATGCAACTGCTGGAGGGTGCCGGAGTCATTGAACCTCGTCTGAACGCCGAAGTCCTGCTGGCACACGCACTGCACTGCGAAAGATCGTATTTTTTCGCTCATCCCGAACAGGAACTCCGCGAAATAGAGTGGATCCACTACGGGCGTTATCTGAACGATCGGATGAAGGGAAAGCCCACGCAGTACATCACCGGGCGCCAGGAGTTTTACGGCAGAGAGTTTCGGGTTACTCCCGACGTTCTGATTCCGAGACCGGAAACGGAGCACCTGGTGGAGGCGGTGCTGCATGCTTTACCGCAACCCGCGAAAATTGTTGATGTTGGGACCGGATCCGGTGCCATAGCCGTTTCCCTCGCGCTCGAAGCCCCTCACCATAAGGTGTTTGCGGTGGACATCTCCCTCGCAGCCCTCAAAGTTGCTGCCGGAAACGCCACCGCGCTCGAAGCCCCGGTCTCTTTTGCCGCATCTGACCTTTTGACAGCCGTTGCTGATTGCTCCCTCGACGGCGTGGTCTCGAACCCGCCCTATGTCTGCGATACCGAAGCTCCCACCATGCAGAGAGAAGTCCGCGACTGGGAACCCCATCTGGCGCTGTTCGCCGGAATTCACGGCCTGGACATCTACCGCCGCCTGATCCCCGAAGCTGCCAGGGTCCTCAAATCCGGTGGCCTTCTTGCCCTCGAATTCGGCTTTGGCCAGGCCGAGGCTCTAACCGAGCTGGTCGCAGGCTGGCGCGATGTACAAATAAGATCAGACCTTGCGGGCATCCCCCGGACCCTCCTCGGCCGCAAGCCCTGATGCCGTGGCACTCAACGTGCACGGCGGTATCTGAGGCTTTGGGAGTACCAGCCGTACCCGACAATGAAATAGAGCGTCGGAAGCCGCACACCGCACATTGCCGGATAGTAAAATTCAAGAGTCTCGATGAATAAGCTTGTAAAGAAAATCCTCTTCTGTATCGCCATTGCCATGGGGAGCGTCGTCGCCACGCTTCTGATGGGCAATGTTGAGTTTTTTAAACAGTTGGACCTGAAGGCGCAGGATGCTCACTTCGTTCTTCGGGGCAAGCTGCCCGAAACGGCCACCAAAGACTTTCGCGTTATCTATGTCGATGACAAGACGCTGAAGGCAGTTCCGGATCCTACCCTGTTTTGGCAGCCTCTTTACGGTAAGGCTATGCGCGCCGTCGCAGCCGGAGGCGGCAAGGTTATGGTCATCGACCATGCTTTCCTCATCAACGTAGAAAAGTATGAGACTACGGTTGACGGGAAACGCACCACTCGCGATGCGGATCTCTCCGAGGCGTTTACTGAGGTCTCTGCCCAAATGCCGGTCATTTGCGCGGTGGTGGAGATCCCGAAAAACCAGCAGGACAATCCCGACTTCATGGTTCCCATGAACAAAATGGCTGCCTTTTTTGGCACCTTCGGTAGTCCGAAGCTCACCGCCGACAGTGACGATTTCATCCGTCTCCAGGAGTTAATCGCCCGTGGCGACGACAATGTCTGGAACAGCACGCTGGCTCTTCGTGCAGCAGAGAAGTATTTAGGCAAAGACGTAGTCGTGAAAACCGCGAAGGGTGAGCAGGACCGGCTGTTTCTTGCCGACCATGAAATCCCCGTCACGGCCGACCACCAGCTGACCATCAATTACGCCGGGCCGCCCTACACCTTCCCGAAAGTATCCCTGATCGACGTGCTCCAGGCTTTCGACGCGGGCGATACAGAGAAACTGAAACAATGGTTTGGGGGCAAGGTTGTCCTGTTGGGCGATGACAGCCGCGAAGACCGCCGAGCCACTCCTTTTTATACGGCCTTCACGGCCCTGTCCAATAAGACGACCGGAGTGAGTGCGGAAGATGCGCCGCCCCCGGCCTACACCACGCCCGGAGTTGAGATTCACGCCAACGTGATCCGGACTCTTCTGTCCGGGGAGTACCTGAAACCGGTGCCTGAGTGGGGGCGTATCACCGCGCTAACGGTCGCGGCCTCGGTGTGCGTCGCCATTTCCGTGGCGTTTGCTGTTTCCCATACGCTTGCTCTCGCTACGCTCGCCCTTGCGCTGTTGATGGTGGGAACCCACCTTCTCTTCCGTCAGGGCCTGCTGCTCTCCACCTCGCAAATCGGGTTGTCGTTCGCGTGGGCACTGGTTGGCGGCATCGTTTACCGTTTCGCCACGGCCGAAAAGAAGAGTACGTTCTTCAAGAACGCCATCGGCTTGTTCGTGGGCAGGCAGGTAGCCACGTCGCTCGAGCACAGCGAAAAAATCTCGATGACCGGCAAACGTCAGCTGGTCACCATCCTTTTTACCGACATTCGTGGCTTCACGGCCTTTTGCGAGTCGAAGGACCCGGCTGTTGTCGTCGATCTGCTCAACATCTATATGTCCACTATGGTCGGCCTGATCGTTAAGTACGGTGGCCATGTGAACAAGTTCATCGGCGACGGTATCCTCGCCGTTTTCTGCGATGACGACCCCGGAGCTGTTCCCGGCGATCACGTCCTGCGCTGCACCAAATGTGCCGCTGAAATTGTTGTGAACGAGGTTTGCGGGTTCAAGACCGGTGCCGGGTATCACGTCGGCGAAGTGATTATCGGCAACGTCGGTTCACAGGACAAACTGGAATTTACGGTGCTGGGTAACACCGTCAACATGGCATCGCGGCTGGAAAGCCTCAACAAGGATCAACATTCAAGACTGTTAATGAGTGAAGAGTCCAATGAAATGTTACATGGTGAAATTGACACCATATACATGGGAGCCGTCCCGGTGAAGGGCAAAACCGATCTCATGAAGCTTTATTCCGTTACGTCTCTTCTGGATGCGGAGCGAATCGCCGATCTGAATGAGAAGTACCCGGAAATGCAGGCGAAGAACCATGAGAAGGCGGAGCAGGCAAAGCAGGCAAAGCAGGCAAAAGCTGCGGCCTGATTTCCTGCGGGTCGGAATAGTGGGTAAAGGAACTCAATGAAACGGGTAGCGGCAGCAGCTTTGTTGGCGGTCTTCTCCCTCCGGGGCGACGCGCCGAAAGAACAGCCGGTCGGGCTTGTATTGTCCCCCGGCGGGAGCAAGGTGCTGCGCGCCAAGACGGCGACCCCGCTGGCCACGCGCGCCGGCGATATCCTGTTCTCCGGCGACTCCCTGCAGTCCGCCGGAGCCTCCGTTGCCTTTGTTTACTGCCCCAGCAAGACATCCCAAATGCTGGATCCTTCGAGCGAAGTTCTCCTCGATACCCAGCAGGTCAAGGTACGGTCGGGGAAAATCGGCGCTACTAAACCGGCCAACACGTGCTACCTTCCCACCGTCGCCCGGGTTTCGCCCGCCTCGGAACAGCACTACGGGGTGAGCATGACTCGCGGTCTCGCCAAACCGGAAGGCGATATTGTCGCTTTCGCTGCGTTGCCGGCCGCAGTGAAGGTTCAGTTGGCACCGTTTGAAGAAGCATTGAAAGCTGACCCGAATGACGCGCAGGCTCTGGTGGAGGAGGCTTCCGTCTTTGAGCGGGCGAAACTCGGAGCCAACGCCCTCGCCATGTATCGCAAGGCGATTGCCATTTGGCCAGACGCAGTATGGATTCGCGGTCGTGTTTTCGAACTGGAAGAGAACCTGGCCACGGAAGCGGCTATAAAGGCTGCCGCCATCTCGCCCGACGCGAAAACCTTCGCCATGATTGTTGGTATCGGCAAGTACCAGAAGCTCCCGCAGGAGCTCTGGCTGCAGTTCCCTGGCGCCGATGCAAAAGCTTTTGGCGATTTCCTGGGCACCAAAGCGGGCGGCGGTGTTCCTGCCGACCAGATGCTGGTGCTCTCCGATGAACAGGCCACCACCGCGGCGCTCCGTAACGCTTTCCACACTTTCCTGAAATCCCGTCCAGGCAAGAAGGATACGGTCTTCATCCTGCTGGCCGGGCATGGCACGGTTGATACGCGTGGAGCGTACCTTGTCACCTACGATTCCGATCCGCAGGACCTCTCCACCACAGCCATGCCCATGGCAGAACTCCAAAAGCTTGTGGAAGAAGAACTCTCACAAGTTGGCCGCGTCGTCTTGCTTGCTGACGTCTGCCGGGCCGCCACTATCGGGAATACGAAACCCGCTTCTATTGCGGCGGTAGTGGAAAAGCTGGGGGAAGCTCCCGGTGAAATGCTGGGGCTCATGGCTTCCCGCCCGAAAGAGCTGGCTACCGAAGGCACCCAGTTTGGTGGCGGTCACGGCGCTTTCACCTGGTCCATTCTGCAGGCGCTGGAAGGCCAGGGTGATGAGAACAAAGACAAATCCGTCACGGCTGGGGAACTCATCGACTACGTCCGCGGCGATGTCCCCGGCAAGACAGGCAGTAAACAGCACCCCCGCGATTTCGGGAATATGGAAAACGCGACGAAGCTCTCAGACGTATCGAGAGCGGGCGTCAACATCACCCGCTTCAAGTCGCTCTTCGATTCGCGCAATGGCGGACCTCTCTTTATCGCCTCAGCCGCCGATGATATTCCGTTAAGCGATGAAGCCCGCCGCGACGTGGAAGCCTTTCAGGCCGCAATCCGCGACAAAAAACTCCTGCCCGGCGAGCAGGGCAGCGCCTTCGACATGCTGGCGAAACTGCGTGCCGAACTGAAGCCGGAACTCGCTCAGATGCAGGAGAACTCTCTCCGTATCGCGCTGGAAAACATGGCGCAGCAGGTTTTGCTTCGCTACCTGGCGGGTGACCAGACTCCGCAGACTAAGGGCGATTTCGACGCCGGCTCCCGCTACATGGAAGCTGCCATGCGGCTTACCCCGGAATCGCTCTACCTTCAGGGGCGCGACAACTTCTTCGCCGGCCGTGCCATGCTCTTCGAAAAAAACTTCGCGGGTGCCGCCGATCTTCTTGAAAAGTCCGTCCGGATCGATCCAGGCGAGGCGTACGGCTACAACGCCCTCGGGATCGCTTACCTGGAGCAGGCGTCGTTCCCGCAAGCCATTCCGGCGTTCCGTGACGCGGCACGCCTGGCGCCCAACTGGTCCTATCCTCTCCACAATCTGGCGCTGGCTTATGTGGAGTCCGGGGATACGGAAGGCGCGGTCCGTGCCTACCAGCAGGGCATGAAGGTGACACCGCAATACGCGTACCTGCCTTATAATCTCGGGCTCATTTACCAGCGGACCAACCGCCGCCGCGAAGCCGAAACTGCGTATCGCCGCGCGGCCGTGCTCGCGCCCGACTCTGCCGAACCCCTCAACGCCCTCGGTTCTCTCAAAGCCTCACAAGGGCGCACTGCCGAAGCCGAGAAGCTCTACCGCGACGCGCTGAAAAAAAATCCTGCCTCCGTTCCCACCCGGCATAATCTCGCTCTTCTGCTTTCCGGCAGTAAACGGGGTGAAGACGAGGCCATCGACAACTGGAAGCAGATTCTGGCGGCCAGAAGCGATTTTCTGGCCTCACGCCTCGCCCTGGCCGAACTCTATGCCAAACGGGGTGATCCCGCCTCCGCAATTGAGCAATACCGTGAAGTTATCGCCGCCCGCCCCGAGTACATTGCCGCCCGTATTGCGCTGGCCGGTCAGTTATTCAAAGCGAATCAGCCCGAAGCCTCTCTGGAGCAACTCGAAGCGGCTCTCAAGGTAGAATCAGGCAACGCCTCATTGTGGGAACAGGCTGGCGACGCTCACCACGCACTAAAGCAGATCGATCAATCGCACGCGGCTTACACCGAAGCGATCAAATTAGAGGAAGATAAGGCCGCCCGAAAGCGTATCCGGGCGAAAATGGCATCTTAAAAATGGCTGACGCAAACGCTCAACTCCGATTTTGGGGTGTCCGGGGGTCTACCCCCACCCCCACAATCGAAAATCTTACCTTTGGTGGTAATACGTCGTGCGTTGAAATTCGCACGGCTGACGACCAGTGCATCATTCTGGACGCCGGAAGCGGTATCCGCAACCTGGGTCAGAACCTGATAAAGGAGGCGGGCGGCCAAAACATTCAGGCGCACGTCTTCCTGAGCCACTTCCACTGGGACCATATCCAGGGTGTGCCTTTCTTCGCGCCCATCTACGGGCCGAAAAACGAAGTGTCGTTTTACTCCGGCATCCAGGGCCGGCCTTTGCAGGAGACCCTGGAAGGCCAGATGGCGCAACCTTACTTCCCGGTTAAATTTGACCAGGTGGCGGCGCAGCGGAACTTCCACACCATCGCCCGCGACGGGGTTATTGAACTCGGCTCCGCGCGAATCACCCCTTTTGAGCTGAACCACCCGCAGGGCGCCACCGGATACCGCATTGAGGTTGGCGATGCCGTGATCGTCTATGCCACAGATTACGAACACGGGGATCCCCGTCTCGACGAGGTCCTTCGGCAGCAGGCGCAGGGTGCGGATATTCTGATCTGCGATGCGCAGTACACGCCGGCCGAATACGAGACTCATCGCGGCTGGGGCCACAGTACCTGGCTCAACGCCGTGCAGGTGGCTCGCGAAGCCGGTGTCCGGCGCCTCTTCCTGTTTCATCATGACCCCGTCCATGACGACCAGACTATGATGCGTATCTCGGAAGACGCCCGGATGCATTTCGAGAACGCCATCGCTGCCTGGGAAGGCTTCGTCGCCGTTCTGTAGCGGCATAAGCGGAGCGATAATGAAGGCATGAACACTGCGCCGGATCAAACAACTCTGGACCGTCTCGATCATGTCGCCATTGTGGTTCCCGATATTGCCGCCGCCGTCACCTGGTACACCAGCAATATGAAGTGTGAGGTGGCGTATCAGGATGCCAGTTGGGCCATGCTCAAGTTCGCCAATACCGGAATCGCCCTCGTGTTGCCGGGCCAGCACCCTGGTCACCTCGGCTTCGTCACCGACGATGCTGAAAAGTACGGGGTGCTGAAGACGCACCGCGACGGCACAAGATCCTGCTATATCTACGACCCTGCAGGAAATGCGGTAGAAATGCTGGCAGCGGATTCCATGCCCGCCCGGTAGCCTGCGGGCTTCAGCTACTTACCAGGTGCCACAAACGGAACTTCACGGTCCGCGTTCAGCCGAGTCGTCATCTCCAAATCAATCAGCGCCAGTGACGACTGGTTGTGCGCATTCTCCCCCGTAACGTAGTGCAGCGTATCCCCATCCAGCCAGTACGCCAGCGCCGTCACGACGTGCCGATTCTTGTACGCGATCATGTAATACTCGCGCGTCGTCACTGCCGTTTCTCCACTGCCGCCGCCCGAAGTCACTTTGGTTGTATTGTCCGGGCCATCTTTCCCGAAATACTGATTCACGATTACGGTTTGGGGCTGGGTTGCCGGGGCCGCGCCACTGAACTGAACGGCTGACGTGGCGCGCCCCACGGCTGTTTGCCGAACCGGTGGATTAGCCGGATGATACGGCGCATTCGCCGACTGCGAAGGGTCCAGCGCTTCAACTTCCGCAGCGCTCGGCATGTAGTAAACCGGGCCGTAATAGCGATAAGGACTGCCGTTCGCCGGTGCCGGCTTGGGCTGCACACCGCCGGGGAATGAAGGTGGCGCAATGCCGCCGAGCGGACGGCTGCTGCCCTGGCCTGCGAAGCCACCGCCCAGAGCTCCTGCGGAGGGAACAACGATAGGCGGGGGCAGGCCGGGGCCGCGGAACTGCGCCGTCGCCGTCGGTAGCAAGATCAAAAATGCCGCCAAAATCTTCATGCTCTCTCCGTGCCCTCAGAGTACCACTTTTTTCGCAACCGATATCTCGTAGGACGGGTCCATTCCAAAGCGAATACGATATCTGCGGGCGAACTCCCCGGGCTCCGAAAGCTCCGGCTTCAATCCCTCCGCGAAGTACATGCGCAGATCCCGCTTGTCCTTCGTCTGCACATGGCCGCGCTCTTCACATTCGATGAACTCTTCCACCAGAGCCCACGTGCTTTCCGATAGATTCACCCGGCCCACTGCACCCGAAGATTCCATCCTCGACGCCAGATTCACGGTATTGCCCCAAATATCGAACGCGAACTTGCGGACGCCCACCACACCTGCCGCCACCGGGCCGCTGTGAAGACCCACGCGAACTTGCCACACCGGACCTTCTCCGCGCAGAGCAAGTTCCTCCACGGCCTCCACCATCTTCAAAGCTGCCAGCACCGCGTCCACCGCGTGCGCCGCGCGGGGCTTTGGCAAACCGCTCACCAGCATGTAAGCGTCCCCGATGGTCTTCAGTTTCTCCAGTCCGAACTCTTCCACAATCTCGTCGAACGAGGTGAAGTATTCGTGCAGGGCCGAAACCAGCTCTCCGGCCGGCAACGCTTCGCTCGACAGCGTGAAGCCGGCAAAGTCGGTAAAGCAGACCGTTACTTCGTCATAGTTTTGCGGCTGAACTATGCCGCTGCGCTTCAGTTCTTCCGCGACAGACGCGGGGAGAATATTCAGCAGCAGCGTCTCTGACTTTTCCTGCTCTACCAAAATCTGGTCGCGCTGTTCCCGGATCTCTTCAGTCCGCTCCTCAACAATCTGCTCCAGTTGCGCTTTCTCAGCCTCCAGTTTGCTTACCCGCCACTTCAGCAGACTCCAGAACGACAGGCCCAGCGCCGTTACATAGAAGAGATAAGCAGGCCACGTTCGAAACCACGGTGGTTGCACTGAAAAACCGAAGGCAGCCTGCCTGCTAACCGTCCCCGCGCCGTTCTTGGCCCGCACCAGGAATCGGTACGTGCCTTCCCAAAGATGCGTATAGTCCTTTGTGGTTTCCTGGCTCCAGTTCGACCATGCGGAATCCGCACCCTCCAGCCTGACCTGATATTCCACCCGGTTCTGATCGTTCAGCCAGGGGGCGGCGAATTCAAACCGCAGCGAGTTGTCTTCGTGCCCGATTCGCGCAGGCTTCCTGTCACCCAAACCAGCGTAAGCGCCGTCGTAAGCAATAGATCCGCCCTGTGTTTGCACGCGCCTGACGAACACCGAAAAGTCCGGAGCGGTCGGTTGCGCCTGCGGTGTATACCGCGCCAGAAAACCATCTGTTCCCGCAGCCCAAACCGTGCCGTCGCCTTCCGGCAGGACCGCGTAAAGCTCGGCCAGTTCGGCCTGCCCCAGCGTCATCGGCTTCCATGTCCAGGCTCCCTTGCTGGTGGGCACAAGTTCCCCGTGATATCCATCGCCGGAGATCCATAGCCCTCCGTTGGGCGCCTCCCGAACGAGCGATACGGGTCTGGACCCATCTGCAAATTCGCGTCCTGCGCCCAGCCAGGGAACGAAGATACCTTTTCCTGGCTCGAAGGCCCGCAGGCCCTTTGGTGTTGCAACAACCACCTCGCCCCGAATTCGATAGATGTTTTTGAAGCCAGCCGGAACACCCGCGTCTGCACCAAACCGTTTGACGCGCGCCTCCGTCTCACGCCAGTCAATTCGAACAACGTCCTTCTGCGTGGCCGCCCACACCACGCCGTCCGGGCCTTCAAGCACAGATCGGAAGTCCTCCGAGCTTCCCGGGAACGTCCGCTCCTGCTTCCACTTGCCGCCTGCCAGCCGCATGGAAAAGACCGACTCGCGGGCAGCCACATAGGCAAGTCCTGGATCGCGCGACGACAGCGAGACGTCGAAGGGCGCGTGTGTGGCCATGGCGAGTGTTGCCTTCGCGCCCACAACGGAGTAGATGCCATCAGGGAATACCACCAGCAGCCCATCGGGTGTCTCCGCCATCGCGGATACAAGGCCATTCGCTCCCGTCACTGGCTCAAAAGCGGCGAGCGTCTTCAGGCTTCCCGTCAGCCGAAACAGGCCCTGATCCGTGCCCACGTAAACAACGCCCTGATACCTGGCCACCGTGTATGCGGAGCCCTGTAGTCCCTCGCTGTGGGAGAACCTGGTCATTGCCAAATTCGCCCGATCCAGACCAGCGGTAGATGTTACCCAAACGCCCCCTTCGCGATCCTCAAAAATGCTGCTCGTCGCATTGGCCAGCAGGCCATGGTCTTTATCGATGCGCCTTTCCAGTTGTCCATCCGGAGAGAGCAGGAAAACGCCCGCCAGTCTGGTCGCAACAGCCAAAGATCCGCTGCGCAGAGGTGC
Source organism: uncultured Acidobacteriia bacterium (assembly GCA_903929755.1). Classification (GTDB taxonomy): domain Bacteria; phylum Acidobacteriota; class Terriglobia; order Bryobacterales; family Bryobacteraceae; genus BOG-234. The sequence continues at coordinate 32,261 of CAIYVZ010000046.1, forward strand.
GGCCGCGTATATCTGCCCCTCCCCAAGTAACTTCGCGGCGTTGCCGATCTTTGCTTCCAGGTTCCCCTCGCGCAGGCGCAGAATCCCCTTGAAGGTTGCCAGTTCCAGACCCTGCCCCCGCTCGAAGATCGACCGTAGTTCCGTGCTGCTCAGGCGCTCACCGCCCTTCACTGGCTGCAGGTTGTCCCCAGACATGCGCAACAGACCTTGCCCCTGAGACACGACCCATACCGTTCCTGCCGCCCCGATCAGGCGTCCAAACCTGATTTGTGGTTTCCAAGCCCGGAGTTTTCCGTCCGTGCGGGACCAGCGATAAATACCTTCATAAGCCCCGAAATAGACTCCCTGCGGCGTCGGGATGATGGTTCTGACATCCCGAAAGTTCCTTGCCTCCGGCGGAATCAGGGCGGTAAGGGACCGGTATGTCATACCGCCCTGAGCATCAGGCTCGAGATAGCCGAAGTCTCCAAGCCCACCCACATAGACCAGGGATCCGTCGGTCGCCACGGATGGGGCCGGCGCACCACCCGGCAGCGGAATCCGGCGCCAGCTAACCCCGTCGTATTCCAGAACGCATTCGGTGTTCGCGAAGTAGAGGATGCCCCGGCTATCCTGGGTTACCGCCAGGTTTTGCGGAGATGCCTTATAGTTCTTCGGGGTGAAACTCCTGATCAGGGGCGAGCCCACTTCGTCGGCGGCCCGAACCGCCGGGCCCGCAGCCTGTTGCGCCTGCAGGACGAGAACAAATAACAACCCAAAGGCTAGGAGCCTGTCGGGATGAAAAAAGGCGACATGCATTCGGAATCATGTAAACCGGATCGGCGAAGCGGTTACCGGGCATTTTTCGACTGGCGGTGCGAGGAGACCGGCGGGACCGAGGCTGATGAGTACCTGATGGGCA